>JBQCIM010000099.1:0-59627 GCA_051953735.1 Ginsengibacter sp.
ATGGAGTTCCGTTTTTTGTATTGAACAATAAATATGGCGTTTCAGGTGCACAGCCTCAGGAGATTTTTTTAGAAGCTTTAACTCAAGCGTGGGACGATTTTGCAAAAGAAAAAAAGCCTGTGATCCTTACGGAAGGAGAAACATGCACCACTGACGGCAATTGCCAGTAAACAATGTTTTAAAGCAATTTTTTATTTTATTAAAAGCAAAAGGAAATAAATAAATGAACACTCTTTCAGCATTCAATAAGTTTACCAGCGACCTCGAAGAACAGGATTTTTTGATGCCTATTTTGTTTGTAGGCCACGGTTCGCCAATGAATGGAATTGAGGATAATGAATTTAGTGAACGTTGGATTCGGATGGCAAAAGAAATTCCAACGCCATCGGCTGTGCTTGTCATCTCAGCGCACTGGTTTACCAATGGAACGCGTGTCACGGCAATGGATTTTCCTGAAACGATTCATGATTTCGGTGGATTTCCCCAGGCATTATTTGATGTTCAATATCCGGCACCAGGAAATCCTGCTTTGGCTCAGGAAACTGCGTCGTTGTTACATTCTGCTAATGTGGAGCTGGATCACGATTGGGGTTTGGATCATGGCGCATGGAGTGTTGTGAGGCGAATGTATCCCGAAGCAAAAATCCCAGTTTTGCAATTGAGTATTGATTATACCAAACCACCGCAATATCATTATGACCTTGCGAAAGAATTGTATTCATTAAGAAAAAAAGGTGTCTTGATCATGGGTAGCGGAAATATGGTTCACAATCTCAGGATGATTTCCTGGCAAAATATGAACAATACCGGTTTTGGCTATGACTGGGCTTTGACAATGAATGACCGGTTCAAGCAAATTATTTCTTCAGGCGATTACCAGCCGCTGATCAATTATGAAACACTTGGCACAGAAGCACGACTTGCAATTCCTACCCCTGAACACTATTTACCGCTGTTGTATTCATTGGGATTAAAAAATAATAAAGATGAAATTTCATTTTTCAATGATAAAGCAGTGGCCGGTTCATTGACAATGACTTCCGTTAAAATATCTACGAAACCTAATTTGAAAACTTAGAATCAAAAGAATCTTTAACTTTTTTTGAGAATTAATGGAATTCTTTTTGTGGCTCGTATCACAAAATTTATTACTTAATTCAAAATAAAAAAGGAGGCAATTATGGCAAATATTGCAAAAAGAAACCAGGGCGGAATGCAACCCTGGCGTGATTTTTTAAGTGCAGATAACTTTTTCAACAACAACTGGTTAAGGACATGGGACAAAGATTTTCCGGCAGTGAATATTGCTGAAAATGATAAAAATTATTCTCTGGAAGTAGTGGCGCCAGGATTTGCGAAAGATGATTTTAAATTGAAAGTAGACGATGATGTTTTGACCATCAGCGCTGAAACAAAAACTGAAAACAACAACAATGGCAAAGACAAGGATTATACGCGAAGAGAATATAGTTACAGTTCTTTCACCCGTAGCTTTCGTTTGCCTGATAACGTCAAAGATGACAGCATTTCTGCATCTTACAAAGACGGAGTTTTGGATATAGAATTGCCTAAATCAAAAACCGAAGTAAAGGCAACGAAAGAAATTCCGGTAAGTTAGATTCAAAAAAGGTGTTGGCTAAAAACCAGCACCTTTTTTTTACCCTTTCCCGCAAACGAGCAACAAAACTTGTGCAGTAACTTAGCCGCAATTCGAAAAGTAAATTATAAATGAAATGGAAAAAAGAAAACTAGGAAAGTCGGATTTATTGGTTTCAACATTGATGTTTGGCGGAAATGTTTTTGGATGGACGATCGATGAAAAAGAATCTTTTAAAATCCTTGACAACTTTGTTGACGCGGGTTTCAACTTCATCGACACAGCGGACACTTACTCAAGATGGGTTCCCGGAAACAAAGGCGGAGAATCTGAAACGATCATTGGAAACTGGATGAAAAAAAATGGCAAAAGAACGGATGTTTTGATCGCTACGAAACTTGGTGGTGATGTTGGAAAAGGTAAAAAAGATTTGAGCGCCAAATATGTAAAAGAAGCTTCTGAAGCTTCATTGAAAAGATTGCAAACCGATCATATTGATTTGTATCAAACGCATTATGACGATCTTGATACTCCTGTTGAAGAAACGATGACTGCATTGAACGAATTGATCAAAGAAGGGAAAATAAGATATATTGGCGCATCGAATTTGAGTGCGGAAAGAATTAAAGCGTCCAATGATTTTGCAAGGAAAAATAATCAGCAACCTTACATCAGTCTTCAACCTTTATACAATTTATACGACCGTCAAAAGTTTGAACACGAATACCTGAAACTCGTGACTGAAGAGGGTTTGGCAGTGCTTCCTTATTATGCATTGGCAAGTGGTTTTCTCTCCGGAAAATATAGAAGTCAAATTGATCTGCAGAAAAGCGCGAGAGGAGAAGGAATTGGAAAAAAATATCTGAATGAAAGAGGTTATAAAATTTTACATTCAATGGATAAAGTAGCAGCCGAACAAAAAGTTCTTTTATCTGAAATTGCCATTGCATGGATGCTTCAAAAACCATTTGTTACTTCAGCAATTGCAAGTGCAACGAATGAAAAACAATTGAAGGAATTGATCAATGCCACCAATTTGAAATTGACCAGCGCGCAAATGAAACAGCTGGATGAGGCAAGTAATTTCTAAATGATACCTCGGGAATGATTTTTCATTCTAGGTAAATTAGAAAATGAATTTATTACTTTGTTTACTGTAAAAATAGTCGATCAACATTTCGAATCCTCTTATAAATAACTTAGAACCGAAAACATGGAACTTGGCCTTATCACTTTTGCAGACATGGAGCCGGAAAGCCTTCCCGGAAGGTCGATCAATGCGCATCAGCGGATCAAAGATCTGATGGAAGAAATTGAACTCGCTGATCAGTTGGGATTGGATGTATTTGGAGTAGGGGAGCATCATCGCCCTGATTACGCCGTTTCCTCTCCTGCAGTGATTTTGGGCGCCGCGGCGATGATCACAAAAAATATCAAACTTTCCAGTGCAGTAACTGTTTTAAGTTCTGATGATCCGGTTCGTGTTTTTCAGAATTTTTCTACTGTTGATATTTTATCTTCCGGTCGCGCAGAGATCATGGCGGGAAGAGGCTCTTTCATTGAATCATTTCCTTTGTTTGGATATGATCTTAATGATTATGATGAATTGTTTGAGGAAAAATTAGACCTGTTATTACAACTCAATAAAAGCGAAAAAGTTTCATGGCGTGGAAAGCATCGTCCCTCGATTCAAAACCGTGGCGTTTATCCAAGGCCTTATCAATCGAAAATTCCCACTTGGATTGCCGCAGGAGGAACGCCCGCCTCAGCAATACGGGCAGCTACTTTACAGCTTCCATTAATGTTGGCGATCATTGGTGGCAGGCCTGAACAGTTTGTTCATTTTATTGATTTATATAAAGAAACTTCCAGGAAAGCAGGAAGAGATATGTCCACACTTCAATTCGGTATCAATAATCATTTTTATGTTTCGGAGGATTCACAAAAAGCCGGTGATGAATTTTATCCTTATTATGCTGAAATGATGAACAGGGTTGGACGAGACAGAGGATGGCCGCCACTTTCGCGGCAGCAATTTGAATATTCCCGCTCGGCTGAAGGCGCGGTGATGGTAGGAAGTGTGCAACAGGTAATTGATAAGATTCTTTACGAGTATGAACTATTTGGTTTTACACGTTTTATGGCCCAGGCAAGCGTTGGCAATGTGCCTCATAAAATGGTAATGAAATCTATTGAATTGTTTGGAGCGAAAGTGGCGCCGGCAGTAAAAAAAGAAATTGAAAAAACTGAGAGAAGATGAAAGTTGCTTCATATTTCATAAAGGCTTTGACAGTGCTTGGATTGTGTCGCAATCACTCCCTTATATTGTCGTATTTACCGCCTCTTTTATTTTATAAATTGAGGTAAGTTTGGCTGTAAAAAAAATTATTTTTTATGTTGACAAACTCAAAACCCTTTAGCAGTTTTTCCGTAAATGATTTGCAAAAAGCAAAAGCTTTTTACCAGGAAGTTCTAGGATTAGAGGTAGCTGATAATCCTATGGGAGTAATTGAATTGAAACTGGACGGTGAAAGCAAAATATTGGTATATCCTAAACCAAATCATACTCCGGCAACCTTTACGGTTCTTAATTTTCCTGTCATGAATATTGATCAGGCAGTTGATCAACTAATTAAGAAAGGAGTATCATTTGAACAATATGAAGGCCAGATACAAACAGATGAAAAAGGTATCAGCCGTGGCAATGGAGGACCCAACATCGCATGGTTCAAAGATCCTGCAGGAAATATTTTTTCACTAATTGAAAAATAGTATTTCTGACTTTTGAAAATCATTCAAAGTAGATTGTCTTATTCTGATGCTCCCTTTTTCAAATCTTTCTGAATCAAAAAATCAAGATTCGCCTTATCTGGTAATCGGATTGCTTTCGGATTTTCATTCAAGAGCATGATGAGATTTGAAGTAGTATTATAAGCTGGCCATTCCGGAAGTCCGGCTTCATTTGGATTTCCTGAACGAATGAAATTGGCCCAATAAGATGACATGATATTTTCTAAAGAATAATCTACGGGCTGCCAAGGACAACGGTGCACAAAGTTTAAATTATCATAAGCATAAGCCACTTCACCCGTATGAAATGCGCCATATTTCTGATACTCGCCGGTTGCAGGAAGTTTTCTGACAAAACGGTAAACATAAACCTTGTACTTGCTTTTTTCTGCCTGCTCATTTGCCCACGAATAATTCTGAATTCCAAAAATATGATCTCTTGAAAGTTTTTGCGTTGAAGCAGCAACTTCATCATCCGTATTTCCCGGATATAATTGTAGAAATTTTGCTGCATCATGTCCATATTGCTTTTCAGCTTGTTTTTTATATTCTTCAACAGATGGCATTTTCCCAAAAGCCAGCCCGTCATCTTGATTCCATCCCGTCAGTAAAGCCACATCGTTTTGTTTTCCTTCTCCAAAAGTTACTGCAATGGATTGAGGCAAAACATATCGATCAATAATCGGAGTATTCAACAACCACGGTTTCTTTAATAATTCGTCTGCCGGAATTTTTCTCAAATCTTGAAGGGAAGCCACATTCAGTAATTTTTCAAACTTTTCTCCTGCTTCTTCAGCGTCTTTCAATGTGGGCGCTTTGGGGCCAATAAATTGCCCTCCACTTTCAGCAATTGCTTTTTGAAATAATTTTTTACAAAGAGGAGAAGCAACGAGGTAATTAACGCTCCACGAACCCGCTGACTGACCAGCAATTGTAATGTTATCAGGATCGCCACCAAAAGCAGCAATATTTTTCTTAATCCATTTGATCGCTGCAATCTGATCAAGTAACGCATAATTTCCTGAAGTTTGATGAACTGATTCTTTTGTTAATTGAGGCAATGCAAAAAAACCAAAGATGCCGACCCGATAATTGGCGCTTACGAACACAATTCCTTTTTCTGCCATTGCTTCGCCGTCATAAACCGGAACTGCTGTGCCGCCGCTTACAAATCCGCCGCCGTAAATCCAGATCACAACCGGCCTTTTTTCTTTTGCAGAATGAGCGCCGGTCCATACATTCAGATACAAACAATCTTCGCTGATCGGTTCCTTTGGAATCAAATATTCTTCTGACCACGGACCAAAAGGGTGAGGACTGTTTTGCACCGGGCTTGGACCAAAAGTGGTACATTTTTTAATTCCGCTCCAGGGAACTACTGGTTGTGGCTCTTTCCATCTTAATTCTCCAACAGGAGGAGCAGCAAAAGGAATTCCTTTGAAAATATGGATGTCGCGGGAAGAATTTACAGTTCCGGAAATTGTACCGCCTTCTACGTTAATCACTTCAAAACTCTTTTGATCTTTTTGAAAAGACCATGAAATGAAAGCGATCAAAATGAAAGAAAATGCCTCTATTGGTTTTATTATTTTTGAAGACAAAGCAAAAGATTTTAAAGACAGAAAGAAATCAATATAAAGATAACAACTTCAATCTGACAGAATAAGAAAAACACAAATTTGTTCTTTTACTGTCCCTTGGAAAAAATTTTTAAAAATGGCAAAGCTCTTTCAAACAATTCTTCATTATCCACAAATAAACGAGATTTGCTATTTAAAACTTTTTTGGAAAATATTGACGTGTAAGCATGTTACCTAAGTTTAGAAAATTACTCATCCAGCCTAAATTATATGTAAGCGAAATAACAGGGGTTTTGCTGCTGGCGCTTGGCATTTTTTTTATCAGAAGCGAGGGAAAAGAATTAAGAAATGTTGGAGAATACTTAAGTTCAGGTGATGGCGCCTGGATTGCTGTGGGAATTTTTGTGACTGCTGTTTATATTCTTCTACAAGCGGTGATGTATATCGCGAGCTTTAAAGCAGTTGGTTTGAAAGTGAGTTTATGGGAATCAACGGTTCTGTTTTTAAAACGAAATCTCATCAGTATTTTTCTTCCCGGCGGCGGCATTACTTCACTTGCTTTTTTTACAAAAGACATCCAGGAAGAAACGAATGAAGAAAATAAAACTCGCATTCATATTGCCAGCACTATTTATGGTTTTACAGGAATTTTATCGATCATCATTATCGCTATTCCGGTTTTAATTTATCTCGCTTTTATTGGTGAAAGCTGGCAAAACGCTAACCAGGCTGCAGTGATTCTGATCTTCTTTGTATTGCTGATCATTTATATCGTCATTTCTTTTATCAGGAAAGGTTGGGTGCATCGTTTGGTGAACCGGTTCTTGCCACAGATCAACATGGAATTTCGAAAAGAGCCGCATTTCAAATTCCGGTTTTTTATGGTAAATGTGTATGCGGTTCTTATAGATCTGACGGGCATTTTACATCTTTTTATCGCCATGAAAGTAATGGGAGTGGAAGCAAGCTGGAAAATTGCTTTGGTCGGTTATGTGATTGCAACTCTGCTGCTCGTTATTTCTCCTTTTTTACGCGGAATTGGTGCTATAGAATTTTCACTGACACTCATTTTAAAACACTACGGTTTTCCAACTTCAGAGGCCTTTGCCATCACCCTGATGTATCGCCTGTTCGAGTTCTGGCTTCCGGTTGCAGCAGGAATTGTAAGTTTTGTTCTAAAGAAAGGAAACATGCTGTTGCGCATTGCACCGGCGCTGCTTCTCTTTGCCTTAGGCATTATTAATATTATTTCTGTATTAACTCCGGCGCTTCGTTATCGTGTAAAATTATTAAGAGAATTTTTGCCGCTGGAAACCATTCATGTTTCCAATTATATGGTTTTTATTCTCGGCCTGCTTTCTATCATCACGTCAGCTTTTTTATTTCGTGGTTTAAAAAATGCATGGCGATTTGCGATCCTGCTTTGCGTTTTGTCGCTCATCGGAAACCTAACCAAAGCGATCGACTATGAAGAAGCTTCGGTGGCTTTTTTTAGCTTGCTTGTTTTATGGTTTACAAGAAAGCAATACTATATCAAACACAACAAGCAACTGCAACGCTTTGGCATCGAAACTTCTTTGATCATTCTTGCCAGTGTTATTATTTATGGCGTCATCGGATTTTATTTTTTGGATAAAAGACATTTCGGAATTGATTTTGGCTTTCTCGATTCCGTTAAACATACTTTTCTCAATTTCATTTTGCTCGACGTAGATGACTTAGTTCCAAAAACCCAATTCGGAAAAGTTTTTCTCGATACGATTCATATTAGCGGAATGGTTTCGATCGGGCTGTTGTTTTATGCCCTGATCAAACCTTATTTTATCACGGTAAAACAAGATCGCGAAGACTTTTTAAAAGCAGATGAATTGATAAAAAAATATGGCAATTCCCCGGTAGATTATTTTAAAACTTCCGAGGATAAATCATTTTATTTTGGAGAACAGGTAGAAGGATTTATTTCTTACCGGCTGACCGGAAGTTTTGCTATTGTTTTAGACGAACCTGTTTGTGCAGGTCCGAAAGAAAAATTACAAATGCTGGAAGAGTTTGAAAGCTTCTGTTTTGAATCTGGCTTAAAATCTGCTTATTATCGTGTGGATGAAGATTGCCTGCGACTTTTTAAAGAGATTGGAAAAAAATCTTTGATCATCGGGCAGGAAGCGGTTATTGATGTTCAGAATTTTACTTTGGAAGGAAGAGATAAAAAATCAATGCGAAATGGTTTAAAAAATATTGAAAAGAAAGGATTGATTTCTGTGGTTCATCAGCCACCGGTTAAAGATGGCTTGTTGCAAAAACTGAATTATGTTTCCAACGATTGGTTGAAAACAACCGGGCGTGAAGAAATTGTTTTTACGCAGGGAATGTTTGATTGGGAAAAATTAAAACAACAAACGATCATTACGATCGAAAATCGTGACGAGCAGGTTTTTGGATTTCTCAATATCATTCCCGATTATGCACCTGACGAAGCCACTTACGATTTGATTCGTAAAACAACAGATGCGCCCGGCGGCGTTACAGATGCATTGATCATTTCCCTGGTAGAATATTGCAAGTCAAAAAAAATAAAATATGTAAACCTTGGACTGGCGCCACTTTCAGGAATTGAAGAAGCGCGCGATCTTCCGGAAAAGACATTAAAATTTGCGTACGAAAAATTGCAGCAATTCCGCCATTACCGTGGGTTGAGAGATTTTAAAGAAAAATTTTCTCCGGTGTGGAGCAACAAATATCTTATTTATGAAAACCATTATGACCTTATTAGTTTGCCAAAGGCGCTGAACAAAGTAATGAAACCGTAATTCTCTATGAAGTGTTTAAAAATAATTTTTATCATCTCGTTTGGATTCTTGCTTTCCGAACCGGTGCAGTCGCAGGTCAAAGTGAATATTTCTGATTTGCCGGTAACGATTATTCCTGCGAAAAAACAAGGGCCCGACCTGATGGTTTTATATATCAGTGGTGATGGCGGATGGAATACTTTTTCGCAAAATTTGTGCAACCAGTTTGCTGCTGATGGCGTTCCTGTTGTTGCGCTCAGTTCACTGAAATATTTTTGGAGCAGGAAAACACCTGAAGAAGCTGCAAATGCGGCGACTGCGTTGCTCGATGAGTACACGGCCGTTTGGAAAAAGAAAAATATTTTATTGTGTGGCTATTCTTTCGGTGCTGATGTAATGCCGTTTATTTATAACCGGCTTCCCGAAATTTTGAAAGAGAAAGTAACACGCATCCAATTGCTTTCTCCATCGGCATATACTGATTTTGAAATTCATGTTTCCTATCTTTTTATTTCTAAAAAAAATAGTGTCATTTCAGAAGTTCAGAAAATCAACAAACCAATTATTTGTTATTATGGCGAAGATGAAAATGACAAACCTTTGCAAAATGTGCGCATGCCAAATTTTAAAATGGTGATTTTAAACGGCGAACATCATTATGAAAAAAGTTTTGCAGAGATTGTGCAATCGGGAATTTCTCCTAAATAAAAATTGCCTTATTTCTCTGTTCACTGTGATTTTTCCAGTGAAGCAACAAATAATGGTGATTTGCTAAACATTTATTTTGTAAAATAAAATTTCAGCAAATGAAGACTGTTCAGTCTAAAAAAATAATCGCTGCGGGCAAATATCTAAAAGATGCCAAAAAAGTTTTGATCATGATTCATGGAAGAGGCGGAAGTGCGCAAGATATTCTTTCACTCAGCAATTATTTGAATGTGAAAGATTTTTGCCTGCTTGCTCCGCAGGCTTTTCAAAACAGTTGGTATCCGTTTTCTTTTTTGGCTCCGCCTTCGCAAAATGAACCATGGTTGTCGTCCGCACTAACTTTAATTAGCGATACTGTTAAAGATGCTATAGCAGCAGGTATCTCAGAAGAATTTATTTTTTTCACGGGCTTTTCTCAAGGTGCTTGTCTTACCTTAGAATTTGTTGCCAGAAATGCAGAAAAATATGGCGGCGTTGTTGCCTTTACCGGCGGATTAATTGGCGATAAAATTCATCCGGAAAATTATAAAGGTGATTTTAAACAAACTCCCATTTTTATTGGAGGCAGTAATCCTGATCCGCACGTGCCGGTTGAAAGAGTTCATGAAACAACGGAAATTTTAAGATCAATGAACGCGAATGTTACTGAAAAAATATTTCAAAATATGGGACATACAATTACGCAGAATGAAATTGATCTGGCGAATGAATTGGTGTTTAAATAATTATTTTTGCTTTACATTTTTTCATCGCAAATGCCTCACTTCATCATCCACTGTTCCGAAAATATTCTTTCACAAAAAACTCCTGGCGAAATAATGCAGGCAGTTTATGATGTTGCAGAATCTGCCGCACTTTTCAAAAAAGGCGATATAAAAGTGAGAATCCATCCTTTTAAATATTACCAATTAGGCGACGACAAAAAAGATTTCGTTCATGTTTTTGGAAATATTATGGAAGGAAGAACGACTGCACAAAAAGCGGATCTTTCCGAAAAAATAATTAAAAAATTAAACGAAATGTTTCCCGACATTTCAATTTTATCAATGAACATAAGTGAGTTCGAACTTGCTACTTATTCGAACAAATCTTTGATCGATCCGTTAAACACCGAACGCGACAGATTTTTTTAATAAAAATCTCTTTCAACTTCTATGCATGATTTTTGAGAAGGATTCCTTGTATGGAAAAGAATTATGCATCAGTTTATAGCGCTTTAGGCGCTGATATTTTGATTGCAACCATAAAATTTATCGCCGGAGCTTATTCTCATAGCTCTTCCATGATCTCTGAAGGAATTCATTCTTTAGTCGATAGCACCAACGAAATTTTGCTTTTGTATGGAATGAAAAAAAGCAAAAAGCCTCCTGATAAATTGCGGCCTTTTGGTTACGGGAAAGAATTGTATTTCTGGTCGTTTATTGTTTCTATTCTCATTTTTGGATTGGGCGGAGGAATTTCGATTTTCCAGGGAATTATTCATGTAAGATCGCCTCATCAGTTGGGCGATCCAAAATGGAACTACATCGTACTCTCTCTTTCGATTATTTTCGAAGGCACTTCACTGATCATTGCTATCAAAGAATTCAATAAAGCCAGGAAACAAATTCCTTTTTGGGAAGCGGTTGTGAAAAGTAAAGATCCTGCAAGTTTTCTCGTTTTGTTTGAAGATGGAGCCGCAGTTTCCGGACTGATCGTTGTTTTAATTTTAATGAAAATCAATGCCACTTATCACATTCCTATTTTGGATGGAGTTGCATCCATTATTGTTGGCCTGCTATTGGTTTTTGTTTCGTTGATTTTGGCAAGAGAAAGCCGCAGCCTTTTGATGGGCGAGGGAATTGCGCCGGAAACTCAAAAGAAAATTATCGCTCTTGCAGAAAAAGACCCGGCTGTGATAAAAGTTAATAATGTTCTTTCCACTTATGAATCGCCGGATGAAGTGGTGCTGATGCTGATCATTTCTTTTAAACAGCATTTGGATACAGAACAAATTACGGACGCAATCGTAAGAATCAGAAAAGGGATCAAAGAAGAATTTAAACTCGTAGAATTTGTGATCATTCAGCCACAGGCCGGAGCAGTTAGAAAATAGACATTTTTTATTTTCTTTTTAGTAAACAAAGAAATAAGAATGATTTTTATTCTGTACGAAAGCATTTGATGAATGAGGAATAAAATTTGAGAACTTTTCTACGCTGTATGAAAGGACGCTATTTTTTGTGTAGCGAAAAGTTCCGGTTTGAGAAAATGAAAGCTTCAATTTAGTTGTAATTTTAAAAAAAAAATAATATGGAAGATTCGGTAAAAAAAATTGTGATTGCAGGTGGCGGATTTGGGGGTGTGAATTTTGTAAAAAAAGTGTGGAAAGATAAATGCTTTCATGTGACGATGGTTGACCAGGATAATTATCATTTCTTTCCGCCATTGCTTTACCAGGTAGCCACTGCTTTTATTGAACCTTCAAACATCAGCTATCCTTTTCGCCGGCTGTTCCAGGATAAAAATAATATGCGTTTTCATTATGGAAAACTTTTAAAAGTTGATCCCGAAAAAAATGAAATTGAAACAACAACCGGAGTTCTTTCTTATGACATCCTCGTAATTGCTATTGGTACGGAATCCAATTATTTTGGGATGAAGAATGTAGAAGAAAATTCTTTGCCAATGAAATCCATTGAAGATGCCATCAATCTCCGGAATCATTTGTTGCTGAATATGGAAAACGCTGTCATCTCAACCGATCCTGAAGAAAGAGAAAGATTGTTGAATATCGTAATTGGCGGGGGCGGCCCTTCAGGTGTTGAAATCGCCGGAATGCTGGCAGAAATGGGGCAAACGATAGTTGCCAAAGAATACCCTGAAATAAAAAGGGGCAATTCACGTATTCATTTGATAGATGCTTCGCCACATCTTCTTGGTCCGATGAGCAAAAAAGCACAGGATGCGGCTTACAAAGTTTTAAGCGAGTTAGGAGTTCAAATAAAGTTGAACAGGACGGTGAAAGATTATGTAAATGGAAACGTAGTAATGGCGGATGGCGAAACGATCCCAACGAATACTTTGATCTGGACTTCGGGAGTTGTCGCCCGCGAGGTTCCGGGAATAGATCCTTCCCAACTGGGACGCGGAAGAAGGATTTTAGTTGATGAATTTAATAAGGTAAAAGGGACAAAAAATATTTATGCGATCGGTGATATTTGTTTGCAGACAACCGATAAAAATTATCCTAACGGACATCCACAACTGGCCCAGGTTGCTATTCAACAGGGAAGATTGCTCGGCGAAAATTTAACAAGAATGGCTTCGGGCGAGCCCATGAAAGCTTTTGAATATGATAATAAAGGAAGCATGGCGATCATTTCAAAATATGAAGCCGTGGCGGATCTTCCCAAAGTTTCTTTCACCGGATTTTTTGCATGGCTGATCTGGCTCTTTGTTCACATTATTCCTTTGGTTGGATTCAGAAATAAAGTGAAACTGGCCTTTAGTTGGTTCTGGTCGTTTATCACGAATAATCCAACTTTGAGATTAATTATTCGTCCCAAAAAACAACCGGATTGCAATTAACATTCAGAAAAATATTTAAGAAAAACGATGAAAGCAGCAATTATAAATGAATTCGGTCCGCCGGAAGTTTTGCAAATTAAGGAAATTGAAAAACCGGCAGCCAATCAAGAACAGGTTCTGATCAAAATAAAATCTATTGGAATCAATCCGGTTGATACAAAAGTGAGAGCCGGCACCAGCGGCGTCTCCAAAAAAATTTCTTTACCAGCGATCCTTGGTTGGGATTTCAGTGGAATTATTGAAGATGTTGGAAAAAATGTTTTGGGTTTTAAAATGGGTGATGAAGTTTTTGGTTGTATTGGTTTTCCGGGTTTAGGGAAAACGTATGCTGAATATACAGTTGCAGATCCGGATTTACTGGCAAAAAAACCTCGCAATATTTCCTTTGATGAAGCCGCTGCTATTCCTCTTGCAGGCTTAACTGCTTACCAGGCAATTAATGAAGAATTGAATATTTCTTCTGGCCAAAAAATACTGATCCAGGCTGCTGCCGGAGGAGTTGGACACCTGGCGGTTCAATTTGCAAAATTAAATGGTGCTTATGTCATCGGAACGGCTTCTGAGAAGAATGAAAAGTTTTTAAAATCGCTCGGAATTGACAAAGTAATTAATTACAAGAAAGAAAAATTTGAAGATGAGGTTCATGATCTGGATGCTGTGTTGGATGCAATGGGCGGTGAGGTTTTGTATCGTTCTATTTCTTGTGTAAAGCGCGGTGGCGCTGTTGTTTGTCTTCCGTCATCTACAAAAAATGATCCGAAAGCAATTGAGATTGCAGCCGAAAAAGGAGTAAGACTGATGTGGCCTATGATGCGCCCGGACGGAAAAGAAATGCGATTAATTGCTCATTTACTGGAAGAGAAGAAAATTAAAGTGAAAGTGGACAAAATTTTTGCTTTAGATCAAATCGCCTGGGCACACAAAGCCATCGAAACTCATCAAACTTCCGGAAAAGTAGTGGTAAGAATTGATTGAGTAAACCTTAGAGAAATTTTAATAGCTGTTTTCCCAAAAACTTTTCTTACTTTTGCAACCCTTTCAGCATTTTATGTTTTGACTGAAGCGGATTTTTTAAAAACATATTGCCCACATGGCTCCATAAGTTCCCGTCTGTTCGGGACGCCGGCAAGGGCGTAAAAGTAAAATATTAAATAATGCCAAAGGTTAAAACCAACTCCAGCGCCAAGAAGCGCTTCAAAGTAACCGGTACCGGTGAAATCACTTACCAGAGATCTTACAAACGTCACATTCTTACAAAAAAATCTACCAAACGCAAGCGCGCTTTACGCAAGAAAGGAATTGTAAGCGATCCAAACAGACCATTTGTTTTGAGATTACTTCGTATGAAATAATCAGACGTTTTAAACCATTTTCAAAAAAAATAAAAATATTAAAATATGCCACGTTCATCAAATGCAGTAGCATCAAGGGCAAGAAGGAAAAGAATTTTAAAAGCCGCTAAAGGTTATTACGGAAAAAGAAAGAATGTTTATACCGTTGCCAAAAACGTAATGGAAAAAGGGTTGACATACAGCTATGTTGGCCGCAAACAGAAAAAACGCGAATACCGCGCTCTTTGGATCGCCCGTATCAACGCAGCCGTAAGAGAAGAAGGATTGACCTACAGCGAATTCATTCATAAATTAAACGCAAAAAATATTGGTCTCAACAGGAAAATTCTTGCTGATATGGCGATGAATGAACCTGAAAGTTTTAAGAATCTGATTTTATCAGTAAAATAACTTTTAATCTCTTTTTCTAGTTTGAAAACCGTCGGATAAAGACGGTTTTTTTATTCCATTAATTAATCATTCTATTACATTTGTAAAAATTTTTAAAAGCCTTAATTATTTTGAATGAACAATAGTTATAGTGACCTTGTCGATCAGACGTTTAATTTTCCACAGGAAGATTATGATTTAAAAGATGGTTATCTCCGATACAATGATGTTGATGTAAAAGCTTTGATCGATAAATACGGAACTCCTTTAAAATTCACTTATCTCCCTAAAATCGGAATGCAGATCAATAAGGCAAAAAAAATGTTTGCCAATGCATTCAAAAAACATAAGTACGAAGGCAAATACAATTATTGCTACTGCACCAAAAGTTCCCATTTTTCTTTCATTGTTGAAGAGGCTTTAAAGCATGATATTCACCTGGAAACTTCCTATGCGTATGATATTGAGATCATTCAAAAACTGTACGCAAGAAAAAAAATAAGCAAAGACACTTTTATTATTTGTAATGGTTTCAAACAGAAATCGTATACCAGCCGTATTGCGCGTTTATTGAACAATGGTTTCAAAAATGTAATTCCGATCCTGGATAATAAAGAAGAATTAAAAACTTATCGCAAGTCAGTAAGGGTTCCTTTTAATATTGGCATTCGCGTAGCTGCGGAAGAAGAACCGACATTTCCATTTTATACTTCGCGATTGGGAATCCGCGCTAAGGATATTCTTGAATTTTATGTTGATGAAATTGAGGGTTTTGAAAATAAGTTTCAATTAAAAATGCTGCACATTTTTCTGAACAAAGGAATTAAAGATGACATTTATTATTGGAGCGAACTGAACAAAGTGATCAATCTTTATTGCCAGCTTAGAAAGATTTGTCCTGAGCTGGATTCTATCAATATTGGTGGTGGATTTCCGATCAAACACTCTCTTGGATTCGATTACGATTATCAGTTCATGATCAATGAAATTGTAAGGAATATCAAAGTTGCCTGCAAAAAAAGCAAGGTGCCCATGCCAAATATTTTTACAGAATTTGGAAGTTATACCGTTGGCGAAAGCATGGCACATATTTACAGTGTGATCGGCGAAAAGATGCAAAACGATCGCGAAACCTGGTACATGATCGATTCTTCTTTTATTACTACTTTGCCTGATACATGGGGAATTGGCGAAAAATTTCTGATGCTTCCTGTTAATAAATGGGACAACGAATATCAGCGAGTAACGCTTGGCGGAATTACCTGCGACAGTCATGATTATTACGATTCAGAAGAACATATTAATGAAGTTTTTTTACCGAAAATAGGAAGTGGAGAACCGTTATACGTTGGCTTTTTCCATACCGGCGCTTATCAGGATTCGATCAGCGGATATGGCGGAATAAAACATTGTTTGATCCCTTCTCCGAAATATATTGTTTTGGATTATGATAAAAACGGAAAGCTGATCGACTGGGAATATGCCAAAGAACAAAGCGCTGCAAGCATGTTGAAAATATTAGGATATATGTAAATGTCATAAATAAAAAAACCTTCCCGAAAACGGGAAGGCCTGTTCAAATCTACATTCCAATCAATTATTTTACAGCAATTTCTTTAGGAAGCACTTTCACTTCTTCTTTTTTAGGAAGAGTAAGATAAAGGATTCCATGTTCATACCTGGCATTGATATCATCTGCATTTATCTTTTCATCCAAAGTAAATGATCTTTTAAAAGATTGTGTTATAAATTCCCTTTTGATAAACTGCTTGTTTTCGTCTTTATTTTCTTCTTTCTTTTCAAAAGAAACTGTAAGAATGTTTTTGTCAACAGTTATTTTGAAATCTTCTTTTTTTCTTCCTGCAACATTGAATTCAAGCTTGTAATCATCTTTTGTTTCGATAATGTTTACAGCGGGAAAATTCAATCCGTTGGTGTTTGCAACTGGCAGATCACTTAATAAATTGTCAAGAAAACTATCCAAAGTTTTCAAAGTTGGCTGGTTAAATTTTAGCGTTGTCATACTGGTTATTTTTTTAAGTTGTTACGATTATTTTTTGCCTTAACAGATCAAAATAAATACCAATGCCAATTTCCTGAAAAATTGTTTATATATTAAGACAAAATGTCTTTTGAAGAAATAAATTGCTGACATATTTACCAAAAGATTGATGAAAATCATCCGTAATAAAAACCGGAAGTATTGTAAATTTGCATTCTAAAATTTAAATCTTTACAATATGTATCCAGCAGAAATAGTAATTCCCATGAAGGGAGAATTAACTGAAAACGGCTTTGCAGACCTGGCAACAGAAGATCAGGTAGAGAACGCAATTAATCAGCCGGGAACCACCCTGATCGTTATCAATTCGGTTTGTGGTTGTTCGGCAGGAACCGCCCGTCCGGGTGCTTTGCTGGCGGTAGAAACTGCAACAAAGAAACCGGATCATCTTGCCACCGTATTTGCAGGTTTCGATTATGAAGCGGTAAATAAAGTTCGCCAGCATTTGCTTCCTTATCCTCCATCATCACCATCCATTGCACTTTTCAAAGATGGACAATTGGTTCATTTTTTAGAAAGGCACAACATCGAGGGGGCTTCCGCACAAATGATCGCCAATAACCTGAATGCCGCTTTTGAGGCTTACTGCTAAAAAAGATGTGAATAAAAACCTTCAATAAATTTGAAGGTTTTTATTTTTTTAAAAATACCTTGTGTGAATGAAAGGAAATTTTTTTCCAAAACTAAAAGGTTAACATGTATCCCAATTTATATTACGTATTTAATGACTGGTTTGGCTGGAAAATAAATGCTTTCAAAATTTTCTACACTTTCGGCATTTTCGTAGCACTTTCTTTTATTGCTGCCGCTTATTTTTTTACCAGGGAATTAAAAAGAAAAGAAAAGCAGGGACTTTTATTGCCAAGGGAAGAAACGATTACAACCGGCAAGCCTGCTTCCTTCATTGAATTGTTCTTTAATTTTTTGGTCGGATTTATTTTTGGGTACAAACTGATCGGCGCTTTTCTTGCCAGCCGTCAACATGGAATTGATCTCCAGGAATTTGTTTTTTCTTCACAGGGAAGCTGGGCGGGTGGCATCTTACTTGGCGCTGGTTTGCTTTATTTAAAATACCATGAAAAAAACAAACAAAAACTTCCGCAACCTGAAAAAAGAACCATACGCATCTGGCCGCACGACAGGGTAGGAGATATTGTGATTTTCGCTTTGGTGTTCGGAATTATCGGTGCGAAAATTTTTGATAATCTTGAAAACTGGGATCGTTTTATTTCTGACCCGATTGCTAATTTAATTGCTCCAAGCGGACTTACTTTTTATGGCGGATTGATCTGTGCTACTATCGCCATTTTGATCTATGCAAGAAAAAAAGGAATTGGTTTGCTTTACCTGGTTGATGCGGCCGCGCCTGCTTTAATGATCGCTTATGCAATCGGAAGAATGGGGTGTCAAACCGCTGGTGATGGCGATTGGGGAATTTTCAACAGCGCTTATATTTCTGATGTTCCAGGCCATGTTGTTCCCGCAACGCCTGAACAATTTCAACAAAAACTGCGAGAAAATTCTACTTATTTTTTAAACGGAGTTGTAACCGATCCTTCAGGAGCGACCACAATGGTTACTGATCGTCATGAAACTTCATTGGACAAAGTGCCTCATAAAAGTTTTCGGGGGCCAGAATTTTTACCAGCCTGGATGTTTGCTTTTACTTATCCGCACAATGTGAATGAAGATGGAATTTTATTGCCTAATTGTGAAGGAAAATATTGCCGTGCGTTGCCTCAGCCCGTTTTCCCAACGCCATTTTATGAGATAGTTACCTGTTTTATTTTATTTTTTATTTTGTGGGCCATCAGGAAAAAAATTACAGTTCCCGGTGTAATTTTTTGCATCTACCTGATCATGAATGGCGTTGAAAGATTTTTGGTAGAAACGATTCGTGTAAATACCACTTATTCCATTTTCGGAATTCATCCTACGCAGGCAGAACTGATTTCCGCTGCTTTGGTAATCGTTGGCGTCATTGGAATTTTTTATTTTTCAAGAAAAGAAAAGCTGGCTGAAAATTATTAAATGCTTTTTTAAGTAAACGAAGAAATAATTTCTTTTTCTTTTTTCATTCTCATTCAATTCGCCATTCTATATTTGGAAAATTAAAATCTCAAACCATCAGCAAAGAATTAAAATGGATCGTCGCTGGAATTTTGTTTGCCTTTTTGTGGGCATCAGCATCCACTGCTACTAAAATTGCTCTTGAATCCTCTCAGCCTTTGATTATCGCACAGGTTAGATTTGCCGTTGCCGGGATGATCATGTTGGTTTTTGCCCATTTTTTATTGAAACAGAAATTGCCCAAAGGACTGGAATGGAAACAAATCATCATTTATGGTTTGTTGAACATTACGATTTATCTTGGTTGTTATGTGATCGCGATGCAACACGTAACGGCCGGAGTTGGCGCATTGGCAATCGCCACAAATCCTTTGTTCATCAGCTTTTTGTCGATATTCTTTTTGAAAAAAAAATTAAAAACGGATGTATTTGTTGCTTTACTGTTAGGAACCACCGGTGTTGTTATCGCCTCATGGCCTTTATTAAAAGATGCGTCAATTACTGTTGCCGGGTTGCTTTTATTACTGTTCAGTATGATGTCTTATTCTGTAGGAGCGATTTATTTTTCTGCAAAAAAATGGAATGATCTTACCATTCTTACCATCAACGGATGGCAAACAATGATTGGCGGAATTTTATTGCTACCGTTTACACTTTTTGAATACACTGCAGGCAAAAATCATTTTGATTTCAAATTTTGGGGAGGCACTTTGTGGCTCGCGATATTTGTTTCCATTTTTGCCATTCAATTGTGGCTGTGGCTTTTGAAAAGAAATACAGTAAAAGCCGGACTTTGGCTGTTTTTATGTCCGGTATTCGGATTTGCCATTGCAGCCGTTATCTTAAATGACGTGATCAGCGCTTATACTGTTATTGGTGTTTTATTGGTAATGATCGGTTTGTTTTTATCTCAAAGAGATGCAAAGCAAAAAGAAGAAATTGTTTGATGTTCTTTATTCTCTCCCAATAATTTTTGCTTAACCTTCCCAGTATTTTTTTCCTGTTATTATTTTTTAATTCAATGCTTGTTTATATTTACTATTCAATTTTTTAAAATGAAACAACTGATCCTTTACTGCTTTATTTGCATAAGTATTTTTTCATGCAAAACAAAAACTGCTGAAACGCCAAAAGATGTTTTCGCCGCAAACATTGATTCTACCGTTAATCCCGGCGATGATTTTTTTGAATATGCCAATGGAAAATGGATCAAAGACAACCCGATCCCGGCAGAAGAAAGTGCGTGGGGAATTGGATATATCGTCAATAATGAAAACGAAGAACGCATTCATCAGATCAATTTAGATGCTGCAAAAGAAGGCGGCGCAAAAGGATCAGCGGCGCAGAAGATTGGCGATTTCTGGACAGCTGCGATGGACAGTGCGGCAATTGAAAACCAGGGAACCAAATATCTTCAGCCTTATCTGAATGAGATCAATTCGATTACTGATAATCCTTCCTTTATCAATACAGTAGCGGATTTGGATAAGATCGGTGTCAGCGCTTTATTCAGCAGCGGCGTAGAGCAGGATGACAAACAAAGCAATGTGATGGCTTTTAAATTGAACCAGGGTGGACTCGGCCTTCCGGAGCGTGATTATTATTTCAACACCGATTCTTCCACTGCCAATATCCGGAAAGGTTATGTGGCGCATGTGGTGAAAATTCTTGAATTCCAGGGACAGGATTCTGCGACTGCGAACAAAGCCGCCAATGATATTTTAGCTTTTGAAACCAGGCTTGCAAAGAATTCAAGAAAACTTGCAGATCTGCGCGATCCCTATGCCAACTATCATAAAATGGCCATTTCTGATTTGAAAAATTTATCTTCTTCAATCGATTGGCAAAAATTTTTAAAAGACATAGGAGTTGCGAATATTGATTCAGTAATTGTTGGTCAGCCGGAGTTTTTTAAATCTTTGGATGCTACCTTGAAATCGGCTTCCATAAAGGATTTGAAAGATTACCTTACTTACAGGCTGGTGAACAGATTTTCCAATGCATTGCCTGAAAAATATGGCATAGAAGCGTTTAATTATGGCCGTTATTTCAGCGGCGCGAAAGAAAGAAAGCCAAGATGGAAGCGCGTAATTTCATCCGAAGAAAATGCGATGGGAGAATTGGTTGGCCAGCTTTATGTAAAGAAATATTTTGATTCCACTGCGAAGAAGCGCTATGAAAAAATGCTGGAAGAGATCCGTTCTGCTTACAAAAACAGGATTGAAAAACTAACGTGGATGAGCGACAGCACCAAGCAAAAAGCAATTATCAAACTGGAAGCTATTCACAAGAAAATCGGTTATCCTGATAAGTGGAAAGATTTTTCTGCCATAGAGATCACTCCTGAAAGTTATGTTCAAAACCTGATCAATGCAGGTAAATGGTGGCACAACTTTGAAATGAATAAATTGGGAAAACCTGTTGATAGAGACGAATGGGGAATGTATCCGCAAACCTATAACGCCTATTACAATCCTGCGAACAATGAAATTGTTTTTCCTGCTGCTGCTTTCATCGTTCCGGGTTATGCAGATAAAGACCTGGATGATGCTACCATGTATGGATACGTAGGGGCCAGCTATATTGGCCATGAAATCACGCATGGTTTTGACGACCAGGGAAGGCTTTACGATGCCAACGGAAATTTGCACAACTGGTGGACCAAAAATGACTCTGCTGAATTTGCTAAGAGAGCGCAGGTGATCATTAACCAGTTTAATAATTACGAACCGTTGCCCGGCGTTCACATCAATGGAAGAGCCACACAGGGAGAAAATATTGCGGACCTCGGCGGCCTTGAAATCGGCATAGATGCTTTCAAAAATTCGGATGCTTATAAAAAGAATGAAGTGATCGGCGGACTTACTCGCATGCAGCGTTTTTTTATGGGATATGCATTGAGCTGGCTGTATGAAATCCGTCCTGAATTACTGAGAAACCGGATAATGACAGATGTTCATGCACCTGCAAAATATAGAGTGAATGGCCCTTTCAGCGATATTGACGAATTTTATTCAACGTTTAAGATTAAGCCAGGAGATAAAATGTTTATTGCGGATAGTGCGAGAGTGAGAATTTGGTAAACTTTGATGAAAAAGGTAGCGAGAAATTTTCCTTATGAGAAATAAAAGCTGATTGTAGAAGAAAGGCTGTCTCCACTTTACCGAGACAGCCTTTTTATTGATGTTATATTCTTTGACGCTTTAATCCAAACCACCACTGCGTGTAGGAGATTTTGGCTCGGGCCATTTTGCTGGTTCGCCGGTTCTTTTATTTAACGGAAGCACTGCTTTTTCTCTTGAGCTTGTGGCCGGATCTTCACTTGCCATGTATGCTAAAATTGCCGCAATGATTACATTCTTTTTCACATCATCAAAAACGATTTTGTCATAAGTGTCGCGGTTGGTATGCCATGTGTAAGTTCCGTAATCCCAACTGTTCGAACTTAATGAAAATGCCGGCGCACCTGCTGCTACAAAAGAAGCGAAATCCGATCCGCCACGTCCGGGAGCGCCAGGAAAGCTGGTTTCAATCTGGCCACCGATGCTGTCAGGAATCGGAGAAAGCCACCGACCAAGATAATCGTAAGCATTTAAAAAACCCTGGCCGGAAATATTTACAATTCTTCCGGTCCCATTGTCCTGGTTAAAAACAGCCTGAATATTTTTTACGATCTCCGGATGATCTTCTACAAAAGCTCTTGAGCCGTTCAGTCCCTGTTCCTCGCTGCTCCAATGACCAACAAGAATGGTTCTTTTAGGATGTGGATAGATTTTTTTCAGCAAACGCATTGCCTCCATCATTACTAATGTTCCTGTTCCGTTATCGGTAGCGCCGGTGCCTCCGTCCCATGAATCAAAATGAGCAGAAAGGATCACATATTCATTTGGTTTTTCAGTTCCTTTTATTTCGGCAATCGTATTAAATGTAGGAACTACGCCGGTTTCCTTAGAATCGGCACGCACACTTATTTTTGGCGCCGGACCGGATTCTGCAAGGCGGTAAAGCAATCCATAATCTTCGAGCGCAATATCAATTGTTGGAATTTTCTTTGTATAAGCACCGAAAATTTTATCTACTCCAAAACCTTTCGACCAAAGATTTTCAACAATTCCAATGGCGCCGGCATTTTCCAATGCTACCGGAAGCGTGCGGGTAGTAAAACCTGTATTTGAAATTCTTTTTCTCCATTCTGAAGTTTGCTGCTCCCTGCTGGCCTTCATTTTCTGAACAGATTCTTTGGTGCCAAATTCTTCCCAGTTATAGTCTGGCCTTCCTGTTGGTTGGTTCATGGAGATCATTACAAATTTTCCTTTTACAGAAGGAAGCCATTTTTGAAAAGCAACAGAATCCGCCACATCAGGAAGAATGATCACTTCGCCAGTGATTGTTTTTCCTTTGGTAGATGGACTCCAGGCGAGTTGCGTACCTTCCAGCGTTTTAATCCAGGGAGCCACCATATCTATATGAGTAATTCCTCTTTCCCATCCGCGCCATTCGCCCCATTTTTCATTTTTGGCGTCAATGCCCCAGCTTTTGTACTTATTGACAGCCCAATTGTTTGCCTCCTGCATTTTAGGACTTCCGATCAATCTCGGGCCAATTTCATCAAGCAATTCATGGGCGAGTGTTTGCAATTGAGAATGATTGGTTTCCTCACTAATGATGTTATTGATGATGGTAGAATCTACTTTTTGTGCTATAGAAATATTTGCCAGAAACAGCAAGCCAGCAACTGCAGTTAATTGGATTTTTTTCATTTCAAAATTTGATTTTGGAGTAAAAAATGATTTGCTAAAATAAGTATTTCTTTTTTTGCGCTTTTCAGGAGTTTTATGGGATTGATCTTTTACCAAACATAAGTTCCTACACCGCCGGAAGGCAAAGAAGTGATCACCCATTTTTCGTGGTACCGGATATTAAAAGTTGCGGTTGAGTTTCCATCATTTTCCACCACCAAAACTTTCTTCCCATCAGGAGTTTTGAAAGCTACATTGTTGATGTCTCCTGCAGTTGTGCTTGAAATTCTTACAGATCCCGCAGGAACAAATTTAGAAACGTGGGCAATAATATAATAACCTACATTTCGATTAAAAGAACTGCCGGATTGAACAGTGATTGCGCCTTTGCAGGTAGTACAACCGCCATCTGTATGAGGACCAAAAGCGCCGTTGTTGGCAAGATTCCATTCAAGTGCAACACGACTCCAGTTGCGCATGGAACCAATGATTACATTTTTCAGATGCCATTTCAAATCTCCTGCAAAACTGCCTGTTGTAGGAGTATATTGTTCTGTGAAATACAAAGCTTTACCAGGATAAGCCGCTTTTACCTGGGACAATGCACTAATGTCGCCGGCATACAGATGAAAAGCAGAACCATCAATAAAAGCTCTTGCGGCGGCATCATTTAAAACAGAAATGGGGTAATCGGGCCTGTCGCAATTGTGATCATAAATAATGATTTTCGTATTCAAACCTGCTGTTTGGAAAGCAGGCCCCAGGTTGTTTTTAATAAAATCGGCTTCCTCTGCAGCAGTCATTACCAGGCTGGGATTGTTGTTTGGATTTAACGGCTCATTTTGAGGGGTGATGGCGTCAATGGTAATCCCCTGAGCTTTCATCGCCTGGATGTATTTTACAAAATATTGGGCGTAAACAGGATAATATTGCGGCTGTAAGCTGCCTCCGATAAAACTGTTATTGTCTTTCATCCAAACCGGCGCAGACCATGGTGTTGCCAGCAATTTTATATTCGGATTGATCGCTAAAATTTGTTTCAGCAGTGGAATAAGGTCTTGCATGTCGGGCTGAAGACTAAAGTTAGTAAGATTCAGATCCGTTTTGCCAGCAGGCATGTCGTCATAAGAAAAAGGAGCGTGGTTCAGATCAGAAGCGCCAATACTCAATCGCAGATAATTGATTGAAATGGAGGCATCACCAGAGCCGAACAGTTCGTTCAGCAATTGTTGTTTGGTTGTTGTATTCAAAGAATTAATTACTTCCGCGCTGCCACCGGTAAGTGTAAATCCAAATCCATCAATTGTTTGAAAAGTGTAAGTTTCATCCACGTTAATAACAGGATATTGATTGACAGAAGTGCCAAAAGAAAGAATGGCAGATTGCTTTTGGAGTTTTACGGATTCATCCGCTTTGGTAAGCCAAAAATCAACATCATTTTTTATAGAAACATTTACGGGAGCGGTTGGGATACCGGGACCATTTTTCTGGCGAAAACTTATCAGAAATATCATTGCCATTAAAATCAAAAACTTCTTAGAGATTATCATTCTTCTCATTTTTGCCATAGTTTCATTTTTATTTTTCTGTAAACAATTTAAGCGAAAGCTTAACTATTCTTGTATTGTTTGCTTAGCCAGGAAGTATTAAAAGTACTTAATAATCTGGTTAAAGACCCAGGTATCAGGTGCGCTTCCGCCATCTGCCATGACTTATCTACGCCTTTAAGTTGACTTTGAGTGGGCTTTGAGTAGGAGTAAGAACGAAGGATGAATAGTGCCGGGAGCGTGTAAGTATGGTTTTTAATCAAATTACCTGAAACCCATGAGCGTAAGGATCTTCATCATCGATGATGATCGTATTATACCCGGTAACAATGGCCCAACCTTCAATTCCGGGTACAATGGCTGGCTTTGCTGTACCGAACGCATTTGGGATCTCCTCTTCAATTGTGCCAATAAACTGAGATCCTATTATACTTTCGTGAACAAAAATATCTCCTTTTTTCAGTTTGCCTTTTGCATGCCATTGAGCTATACGCGCAGATGTACCTGTGCCGCAAGGTGAGCGGTCAATAGCTTTGTCACCATAAAAAACGGCATTGCGTGCTGTTGAATTTTCCCGGACAGGCTTTCCTGTCCACATGATGTGACTGAGCCCGTTGATATGCTCATTCTCCGGATGGATAAACCGGTATTTTTCGTTCAAGCATTGACGACATATTCTGCTCCATGCTATCAATTGACCGGCTGTGAAATGTTCAAGGCCGGGAAAATTCGGTTGCGGATCAATAATTGCATAAAAATTACCACCATAAGCGACGTCCACATTCAATGTACCAAGCTCGGGACATTCCACTTCAAGATTTTCTTCAGCAAGAAAAGATTTTACATTGGTGAGCTTTACCGACTTTACTTTTTTGCCTTCCTGCCTGTATTCAATAAGCACAAGGCCGGCGGGCGTCTCAATCCGCAACTTACCCGGAACTTTTGGTACTACCAATCCTTCTTCAATTGCAATAGTAACGGTTCCAATGGTTCCATGGCCACACATCGGCAAACAGCCGCTGGTTTCAATGAACAAAACACCAATATCATTTTGAGGATCAGCAGGAGGGTATAAAATACTTCCGCTCATCATATCGTGACCACGAGGCTCAAACATCAGCCCTTTGCGTATCCAATCATATTCTTTCAAAAAATGAAGGCGGCGTTCCATCATATTATCACCTTGTAATAAAGGACCACCACCGGCTACAAGGCGAACCGGGTTGCCGCAGGTATGCGCGTCAACACAAAAGAATTTTTTTGAACCCATCTTTTTTATTTGTCTTGCATCGTTTTATAAATTTAAATAGTCAGGCAATAAAGGCCTTGATGCAATCGCTTTATTGATAATCGCCAAAACATCTGCTCTTTCTTTTCCTTCAATCTTTAATCGTGGTGGGCGAACGAATTCAGTGTTGAGGCCGGTTTCCTGAGCAGCAAGCTTAATGTATTGTACTAACTTTGGATGAATGTCTAACTCCAGCACCGGCAAAAACCAGCGGTAGATTTCCAGCGCTTCCTGGTAGCGGCCTGCTTTTATGAGCCGGTAGATCGCAACGGTTTCCTGCGGAAACGCATCTGACAAACCCGCTACCAAACCATCGGCACCAGCACAAAGACTTTCAAAGGAAAGCGTATCTACGCCGCATAAAACCTTAAACCTGTTTCCGAACCGGTTGATCATTCTTGTAATGTTAGAGATATCGCGTGATGATTCTTTTACGGCCTCTATATTTTTGATATTCATCAGCTGGGCAAACATATCCAAAGTAACCAGTATTTTATAGTCAACGGGATTATTGTAAATCATTACGGGGAGAGAGGTACTTTGTGCCACTGTTCTGAAAAATTGAACCGTTTCCCTGTCATCTGCTTTATATCGCATCGGCGGCAGTAACATTAATCCATCGGCACCGTTCTTTTCCGCGTCCTGTGCAGCAAAAACAGCGATCCTGGTTGACTGCTCTGCAATATTGAGAATAACAGGAACTTTTCCATTTACCTGCTTTTTTGCAAATTGGAGTAACTGTATCTTTTCTTCATTATCAAGCGTACTCGCTTCTCCCAAAGAACCGGCCAATACAATTCCATCGACACCGGCCTGTAACTGCGCATCCAGGTTGCAGCCAAACATTTCAAAATCAATTGACTCATCTTCTTTAAAAGGCGTTAAAACAGCAGGATAAATTCCGGTCCAGTTAATCATAAAAATTTGATTTAGTTGTGTTTGAAACAAATAGTGAAAATCACGTAAGGAACATTGAAGATAGGATTTACTTGAATTATTTTTCTTCCATTTCTACTACGCCGGATTTATTTTCAGGAATGCCTGATTCAATAATTTGTCGGGTGTGATTATAAAAAAAACGAGCCGTCCGGTCATCAGGGTTGATGTCAATTACATTTTTAAAGGCATCATTGGCGTTGCTGAATAATTTATTGACATAAAATGAAACGCCATTATTGAAAGCAGAAAGTGTATCTAATTTTTTTTCTATTTCATTTTCTGTATTACAGCTAAAACATTCATGAACATTAATAGAAGACTGTTTTCCTTTTAGCTGCACAAACCCGAGATTTCTCAAATGAAAATCTTCAACATTTTCGATTTGTTTCAAGCTGGCGTCGCTTAATAAAATGGATGCTTTGTAATGTTTGGTGAGGCTTTCAACCCTTGAGGCAGTGTTTACCGTGTCGGAAATGGTACATGCATCCATCCGGTCATAATCTCCTGTAATGCCCATGATCAGTGGTCCCGTGTGCATTCCAACACCGATTTGGATGGAAGATTTATTTTTTTCCTGCCGCAATTTATTGAACTCTGAAACCTCATGTTGAATACCAATAGCTGCGGCCAATGCATCACTCGCATTCTTTGGGAAAATCGCCATGATAGAATCTCCCAAATATTGATTGATAAATCCGTTGTTTCGCCGGATGATCGGACCAAGTCTTGCATTCAGTAAACAAATAAATCCGAATGTTTCTTCCGGCGTCATTATTTCTGAAAGGCTCGTGTAATTGCGGATATCAGTGAAAAGAACCGTAACAATTCTTTCGACCTGATCGCCAAGTTTTACGTCGGTAATTAATTCATGCCCCAGCGATTTTAAAAATTCATAGGGAACAAATTTTCCCGTGGCGTCAAAAATTTTGCGCATTGCCGCTTCTTTTTCCTGCGCTTCGCGAATATTTTTTTCATACAATAATGAACTTTCTATTGCCGAAGAGGATTGCAAAGCCAGTGTAGTCAGCAGTTTCAACGAAGCGGCAGAATACACATCGGGTTCGGTGCTTGCAAAAATGATCGCTCCCATAATGCGATGCTTTACTTTCAGCGCAGAATAAATAATAGAGCGGACTTCAGGTGAAATGATTCCTGCATTTTGCAAGGAAGAAATATCAGTGAGAATTTCAGATTGACCGCTCAAAATAATGCCAAGCAGCAAAGGCAATTGTTCGTTGATTTTTTCTTCATCAAAAAATAATTCGTCTGTAGATGCTTCCACTACAAGGCGATTTTTTTCTTCATCCCACAAAACAACAACGCCACTTTTTGATTTGATAACATGCGCTGCTTCATCCAATGTAATCTCTGAAATCGCTTTTGCACCGATGGTTTGCGCGAGTTTGTCAGAGAAATTAAAGATCAGATTTATTTCCTGGTAAAGATTCAGGACTTCTGTTCCCAGTTTTTTTCTTTCCGATTCTTTTTTCAATAAATGAGATAGAATGTCTGCAAGGAGAGAAGCCTTTTCATTTCCTTTTACCCAACCTAAGGTTTCATTTTCAAAAATAACAGGAAATTGAAATGCGGGAGACAGGTCATGACCTGTCTCTACGGAAAAAATAACTTTGCCATTATTATCTTCAACAACAACCGCCGCATTGATTTGGCCCACTAAAGAATTAACAAGATTGATATTATCGTTGTCCTTGTTTAAGATATTTTTCAAACTAAGTTTAGCCATAATTTTTCTTTTTCCTCACCTGAAAAATTTACAAACCCAAAATTTCTTTTGCTTTATCTAATATTACTTCCGGATCGAAAGGCTTGGTCATATAAAGGTCGGCGCCCACCTCCTGGCCTTTCAGCCTGTCGAGTTCCTGGCCTTTTGCAGTAAGCAACACAATAAAAACTTCATTCAGTTCCAGCTCTTTTTTTACTTTTCTGCAAACTTCCATGCCGTTCATTTTCGGCATCATTACATCCAGGAAAACCAGCTGGGGTTTTTCAGTCCTGATGATCTCAAAAGCTTCTTCACCGTTTTGTGCAGAATAAAAATCTACGCCTTCGTCTTCCAGTTCTTCCAACGTTTGTTCGAGTAGCATCCTGATATGCGCTTCATCATCTACAATTAAAAGTTTTTGTTCCATTGTTTAGTTTTTAGTTCGTAGTTTTTAGTTCGTAGTTTTTGTTTAAAAAAATTTTCTTATTTGTTGGTTTACTGACCTGTCACTGATAAATAAAAAACAACACATTTTCCAAACCTTTTTCAAACCTCAATGTTTTTACAATCTCCTGTTTGCCTGAATAAATAGAATTTAAAATAATGATGTCAGGCTGGTTGTCTATTGCATTCTTCACCAATTCTTTTCCATCAGATTCTACCACCTGGTAGCCTTTTGTTTGCAATACGTCTGTGAGCGAACGAACCGCAGCGCTGTCTTCATCCACTACCATCACTTTCCTTTTTGATTTTCCCTGTTCCAACAGGTTTCCTACTTCATGAAACAATTGTGCAGTATCGATCGGCTTGGTGAGATAGCGGTCAACGCCAATTCTGAAACCTCTTGCCTTATCCTGGATGATGGATAAAATAATGATCGGAATGTCCATCGTTTGCGGGTCATTCTTTAAGATGGCTGCCACATCAAAACCGTTCATTTCAGGCATCATCACATCAAGGATGATCAGGTCGGGTCGGTTTTTGCGGATGCATTCCAGTGCCTGTTTTCCGTTCGTTGCCTGTTCGATTAAATAGCCGCCTTCACTCAATTCCTGTTCCAGTAAGGAACGGATAGAATCGTCATCATCTACCACCAGGATGGTGGCTGAATGCCCGTTCATTTTCAGTTTTGAAAAACCGACCTGTTCTTTCAGTTGTTTTACCAATTCGTCCAAATGAATTGGTTTTTGTTTTTTCTGTTTTTTATTCTCTGAAGGAATAAATGGAATGGCGAAAGAAAAAGTACTTCCTTTTCCCACTTCACTTTCTACCCAGATGCGGCCACCATGGTGTTCTACAATTTCTTTACAGATCGGCAATCCGAGGCCGGTGCCTTTCGGTTTGTCGGTCAATGTGTCGCCACCCACCTGTTTAAACTGTTCGAAAACAGCTCCATAATCTTCTTCAGCAATTCCAATTCCTGTGTCAGAAACACTTACGATCACTTCATTATTTTTTTGAAAAACCTTGCAGATGACCGCGCCCTGTTCAGTGAATTTAACTGCGTTTGAAAACAGGTTGATCACTACCTGTATGAGTTTATCCGGATCGCCGATAATATCGGGGATGTTGTTGTCGATCTTTTTCACCAGCTCAATTTTCTTTTGATCGAAAAGGGAAGTGGTGGCTAAAATTGCTCTCTCTGCAACTTCAGGAAGAGATACCTGTTCCTGGTTCCATTCCATTCTGCCTGCTTCAATTTTTGCAAGATCCAATACATCATTGATCAGATGCGTCAATCTTTCTCCTTCAGAAATGACGACTTGTAAATTTTCGTTTACCTGGGTAATGGTCTTTTGAGTTTTTGCATCTTCCTGATCAGTGAGAGGGAAAATCTTATCGTTCAAACGCTTGTTGATGATCTTGGCAAAGCCGAGAACAGAAGTGAGCGGAGTTCTTAGTTCATGACTGACAGTTGAAAGAAACGCGCTTTTTGCTTCATTCGCTTTTTCTGCAACCTTGCTTGCTTTTTCTGCTTCCATTTTTGCCTTCTCCACGTCTTCAAAAAGCTGTGCATTACTTAAGGCAACACCCACGGATGAAGCAATGGTGTTTAAAAGCCTTTCATCATTTGCATTGAAACGATTTTGTTGTTCCGTACTTTGAATACTTAATACACCAATAATTTCGTCGCCCACGGGAATCGGAACACCGAGATAAGACGAAGCAGGAATGCCAATGTGTGCCAGATTAAACTCCTGGGTTTTTTGGGTCACATCCTGGTTGATCAACAATGACTCTCCGGTAGAAATAATTTTTGATGTGAGACCTTCGCCAAATTTCAAAGGAGCCATGTTATCGCCGTATTGATAGGGGAAATCAATCATTTTTGTTCTCTTATTCAATAATGCGAGATAAACAATGTTAGCTTTGAAAAGATCGCGTAACTGTTCTCCGACAAACTGAATCAGTTCGTTAGGATTTAATTGTGAGGCGAGGGCTTTGCTGATATTATTTACCGTTGTTAATTCTGAAGCTCTTTGTTTTGCATCAGCCAGCAAATGAGTGGTTTCATCAAATAAACGCGCATTTTCCAAAGCAACGCTCATGCTGTTAGTAAGCGTTGTTAGTAAACGCATGTCTGATTCGTTGAATGCATTTTCTTTATCGACATTTTGCAGGCTTACCGATCCTTTTACGACATCGCCTACAATCATTGGAACAAACACAGCGGATTTTGGTGGTTTGCCGGTCGTAACTCCCGGGCTACCAAATTTGCGGGCAGTTTCCAAATAATTTTCCCTGATATACATTGGCTTTTTCGTGGCGATCAATTCTTTATTTGCCCAAATAAGTGGGCGTGCTTCGCTGGTAAGACGAACGCCTTTTTCAATGGCATAATGCCAGTTTTCCATTCCTGTTGCATGATCAAATGTGCGGATAACCAACGTTTGTGTATCAGGGAAAAGATCGCATAACCTGTTTCCAACCAATTCGTAAATCGCCTGCACATTCATCTCTCTTACCAAACCATCCTGCACACTATTGATCACACCCAGTTCTGAGGTTCTTTGTTCTGTTTCTTTTAATAATCTTGTTGTTTCGTCAAACAATCTCGCATTTTCCAATGCCACACTCATACTGTTGGCAAGTGTTTCAAGCAGTCTTACATTCGAATCAGTAAAAGCATATTCTGAATCTATATTTTGAATGCTTACGTAACCCTTTACATCGTTACCTGACAGTAAAGGAACAAATAACAATGATTTCGGCATTTGGGTTCCTTCAACTGCTGCTACATGGTATTTCTCTCTAGCGTGTTTTTCTGTTTCAATATGAATGGTATGTTTTTCTTTGATCAGTAATTCACGTAAATGATTGATTGGCCTTGACCCCCCTTTCAGTTTTTCTCCATTTTCAATCACATAATTGAAGTGTTCTGTTTTCTTTTCAAGATCAAAGCTGGCAATCACTAAAATCTGGGCATCAAATAATTTTTGAATTCTATCGCCTACGAGATTATAAATAGCCTGCATATCCAGTTCATTAGCAAGGCCTTCCTGGACACTGTTGATCACTGCAAGTTCTGCAGTTCGTTGTTCGGTTTCCTTCAACAATCTGTTGGTTTCATCAAATAGTCTTGCACTCTTTAAAGCAACGCTCATACTATTTACCAAAGTGGACAATAAACTAATATCCGATTCTGAAAATGCATCTTCGCGATCAAGATTCTGCAAACTGATCACACCATTCACTTTTCCAGCCGACATCAAAGGTGCCATTACCATTGATTTTGCTGCCTGTCCATACACTACAGAATTATCATATTTCGGCCTTTCTTTTTCCATGTCTTTATTGATCACGAGCATCTGCCCGGATTCAATAACATGCTTACGGAAGCCGGATGGCTTGCGACGACCAAGCATGGTACGGTCACCTTTTTCATAAGCATATTTATCTTCGATAAAGCCGGTTTTGTGATCGTAAGTCGTGATGTCAATCACCTGTGCATTAAATACTTCCCGAACTTTTTCGCCTACTAATAAATAAATTGCGTGCATATCCATTTGAGCAACAAGGCTTTCCTGAACGCTGTTGATGACCGCTAATTCGGCGTTTCGCTGTTCGGTTTCTTTTAAAAGACGATTGGTTTCGTTAAACAATCTTGCACTTTCCAAAGCAACGCTCATACTATTGGCAAGAGTTTTCAAAAGGTTTACGTCTGATTCTGAAAATGCGTGTTCGTGATCCAGATTTTGAAGACTAATGATCCCTCTGACTTTTCCGCTTGACAGTAAAGGAACATATATCTGTGATTTAGGCATTTCGCCGATCAAAATTTTATTTCCAAATTCATTCATTGCGCGACCTACATTTTCATTATGCAACAGCATTTCGCCGGTATTGATCACATATTTGCGAAACCCTTTTGGCTCTCTTGGACCAAGCAACGTGCGGTCGCCTTTTTCGTAGGCATATTGGTCTTCAATAATATTTTTTTCGGCATCGTAAGTAACAATATCGATTACCTGCGCACTGAATATTTCGCGGATCTTTTCGCCGACTAAATCATAAATCGAATTGATATCCATTTGCGCAACAAGTCCTTCCTGAACAGAATTAATCACCGCGAGTTCTGCATTTCTTTGTTCGGTTTCTTTTAATAAACGATTGGTTTCGTCAAACAATCCGGCGCTCTTCAGTGCCACACTCATACTGTTTGCTAATGTCACCAACAAGTTTACATCAGAAGGAGAGAAGGCATGTTCATGATCGAGATTTTGCAAGCTGATGATTCCGGTTATTTCTGAGTTAGTTATCATTGGAACAAATACTGCCGATTTAGGATATTCCCCGATCGTTACATAGCTCTCATATTCTTTGCTTTTGCCTTCCATATTTTCATTGATCACCATTACCTGCTGCGTGTCAATAATGTGCTTCCTGAATCCCAGAGGTTCTCTTGCTCCCAATAAAGTTCTATCGCCTTTTTCAAATGCGTAGCGGTCTTCTATCTGGTTCTTATTCTTATCATAGGTAACAATATCAATGATCTGCGCACTGAAAATTTCACGAATCTTTTCTCCAACCAGGTCATAAATTGATTGGATATCCAATTGAGCTACCAAGCCTTCCTGAACGCTGTTAATCACTCCAAGTTCTGCAGTTCGTTGTTCTGTTTCTTTTAAAAGACGATTGGTTTCATCAAAGAGGTTGGCGCTCTTCAAAGCCACACTCATGCTGTTAACTAAGGTAACTAACAGGTTCACATCAGAAGGGGAAAAAGCGCGCTCGTGATCCAGGTTTTGCAAACTGATAATTCCGGTTACTTCGCCGTTAGTCATCATAGGAACAAACACTGCAGATTTAGGCATTTCGCCGATGGCTACTGCAGACTGAAATTCATTCAGCACTTCACCCATATTTTCGTTGATGACCATCACCTGCTGGCTTTCAATGATATGTTTTCTGAACCCTAAAGGCTCTCTTGGTCCTAATAAGGTGCGGTCGCCTTTTTCAAAAGAATACCGGTCCTCTATTTGGTTTTTCTTCTTATCATAGGTAGCAATATCAATTATTTGCGCACTAAAAATTTCACGAATCTTTTCTCCAACCAGGTCATAAATTGATTGGATATCAAGTTGAGCTACCAGGCCTTCCTGAACGCTGTTAATCACTCCCAACTCTGCGGTTCTTTGTTCTGTTTCTTTTAAAAGGCGATTGGTTTCATCAAATAACCTGGCATTTTCAAGAGCTACACTCATACTGTTAGCCAAAGTTGTCAGGAGACTTACATCGGAATCTGTAAATGCATTTTCATGATCTACATTTTGAAGGCTTACATTACCAATTACTTTTTCTCCAAGCACCATGGGCACAAATACCGCCGATTTTGGGATTTCGCCCTCCAGGTGTTTTCTTTCAGAAAATTGAAGAATATATTTTTCAAAATGATCATTAACTAATTCCGGTTTTTTTATTTCAATAAGATGGTTTGAAAAATTATCCAACGGTCTGGGATTAATTAGAAGTCGTTCACCTTTTTCAATTGCATAATTGAAAATTTCTATGCCATTCTTATAATCAAATGTCCGTATTACGACCGTTTGAGCATCAAATAAATCCCTGATGCGGTTACCAACAAGAGTATAGATCCCTTCCATATTCATTTGAGCCACCAGCCCTTCCTGAACACTGTTAATTACAGAAAGTTCGCCATTACGTTGTTCTGTTTCTTTCAGCAATCGTGTCGTTTCATCAAAGAGCCGTGCATTTTCAAGCGCAACACTCATGCTATTTGCGAGTGTTTCCAAAAGGCGGATGTCGGAATCGCTGAACGCATTCTCCTTATCTACATTTTGCAGGCTTACATATCTTTTTACTTTATCTCCTATCAGTAAAGGAACAAATACTGCCGATTTAATAGGTTTGGTATCTCCGACTCCTTTATCCGAAAACCATTTTAATGCCTCCTTTTTGTTGTTAATTACAATTTTTTCTTTGGTTTCGATAATGTGCTTTCTTAATTTATCAAGCGGACGAGAATCAAAATAATAGCGTCTGCCATTTTCGATTAAATAATTAAAGTGCTCTAAGTTTTGATCTGTATCAAAGGTTCCAATAATCACAACCTGTGCATCAAATGCATCACGTATCTTATTTCCAACCAGATCATAGATTGCCTGCATGTCTAATTCACTTACCAAACCATCCTGAACTGTATTAATTACGCCTAGCTCTGCATTTCGTTGTTCGGTTTCTTTTAATAATCTTGTTGTCTCGTCAAACAATGTTGCATTTTCCAAAGCAACGCTCATGCTGTTTGACAAGGTTCCCAAAAGATGCACATCGGAATCGCTAAAAGCATTTTCCTGATCCATATTTTGTAAACTGATCAGGCCGGTCACTTCTCCTGATTTCATCATGGGAACAATGACAAGGGATTTGGCCTTCTCTCCTGACAAAATAAAACTCCCGACTTCCTTGCTTTTTCCTTCTACATCCTTATTTACCAAAAGTGGTTTTTGTGTTTCAATTACTTTTTTGCTAAAACCTGCCGGTACCATTGGTGCCATGAGCGTTCTATCGCCTTTTTCATAAGCGTATTTATCTTCAATAAGATCAGTTTTTGGATTATAAGTAGAAATGAAAATCATTTGAGCATTAAAAATCTGCCTGATCTTTTCCCCGACTAATTCATAAATGCCGTTGATGTCTAATTTGGCTGCGAGCCCTTCCTGTACACTGTTGATCACCGCAAGTTCCTCTACTCTGGCGCTTAACTGGCTGGTTCTTTCTTTAATTGTTTTTTCGAGTTCCCGGTGCTTTTCTTCCAACTGGCGGGTGCGGTATTTGATGAATAAATAAATGAGAAAAATGCCAATTAAAGCATACAACAAATAAGCCCACCAGGTAGCATACCACGGTGCAAGAATAGTTAATGGGAAAACTGCTGCATCACTGATCTTTCCATAAATATTTTTTGCTCTTACATGAAAAATATATTTTCCCGCAGAAAGGTTGGTATATTCTTTATACGTGTTTTTATCCCAATCGCTCCAGCCTTTTTCAAACCCTTCGAGCCAGGTCTGATATTGGGTTTTATCTTCGTCATTATAAAAAGGGGCGGCATAATCAAATCGCAAAGAATTGTTTTTAAAACTTATTTCCGTCGGATTTTTTTCTGTACCCTCGAAAGGGTTTAGAGAATTTTTCTTTGAAGTGATGCCGGAAATTAATGTTTTATAAGATTGGTCAGCATCAGTTTTTATTTTGGAATCATATCGGACCAATTGGTCATCCGCTAAAAACCATATAATATCATTATCATGAATGTCATAGTAATCACCTCCTCCAACCATATTTATAATTGGCATTAATGAAGTAGAATCAATCTGGTATTTCCCTGTAGATTCAGGAGTTGCAATAAGAAGTGATGAGACTGCATTTAAACTTTTGAAAGAAGCAAGAGTAATTTTGCCTTTACTATCTTCTCTTCCTGCAAAAAAATGTTTTCCTAACAGGGCGGCCGGAACAAAATGATTTTTCGACTCATCATAAGTAAGGGTAGACGAGTCTGTAAGAAAATAAATCTGATGATTCAAAGAAAAAAGCCGGGAATAAAATCCATTCAAACCCTGCTCTTTTCCAAAAGTTTCGACTTTTGATTTTGAAACATCTGGCTGGCCATTTTTGTCAAAGAATGGCGTAACACGAATCGCTTCTCCGTTTTGAGACCCTGCCCAGGTGCGGCCATTCTCATCTTCAGCAATTCCAAATATATTAGGAGGTGATTTTGGGAAATATCCGAGGTATTTCCAACCAGTTGTTTTGTTGTGGTCGCGGACAAAAAGTGTGAGCCCAAATGTGGTGGCTCCATAAAGCAAATCCGGGTATTTTTTTGATATAAACAAATGGGACAACTTTAAACTATCGTTTACGGAAGCCTGCACCAAGAACACTTTACCGTCCTTTATCATATAAAGTCCGCTTCCCGGAATCAATAAAGTATTTCCATCAGCTATTATGGTAAACATTTGGTCTCGTGGAATTTGAGTAACCATCTGAAAATTGTCTGTAGCCGGATTATAATGAAGTAAACCATTGTTGGAGCCTACATATAAACTGCCATCGGGGAGCCTTGCCATAGATAAAGGAGCAGCAGAAATACCCGCTTGCGAATTAAATGTGGTAAAGGGTGAATTGATATCTACTTTAGAAATTCCATTGTCTGTTGCAAGCCACAAGGCGCCTCTTTTTCCTATCACAAAATCGTAAACAATATCGCTTGCAATGCCGGTAGTTTTATTAATTCGTTGTTTAATTTTCCCTTGGGGATCAATAATAACCACGCCACGTCCAAGAATTGACAACACATAATTTCCATTCAACAACATGCCTCTGTAAAGCATAGTATTTTTAAATAAACTATCAGCAGCTGTAGGGAATGATTTAAAATTTTTTCCATCAAAAAGAAATAATCCTTGTGTAAAAGTACCTATAAGGTACTCTGGAGAATTTGAATTATTGGTAGACTTATAAGGCAACATGATCTGCATTCTTTCTTTTCCCAAAAACTCACTGTTTGGAATTAATACCAGTGAATCATTGATCATTTTATAAAGACCTTTGCCTTGTTGATGGATATATAAAACCCCATCAAGATAGAAGCTATACATAAAGTGAGTAGAAGGATCCCACGTTTTTGTTATCCATTTGTCGCCACTTTTAGTAAGGCGAAATAATCTTTCCCTTGATTGAAAATAAATATCCTTTCCGGCAACCTGAATTGACCATACATCGGTAAAATCCTGCTTGTTTTTAGGTACATATTTTGAAAGAGAAAATTCAGCAGTTTTGCCAAGACTGTCAGGAGCCAGATAGCCAAAATTATTGGACCCGCCATAATAAACAGTTCCATTTTCCGCTTTCTTAAAACACCTGTTTATTAATGCCTTTCCACGCGCATTTATCTTAGTCCAATGCACACCATCATATTGGAGAATGTCGCTCCCGGCAGTCGGATTTCCAAAATACATAATCCCATTATTGTCCTGGATTACGCTCCAATTGGTATTTAAACCTTCATATAGTTGGGGAGAATAATTTTTTATAAAAGGCAACCCCCTTTCACTTCCGGCCTGGCCGAATGCCATGCTCATGAAGCAAAGAAAGATAACAGTAAAGATCCCTTTGATACAACTTGCTTTGGTAAAAGCAATCAAGTTCCGGTTCATATATTTTTATTGAACGGTGATGAATTGACAAAAATGAGAGCAGGATCAGTTTTTATAGAAAATTGGAAAGAAAACAGTGAATTTTAAGTAAATATAATGTAAACTTTTTAGAATAAAAACAACGTCATTATAGATTTACAAAGCAGGTTATTCCTTAAACAAAAAACTTCTGCATTTTTTATGCAGAAGCTTTACTGATTTATTCCTGGGGGCTTCAGTTTCAGGAATTAATGGGTTCGCTTTTTACGGCTTAGTTTTCATTGGGATAATATTTTTTCAATCGATATTGGCTTAAAAAAAATTAGAAGTTGACTGATATCGGATTATTGGTTTTCCCGGATTAGAGGAATGTTTATTTTTCAATGGATTTGGATTTCTGATTAATGTTTGTTTGAACATCAATCAACTTCTGGAGCAAAGATAGACCTGCGGGATATGCCGGACAATAGCAGGATTGCTCTTTTTTTCATCAATGGATTTACGGTCAAAATCGTATAAAAACGAAAGGAGTAGTTCCGTTAAATCACTTTATGTCTCAACGTATAAATACGATAAACTGTAAAATAAAAAACCTGATTATTTGTTTGTTTACTATTTAGAATTCTTTTGCAGAGCATCTAAAATCTTCTAATCCACACGAAGTCCTATTTTTGCTGCCCAACCAAATTCTTTTATGGTAAACAGAAAAGTATTAACCCTCGATGAATTCACCATTCGCGAAATGCGTGCGTTTCCGAAAGCAACCGGCGAACTGGCCGGCCTTTTAAGAGACATCGGGCTTGCGGCAAAACGGGTAAATGTTGAAGTAAATAAAGCCGGCCTTGTAGATATCCTGGGTGATACCGGAGATGTGAATGTACAGGGAGAAGAAGTGAAACTATTAGATGAATTTGCGAATGATCAGTTTACGCGGGTTTTGCGTCACGGCATCAGTTGCGCCGGCATTGCCAGCGAGGAATTGGATGATGTGGTGATCTTTGATAACGAGATCAGCAGAAATTCGAAATATATCTGCATGTTCGATCCTTTGGACGGCAGCAGCAATATTGATGTGAACGTTTCTATCGGAACTATTTTCAGTGTTTACAGAAGGGTTACTGAAAAAGGAACCGCAGTTACCATTGATGATTTTTTACAAGCCGGAAACCGCCAGGTGGCAGCAGGATATATTATTTACGGCTCTTCCACCATTTTGGTGTATGCTACCAAAAGAGGCGTGAATGGATTTACATTAGATCAATCGATCGGTGAATTTTGTTTGAGCCATCCTGATATTAAATGTCCTGAATTGGGGAAAATGTATTCTGTCAATCATGGAAATTACTACAGCTTTTCTGATGAAATAAAAAAATACATTGAATGTTGCCAAAGAAAAAACAAGTCCAACGGCGGACCTTACACACAAAGATATATTGGCAGCATGGTCAGCGATGTACATCGCAACCTGATTCGTGGCGGCATCTTTTTATATCCCGGAACAAAAGAAAAACCTAACGGAAAACTTCGTTTACTGTATGAATGCAATCCGTTGGCTTATATGATAGAAGTAGCGGGAGGAAAAGCTACCGACGGCACACAAAGAATTCTGGATAAAGTGCCAACGCAATTGCACGAACGAACGCCTTTCTTTATTGGAAGTTTGAAAATGATGGAAGAGTTGGAGGAGTATTTGTTCAAGATTGAAAGTTAAAGGTTAGTGCAATTCGTGTAATTCGTGTTTAAAAAATTCGTGTAATAAAATAGAATTCGTGTAATAAAATAAAAAATGAAAACAATAATCTCAGTAAAAGATCTTAAAAAAAATTATGGAAAGTTTGAAGCCGTAAAAGGAATTTCTTTCGATGTATATGAAGGTGAAATATTTGGATTGCTGGGGCCAAATGGCGCCGGAAAATCTACAACACTGGAAATTATTGAAACGCTTCGTGATAAAACTTCGGGGAAAATTTTCGTGGATGGTTTGGATTTGGATCATCAGGCTGCACAAATAAAAAAAATGATTGGTGTACAATTACAAACTTCCGGTTTTTATCCCGGGTTGAATTTGCTGGAACTGATTGATCTTTTTTGTGGTTTGTATAATACCAAAACCAATGCTCAGCAACTACTTGAAATGGTAAACCTCAAAGACAAAGCCAAAAATAAATACAAGGAAATGAGTGGCGGGCAAAAACAACGTTTTTCTATTGCCACCACTTTGATCAACAAACCAAAAATTATTTTTTTGGATGAACCAACAACCGGCCTTGATCCGCATGCACGCCGCAATCTTTGGGAATTGATCCAGCGGATCAGAAAAGATGGAACTACGGTAATTATTACCACACATTATATGGATGAAGCGGAATATTTATGTGACCGTGTTGCCATTATGGATGAAGGAAAAATTATTGCCCTCGAATCTCCGGATAAATTAATTGACGACCTGGTTGCTTCCGGCTTTGAAAGGCCGAAAGAAACAAAATCTGCTAACCTGGAAGACGTTTTTATCAATTTAACGGGAAAAAATATCAGGGAGGATTAAGCTATATTTGTCCGCTAAAAACTTTTATAAATCTTAATCAGAAATACAATGAAAACTCTCGTTCTTTTTTTCTTTTTACCTTTTTCAGTTTGCTTTGGACAAGCAAAAAAGCCAGTCGCGAAAACAAAACAAAATGCCGCAAAGCCGGCAGCGGCAATGACTTCAACGGACAGCCTCAGCTATTCGATAGGGGTGCAGGTAGCAGAATATTATAAAACACAAGGCGTTGAAAAAGTAAATGCAGAGTATGTAAAAAAAGCATTTAACGATGTATATAACGATAAAACATTAGCAATTTCAGAAGACGAATGTAATATGACCATACAACAAAAATTACAGCAATTTCTTGCCAATAAAGTGAGCGCTGTGAAAGAAGAAAGCAAAAAATTTTTAGAAGAAAATAAAAAACGCCCGGGGGTAGTCACGCTTCCGGATGGCTTGCAATATGAAATTATTACGAAAGGCACCGGGCCGATTCCCACAGCAAAAGATACTGTCGTAGCCAATTATATCGGTACGCTGATCGACGGGAAAGAATTTGATAATTCTTATAAAAGAGGCGAGCCTATTACGATTCCTGTTTCCGGCGTTATACGAGGCTGGACCGAAGCATTGGAAATGATGCCGGTTGGAAGCAAATGGAAGTTATTCGTTCCGTCCGATCTTGGCTATGGCGACAGAGGCGCTGGCGGCGGCGCCATTCCTGGTGGAGCGACGCTTGTTTTCGAAATCGAATTATTAAAAATTGCCAATCAATAAATCATTTTTATGGACGAAGATGAAAAGCTTCGCTATCCGATTGGAAGAGAAAATGAGCAAAAAGCATTTGATAAAGAATTTAATGAAGAATTAAAATCCTTACTCATCAATGATCTCAGAATGCTTCCTCAATCGTTGGAATTTGCGATTCAAAATTTAGATGAACAACAATTGCAAACGCCATATCGTCCCGGCGGATGGACGGTTCATCAACTGGTTCATCATGTTGCCGACAGCCATATCAATGCATACGTTCGTTTCAAATTAGGGTTAACAGAAAGCAATCCAACTATAAAACCTTATGAGCAGGAATTGTGGGCGAATCTTTCCGATTCTGAAAAATTACCGGTAAATATTTCTATCACACTTCTTCATGCGTTGCACAAACGCTGGTGCGAGTTGCTGGAGAATATGACGGAAAGTGAGTGGCAGCGCACTGTTTATCATCCGGAAAGAAAAGTACAACTTTCTTTATGGGATCTTTTGAAATCATACGCATGGCATAGCCGCCATCACACGGCGCATATTTTGCAGTTGAGAGAAAGAATGCGGTGGAATTAAAAATTAAGAACTAAGAATTATGAAATGGAAAATTTTGTCTTCAAAATATCTTTCAAAACATCCTTATTTTACTGCAAGGGTTGATAAATGCGAAACTCCGGAAGGAAAAATTATTGATGAATATTTTGTAGTGGAATTGCCCACAACTGTTTGTGCTGTTGCGATCACAGAAGAGCAGCAAGTATTGATGGTCCGGCAATACAGGCATCCGGTAGAAGAGACCTTGCTTGAAATTCCGGGAGGATTTGTTAATAAAGATGAAACTCCTGAAGAAGCAATGAAAAGAGAATTGAAGGAAGAAACAGGATATGAATTTTCTTCTGTTGTGCACGTTGGTAGAATCGCTGCCAATCCCGGCGTGCTAAATAATTTTACTTATTTGTTTTTAGCAAAAGGAGGCAAAAAAACGTCGAAACAAAAACTGGATAAAAACGAAGAATTAGAGTTAGAAAAAATAACTATCCCGGAATTAAAAAATCTTTTTCTGCAAAACAAGATTGAACAGGCACTTCATAATAATTGTATTTTTTATGCACTGAAGGAAATGGGAGAGTTGTGAGTTAATCCAAACGGTTTACTTCCGCAATCACAAAAACACTTCCGCAAACAACAATCAAATCTTCCTTAGAAGCTTTTGTCAGTGAAGATTTCAGCGCTTTATTGACATCAGGAAATGTATTTCCGTTCAATTGAAAGGCTTGCGCTTTTTCTTTTAATTCCTCTTCAGGCAAGGCGCGTGGATTGTGGGCTTTGGTAAAATAATAAGTGGCAGTTTTTGGAAATTGATTCAATACATTTTGAATGTCTTTATCTTTTACCATTCCAAAAACAATATGTAAATGATTGAATTTAATCTGATGAATTTGTTGCAATAATTGTTTGATTCCATCTTCATTATGTGCTACATCCAATGCTACGAGCGGCTTTTCATGAATCACTTCCCATCTTCCAAAAAGACCTGTTAGTTTTTTTACATTCGATAAAGCACTTTTTGTTTTTTCTTCTTCTAAAGAAAAATCTTTTTTCAAGAGATCAATCGCAGAAAGAACCGGCAAAATATTTTTTTGCTGATAAAGTCCATTCAGATCCAATTGATAATGGTTCTTTTCATTCGTTTGTTTATTCAAGATTTCCAGCGCTAAATATTTTACATCATACTGGGAAGAAATTACCTGGTATTTTTCTTCTGCAAAAAATATTTCGGAATTCGTTTCTCCTGCCTTATCTAAAAAAACATTTTTTGTTTCAGGAATTGCTTCACCAATCACCACAGGGATTGTCGGCTTGATAATTCCCGCTTTTTCAAAAGCAATTTTGGCAAGGGTGTCACCCAAAATATCTTTGTGGTCAAAACTGATATTCGTGATAACAGATAGCAAAGGAGTGATAACATTCGTGCTGTCTAAACGGCCGCCAAGCCCGGTTTCAATCACTGCAACCTGTACTTTTTCATGTGCAAAATAATCAAGCGCCATTGCAAAAGTGAGTTCAAAAAAAGATGGTTTTATTTCTTCAGAAATGTCTTTTGTTTTCGCAACAAAATCAATCAAAAAATCTTCGGAGATCATCGCACCGTTTATCTTTATCCTTTCCCTGAAATCTTTTAAATGTGGCGAAGTGTATAGACCTGTTTTATAATTATTTTCCTGTAAAACCGCTGCCAGCATGTGGCTTACAGAACCTTTCCCATTTGTTCCTGCAATATGAATTGTTTTTATTTTATGCTGAGGATTATCTAAAAAATTACACAAAGCCAGCGTGTTCTTTAAATCAGCTTTGTAAGCCTTTGCACCACTGCGACTGAACATCGGCAGCTTGTTGTAGAGATAATGTATGGATTCTGTGTATGTCAAGGACTGAAGTTTTTTGGGTTAATTAGTTATTGGTTTTTCAGGAGCATTGAAATTGTGCACAATTTACAGAAACAGTAAATAAAGAAATAATCGCAATTTCTGTTTTTAATTTTCGTGTACTCATTACTGTTATATTGCTTAGTTGGTTTTAATCAAATGATTAAAAATATTTTATAGTGAATCAACTTTTAAACATGATTTATATTTTACGAAAAAGGTATTTCTCTCAAGAAAAATATTTTCATGAAAAACACCATTCTTACAAAAAATAATAATATTCTTAACTTCACTATCGAAATCCATTTACATTTCAACCATTGATTTTTCAATTTTAATCTTAAACACTTAATATTTTCCAATGAGCAAAATTCTCAGGAACACTTTGGCTATTCTCAGCCTCGCTGCATTTTTGATCGTAAGCTGCAATGAAAAAAGATCAGGAAAACCGAAAGTTCTTGTCTTTACAAAAACAGAAGGTTATCATCATGCATCCATTGCCGATGGCGTAAAAGCAATTGAAAAGTTAGGAGCAGAAAATAATTTCGAAGTGGACACTACTTCCAATTCAGAAAAGTTTACAGAAGATACTTTAAAGCAATATGCTGCGGTTATTTTTTTAAGCACAACAGGAGATGTTTTGGATTATCGTCAGCAGGCAGATTTTCAGCGTTACATCCAGGCTGGTGGCGGATATGTGGGAATTCATGCAGCAACAGATTGTGAATATCATTGGCCCTGGTATGGAAAATTGTCAGGAGCTTATTTCGTAAGCCATCCTGAAATTCAGCAGGCGACATTGGATGTAAAAGATAAAAGTTTTGATGGGACAAAAAATCTTCCTGACAAATGGACGCGCACTGATGAATGGTATAATTTCCGTGATTTTAATAAAGATGTTCATGTGTTGATAACACTTGATGAAAGTTCATATAAAGGCGGTACGATGGGCGCTTTTCATCCTGTAGTATGGTATCACGATTTTGATGGAGGAAGAGCATTTTATATGGAATTGGGACACACTTCTGAATCATACACAGAACCGAATTTTCTTCAATTGTTATTAGGTGGAATTAAATATGCAATAGATGATAATGAAAAGTTGGATTACAGCAAGGCGACCGCTTTGCGTGTTCCTGATGAAGATCGTTTTTCAGAAAAAGTTTTGTCGCGTGGATTGGATGAGCCCGAGCAAATGGCCATTCTTCCCAATAAGGATATTTTGATCACTGAAAGGAAAGGTCAGCTTCTCTATTATAAAAACGGCTCTGACAGTGCTGTTCAGATAGCTCAATTTGATGTGTATCATCAAACACATGTTGCCAATGTAAATGCAGAAGAAGGTTTGTTAGGAATTGTGGCTGATCCAAAATACAAAGACAATCATTGGCTCTATGTTTATTATTCACCTACTGATAAAATCGTAAACCGCTTGTCGCGTTTCACATTTGAAAATGGAAAGTGGGATATGAAATCGGAGAAGATCATTCTTGAAGTGCCGACTCAAAGAGAAATTTGTTGCCATACAGGCGGCTCGCTTGCATTCGACAGCCAGGGAAAATTGTTTCTATCTGTGGGCGACAATACCACTCCTTTTGATGAAGTGAATCCCAAAACAAACAAACCTTTTCCTTACAATTCTCACGGTTATGCGCCGTTGGATGATCGGCCGGGTTATGAGCATTATGACGACAGACGTGCTGCAGGAAACAGCAATGACCTTCGCGGAAAAATTCTTCGCATCATTGTGAAAGATGACGGAACTTATTCGATTCCGGAAGGGAATTTATTCCCGGTTGGAACTGCCAAAACAAGACCGGAAATTTATGTGATGGGTGATAGAAATCCATATCGTATTTCTGTGGATCCGCACACCGGTTATTTGTATTGGGGAGAAGTTGGCCCGGATGCTGACAATGATAGTTTGGCAACACGAGGTCCACGCGGGTATGACGAAATCAACCAGGCACGCAAAGCAGGAAATTTTGGCTGGCCTTACCTGATCGGTCCTAATATACCTTACCATGAATATAATTATGCAACAGGACAATCAGGAATAGCATTTAATGCAGCAGGACCTATAAATAATTCGAGGAACAATACAGGAATCAATGTTTTACCACCGGCTCAGCCTGCTTTTATCTGGTATCCTTATGGCGCTTCCACCGATTTTCCGATTCTTGGACAGGGTGGTCGTTGTGCAATGGCTGGTCCTGTTTATTATGCGGCCGATTATCCAAAAGAAACACGTTTGCCAGATTATTACAACGGGAAATTCTTTTTTTATGACTGGATCAGGAACTGGATCATGGTGGCAACAATGGATCAACAAGGTAATCTTGAAACTATTGAACCATTTATGTCAAACACGAAATTCCATGCCCCGATGGATATAAAATTAGGACCTGATGGCCAGTTGTATGTTTTGGAATATGGAACAGGATGGTTTACCAAAAATGCCGACGCCGCATTGGTGAGGATTGATTATAATGCCGGCAATCGCTCTCCTGTTGTGAGTTTCAACGTAAACCAACTTGCAGGAAGTTTGCCTTTTACGGTTCATTTGTCTGCAAAAGGAAGCCGCGATCCGGATGGCGATAATCTTACTTATGAATGGAATCTTGGAGGTGTGAAAAAGAAAACAAATACCAGTGAACTGGATTACACATTTACAAAAGCCGGTGATTATCCGGTATCTGTAACTGTTTCCGATGATAAAGGCGCACAGGCGACAAGCGATGTGGTGGACGTTTATGCCGGTAATAGTATTCCAGATGTAACGGTTAATATTTCCGGAAATTCAACTTTTTATTTTCCAAACAAACCGGTGAATTATGATGTGGTGGTGAATGACAAAGAAGATGGTTCGTCCGCTCAGCCCGGATTTGACACAAAAAATATTTTTGTAAAGGCAAGCTATTTAAGTCCGGAAGATATTGCAAACTTGTCTGTCGGAATGAAGGAACAGGAAAGCAAAGATCCTGGTCAGCAAATGATGCTGAAACTGGATTGCTCATCCTGTCATAAAGTGGATCAAAAATCTGTTGGACCTGCATTTACACAAGTAGCAGCAAAATATAAAAATGACCCGAAAGCAAAAGAATACCTGGCAAATAAAATTATCAAAGGTGGCAGCGGAGTTTGGGGACAAGTAGCAATGGCTGCTCATCCGAATTTAGCGGTGGGTGATGCAGAAAAAATTGTTACCTGGGTTTTGTCTCTTTCTTCAACCAGCAAAGAAAAATCTTTGCCGGCAAAAGGAACGATCCAGCCTTCGAATTATAAATTGAACGACAAGGGCGATTTATTTATCGAGGCATCATATACAGACAAAGGCGGGAATGGTATAAAATCTTTGACAGGAAAAGCCGACGCCATTTTAAATAATCCATTGGTTCCGGCAGATAAATCAGATATCTTAAAAGGCTTTTCTGTTCAGAATTTTAATAATAACAATATTTATTTGTCCACTGATGATAATCCTGTTACGGTGTTAAAAAATACCAGTTTGCAGGATGTTACTTCTGTTGAATTGATGTATGGGTTAACAGATACGCTTCTTCACGGATGGAAGGTGGAATTGCATGAAGATTCACCAACAGGAAAGCTTTTGGGGGAAACAACTTTAGGATTGAAAGTTGCGACGAAAAAACCTTCTACGTCTGTTATTCAGATTTCCGGAGCTGATAATACAAAACCTCACGATCTGTATTTTGTTTTTCATAAAAATGATGCAGCAGACAAAGGCGGCCTTGCGATAGTATCGTATCATTTCCTGGCAAAATAAATTCTGGAAATGGAAAGAAAATTGAGAAGCAGTGAATGGTTTGCAGCCAAGGGTAAAGATGGATTTATTCATCGTGCATGGATGAAAAATCAGGGCATTCCGGATTATGAATTCAGAAACAAACCTGTCATCGGAATTTGTAATACCTGGAGCGAATTGACGCCATGCAACGCGCATTTCAGGCAATTGGCAGAATCTGTTAAACATGGAATTTATGAAGCAGGAGGTTTTCCCGTAGAGTTTCCCGTGATGTCATTAGGCGAAACCTTGATCAAGCCAACTGCAATGCTTTACCGGAATCTTGCGAGCATGGATGTGGAAGAATCTATCCGTGCAAATCCATTGGATGGAGTGGTATTATTATGTGGTTGCGATAAAACGACTCCTTCATTAGTAATGGGCGCTTGCAGTGTCAATATTCCATCGATTGTAGTTTCCGGAGGCCCGATGCTCACAGGAAGATATAATGGGAAAAATATCGGAACCAGTGATGTTTGGCGATATGATGCGGACTTGAAACAAGGCAAGATCAAAGAGGAAGAATTGCGTACGATAGAAGCGGCGATGTGCAGAAGCGCCGGCCATTGTGCTGTGATGGGAACGGCTTCTTCGATGGCTTGTATGGTAGAAGCTTTGGGGATTTCGTTGCCGGGAAATGCTGCCATTCCTGCCGTCGATGCACGAAGAAAAGTGCTGGCGCAAATATCAGGCTTGCGGATTGTAGAAATGGTGAAAGAAGATTTGAAATTATCAGATATCCTCACAAGACCAGCTTTTGAAAATGCTATAAAAGTAAATGCAGCCATCGGCGGTTCTACCAATTTTGTAATTCACCTGTTGGCCATCGCCGGTCGCATTGGAGTTCCTTTGGAATTAAACGATTTTGATCAGCTTTCAAAAAATATTCCTCTCATTGCCAACCTTCAGCCTTCCGGAAAATTTTTTATGGAAGACCTGTTTTATGCCGGTGGATTACCTGCCGTAATGAAAGAACTTGATTCTATTCTCGATAAGGATTGCATTACAGCAAATGGAAAAACGGTAAGCGAAAATTATAGCGATGCGATCATTTATAATACTGAAGTGATTGCAACTTTGGATCAGCCGTTTAATTCAGCAACGGGATTGGCGGTTTTAAAAGGAAATATTTGCGAAAATGGCGCAGTCATCAAACCTTCTGCTGCGAGTGAACATTTGATGAAGCACCGCGGCAAGGCAGTGGTGTTTGAAAATATTGAAGATTATAAATCAAGAATTGATCTGGAAGATCTGGATGTTGATGAAAACTCTGTTCTTGTTTTAAAAAATGTTGGCCCGAAAGGTTATCCGGGAATGCCGGAAGTTGGCAATATGGGTTTACCGAAAAAATTATTGCAGGAAGGAGTCACCGATATGGTTCGTATTTCAGATGGAAGAATGAGCGGCACCGGCTTTGGAACTGTAGTGCTTCATGTTTCGCCGGAAGCTGCAGCGGGAGGAAATTTTTCTGTAATTCAAACGGGTGATGTAATCACTCTTGATGTGCCCAACAGGACTTTACATGTAGAGGTAACGGATGAGGAATTGGAAAGAAGAAAAAAAGTTCAGGCAAAAAATTTGCCGTTAACAGGCAGAGGTTATGTAAGTTTATACATTCATCATGTTCAGCAGGCGCATTTGGGCGCTGACATGGATTTTTTAAGAGGCGGTTCAGGAAGTGTGGTGCTGCGCGATTCTCATTAATTTCAATATCTTTTTTAAAAATTGGTGTATGTCTTTTAAAAATAAAGTAGCGATCATAACGGGCGCAGGACAGGGAATTGGTTTTGAAATTTGCAAAGATCTGGCTGCAAATGGAGCCAAAATAATTTTGAATGATATCGATCCGGCGCTGGCAAAAGAAGCGGTTGAAAATATTCATCAGCAAACAAAAGCAGCATGCATTGCCGTTGCCGGAGATTCAAGTGATCAGGCTGTTATTGATAAAATGGTAAAAACCGCTGTTAATGAATTTGGCCAGTTGGATATTGTGGTTGCCAACGCAGGAATCACATTGTACGGCGATTTTTTCAGTTACAAATCGGATGATTTTTATCGTGTATTACAGGTAAATCTTGGAGGAACTTTTTTTCTGATCCAAGCTGCTGCTAATCAAATGAAGCAGCAGCAATCAGGCGGTTCTGTGTTATTGATGTCTTCCGTAACAGGCCACCAGGCGCATAAGAATCTTGCCGTTTATGGAATGAGCAAAGCTGCTTTGGAAATGCTTGCCAAAAGCCTCGTTATAGAACTTTCTCCTTTTAAGATCAACATCAACACTATTGCACCCGGCGCAACAATTACAAAAAGAACATTGGAAGAAGATAAAGATTATGAAAAGATGTGGTCGAGGATTACGCCAATGGGACGTCCCGCAACTGTTTCTGATATTGCCCACGCAGCTTTATTTCTTGTTTCAGAAAATGCCAGGCACATTACCGGCCAAAGTTTAATTGTGGATGGAGGCTGGACTTCTATCAGCCCATCGCCTTACGATAGCAAGTGATGAAAAACGCCATATCCCCATTCGACGCCTGGCGCAAGTAATCCAATTCCTAAACTCACTTTTTAACTCAAAAAGCTTTAATTTTATTTTCTATTCAGAAAATTGCTTTCTATGTTTTCAGAACCGGGTTTGGAAAAATCTACCTCTTTTATGTGGCTTGAACCTATTGGGAAGTTTCTTGAAAATTCTCCGGAAGGCATTCATATCCTGGATGAAAAAGGTGTCATTCTTTTTGCGAACAAGGCTGAATTACAAATGCTCGGCTACGAAAGAGATGAATATGTTGGCCATCATATTCTTGAATTTCATGCCGATAATAAATACGAAGAATTTGATTCATCTTATTTCAGCATCACGCAAAATATTATCAATTTAGAAACAAAATTAAAATGCAAAGATGGCTCTGTAAAAGATGTTTTGGTGAGTTGCAATGCTTATTTTGAGGAGAATAAATTTAAACGTCTTCGTTGTTTTTCACGCGATATTACTCATCTGAAACGATCAGAAAAACTATTGCGTTTTTTAAATTTTGCCGGCCAAGAATTATATGCCTCACATGATACAAAAGAAGCGCTGGATAAGATCATCACATTGATCGTTCCCAATTTCGCTGATTGGGTTGTTATCAATGAATTGCGGGAGGATGGATTTGCATACCTTTTGAAAATGGCACATGCTGATCCTGAAAAAGTAAAATGGGCTGAGAAATACAGAGAAACACATCCGGTGGATATGAATGAGAAGCATGGTTCATTAGGATGGGCATTGCGAACAGGAGAAGCAGTTTTATATTCTCACGTCAATGATTCAATTATTGAAGAAGGTTCAATGGATGATGAGCAAAAAGAAATTTTGAAACAACTTTCCATTCAATCAGTGATGATTGTTCCGATGCTGATCAAAGGTCGCGTTACCGGTGTGATTTCATTTATGTCGTGCAATCCTCAAAATAAATTCAACGAAACTGATTTTAATTTTGCAAAAGATTTTACCAACCGCATTGCGCTAACGCTTGAAAATACACGCTTGTATGAAGAAGTAAAAAAAGATATTGAAGAAAGAATTGAAATTGACAGGAAAAAAGATGAGTTCATCAGCATTGCCAGTCATGAATTAAAAACTCCGGTCACAAGCTTAAAAGCCTACACTCAAATTCTTCAAAGCACTTTTGATGAAGATAAGAATGAAAAAGCTGCTGCGATGCTTGCCAAAATGGACAAGCAGATTGATAAACTGACCAGCCTGATCGTGGATTTGCTTGACGTTACAAAAATTGATAAGGGCGAAATGGTTTTTGATTTTGAAAAGTTTGATATCAATGAACTGATCACGGAAATTGCTGAAGAGATGCAAAGAACCACGCAAAAACATAAGATAAAGCTGGAGCTGCACGACTGCAAAAAAATTAAAGGCGACAGAAACAGGATAGGGCAGGTGATCGTTAATTTTATTTCCAATGCCATCAAATATTCTCCCAAAGAGAATAAGATTGTTGTCTCATCTAAATGTGACGACAAAAACGTAGTTATTTCCGTCAGGGATTTTGGGATCGGAATTCCAAAAACGGAACATAGCAATATTTTCAAAAGATTTTATCGTGTGTCTGGTAATTATACTTTTCCAGGCCTTGGATTGGGCTTATATATTTCCTCACAAATAATTAAGAGACACCAGGGGGAAATTTCTTTTCGAAGCAAAGAAGGCAAAGGCTCTACATTTTATTTTCAGATTCCTTTGAGAAGGAAATAAGATAAAAAGCAAAAAATAATTTCGTCTTATTTCTTTGTTTACTGATCTTCCAGGATAAACTTCCTCATTATATTCAATGCCATCACAGAAGTAACTTCAATATTTTTCACCCGTTCAAAACGTTGTTTTAATTTTTGAACTACTTGCCTTTCTTTATTTCCAACTGCGATGAACACAGTGCCAACCGGCTTTTCATCCGTTCCTCCATCTGGTCCCATAATGCCGGAAACTGCAATTCCATAATCTGTTTTCATTTTGTCTAACAAACCAGATAACATTTCTTTTACCGTTTCTTCACTGACTGCACCAAACTTTTCAAGTGTTTCTTTTTTTACATTTAGCTCCGATTCTTTTATCTCATTTGCATAGCTTACAATGCTTCCTGAAAAATAATTGGATGAACCGGGAACAGAAGTGATAAGACTTGCAATAGCGCCGCCAGTGCAGCTTTCAGCGGTTGAAATTGTTTTTTTATTTTTAAGCAAAATTTTTCCCAGCACTTGTTGCATTGTTTCATCTTCATCAGTAACGATATAATTTTTAACCAGATTTTTCAATTCATCAAACTGCCCGATGATGATTTTTTCAGTTTTGTTTTTGTCAAAACCTGAAGTAGTTAATCTTAATCTCACCATTCCATAATTGGGTAAATACGCAAGACTGATTTCATTTGGCAATTGACCTTCAAAATCTTTTATAATTTCTGCAAGAGAAGATTCGCCGATGCCTGCAGTAAGAATAGTTTTATGAATAATGGTTGGCAGCTCAAACTTTTTTTCAAGATAAGGAATTACATCATGCATGATTCCCTGCATTTCATAAGGAACGCCGGGCATGCTGATAAAAATGGTTCCATCTTTTTGAAAGATCATTCCCGGTGCAGAACCGCGTTTATTTTGAATCACTTCACACACATCCGGCACCTCGGCTTGTTTTAAATTTACTTCACTTACAGGCTTGTGATAAATCTGCTGAAAAAGATAATTTACATTATCCAAAGCTCCCTGGTTAACGATCATCTTTCCTGAAAAATATTTGCATAGAAGTTCTTTGGTAATATCGTCGGAAGTTGGCCCAAGTCCGCCTGTGATCAGCACTACATCAGTAGTTTTATTTTCTGATTCTAAGGCATTCCATATTTCGTCCGAATCATCGCCGACCGCAATTCTCTTACTAACAGTGATGCCTATACGATTTAATTGTTGCGCCATCCACGCGCTATTCGTGTCAATCACTTGTCCTATCAATAATTCATCACCAATGGTAATAATTGTAGCATTAATATTTTTCATCGCACAAAATTAATCAGAAAGAGAAAGAATAACTGCAGTGTTTTATGAACGGAATCTTTTAGTTTTGAATCCATTCCATTTTTGAATTTTTAAAACTATTTCGGTGAAAAAAATTGTTCTTTTATTTTTTCTCTTTTACACAACCAATTCTTTTGCTCAAAATGCAGAAAAACAATTTAATGATGCATTTAAAAAAATGACGGAGGATCCGACTTTTGAACATGCGACGATCAGTCTTTATGTGATCAACACAACGACAGCAAAACCTGTCACAGACGTGAATTCAGAAGTTGGCGTTGCTCCTGCAAGTTGTCAGAAAGTGATCACCGCATCAACTTCATTTGCTTTATTAGGTCATGATTATTCTTACAAAACAACCATTGGCTACACAGGAAATATAGTGAACGGAGTTTTAAATGGAAATCTTATTTTGAAAGGCAGCGGCGATCCTACTTTGGGAAGTTGGCGATATGATCAGACAAAAGAAGAAAATGTGATTGCTGATTTTAAAAATGCAATATTACAGGCAGGCATACACGAAATTACAGGACATGTTTTTGCAGACCAAAGTTTATGGGATGATGAAGCAACGCCTAATGGCTGGGTTTGGCAGGATATTGGAAATTATTATGGCGCAGGCGCGAGAGCATTAAACTGGCGCGAAAATCAATATGATCTTTACTTACATTCCGGAAAAAATATTGGCGATCCTGTTGAAATCGCAGGAACAAAACCGGCGTTTGTCGCAGGATTAAATTTAAAATCAAAAGTTACTTCTGCTGCAAAAGGAACAGGCGACAACAATTATATTTATCTTCCTTTGAATGATCAATATGGATACGTAAGAGGAACGACGCCCATTAATGAAAATCATTTTACTATTTCAGGAGCAATGCCGCATCCTGCGCTACAGCTGGCTTTAACGCTGGAAGCAGCTTTAAAAAATCAGCCGATAGAAAAGGTAGCTGCTGATTATCCACTTGATTATAATTTGCAGCCGGCAAAAGTTTTTTACACTTATAATTCACCGGTTCTTGACAGTATTATTTTCCACTTTCTCAGGCGAAGCATTAACTTATATGGGGAAGCGCTCATCAAAACATTGGCGTATAAGTTTACTAACGTTGGCGCTACTGATAGCGGAGTTCACGTAATTCAAAAGTTTTGGAAAGACAAAGGCATCGAACCTTATGCGATCAACATCGTTGATGGTAGTGGACTTTCTCCTTCTAATCGTGTTACCACAAAATCGTTGGTAACGGTGATGGAATATGCAAGAAAGCAAAGCTGGTTTCCTTCTTTTTATGATGCGCTACCAACGATCAGTGGTTTTAAAATGAAAAGTGGTTCTATCAACGGGGTGATTTCTTACACGGGATATTTAAAAGGGAAAGACAACAGTCAATATACCTTTTCATTTGTAATCAATAATTACGATGGCAGCGGAAATGAAGTAAGGAGGAAGATGTGGAAGTTGCTGGGAGTGTTGTAAATCAGGTAAAAACCAGGAAGGTTTTATTTCAAACTTTCAAAAAGATAAGAGCCTGCCGAAAACCTTCCTGGTTTATCACTCTGACCAACGGCATACGAGGTGCGAAAAAAACCAAGAAGGTTTTATTTCAAACTTTCAAAAAGATAAGAGGCTGCCAAAACCTTCTTGGTTTATCACCAACCGACCAACGGCATACGGCGTGCAGGAAAAACCAATTGCGAAAAAAACCAAGAAGGTTTATTTCAAACTTTCAAAAAGATCAGAGCTGCCAAAACCTTCTTGGTTTATCACTCTCTTTTTCATTTGTAATCAATAATTACGATGGCAGCGGAAATGAAGTAAGGAGGAAGATGTGGAAGTTGCTGGGAGTGTTGTAAATCAGGTAAAAACCAGGAAGGTTATGCAACTTCTCCAACGTTCAATTTCGTCGCTTTGCAACTAGAAGAAACGTTTGTTTGAGTGGTGAAATAACGGCTGCCAACATGAACTGTGTAAAAAACAAATAAAACTGTAAGTTTTTTCTCTCAGCAACGTCTCACGACAGTGGACGTTGCGTATCTTGTTAGCGCAAACCCGCTTGTGCTTTTTAATTTTATTAAAATAAAAATCGAAACAATTTATCTTTTCTTCTCAGCAACGTCTCACGATAGTGACGTTGCGTACTTGTTAGCGCAAGCGTCCGCTTGTGCTTTTTAATTCCATCAAAATAAAAATCGAAAAAATTTATCGCTTTACTGTATTTTTTAATTCACTGGAGAGGCACAAGCGGATGTTTGCGCCAACAGAGGGGATTGTATTGTACTAATAACAATTGAAATTTGATAATGATAGAACATTGGAAACCAGGTGCAATTTCTTTTGAGTAATAGCGTGTTATATCATATATTAGCGTGTTAGCCGCTATTAACTGACAACCTTCAATCATCGAAGGACTTAAAATAAACTCTTAATGGTAGTTTTTCCTGACAGTAATATTTTTATTCATTTCAAGCCGTTGAGAATTGGGATTGGACATCAATCAACAATCAAGACTTTAAAATAGGATTGTGTATGAGTGTCGTAAATGAACTTGATAAAGTAAAATATTCTGCCAACACTAATGCTACAAAAAGACGAGTTCAAGAGCTTGTAAGAAAATTTAGTTCATCCGTAGACAACATTTTCAATTCTATCCCTTTTCTCATTGTGGTGCCAGATAAGCTTAATGAAGTAATTCAAAATACCAATCTTGACAAAGATGATAAGGATGACGTGTTTATTGCTACTGTTTTAAATTTTAAACTCCTTAATCCAAATGAAGACGTCTACATTATAAGTAATGATTTAGGAGTACAACTTAAATGCAAAGTTCACAATTTACAGTATAAAATCCCTGCAGAAGAGTATTTAATTCAAGAAGATGATGCTGTGGCAAAAGAAATAAAAAAGTTAACAGCAGAACTAAATAGAGTTAAAAATTTGCAACCTTCATTACGATTACAATTCGATAGCGGTGAAGTGTATAAAAAATATGACGTCAACGAGCCATGGAAAGAATATGAGGACGTTATTGCCAACGAAATGGAAAAAGTAAAAAAAGAAAACCCGTTTCTTGAACCAGAGACAGATGAGAACCCATATGGTTTAACGCTATTAAATCTTTACAAAAAAACGCCAGAACGGGTTGCGGAATATAACAAGGCATTGGAGGAATATTATTCTGAATATGAGGTCTATTTACACAAAACAAAAGTTTCATTTTATAAAGAGAACTTGACGCTTATACTCAATATTGAACTAAGCAATACAGGAAACACTCCTGCGGAAAATATTGATTTGTATATGCATTTTCCTGATGGTTTCACACTAAGTCAGAAAGAAGATTACTATTCAAAAGAAACAGAACCTTCGCCGCCTGAACTTTCGTCCTATTCACTTGCTCCATATGATATGAGCAAAATGTTAACTCGACTTGCTTTCCCGGTTCTTCCAAATATAGATTTAGGTGGATTTTCAATAAAAAAAACAAATAGTTATGACGTCAGAGATCATTTTAAAATAATAAAACACAATCATACTGGTTCTGTTTATCCATTGTATGCAACATTTGACACCTTTGAAGATGTAAAAAGCTTTGAAATAACATATCAAATTACTGCTGCAAATATGGTTGACATGGTCGAAGGGAAACTGAATGTTATAATTAATAAAATGGCTGATACCGAGTTTGACAATGGTTGACTATGAAAACAGCCGCTAACAATGTATTTGCAAAAGCAGGGCTGGACAATGTAACATCAGCTATATACCTGCATTAGCAGCAGTTCGGGATCGACGTTCAATGTTCAGCTTTATTTCTTAACTTCAACAACATATTTTCAAATGGGCATTTGTACCGGGCTGGACAACCAATAAATTCCCTGCCTTCGCAAATACCCTAACGTTGTGTGCAATTAGTTCGAACAGTTTTAAAGTCAAATTGTTTTAGACATTAAATTAGTTGTTGATTAATATTTTTAGAAGTCTATTTGAAAAAAACAAGATGGTGGCACAATTAAACAACTGCAATCTGAATCGTAAAAATGCATGAATTATTCAAAAATCATCTTAGCGCTTTTCATCTTGACACTTTTTGTTTCTTGTGACCCAGGTTCAACTATTAAATATGAAATTGTAAATACGACGAACCAACCTGTAAAAGTAAAGTATCAGTTTGTTTCCAATGCATCTGGTGACACATCTGCACAAGAAGCGATAATAAATTCCAAATCAAATAAAATCATTAATCAAGAACCGGCATTAGGATATGTAACGCAGTATGACGAACGTCACGACTCAATGTTTCTTTATTGGTTGACAATTGAACAGCAGAACAAACTTACACATCAAAATTTCAAAGACAAGAAATATTGGAAACTTGAAAAAAAGAACAATCAAGACGCTACTTATAAACTAATCGTTGACACAAGCTTATTTGACAAATATTAAATGCACACTTCTTCTCAGCAACGTCTCACGATAGTGGACGTTGCGTATCTTGTTAGCGCAAACGCCTGCTTGTGCTTTTTAATTTCATCAAAATAAAAATCGAAACAATTTATTGCTTTACTGTATTTTTAATTCGTTGAGGCACAAGCAGATACTTGCGCCAATAGAGGGTACAATAAAAGGTGTTGTGAGTTCAGCCGGTGCTGTAGCTGCTCAGTATGCTGCTCGCAATAATTCTAACTAATCTAACTAACTTTACAGCTATGACAAAAACAAAAATTCAGCGATCTATTATAAGTCGTATCGGTGGTTTCATTTTTCTCCTTGCTGGTTTTATTATATCTAAGCATTATAATTTATTCGGATGGGGAGAATTTACTTATGTTACTATAATAGTGATGACAGTATGTATAACTATTGTTGATATCATCGTAAATTTTATCTTCAAAAAAATAGCTAATAGAAAATCGGAATAATAGCAAAGTGGCTTTAACCGTCCTAAGTCCAAGCTTTTTAAAAATGAAACAAATATTTTCTATGAAAAGGGGGGTAACCCCCTCCCTTTTTTTCATTTAAACTGCTTTTTCTTCTCAGCAACGTCCGTATCTTGTTAGCGCAAACGGCCGCTTATGCTTTTTAATTTCATCAAAATAAAAATCGACACAATTTATTGCTTTACTGTATTTTTAATTCGCGGGTGCGGCACAAGCGGATCCTTGCGCAACAGAGGGGTAAAAATTAAAAATAAGTTATGGTTTATATTCCATATGGTTTGCTATGTATTGCAGTAACTATCGTTATAATCAATAGTTTTAAAAAAGTTCGCGAAAATAAAAAAACGAACAGGTCTGTCAGAAATAGTGACAGATTGCAAACCACCTTGTCCATGTTACAGGCAAGGAAACAGAGAGAAAAAGAAAAGGAGCAAAATGATGAATTTTCTTAGTGATCATCTCGTTGGTTGGGGGACCAGACGGCGGTTTAACTTTTAACCTTTTTTATGCCATGAGAGAAGATGAGGAATGCATCAAATCGCAGCATTTCGATCAACAGCGAACTGCCATGGCTGTTCGATCATAAAAGTTGTTTCAATATTTCCGAATTATTCTTTCTTACTTTCTCATCCATCACTCCTGCAAACAGATCGCCTTTCTTTTTTAAACGGTCATGAATCGTATGGATGTCAAACTTTTTAAAATCTAGTTTGGCATTGATCTCTTTCCACTCAAGCGGCGTGGAAACAGTAGGAGCCACGGCTGGCCTTGCGCTGTAGGGTGCTGCCACTGTATCTGCTTCATCATTCTGATTATAGTCGATAAAAAGTT
>JBQCIM010000100.1:0-43578 GCA_051953735.1 Ginsengibacter sp.
TGCAAAAATGTAGAAGGAAATTCTCTTATTTACAATTGATATGAATAAAAAAAAACCCCTTTTCAGGGGATTTTTTTGCAGTTCGTTTCGGTAAATTGTTTTAAAAAAATAAAATCAGAATGATTGCTTTTCAAATAATAATTCCGGTAAACAATTTATTAATAAGAAGCTGAATTTTGAAATTTAGAAAGTCATACAATTTCAAAGACAAGCATCAGAATAAAAACGCTGCTTTTTGTTTTTTATTTTTAAAGAAAAAAAATAATTTTTTTTTTCAGAATATGATTTATACTTATTAATTCGTTTACTGATTTTTTACGAAAGCTTTTAATGATACTTCGCTTAAATTGCAGTTTTATACGCTCATGATATCCATTACCAAAAAAGAATTACATCAGTTCTTCAGCAGCCTTAGTGGTTATATTACTATCATTTTATTTCTCATCGTCAATGGATTGTACCTTTTTGTTTTAAAAGACAGCAACATTTTTGATTTTGGATATGCCACACTTTCTTCATTTTTTGATTTGGCTCCGTGGGTTTTTATATTTTTAATTCCGGCTTTGACAATGCGATCTTTCTCAGATGAATTTAAAACAGGAACTTTTGAAATTTTACAAACAAGCCCTGTTACTGAATGGCAAATTGTTTTGGGAAAATATCTTTCGATCATTATCGTGGTTATCATCGCACTTATTCCAACTTTACTTTATGTAATTACAATTCATTCCCTGTCCTCAACAGGCGGAATTGACAGTGGCGCCATTACCGGCTCTTATATTGGTTTATTTCTTTTGGCTTCTGTTTTCGCCGCAATCAGTACGTGGTGTTCAAGCCTTACATCCAATGCGGTGATTGCCTTTTTATTAAGTGCTTTTGTATGCATTATTTTATATTTTGGTTTTACTGCTATCAGCAAACTGCCGGTGTTTACAGGCAATGCAGATTATTATATTGAAATGCTCGGAATTGATTTTCATTATCAAAGTATCAGTCGCGGTGTTGTTGATACAAGAGATATTATTTATTTCTTCAGCATTATTTTTCTTTTTCTTTTTGCCACCAAAAAAAATCTGAATAAAAAATAAGTACCATCAAATGAAATCTTCTTTACTTAAAAAATGGTGGTTGCTGATTGTAATTGTAGCAATTGTATTGATCAATTATCTCGCTTCTGTTTTTCATCAAAGAATAGACCTTACGAACGAAAAAAGATTTACGATTTCTACTCCTGTAAAAAAGATTTTAAAAAATATTGATCAGAAAATGGAAGTCTACATTTTTCTGAGAGGCGATCTCCCGGCAGGTTTTAAAAAATTATCTGTTTCTGCCCAGGAGCTTTTGCAGGAATTCAAAGAATATTCCAATGGAAATATTCATTATAATTTGATTTCTGCTGATGAAAAAATTCCCGGTACTGACAAAACGTATGCGGATACACTTTCTTCTTTGGGAATCGCGCCCATCAATTTAAAAGTTCAATTGAAAGAAGGCGAGCAATCACAATATATTTATCCGGCAGCAATTGTAAATTATCATAATAAACTGCAGCCGGTAAATTTATATTCGGGCTCCAGCACTTTTATTACGGCGCCGGAACTGAATAGCGCAGAGGCTTTGCTTGAATTTAAATTCGCAGACGCAATTGAAAAGATCATTGAAACAAATAAGCCGATGGTCGCTTATGCCGTTGGAAATGGCGAGCCAATCGGACCAAACGTTTATGATCTTGTAGAAAATGTTTTGAAAAAGAATTATAATCTTTTTATGATGGATCTGGCTAAGGAACCGATAGTGCCGGATACTTTCAAATTGCTGATGATCGTAAAACCAACACTTGAATTTACGGATGCTGAAAAATTAAAAATAGACCAATATGTGATGCATGGAGGAAAATTGCTGTGTTTTATAGACCGACTGAATGCGGAAGTGGATAGTTTGCAAATAAAAAATGAAGTGATTGCGTATGACAGGAATCTGAATCTTCAGGATTTGTTTTTTAAATATGGAGTTCGCATCAATCCTGATCTTTTGATGGATTTGCAGTGTGATTTTTTGCCATTTAGTGTGAATGGAAAAGATCAGTTTGAATTTTTGCATTGGAATTACTTTCCTTTGTTTGAGTCAAAACAAAATAGTGTTATCACTAAAAATCTCGGACTGGTTGCCGGAAGATTTGTAAATACAATTGATACCGTGAGCGCTCCCCGAATTAGCAAAACTATTTTATTAAGTTCATCATCCAACTCAAGAACGATAGAGACACCAGCCTTGATCAGCGGTGCAGAGAACCGGAATGCTACTGTTGATGCGGCTTTCAACAAAAGCAATTTAATTGCTGGTGTTTTACTGCAGGGAAAATTTACTTCTTTATATAAAAATCGTGTAAGCCGTTCAGAAATGGATTCACTGGCTTTTTATGGTTCTCCTTTTCAATTTGAAAATATTGAAAACAATAAAATGATCATCGTTTCTGATGGAGATATTGTTTTAAACGGAACGTATAAAGGACAACTTTTGCCGATGGGCGTTAATTCTTACACCGTCGGAACCCAATATGAATATCAGTTTGCAAACAGGCAATTTGTTACAAATTGCCTTGATTATCTCATCAATAATGCCGGCCTTAGTGAAGCAAAATCAAAAGATTATCAGCTTCGTTTGCTCGATCCAAAAAGGACAAGCGAGCAACGAGCCTTTTGGGAAATGCTGAATCTTTTGCTGCCTGTATTTTTAATTGTAATCTTCGGTTTGATCTATCAATGGGTTAGAAAAAGGCGATACACTACCGACGTTTCTGATAGTAAATAAGGAAATAATTGTTTTTTCTTTTCGAATTAAAGAATTGAAGAGAGTAATGATCTCTACCCTTCCTCCACGTAACTTTCCACCGGCTCGCAAGTGCAAATCAAATTTCTATCACCATAGGTATTATTTACCCTGCTCACCGATGCCCAGAATTTATTTTCTCTTAAATAATCCAATGGGAATGCGGCTTTACTACGAGGATACGTATGATTCCATTGATCGGCGGTAATTACTGCCAAAGTATGTGGCGAATTTTTCAGCACATTATCTTTTTTATCTGCTTCGCCGTTTTCAACACTTTTTATTTCTTCATAAATGGAAATTAGCGCGTCGCAAAATTTATCCAACTCCTGTTTGTTTTCACTTTCTGTTGGTTCGATCATGATGGTTCCGCCAACGGGGAAACTGAGTGTTGGCGCATGAAAACCATAATCCATCAATCTTTTTGCCACATCTTCGGCTTCAATGCCTGCGCTGTTTTTAAAAGGACGCAGGTCAACAATAAATTCGTGAGCACAGGTTCCGGCTTTTCCCGTAAAGAGAATTTTAAAATATTTTTTCAAACGGGCTTTCATGTAATTGGCATTCAGAATGGCATATTCTGTTGCTTTTTTCATTCCGCTTTCGCCAAGCATTTTTATGTAGGCATAACTAATCAATAAAATACTTGCAGAGCCATATTGTGCGGCGCTTACGGTTCCTTCATTATTTTTGCCTGGTAAAAAAGGAGCGAGCTTTTCATTCACACAAATCGGTCCCATGCCTGGTCCGCCGCCGCCATGCGGAATGGCGAATGTTTTGTGCAAATTCAAATGACAAACATCAGCGCCAATGAATCCGGGAGCTGTTAATCCGACCTGCGCATTCATGTTGGCGCCATCCATATAAACGAGTCCGCCATTTTCATGAACGATGTCACAAATTTCTTTAATGCCTTCTTCAAAAACGCCATGCGTAGATGGATAAGTCACCATTAAGCCAGCCAATGAATCTTTATTTTTTTCTGCCTGTAACTTTAAATCTTCAATATCAATGTTTCCCTGCTCATCACATTTGGTAACGACCACTTTAAAGCCCGCCATTACTGCGCTTGCCGGGTTCGTTCCATGTGCAGAAATGGGAATGAGAATTACATTTCTGTGTGTATCATTTTTGCTTTCATGATATCTTCTGATGGCCATCAAACCTGCGAATTCTCCCTGCGCACCGCTGTTTGGTTGAAGAGAACAAGCCACAAATCCTGTAATTATTGACAACAATTTTTCCAGGTCTTTTACGATGAAATTATAACCTTCTGTTTGTGACGAAGGAGCAAAAGGATGAATGCGGCTGAAATGTGCCCAACTCACAGGAATCAGTTCTGTAGCCGCGTTTAGCTTCATAGTGCAGGATCCCAAAGCAATCATGGATTGTGTAAGTGAAAGATCTTTATTCTCCAACGTTTTTAAATAACGCATCATTTCTGTTTCGCTGTGATACTTTTTAAAAACAGGATTTTGTAAAAAATCAGAAGTTCTGAAGAGCGAATCGGGAATGTTACTCAGATCCGTTTCATTATCAAAAGTGATAGCTGAAGTATCAATATCTTTTGCAGCATTAAAGACATGCAGGATTTCAAGAACATCATCTTTTGTGGTCGTCTCATCCAAAGAAATCGTTACCAAATTATCCGAAGAAAAATGAAAATTCATTTCGTTTTGCTGTGAAAGATTGAACAGTTTTTCGCGATTATTAATTTTGAAAGTAATGGTATCAAAATAATTTTTGTTCACTAGTTCAAAGCCGCTTTCCTGCAAATGTTCAGCAAGAGTTTGTGTCAATAACGTAATTCTTTCTGCAATTTCTTTCAGCCCTTCCGGTCCGTGATAAACGGCATACATTACAGCCATATTTGCCAGCAAAGCCTGCGCTGTACAAATATTTGAAGTGGCTTTTTCACGGCGAATATGTTGCTCTCTTGTTTGCAAAGCCATCCGAAGTGCCCGGTTATTTTGAGCATCGATACTTACACCAATGAGTCTTCCGGGAATGTTTCTTTTAAATTCATCTTTCGTAGAAAAAAATGCTGCATGTGGGCCACCAAATCCCATTGGAACGCCAAAGCGCTGAGATGAACCAATCGCAACATCAGCACCTAATTCACCGGGAGGAGTTAATAAAGTCAAAGCCAGTAAATCAGTTGCCATCACCACCTGCGCATTTGCTGAATGAACTTTTTCAATAAAACTTCTGTAATCTTCTACGCTTCCTTCGCTGTTTGGGTATTGAACAATCGCACCAAAATATTTTTCATCTAATTGTGTCGTTTTATAATCTCCAAAAACCAATTCAATTCCAACGGGTTTCGCTCTCGTAACTAAAATCTCTTTGGTTTGTTCAAATATTTTTTCATCCACAAAAAATTTCCCTGCAGTGATATGATCGTGATCTTTATTTTTATGATTGAAAAGCATTGCCATAGCCTCTGCAGCAGCTGTTCCTTCATCAAGCAAACTTGCATTTGCGATCGGCAAAGCCGTTAAATCGCTCACCATCGTTTGAAAATTCAACAAGCTTTCCAAACGTCCCTGTGCGATTTCTGCCTGGTAAGGCGTGTATTGCGTGTACCAACCTGGATTTTCAAAAAGGTTTCTTAAAATGACCGAAGGCGTAATGGTATCATAATATCCCTGGCCGATATAAGATTTAAAAACCTTGTTTTTGTTGGCAATCTTTTTCAATTCGGTCAGGTATTCAAATTCACTGATTGGTTCAGCAATATCCAGTTTGTTATGCAGCCTTATTTGTGAAGGAACTGTTTTATCAATTAATTCATCAAGAGAAGCAACGCCAATGGTGGCAAGCATTTCATTAGTTTCAGTTTGGTCAGGTCCAATGTGTCGTGAGACAAATTCTGAAGATTGTTTTTCAAAAAGATTCATATAAAAAGTGCTTTTTATTTTTACAGTAAACAAAGAAAAAACGAGGATTTTTATTTTGTCGTGAAAATGTCGGCCGCGAAGTTACAATTAGATATGTTACTACAATTGTCTGAATCAGGATTTTAAGATTTGGTAAATGTTGGTAGTTATTAAAGGAAAGTGAACTTATCCTGCTAATCGTTAATCCTGCAAATGCTGATCTATCTTTGCAACATGAATGAAAACATTCTGAAAAACTGGGAAAAAAAATCCGCTGAAAATCAGAAGAAATATAAAACTTTTCTAAAGCGCGCTGATAAAAATAAAGTGCTGAAACAGTTGCCCGATCTGCATGAGGAAGCTTTTGAAAAAATAGATTGTCTTTCATGCGCTAATTGTTGCCGCAATTATTCTCCACGGTTTAAAACACCCGATATCAAAAGAATCGCAAAACATTTGAAAATGAAAGAAAGCGCTTTTATTGAAAAATATTTGCGGGTTGATGAAGACGGTGATTTTGTTACCAAAATTTCTCCCTGCCCTTTTTTAGGCGAAGATAATTTTTGTTCGATCTATGAAAATCGTCCTTCTGATTGCCATCGGTTTCCTTATACCGATGAAGATGTGATTTTCAAGCGTCCCGCGATTACGTTAAAGAATTCTACCTTTTGCCCGGCGGTTTATTTTGTGCTGGAGAAACTTTCGGACACAAACGTTTGACATTCTTCCTTACTTTGTGAAAAATTTACAAGTAGAAAAAATTCTTCATGATCTCAATCAATAAGGAAGACATTGCTAACCGTTTTATGCGCTATGCGCAAATTGACACGCAAAGTGATCCTAAAAGTGGTAGCCATCCTTCTACAGAAAAGCAAAAAAGATTAAGCAAAATTCTTGTAGAAGAATTAAAAGAAATTGGAATTACAGATGCAGAAATGGATGCTTATGGTTATGTATATGCAACGATTCCTTCTAACACAGAAAAAAATGTTCCAGTAATTTGTTTTTGCAGTCATGTGGATACAGCGCCGGATTGCAGCGGAACGAATGTAAAACCGATTCTTCACAAAAATTATGATGGAGCAGATATTGTGTTGCCTGATGATCCTTCACAGGTTTTATCTCCGGTTGTTTTTCCATATTTGAATACACAAATTGGCGGCGATATTATTACAGCAAGTGGTGATACGCTGTTAGGAGCAGATGATAAAAGCGGCATTGCAGCGATCATGCAGGCTGCAGATTTTTTAATGAGAACTCCTTCTGTAAGACATGGAAAAATAAGAATTCTTTTTACTCCTGATGAAGAAATTGGAGAAGGAACTGCTAAACTCGATATGAAAAAACTTGCTGCTGATTTTGGATACACATTGGATGGTGGCAAAGCCGGAAGTCTTGAAGATGAAACGTTCAGCGCTGATGGAGCTACCATAATTATTAATGGAGTTATTTCTCATCCGGGTTATGCAAAAAATACTTTGGTGAATGCTTTGAAAGTTGGTGCAGAAATTTTGCATGCACTTCCAACAACAGAATGGTCGCCGGAAACAACAGAAAAAAAAGAAGGATTTGTGCATCCTGTCCGGTTTGAAGGAATTGCAGAAAGAGCCACTTTAGAATTTATTCTTCGCGATTTTGATGATGAAAAATTGAAAGAACATGGATTCAAATTGAAACAGCTTGCCGAAGATGTTGTAAATCATTATAAAGGTGCATCGATAGAATTTACCATTCATGAACAGTACAGGAACATGAAAAAAGTTCTTAATCAATATCCATACGTTGTTGAGTTTGCAGCAGAAGCTATAAAGCGCGCCGGTCTTGAAGTTAAGACAGAAAGTATTCGTGGTGGAACTGATGGAAGCCGCCTTAGTTATATGGGCTTACCTTGTCCCAATTTATTTACAGGTATGCAGGGTATTCATTCAAAACTTGAATGGATCGGAGTAAATGATATGGCAAAAGCAGCGGAAACCATTGTCCATTTAAGCATGATCTGGGAAGAGCAGGCATAAGAGGCCGAATAGAATCTCTTAACATTTACGTTAAAGTTTTTTTTTGATTTTCATTCATCTACATTTTTTCAAATTACTTTTTACATTTGTTACTAAACCAATTTAAATGGATTTATTTTTTCTGCAGATTGATTCCAGCGCAATTACCCATACTGCTCCGAAAACCCAAAGTTTATGGGATACTCTTGTAAGTGGTGGTGTTATTATGATTCCTCTTGGAATTCTTTTTGTACTTGCGCTTTATTTCTTTTTTGAGAGATTAATTGCCATCAAAAAAGCATCAAAAATTGATGATAATTTTATGCGAATTATCCGTGATCATATTGTAACCGGTAACGTTGCAGCCGCGCGAAGTTTTTCTAAAAATAATGATAATCCCATCGCCAGAATTATTGATAAAGGAATTCAAAGAATTGGAAAACCAATTGACGCCATTGAAAAAAGTATGGATAATGTTGGTGCATTGGAATTATACAAACTGGAAAAAAATCTTTCCATCATTTCTATTGTAGCTCGCATTGCGCCTTTGTTTGGCTTTCTTGGAACTATTATTGGAATGCTTGCATTGTTCAAAGGAATTGCTGCCAGCACAGAATATACTCCTAACACAATTGCCGATGGTATTTATATAAAAATGATTACTTCCGCGACAGGTTTGATCATTGGTATTCTCGCTTATATCGGCCATTCATATCTTACCGCTTTGATCAACAGGATCGAAAATAAAATGGAAATTGCAAGCGCTGAATTTGTAGATATTTTGCAGGAACCTACCAGGTAATTAAGAATTAAAAATTAAGAAATGAGCATCAGGAAAAGATTTAAAAACGATGATACTGAATTGGATACCGGACCTTTGAACGATATCCTTTTCATTCTTATGTTTTTCTTTTTGATCATTTCTACAATGGCGAATCCCAATGTGATTAAAATGAATAACCCGCGTGCTACCAGCGAAGCAAAAGCGAAGCAGAGTGTGATTGTAAGCATCAATAAAAATAAAGAACTCTTTATCGGCCAGGAAAGAATTTCTTTTGATTCGCTGGAACCGGTTTTGAGATCGCGCTTGCCGGTAGCTGATAGTCTTATAAAACCTGCTGTTGTTATCAATGCAGATTCTTTGGTTAGCTGGGGAGATATTGTAAAGATCATGCAAGTTGCAAAAAAATTAGGAGCTACTACTTCCGCATCTGTAAAAGATTAGAGCGACTTAACGAAGCGATTTCTGTGCCTTCACCATTCTGTTTTTTCCGTAAATGTCTTTTTTTATTTCTGATAAATAACCGGCATTTTCAAAAATTACTTTTATATCATTGGCGTATTCTTCATGCACTTCCACATAAATTTTACCACTTTCATTTAAATGTGTTTTTGCAAATTCAGAGATCTTTTTGTAGAAGATATAAGGATCATTATTTTCTACAAACAATGCAATTCCCGGTTCGAAATCAGTAACATTTTTTGACAGAATTGCCTTTTCATTTTTAGGGATATAAGGCGGGTTGCTCACTATTGTATCATATAGCTGAAGCGGATTCCATTGATTTTTATCTAAGAAATCAATTTGTAAAAAATGAATTGCCGCGTTTAGATTTTCAGCATTCTTTTTTGCAACAGATAATGCTTTTTCGCTTAGGTCAATTGCAGTAATATTTGAATTTGATAATTCTTTTTTTAAAGCAATTGGAATGCATCCGCTGCCAGTTCCGATATCGAGGATATTTGTTGGTTTACTGTTTTTTTCTTGTTTAAAATCCGTGATGATCCATTCAACTAATTCTTCTGTTTCAGGTCTCGGAATTAAAACATGTTCATCAACAAAAAATTTCATTTTATAAAACCAGGCTTCATTCAAAACATATTGAACAGGCTTGTGCAGCAAAAGCTGATGTAAATATTTTTGAATTTCGTTTTCAACATTTTCCTTCAGCTCATGATTTTTATTTTCTCTTCTTTCCCATTTTTTCAATCCTGTTTCATTTTCAAAAATCCAATCAGAAATATTTTCTGCTTCACGGGCATTATAGATCGTTTTTAATTTTTGTTTAAAATCAGAATATACTTGTTCAATTGTCATTATCGCAAACTTAATTATTTTGTGAAGCAATAAACAATTATCCATATGCCTTCGGATGAACAATTAATGACCCGTTGTATTCAATTAGCAAAATTGGGAGGCGGCGATGTAGCTCCTAATCCAATGGTAGGCGCTGTCTTGGTTTATGAAAATAAAATTATCGGAGAAGGATACCACAAAAAATTTGGTGAAGCACATGCAGAAGTAAATTGTATTAATAGCGTCGAAGAAAAAAATAGATCACTGATTGAGAGAAGTACAATTTATGTTTCGCTGGAGCCTTGTGCTCATCATGGGAAAACGCCGCCCTGTGCAGATTTAATTATCCAGAAAAGAATTAAAAAGGTTGTAATTGGTTGTATGGATATTTATAAAGAAGTTGCCGGAAAAGGAATTGAAAAGCTACGAAATGCAGGCGTAGAAGTAGTTTCAGGCGTTTTAGAAGATGAATGCCGGGATTTGAATAGACGTTTTTTTACTTTTCATCAGAAAAAGCGCCCTTACATTATTTTAAAGTGGGCGCAAAGTGCTAATGGAAAAATTGGTTCAAAAACCAGTGAAAGAATTTTGATCAGTAACGATTACACTAATCGCCTGGTGCATAAATGGCGCGGTGAAGAAGCTGCCATTTTAATTGGAACAAATACTGCTTTAAAAGATGATCCGTCATTAACAACAAGATTCTGGAAAGGAAAAAATCCTGTAAGAATTGTGATTGATAAAGAATTGCAATTGCCCTCATCTTTAAAAATATTCAATCACGAAGCACCAACCATTATTTTTAATTGTTTAAAAAATTCTTCCGAAGAAAATCTGGAGTTTATTGAAATAGAGAAAGAAAATTTTATTGAAAAAATGCTTCATTCTCTTTATGAAAATAACATTCAAAGTGTATTGATAGAAGGTGGAAGCAAAGCACTGCAATCATTTATTGATCATAGTTTGTGGGATGAAGCAAGAGTTATTACCAATGAAGAAATGATGATTGAAGATGGAATTGATTCCCCTGAGATAAAGACCTTTTCATTTAAAAAAGAAAAAAGATATTTTAATGATTCTGTGAAATTTTATAAAAATGAACAACAGGGGTTTTAATTTCTTTGTACTGTGTGAAAAGTTTACTGATCACTTCTTTCTCTCTTTCTCGAATAGACATTTTTTTCACGGATAAAAATTGTTGCCAACAGGCAAATTGCTCCCATCACTACCACAGCCCAGGGGCCGCCTGTAATTCCTGCAATTGCTCCGGCAAGCAAACTTCCAAACGGCATTGTTCCCTGCAGACAAACAGTATAAAAACTCATTACTCTTCCCCGTTTATCATCGTCAACATGTAGTTGTAATAACGTGTTGGTACACGCTGTGTGCATCATTTGTGCAAGCCCTGCAATGGCAATAAAGAAAAGAGAAAGAGGCAAAGAACGTGAGATGGCAAAGCAGATCATTCCGACTCCTAATAAAATTCCTGTGAAAGAAACAATGCGTTTTAGCAATGCGGTTGATTTACTTTTTGTGAGAAACAATGCTCCGGAAATAGCACCGACGCCTGCAGCACTCATGAGGAAACCTAGTGTGTGCGCGCCTCCGTGCAAAACATCTTTTGCAAAAATTGGTGCTAAGGTTCTTAATGATGCATTTGAAAAACTAACGATGGCAAGCAAGACCAAAAGTGTACGCATCATGTTGTTTGACCTTATATATTTAATTCCTTCCTTTAATTTTTTAACCACATTTGTTTCTTCGATTTGTTTTAACTGCACTTTTGGGATGTTCATCATTAGCAGACTTGCTAACACAATTGTGTAGCTAAACGCATTGGCCATAAAGCACCAGCCTTCGCCGACAGCGCTGATCAAAATACCAGCAACTGATGGCCCGATCAAACGTGATAAATTAAAAACGGTAGAATTTAAAGCGATCGCATTGGGGAGAGATTCTTTATTCCGACCCACCATTTCAACAACAAAAGATTGTCGCATCGGAACTTCAAACGCATTGATAACCCCAAGGCATAGGCTCAATATGATAATATGCCAAATTTCAACAACATTAAACAGAGTTAATATTCCTAATAAAAATGCCTGCAACGCAGCGAAACCTTCAATGCGGCAAAGGGATTTATGTTTGTTCCATTTGTCTGCATAAACACCGGCAAAAGGAGCAATCAAAAAGATCGGAACCTGTTCACAGAAGCCTACTACTCCTAGTAAAAATGCAGAATGAGTAAGTTGATAAACCAGCCACATCATTGCCATTCGCTGAATCCATGTTCCAACAAGTGATAAGCTTTGGCCGACCATAAATAGCCTGTAATTCTTATAATATAATGCTTTTTGCTCCCGTAAATATCTTATTGCCCTGTTGTTTCTTTGAGTCGCCATCGTTGATGCAAAGTTCGCAAAAGGCTGTGGGAAGTTTTTTAAATTTTCTAAAAAGATTTTGATTAATAAACAAATAAATAATTCGTTTTTTTATTTTGAAATTATATAAGATGCATCACTGCCCACAATGCTGTAATTGAAATGGCTAACCACAAGATAATTCCCTGCAACAACGGTTTAAATCCTACAGCTTTTAAAACAGAACGTGATAAGCCAGCGCCAATCAGAAAGAGTGTTACTGTTAATCCCGCTTTTGCCACATCAGCAATTCCTTTTGAAATTATATGGACAGTAGGAAAATAAGTATTGACGATCATTGCAATAATAAATAAGCCAATAAAATAAGGTATTTTAATTTTCTCTTTCCCGGTTTTAAAAAACATTGCTGTTAATAAGGCAACGGGGATGATCCACAACGCCCTTTCAAGCTTTACGGTTGTTGCCACCTGCAAAGCTTCTGCACCATATTTATTTGCTGCACCAACAACAGAGCTGGTGTCATGAATCGCAATCGCGCTCCATAAGCCGAACTGCATTTGTGATAAATGAAGTTGACGACCAATAAAAGGAAACAGAAATAATGCAATTGAATTTAAAATAAAAATGGTACCAAGCGCGACGGACATTTGTTTTTCTTTTGCCTTTATTAAAGGACTGATTGCTGCAATCGCACTTCCGCCGCAAATTGCAGTGCCACAAGCAATAAGATGGGAAGTTTTCTTTTCTATTTTAAAAAATTTCCCCAACAATAATCCTAAAGAAAGTGTTCCGATGATGGAAGCAATGGTAAATACAATTCCTTCTTTTCCTGCGTGAAAGGCGCTTTGTACGTTCATGCCAAAACCGAGTCCAACTACAGAAATTTTCAATAAGAAGGAAGTCGCTTGATGATTCAAATGCAAAAACGGATGTCCAATGAATTGTGCAATTGCAAATCCAATCAACAATGCAACAGGAGGTGCTACAAAGGGAGTAAAGCAAAAAATCAATGCAATTACAAAAACAATTTCTCTTGCTGTAATACTTTTATCTAATAAGCTTCTGAATTTTTCCTTCGGTTTTACTAATGTTTTTGTTTCCATTTCTGATGCGAATTTTTCTGATTTTCATTGAAATTATTTTCAATGATGAATGCAAAATTGATCAGTAAATGAAAAGAAGAGAAATTGTAAAAAGTGATATGCGATTACCTGAAGTTATGATGAGACGCGAATTTCATAAATGATTCGGGAAGCGGGGCCAACTGTCCATGCAATTGAATGAAATAAAAATAACGCTCGATATTCATCCCTTTCACATTAACAATATGAAGGTCATTTGTTTTTAATTCATTTAAAATAGAATGGATAGATAGAAAAGCCATGCCATCAGAATGTGGTAAATATGTTTTCATACTTTCTGTGCTGGCCAGTTGCATTTCAATTTTCAGATCACGCATTTTTATTCCAACTGATTTCAATGCATGAGAAATTACTTCCAATGTTCCTGAGCCAGGCTCGCGTAACAGCAAAGGAATATTTTTTAATTCGGCAGGTTGAATGATCTCTTTTTTTGCAAACACATTTTTGTTGGAAGAAACAAGGACGATTTCGTCTTTGATAAACTCGGAATATTTTATCGAAGTATTTTTTGATCGGCCTTCTATAACTCCTAAATCAATTTCATTGTTCTTTAAAGCGTTTTCAATATTCTCTGTATTGTTGGTAATCAAGGTGATTTGAACATCAGAAAATTTTTTATGAAACGCCGCAAGAACCGGTGGCAGTACATATTGCGCAACGGTTGTACTTGCGCCAAGTCTCAATTTGCCTTTGTGTTTTTGAGAAAAATGATTCATCTCAAATTCCAAATTGCGATATACAGAAAACAATTGATCTGTGAGCTGAAGCAAAGTTTTTCCCGCCTCTGTTAATTTGATCCGTGAACCATATCTTTCAAAAAGTTTTACCTTAAACTGATGTTCAAGTTCATGAATGTGTTTGGTAACTGCAGGCTGTGTAATGTATAGCTCTGCAGCGGCTTTTGTAAAGTTGAGCCTGTTGGCTACTGTTTGAAAAACTTTTAAACGAAAATCGAACATGATGTGAAGGTAAGAGAAACTCTCTACCGGTTAATTTTGTTGTTCATGTTGCGATCTCTTTTTCATGCAGCAAAACTACTACATTCTTCAGCACACTTTTTACAAACAGCTGCGCATTCCTGGCAATGATCATTTTGATGTTTTGAACATTCTGCTGAACAATTACTACACATCTGCGAACAAATTCTACACATTTCCTGTGCCCTGCTGCTTCCAACACTCATTAATTGTGCGGCAGCATAACATAATGCAGAACATTCCATATCTAATTGAATGCACGTTGCCATCATTTTCACATCCTGTTCCTGCAGGCAGGATGAAGCACAATGCGAGCAAACAGCAGCGCAATGCAAACAAGCATCAATACAGGCCTTATAAGTATGATAACCAGTCATAATTTTAATTTTAGTTATCCCTGCAAGAAATGTTCCTGTTCCGCTATTTAATTTTGTATCTCAATCCTCCATACAAAAGGCGTCCACTTACAGGTCCCCAAACCATTGAAGCATCAAAGTATTTTCCAAAAGGCTGATCAGCAGAAATGATTACATTTTTTTGAAAATAGTTGGTAAGATTTTCTCCCCCTGCATACAATTCAAATGCTTTGGTTTTTCCGAATGACCTGCTTACCTGCGCATTCATAGAAACATATCCGGGAGAATATTGCGGCATCTGGTATTGAACAGGATTTTCTTTCGTTGATGGAATTCTTTTTCTGCCAATATAATTCACAGTATAATTGAATTTCCAGTTTTTTATTTCATAACCAAGGTTGATGAAAGCACGGTTGGCAGCAGTAAAAGGCTTTTCGAGCAATTCATTACCAAAAGTGGTTTTTACATCATACCATCTGTATGCTAACCGTACATCCAATTTGTTGATAGGAATAAAATTAAATTCACTCTGGAAACTATTTGAAAATGATTTGCCTGTGAGATTGTAAAATTTTATCACTCTCGGATCTTCCAGATCTGCAACAACCTGGTTCACAAAATCATTTCTGTAAAAATCAAAGCTCAGCATCGCATCTCTTGAAAAAAGCTTCATTTTTTGATCAAGTGTGATTCCTTTATTCCATGCAACTTCCGGATTCAAACCATAAGCTTTGCCGGTTGCATTGCTGATAATTTCTACATTTCTCGCACTTACCAATGCACCCATGTTTTCCGCGAAAATATTAGCAGTTCTTTGACCGCGACCACCGCTTACATGAATTACTGTTCCTTTGATTGGTTCATATCTGATGTTTAATCTTGGTGTAACAAACCATCCGAATAAATTATCATGATCGGCACGTAAACCCGTAACAGCACTGAATTTATCATTCATGTTGTAAGTGTATTCGAAGAAAGCGCCAGGAACAATTTCATTGCGTTTATACGTTTCAGTCTTATACAATTCATTGTAATGATCTGCATTTAAACTTAATCCTGTTCTGAATTTGTGAGCAGAATTTCCGATGATACTTTGATAGATCAGGTTGGAATAAAAATTAGATTGTTGCGCATTATACTGGATCAATCCAAAATAAGAATCCTGTTCATGATTGAATGCAGAAAGCTGAAGACCGATACTTTGATATTTTTTTTCAGGAAAGATGTATCCAATTTTTGCAAACCCTTCATAGCGGTTAGTTTTGATTCCTAAGCCATACGAATTGGTAGTAAATTTATCGTCGGTTTTATAATCAACTTGCCCACCTGTTTTATTGTCTAACAAAGCTTTTGCACCAAAGTAAATTTCCCAACCCTTATTGCTACTGTAATTCCATTCGTTTACCGCGCTGAATAAATTTCCCGTTGGGAGATCACGAAATCCATCTTTATTAAAATCGATTTTATTGAATAAAAAATCATTGTGTAATAAGAAAATTGTTGACCAGTGATCGTTCAGGTGTTGAGATACATTCGCATTCAAATCAGTTTTTCCCATATCATTTACATAAGCATTCAAATACAACTGCTCACTTGTTTCCGGTTTTTTTAATTCAACATTTATCTGACCTGCAATGCTTTCATAACCATTGGCAACCGAACCGGTTCCCTTGCTAAGCTGAATACTTTCTATCCATGGGCCCGCAATGCTATTTAATCCAAGAGGTGTAGCAATTCCGCGCGGCCCGGGAAGATTTTCAACCGTAAGTTGCGTGTAAATTCCAGCAAGACCAAGCAATTCAATTTGCCTGGAGCCGGTAACCGCATCACTGTATGAAACATCAACGCTGGGGTTTGTTTCAAAACTTTCACTTAAATTACAACAAGCAGCCTTTAATAAATCATTAGAGTTGATCATTAAACTGCGTACCGAACCTAATCCGTTGACGTAAGAAAATTTTGGTTTCCCTTTAATTTTGATCGCCTTTAATTGCCCGTTAGAAGCGAGTACAACCTGCAATTGATGCGTGTTTCCAACTTCTATAGAATCCGATTGAAAACCTGCATAGGTAACTATTAACTGTTTATTATTTTCATTTTCAGGAATAGAAAAAAAGCCGTGCTTATCAGAAACAGTTCCCTCTGATGAACCACTCCAAAAAATACTGGCACCCTCAAGAGGAATAAAATTTCCTTTGTTATCTTCTGAAACAACAATCCCTGCTATGTTGTGTGTGTCACCATTCACAGAAGCAACAGTGCTTTCATCAACCTTATCGCGATAATGGCAACATTCCGGCAAAGCATTATAAATCGCGTCAGTTGCTTTTTGATTTTCCAAATCGTGACCAACAGAGAGGATTTTTGATTTGATTTGTTGCAAATGAATAAGAGAAGGATCGTAAACGATGCTTAACATTTTTGTGGTTACATCCCAATTCGCAGATTGTACTCCTTTTATTTTTAATGCATTTTCAATACGGTGTTTACATTGAACACATTCACCATAAACCGTAAAAGATGTGCTGCTGTCGGTAGAATTATCTTGTGCGGTTGCTATACCAGTACTAAAAAGCGAAACCAAAAGCAGTAATATGCATTTCTTAAAACCCGTACTAATATTCAGTTTTAAGATTCCTTTATTTTTTAAATTTTTCATCGACTTTCGTTTGTGTTTATTTTCATAAACAGAGTAAACAGATTTTTAATGAGAAATCGTTTTTTGCAGAAAACGACTATTAATCTTAAATTTCTTTTAAGATTTGAGTAAAATAAATAAAGGAATCATATCAGAAATGAGCAGTATAAAATCCGGTAATCGTTCCTGGGAGGAGGACGGTGATCCTTAACATCTTTTAAAGATAAGATGATGAAATAAAACTTCTGATGCTTATAAAGTTGTGCAGGAAGAAAAGCAGCGGATAAAGAAATTTTATTGAAATATCCCTCCGGTAAATTTTGATCATTGTGAACTTTCAAAACCTTCACGTGACCTTTGCAACAATCATTTGGCGCATTTTTATGCATTCCACATTTGCTGCATTTATTGGAAGCTTTCTCAGAAAGGCTCCAGCTAACAGTTTTACCCATGCATTGCTGCACAAAAATCGTAGCTCCAGATGAAGAAGTAACGTAGGCAAAGGCTAATATGAAAACGAGAATTTTTTTCACAGCAATGCAAAGATAAACTGAATTAACTTTTATTGATCAAATTGCTTTTCGTTTTTGGGAATGTTATTTTATTTCTTCCGCTTTATATCCGATCTTTTGAAGAGCTGTTACAATCTTATTTTCATTGTCGCTATTAGAAGAAACGGTAAGAATTCTTTTAGGATCTTTTAAATCTACATCCCAGTTATTTTCACCCGCAATTTCGTTTAAAACAGGTGAAACTTTTGCAATGCATGAACCACACATAATGTTTGTTTTATACTGATATTTTTTCATAATGTTATTTTTATGTATTTAATAAAGAGGTTTATATTTTAATAAATTTTAGTCTTAAGCTATTGCTAACCACACTTACAGAACTCAGTGCCATAGCGGCTCCGGCTATCATTGGATTTAAAAGAAATCCTGTGAATGGAAATAAAATTCCGGCTGCAACGGGAATGCCGATCACATTATAAATAAACGCCCAAAACAAATTTTGACGAATCACTTTTACTGTTTGTTTTGACAACTGAATTGCTTTGGGAATATGATTTAAATCAGAAGAAATCAATGTAACTTTTGCAACATCCATTGCAATATCAGTGCCTTTCCCCATTGCGATACTAACATCAGAGAGAGCAAGCGCCTGACTGTCATTAATTCCATCGCCAACCATCGCAACTTTCTTTCCTTTTCCCTGAAGTTCTTTTACAAACGCTGCTTTTTCTGACGGCAATGTTTCTGCTTTCAAATTTTTTATTCCTGTTTTTTCAGCAACGGCAGAAACAGTTTTTTCATTATCGCCACTCACCATAAAAACTTCAATTCCCATATTTTTTAATTGCTCTATTGCTTCTTTTGATGTTGTTTTGATTTTATCTGAAATGGCTACAACAGTAAACGCAGTTTTATCATCAAAAAACCAAATTACAGTTGATGCATCTTTCGCCCATTTTTCTGATTTTACTTTCAGTTCCTCAGGAATAAAAACCTGATGAGCAATTAATGTTTTATAACTTGCCGCATAATATTTTTTATTCTGATAAATTGCTGAAACACCTGTGCCGGTAATACTTTCAAAGCTTTCTAAATTTACGCGACTAATATTTTTCGAAAGAAAATATTTGCTGATCGCATCTGCTAATGGATGTTCTGATTGTGATTCTATCGAATAGAAAATTGAAGAGAGTTGCAATACATCCACATCATTTTTCCAAACAATTTCGGTTACTTCAGGCCGACCTTCAGTGATGGTCCCTGTTTTATCTAAAATAATAGCATCTATATTTTTTGCTTCTTCCAAACTCTCTGCATCTTTAATCAGAATTCCATTTTCTGCCCCGCGACCAACACCAACCATGATCGCCGTTGGAGTTGCCAGGCCAAGCGCACATGGGCAAGCAATCACCAAAACGGTAATCAGTACCAGCAAGCCCTGCGTCAAACTATCACCACCTCCAAAAATGATCCAGGCAATAAAAGAAAGTATAGCAATGATAATGACAACAGGAACAAAGATTCCTGCAATTTTATCTGCCAGTTTTTGGACTGGAGCTTTGCTTCCCTGAGCTTCCTGTACCATCTTTATAATATGCGCCAACACAGTATCTGCACCAACTTTTTTTGCTTCAAAAACAAAGCTTCCCTTTTGATTGACGGTTCCTGCAAAAACATTTGCATCTTTCTTTTTTTCAACGGGGATAGGTTCACCTGAAATCATGCTTTCATCTACAAATGAACTTCCTGAAACAACGATTCCATCAACAGGAATTTTATCACCTGGTTTTACTAACAAATGATCATTCTCTTTTACCTCTGAAATTTTTATCACAGATTCAGTCCCATCATTATTAATTTGGACAACAGTTTTTGGCTGCAATCCTATTAATTTTTTTATTGAGGAAGACGTATTCGATTTCGCTTTTTCTTCCATCGATTTTCCTAATAAAATAAAAGCAATGACAACAGTTGCCGCTTCAAAATAGACATGTGCTTCAAGTCCTCTGCTTATCCAGAATTGAGGATATAAAGTATTGAAAACACTGAACAGGTAAGCAGTGCCGGTGCTCAATGCAACCAGCGTGTCCATATTTGCTGAACGGTGTTTTGCCTGCTTCCATGCATTGATAAAAAATTGTTTTCCAAAAACAAGAACAACCGGCGTAGCCAATGCCCACATGATATAATTAGCATAAGGAACATTCATAAAAACCATTGCAAGTAAAACAATCGGAACAGAAAAGATTACTGCAAGAATAGTTCGTTTGCGAAGTGACCGATAATGATTTTCTTTTTGTTTTTCAAGATCATCCGCTAAATTTTCATTCTCTTCAATGATCAGATCGTATCCTGATGATTGAACCGATTGTTTAAAATGATTTGGATCGGCAACATCCGGAAGGTATTCAACAGAAGCAGAATTATTTGCATAGTTAACAGCAGCATTCACAACGCCGGGTTCCTTTTTTAACGTAGTTTCAACATTGATTGCACATGAGGCACAACTCATGCCTGTTACCGGAAAGTTTTTTTTAATTGTTTTTTCACTGCCATCTGTATTCATCATCTCAATTTTAAAGTGCAAATTTCTGATGAATATTTTTCAGCGGGGTATAACGTTTTGTGTAAAGTGTATATTTTATTGTAAGAAATAGTTGGTAAAAAATACAGTGAATCAACAAATAATCTCTATTTCTTTTTTGCTGTTCCAACATTGTCAATTGCTTTCCGGTGTGAAGCGCCTAAAGATTTGAATTCCGTGGGTGTCATTCCGGTTAGTTTTTTAAATTGGCTGGACAAATGTTGAGAACTGCTGTAGCCAAGATCGAAAGCCATCTGACTTGCTGAAAGTTCATTATAGATCAGCCATTCTTTGATCTTTTCAATTTTTTGCAGAATAAAAAATTGTTCGATAGTGATTCCTTCTACTTCTGAAAATAATTTACTGAGGGAAGAATAATCTTTAAATATTTTTTCACTTAAAAATTTTTGAATGCTGAAATGTTCTTCAATATTTCCTGTCTGTACCTTTTCAATTAATAACGTTTTGATTCTTTCGATCAGTTGTGTTTTTTGATCATCAAGTAATTCAAAACCGACTTTTTGAAGACCATCAGAAATTTTTTGCACTTGTTTATTTGAAAGATTTCTTTTCAATTCAACTTCACCAAGCTTCACATAAGAAGTTCCAATTTTATTTTCTTTGAAAATATTTTCTACACTCATAATGCAGCGTGGGCAAACCATATTTTTTATAAACAGCTTCATTTTGATTTTATTACTTCTCACGCATTGGTTTTAAAGCTGCGGTCCATTTTAATAATTCCTGTAAAAGCAATTGGGCAGATTGATTGGCAGCATCATAGCCAACAAATTTTCCATTTTCATCAATATGTTTTTCAAAAAATGGAAGACTTACTGCAGCAGATAAAGGCATCATTTTTACGGTAGTGATTACTTCTTTACACATTTGTGCAGATCTTGTTCCTCCTGATATTCCACCATAACTTACCAGTCCAACAGGTTTGTAATTCCATTCTTTGTAAAGAAAATCAATGGCATTTAATAAGGTCGGCGGCATCGAATAATTGTATTCAGGGATTACAAAAACAAATGCATCAGCGGCGTCGATTGTTTTGCTCCATTCTTTTGTATGCTCCTTGGTATATTGCTGTAGCCTTGGATGTTTTGGTTCGTCTAAAAATGGAAGATTTATTTTTTCAAGGTCCAAAACTTCGACATTAAACGAAGGATCTTTTTTTGCAATTTCTATGAACCAATTTGCCACTGAAATCCCTTTCCTTCCGGGACGAGTACTGGCAATAATTATTTTTAAATTATACATGCGCTAAATTTTTTTGCTGAAAAAGCAACAAATGTTTTACCAAATTCTTTAAAAATTTCAGCCATCTTTTTGTAGAAAGTTTGAAATACAAAACAAATGAATGCTTAGGCAAACATTGTTATTACAGATAAACACGAACGTAATCTATTTGAAAAACTGCAGGAAACTTTGAATTATCAATTCCTTCTTTCCCTCCAAAGTCGCCGCCAACAGCCATATTCAAAAGAAGATAAAATGGTTGATCAAAAGGCCACTCTGCTTCTGTTTTATGTTCATTTTTGAATTTGAAATAAATTTTTCCATCCAGAAGGAATTCAATCTTTTCAGAAGTCCAATTGACGGCATAGGTATGAAATTGATTGTACGGATTTTTTAGCAAAACCGTTTTTCCTTTCTGTGTATTTTTTGTATGATTATATGCTTCCGTATGAATCGTTCCAAACAGTGTATCTTTTTTATAACCTACGTGTTCCATAATATCAATTTCTCCCGCCTTCGGCCAGCCAACTTTATCGATATTATTTCCAAGCATCCACGCTGCCGGCCACAAACCCACGCCTGCAGGAAGTTTTGCACGCACTTCTATTTTTCCATACTTCCATTCTCCTTTGCCTTTTGTAAATAATCTTGCAGAAGTATAATCATTATTTTCATGTTTTTCTTTTCTTGCAATTATCGAAAGAACTCCGTTTTTTACAATCGCGTTATCGGTATCTGCTTTTGTGTAAAATTCCTTTTCATGATTCCCCCAACCATTTCCTCCTACCTGATAATTCCATTTGCTGCTGTCAGGCAAACCATTATAATTAAATTCATCACTCCAAACCAATTTCATTTTCTTGTTTGGATTAGTTGTGGTGATATCCACGCGATTTTCTTTTGAAGATTTTACTTTTTTGGAATGAGTTTGTGCACGTGAAACGAAACTGATTGATGTAAAAAGAAAAATTAGCAATGTTGTTGAAAGGCGCATCTGGCTTGTTTTTGAAGTGGATGAAATAAAAGTTATTTTTAAAATGTTTTTACCAAGAAAATGAAAATATAAAAAGCAAGTATTTCTTTGTTCACTGATTTAGAAGATCATTTATTCATATTTTCCCATCAGGTCGTAAAGAATTTTTCTGTCAGCATCATTCAAAGTTTTGCTGCTATCCTGCATTTCAAAATGTCGTTTGAATGAAGCAATAGTAGCTGCTGTGTCTTTCACTGAATAACCAATGATTCGCAAAGCTTGTATATCATTAAAATTTTGTGGAACAATAACCATACTTGTATCTCCATACCATAAACCAAAACCTCTTTGCGACAACAACTGCCATGGAAAATTTACATTCGGGTCTACTTTTCTTGTAGGCGCAATGTCTGCATGACCAATAAAATTGGCAGTTGGAATATAATATCTATTTTTCAAAGTATCCAGCAAAGTCAGGAGGCTATTGATTTGCGCAGCAGGGAAAGGTTCAAAACCATTATTGTCCAATTCGATTCCGATGGAGCAGGAATTGATGTCTCTGTTATTTCCCCAGGAAGATTTTCCGGCCTGCCATGCGCGTAAATAATCGTTTAGCATATGGTGAACAGTTCCATCTTTGCAAATAACATAATGAGCACTCACTTTGCTATGATGAACCGTAAAAGTGTGTAAAGTCTGCTCACAGCTGTTTTCAGCCGTATGATGAATGATTACAAAATCAGGTTTGCGAAGATCGAAATTGGTGGTTCCAACCCATTGAGATTTTTTTCCTTCCAGCGGATGTTTTTTTATTTCTTTCGCAAATGCTTTTGCCTGCTTCTTGTAATCCTTGTTGGAAGCGGCGTATTTATTGGAAGAGCAGGAAGCAATGATAATAAAAATGAAAACGCAGACAGTTTTAAATTTCATGTTTTTTCGCTAAAGATAATTAAGCCATGGAAGATGAAAAATTGTTTTCAGTTCATTCAGTAAAAATATTTTTTCATTATTATAAAAGTTTTTAACTTGTTTAGACATTATCCTTGAATTTCTTCCCGCTACAAAACACCACTATTCATCATTTTAAAAATTAACAACAATGAAAAAATGGATCACAATCATTTTTGCGGGAATCGCATTTACTTCCTGCAACAATGGCTCTTCAAAAGATGCTGCCATAACAACTTCTAATCCGCAAGTGGCGGCAGAAAATGTAAGTTATCCTTACACAATTGATCATCCGGATAATTGGGAAACAGGCAGCAAACAAAACACTGTAGCGGTTTTGAGCGCTCTTAAAGCATTCGAAAATGGAAACATGGATGAAAGCATGAAATATTTCGGCGATTCAGTTCATGTAATGTTTGATGGACTGGATAGTACCATGTCTAATGATGCTTTAAAAAGTATGTTTGGAAAACATCGGTCAGACATAAAAAGTATGAACATACAAATGTATGATTGGGAACCGGTAATTTCCAAAGACAAAAAGGATGAGTATGTAACAATATGGTACAAACAAAAATGGGAAGATATGAATGGCAAAAGCGATTCAGTAGCGCTGATTAATGATTGTAAAATGAAAAATGGAAAAATTGTTGAGATATCAGAATTTACCAGAAGGTTTTAGAAAATAAATTAATCAAAGAACAGAAGCACCTTTTTTCGAGGTGCTTTTTTTATAAGTTTTAATTACTCAAGCTCTTCGAAATTCACAAATATTTAATTTTCTGTTGGCATATTTGTTGGATAAAACTAAAGACAACAATAAAAGTGAAGAGATAGAATTTTATTTTATTACTTTTTTTGATTGTAATTTCCTTTCCTGGTTCACGCCGTACTCCTTTATTGCCTTCATGAAGACGATGCTCTTCATATAATAATCTAGCACGATAAATTCAAACAAAGCAACTCTGATCTGAAATCTTTTTACCATCAACTAATCCCGCGAATGAAATAATAACCGTGCTCAGCATTAATAAAATAAAAGATGAAGAAGGAATTTTTAGTGATTGTTTTTATTCTTTTTTCTTATACTTCTTATTGTCAATTTCATATTGATTTAGGGGGAGGAGTTTCTGTGAAAAAAGAAGTTTATGGGAAAGGTGAAGTGTCTCATCAGGTATTTCCTAACATAGAAATTGTAGCCGGATATGATGCAAAATATTTTGTGATACAGAGCGAAATGAAACCTTCAATTACTAGGAACAATTCAGCTTCCTCTTATTTTGGTGGAGCAGCCGGATTCAAATTTCGCAATATTATTTTAGAGGGTGCTGTGTATAGAAATATCATCAGTGAAGACGATCCGTCATTAAATACTTGGAACATGGGAGCTGGTCTGGAATATTTTGGTCAGTTAATGAAAAGAGGTGGTATCTATGGAAAAGTAATGTATATAAATAACAGTATTATTTTTACAAGCGGCTTTAGGGTAAATTTTAATTAGGCTTGAAAAAGTGTCCAAAAATCTCTTCAAAGTTTTCAATCGTTGGAATATTATCGCCAATTACGATTTCCATTTTACATATTCCTCCGATACTGTCCCCCCACTTCATAAAGCGCATGAGTAATTTGCCCGAGCGAGCAATATTTTACAGTTTCCATTAATTCAGAAAAAATATTTTCATTCTTCAAAGCTGCTTCCTGCAAGCGTTTCAGCATTTCATTACTTTTTGCTTCATGTGATTTTTTGAACGCCTCTGCATTTTCAATTTGACGGTCTTTTTCTTCTTTTGTACTGCGAATCACATCCTGTGGAAGAATGGTTGGCGAGCCTTCTTTATTTAAAAAAGTGTTCACACCAACAATAGGAAGTTCACCGTTTGTTTTTAAAGATTCGTAATACAAGCTTTCTTCCTGGATCTTATTTCTTTGATACATTCTTTCCATGGCGCCAAGCACGCCGCCTCTTTCTGAAATCCGGTTGAATTCTGCCATCACAGCGTCTTCTACCAAATCTGTTAACTCTTCAATCAGAAAGCTTCCCTGGTTTGGATTTTCATTCTTTGCGGTTCCCAATTCACGATTGATGATCAATTGAATCGCCATTGCACGACGCACACTTTCTTCTGTGGGTGTGGTGATCGCTTCATCATAAGCGTTTGTGTGGAGGCTGTTGCAATTATCATAGATGGCATACAATGCCTGTAATGTGGTACGAATATCATTGAAGTCAATTTCCTGTGCGTGCAAACTTCTTCCACTTGTCTGGATGTGATATTTCAACATTTGCGACCTTGAATTTGCATGATATTTATATTTCATTGCTTTCGCCCAGATTCTTCGCGCCACTCTTCCTATCACAGAATATTCCGCATCCATTCCATTGCTGAAAAAGAAAGAAAGATTGTGTGCAAAATCATCAATCTTCATTCCGCGGCTCATGTAATATTCTACATAGGTAAAACCATTTGCCAAAGTGAAAGCAAGTTGTGTGATGGGATTGGCGCCGGCTTCCGCGATATGATAGCCGCTGATAGAAACCGAATAAAAATTGCGCACATTATTTTGAATAAAATATTCCTGCACATCTCCCATTAATTTCAAAGCAAATTCTGTAGAGAAAATGCAGGTGTTTTGCGCCTGGTCTTCTTTTAAAATATCGGCCTGAACGGTACCACGAACTGACGATAAAGTTTTCGCTTTGATCTCTTCGTAAATATTTTTATCTAAAACATCTTCGCCGCTCAAACCTAATAAACGCAAGCCCAATCCATCATTTCCTTTTGGCAGATGGCCGGTCATCTTTCCTTTTTCAGGAAAAACGGGTTCATCGTTGACGCCGATATATTTTGGAAGATCCGCAAGATGATATTTCGATTCAATAATTTCGTTTACATGTTCACGTAAATTATTTTCAATGATATATTTTTCGCATTGCTGATCGATCGCGGCATTTAAAAAGAAAGCGAGCAACATCGGCGCCGGCCCGTTGATAGTCATGCTTACAGAAGTTTTTGGATCACACAAATCAAAGCCACTGTACAATTTTTTTGCATCATCAACTGTCGCAATGCTTACACCACTGTTCCCCACTTTTCCATAAATATCGAGACGTGTTGCAGGATCTTCTCCATAAAGCGTAACACTGTCAAATGCAGTGCTCAAACGCTTTGCAGGCTGACCCACACTTACATAATGAAATCTTCTGTTGGTTCTTTCCGGTCCTCCTTCACCGGCAAACATTCTTGTCGGATCTTCTTCTGCGCGCTTCAAAGGAAATACTCCGGCAGTGTATGGAAATTTTCCGGGAAAATTTTCCTGCAGTTGCCATTTTAAAATATCTCCCCAATCTTTAAATTTCGGAACAGCGATCTTTGGAATTTTTGTATGCGAAAGTGATTCAACAAACAAGGGTTGTTTGATCACTTTTCCTCTTACATGATATTCAAAGAAATCTTTTTGATAAAGAGATTTTGTTGCTTCCCACTCGTCTAATAATTTTTTAGATAAAGGCAACAATTCTTTTTCAATTGCTGATTTTCTTTCTTCTAATTGCGGAATAAGAATTTGGTTTTTTTCTTCGTTTACTGCTGAATTGTCTTTAAAATTTTGAATCGTTCCATTCAGTTGATATAGCTGCGTTGCAATGGTAGCCTGCTCTTCAACCATTTTATTATAATGCTCAATCTCTTCAGCTATCTCTGCCAAATAACGAACGCGTTTCGGTGGAATGATTGAATGGCTATAACTTTCACTTCTTACCGGCGCTTCGTATTTTTTCCAGTGGCTTCCTGTTTTTTTGTTTATTTCATCAATAATTTTATTGAACAAATCATTGCATCCAGGATCATTAAAAGTAGAAGCGACTGTGCCAATTACAGGAAGTTCATTGTCTTTCGCAGTCCATAAATTATGATTGCGCTTGTATTGTTTTTTTACATCGTGCAATGCATCCAATGCGCCTGCTTTATCAAATTTGTTGATACAAACAATGTCTGCATAATCAAGCATGTTGATCTTCTCTAACTGAGATGCAGCACCATATTCAGGCGTCATTACATACATGCTTACATCGCAGAAATCCAAAATAGAAGCATCACTTTGCCCAACGCCGGCGCTTTCTAAAATGATAAAATCATAGCCGGCAACTTTGCAAACATCGATCGCTTCCTGAACATAATTGCTTAATGCTTTATCATTTTCCCTTGTTGCCAAAGAGCGCATATAAGCTCGTGGATTATGAATCGAATTCATCCTGATGCGATCACCTAATAATGCGCCGCCGGTTTTCTTTCTTGAAGGATCTACAGAAATAACTGCAATGGTTTTATCAGGAAAGTTTTTTAAAAAACGACGAACGATTTCATCTGTAACAGAAGATTTTCCGGCACCACCTGTTCCTGTAATACCCAGCACCGCCGCGGTTTTCTGTTGTTTATTTTCTTTTTCTAAAACTTTTATTTCCTCACCTTTTTCTGCACCGGTGATTGAAGTAGCCACTAGCTTTACATCCTTCCATTCATCTAAAACAAATTTTTCATCATGTCCGTTACCATTTAATTTTTCAGGTAATTTTCCATTCACATGATTCCCTGCTTTTTCCACTACCTGTTCTATCATCCCCTCCAATCCTAATTTTCTGCCATCATCGGGAGAATAAATTTTAGTGATTCCATAAGCCTCCAGTTCAGCAATTTCAGACGGCAAAATTGTTCCACCACCGCCACCAAAAATTTTGATATGCTCATAACCATTTTGATTCAGCAGATCTTTCATGTATTTGAAAAATTCAATGTGACCGCCCTGGTAACTTGTTATAGCGATTGCATCCGCATCTTCTTCAATCGCACATTCCACAATTTCATGCACGCTGCGATTGTGCCCAAGATGAATAATCTCAGCGCCTTTACTTTGCATAATCCGGCGCATGATATTGATGGCAGCGTCGTGTCCATCAAACAATGAAGCGGCAGTTACGATTCTTACTTTATGATTTTTTTTGTCTGTCATAATTTGATTTTATTCAAAAAATCGGATCGGCAAATCCGGTTTGTAAAATTACAATTAAAGAAAGGGAAAATAAATTAACTGAGTTTTAAAATTACGGATAGAAGCAGAGGATTCTTAAATCATATAACAGTGAACCAACAAATAAAACTGATTTTTATTCAGCAAGCGTTTGTTTTTTTGATAGACTAAAAAGCATTTCTGAAATTCTGAAAAAGCAGGACGTCACCCTTATTCAATTTTTTTGTAAGTGTAAAAGCCCTTTATATTTTTATTGAAATATTCGCCAATAGAGGGGGCATGAAGCAAATTTTTAAACTTAATTTTGGGAACGCGTGCATAATCATATACGTTTCCGGTTGTGAACCAAACTCTTAAAATTTTTGCTTTTTCATCGTAGCCCAATGCTTCGGCAGTGGAAGAATTTACCATTTGTTTTTTCATTTTCTTATCATTTAGATCAGAACGTCATAAGGAATCTTCTTATTAAGACCCAACAATTCTAATTCCAAATTTGTAAAGAAAATTCTTAAATTAGTTCATCTTAAAAGTGAGCTGCGCAAATTCTTCAACGCTTAATGTTTCTGCACGACGATCAAAAAATCCATCTTCTAATTCTTCTTTTAGAATCAAACTTTTCACGCCATTTCTTAAAGTTTTTCTCCTTTGATTAAATGCAGTTTTTACTAAAACCCAAAATGCTCTTTCACTTTTCACAGGTAAATAACTTTCGCGTCTTGTTAATCTGATTACCGCGCTTTGCACTTTTGGCGGCGGATTAAAAGATTCATTTCCCACTGAAAACAAATATTCTACTTCATAATAATATTGTAAAAGAACACTTAACACACCGTAAATTTTACTGCCTTCTTTTGCTGCAGCCCGCTCTGACACTTCTTTTTGGAACATACCTATTATAACAGGAACATATTCTTTCCATTCAAGAATTTTAAATAAGATCTGTGTAGAAATATTGTAAGGAAAATTTCCAATCACTGTAAAAGGTTCATCAAAAGGACGATCGATTTCCAAAAAACTTTCATGAACTAAATCCTCTTTTAAAGAAGGGAATTCTTTTAAAAGATAATTTACTTTTTCTTCATCAAGTTCAACTGCTTTAAAATGAATGTTCGGAATTTTCAGCAAATGTTTTGTAAGTGCACCACCACCAGGACCAACTTCCAGCAAATTTTTAAAAGGATGCTGCATCAAAGCAGCAATAATTTTTTCAACTACTTTTTCATCTTTTAAAAAATGCTGACCGAGAGATTTTTTGAGTGTGTACATGGTTGCAAATTAGTTAATTGATGATGTTTCATTGTCCAATTGTTTTATTGCTAGAATCAGATTTTCAATTATTAGTTGGTTTACTGTAATTTTCATCTCTATGATTTATTCAACAAAAGGGATTGTTTTGCGAACGATAAAATACGGTGAAACAAGCGTCATCGCTACGATATTTACCGAATTGTTCGGCATTCAATCTTATATGGTAAATGGTGTGCGCACTTCGGGAAAAACTTCCAAAGCTCATTTTTTTCAACCTGCTACTATTTTGGAAATGCAGGTTTATCATAATGAATTAAAAAATCTGCAACGAATAAAAGATCTGAAATGGGCACATCTTTATAAAAATATTTTTAGTGATATTACTAAAAATTCTGTTGCACTTTTTATGGTTGAATTGTTACAAAAAAATTTGAAACAACCAGAAACCAATGAAGATCTTTTTCATTTTTGCGAAGATACTTTGTTGATTTTAGATATTGCCGATGCGGCCATCACAGCCAACTTTCCGATTTATTTTGGGATTCATCTTGCCCAGATTCTTGGGTTCAGATTATTAAATAATTATTCTGAACGGAATAATATTTTCAATTTGGCAGAAGGAAATTTTTCTGATGAAAAATCAGCAACTGATCAATTAAGTGTTGAGATCAGTTTTTATATTTCTCAATTTTTAAAAACAATTCAACCGGAAGATTTGAGAGAAATAAAAATGAACAGAAATACCAGAATGTCAATTCTGAAAAGTCTTGAAAGCTACTATTCATGGCATGTTTCGGAATTTGGAACCATGAAAACTTTGAATGTTTTGTCGGAGGTTTTAGCGTGATTAATTTCATTCAGCTAACTGTTATATTTATTTTGGGTGATTGAAAATACAAAACCGTATTATTTGCTTTTTTGCTGTTGAAATATTAGATTAACCTTTTAACCTTGGATTGCGGAGTAACTTTTTCTCCTTCTGTATTTTCAATCAAAATAATTCCCGGAGTTTTCCCTTTTTCAAAACTGCCCAATTGATCTTCCATTTGCAATGCTTTTGCACCATTCATCGTTGCCCATTTTAATAGCGTTTCTGTTTTTACTTCAGGAAAATTTTTTGCAATCGTTTTTATTTCTTCCAGAATATTTAACTGGTGATTTGAAGCGAGACTGTCAGTTCCTAAAATAATATTGCAATCATTTTTTAAAAACAAATCAACCGGTGGTAAAGTATTTTCAATGTACAGATTTGCATTCGGACAAAGGCAAAATGAAATTAATTGGTCTACGTTTTTATGTTGATTTACAAAATCCAAATCAGCTTGTTTTGTAAAAGTATTGTGTACTAAAATAACAGATTTGGCATTGGAGAAATTTTGAAAATAATTTTCTATACTTCCTCTTTTTGTCGGCCTGAAAAATGAATTATCCATTTTCATTTTTTCAAACATTCTTACAAAATCTCCTTTGCCTTCTTTAAAAAATAAATCTTCATCCGTGGTTTCCTGGTTGTGGATCGTTACTATTTTTCCTGTAAAAAGCGGCGCTATCTTTTTCCATAAAATTTCAGAGACGGAATAAGAAGCATGAGGCACAATGCCGGCCTCCAGATTATTTTTATCAAATTCCTCAAAAGCTATTTTCCTTTTTTCAAATCTTGCATCAGCAATTTCCGGAAGCCAGCCACTTATTTCAATGAAATTGTAATAGCTGATATTTCGTTTCATTTTTTGAGAAACAGTGGTTGAATAGTTGCAAATATCACCAACGGCAACAATTCCATTTTGCAACATTTCTTCTTCGCCTTTTTCAATTGCATTCAGAATTTCTTCTTCTGCAAAATATCTTTCTGAAATTACCTTAAATACAAAATCAACCAACCCAGTTTTTTCGGCAATTATATTTTTAAGATGCGAAAGTTCAAGATGGCAATGCGCATTCACAAATCCGGGAGAAAGAATTCCTTTAAACGTTTCGATTTCTTCTCCTGCATCTTTTTGATGAATAATGTCAATTATTTCACCGTTAATGCCAGTAACCAATACGTTTTCATTATTTAAAAGTTTTTCGTTCGTAAATAAATAATCAGCCCGAAGCTTTCTATAGCGCATGTAAAAAAGGATTAGATTAATTTTGCAAGATTATCAAAGATAAGGGGTAATATTTCTACAAATCCTGGTACACATTTTACCCAATACTCAATTAAAATAACTTTTGAAAAAATAGTATGCTTGAAAAACTTGAAGCGATAAAAGCAAGATTTGACGAATTAGGAATTGCATTATCCAATCCGGAAATTGTAAGCGATAATAAAAAATACAAACAATTAAGTAAGGAATACCGCAACCTTGAAAAGATCGTAATTGTACGAAACCAATACGCTAAAACACTTGACGACATTGAGTTTAACAAAGAAGTGCTGAACAGTGACGATGAAGAAATGCGCGATTTGGCGAAGGAAGAACTACCTCAATTACAGGAAGAAAAAGAGAAGTTGGAAAGGCAAATCCGCAATATGCTGATTCCAAAAGATCCGCAGGATGAAAAGAATGCTATCCTTGAAATAAGGGCAGGAACTGGTGGCGATGAAGCTTCGCTTTTTGCAGGAAATCTTATGAGAATGTACCTGAAATATTGTGAGTCAAAAGGTTGGAAAACTGCGTTGCTAAGCGAAAGCGAAGGAACGGTTGGTGGTTATAAAGAAGTGCAAATTGAAGTAACAGGAGATGATGTTTATGGAACTTTAAAATTTGAGAGTGGTGTTCATCGTGTTCAACGTGTTCCGGATACAGAAGCAAGTGGCCGTGTTCATACCAGCGCTGCAACGGTGGCTGTAATGCCTGAGGCCGAAGATGTGGATGTGGAAGTAAAGGAAAGCGATGTAAAAATGGAAACTGCAAGAAGTGGTGGCGCCGGCGGTCAAAATGTAAATAAGGTGGAGACAAAAGTAATGCTCACACATATACCCACTGGCTTGGTTGTCGTTTGTCAAACAGAAAGAAGCCAGTTAGGCAACCGCGAAAAAGCAATGCAAATGTTGCGTACGAAATTGTACGAGGAAGAAGTACGAAAGCAGGAAGAGGAAATTTCAAGACATAGGAAAAGTTTGGTAAGCACGGGTGATCGTTCTGCCAAAATAAGAACTTATAATTATCCTCAGGGCAGAGTGACAGATCACCGTATCGGGTTGACAGTTTATAATTTGGAAGACGTTATGAATGGCGATTTGCAGGAATTTATTGACGCATTGCAGTTTGCGGAAAATTCAGAAAAACTGTCAAATCAATAGATTTTTTTCAGAAGTTGAAGATCTTAGTCAAATGAATGTCATTTTAAAACTTATTTAATGAATTTTTTAAAAGATAGATTTTGTCTTAAATCTTTCTTAACATTTGGGTGTCTACCTTTGGCATGGGATTTGAAATATGTAGATCAACAACATTAAATTTCAATTTTCTCATAAGCAGTTAGTTTTGGTAAACGGCCCCTGTTTCTACAGGGGCCTTCTCTTTTTATTAATCACAAATTTTGAAGTAGCTTTCATTAATAACAATAAATATAAAAATCACTTCATCATCGTAAATTATCTTCGCATATGAGAAACAAGTTAATTAAGCAGACAAAAAATGAGTAACGATAATACTCCACAGATTTTTCAAACGGATAAACCTACAAGATGGAAGCGATTTAAATGGACAGGACGTGTGCTTTTTATGATCGCAATTTTCTTTTTTGTTGTTCTCGGAATAGCATTATACAGCGGATCACTGCCAAATATTCCTAATTTGCAGGCAAAGGCACGTGAATATCAAACCACACTTGATCCCTCGAATCCGTTGATTTTAAAAAATCATCAAAACTCAAAATATAAAGGATTCAAAGATTTTCTTTTTAATAAGCTAAAAAGTGATTCCTTAAAAAAAGTAAAGAACAAAGGTGTTCCCAAAGCCAATTCTTTACCGATGATCAGAGGTGCATTTTACACTCCTTCCAATGCTCCTCTTTCTCTTCCTGATCTTCAAAAAAATGCAGACAAGATCAATACAGTTTTTCCTGAATGGTTTTTTATTGATACAATTACTCATCGCTTGCAAACGAGGATTGATAGTACAGGATTAAAACTAATGCAGCAGAAAAAACTTACGATCATTCCGATCCTGACAAATTTTAATTCCTCAAAGCAGGCGTTCGATGGAAAATTATTACATCATATTTTAAAAAATTCAGACTCTTCCAACCAATTTATTCAGCAAGTTGTAGATACTCTTTCATTTTATCATTTAAAGGGAATTAATGTTGACTTTGAAGAATTGCAAGAAAAGACAAATGAGCCATTGACCGCGTTCCAGAAAAAATTATACGAAACTCTTCATGCGAAAAACATGTTGGTGACGATGGATGTTGAGCCAAAGAACAATGATTATGATTATTCAAAATTATCAGACTATAATGACTATATTATTTTAATGGCGTATGATGAGTATAATCCTTCAACAGGCCCGGGTCCCATCAGCGCCCAAAAATGGATCGAAGATGCAGTGTCGTGGACATCAGAAAGAATAGATCCTTCAAAAATAATATTAGGAATCGCGGGGTTTGGTTATGAATGGTCAAATGGAGTTTGTGATTCGTTGCCTCTTACTTATAACCAGGCGATCAATAAGGCAAAATCAATCAACGCAAAAATTATTTATGATAATGACAGCTACAATCTTCATTATAATTATGCAACTGAAAACAATTCAGATTCAACAGATGTAACCAATCATGAAGTATGGTTTATAGATGGGGCGACGATATTTAATATCTTACGTTTCAGTGATGAATTTCCAACAGCGGGAACTGCTCTATGGCGGCTCGGCACTGAAGATCCACGAATGTGGAAATTTTATAACAGAAGCTTAAGCAATGCTTCTTTGCAAAAAGATCCTTTCAATTTTGATTCTCTTACAACGATGCCAATCCTTCAAAATAATGTCCCGGAATTCCAGGGAGAAGGGGAGGTGCTTGATATTCTTTATTCGCCGCAGCCGGGGAAGGTCAGTTTTGAAATTGATACAGCAGAACAATTAATTGCTGAGCAAAATTATTTACAACTTCCATCGGGTTATGTGATCAAAAGGTTTGCAGAAGATACGACTGTTGGAAAAGGCCACAAGCTGATTCTTACATTTGATGATGGTCCAAGTGCGGAATGGACGCCAAAAATTCTTGACATTCTTGAGCGGGAAAAAGTACCGGCTGCATTCTTTGTTATTGGTATTAACGCCGAGCAAAATATTCCTATTTTAAAAAGAGAATACAACGATGGTTTTGAAATTGGCAATCACACTTTCACGCATCATAATATTGCTGAAATGAGTTTGGCAAGGGCTGCCCTCGAAATGAAACTGACGCGATTATTAATTGAAAGTGTAACTGGTCATTCTACTATTTTATTTCGCGCACCATACAATGCAGACTCTGAACCACAAACCTATGATGAACTTGCACCAATAGAAAGAAGCCGGCAGGAAAATTATCTTACTATTAATGAAAGTATCGATCCAAATGATTGGGCATTAGGAGTAACAGCGGACAGTATTTTCGCCCGAGTGGTACGACAGGTAGAAACCAATAATGCGAGTATTATTTTGTTGCACGATGCCGGCGGTGAAACGCGACAGGCCACTGTTGACGCGCTTCCCAGGATCATTGACTATTTTAAAAAGAAAGGTTATGTATTTACATCTGTGTCGGATCTGATGGGAAAAACAAGAGACCAGGTAATGCCGAGAGTTGCAGATGCACGCGATAGATGGACCAGAAAATTTAATTTTTTCCTTGCCGAAACAATGTATTGGAGCGGACAAATTTTATTTACCTTATTTATCATCGGAATAATTTTGTCAGTAGGACGAATGATTCTGATGGCAGTTTTGGCAAGCATTCAAAAAAGAAAAGAAGAAGGCTCAAATTCTGCTGCTTTTCCTGCCTATCTTTTAGAAGAAAATAATGGATATCCTTTGGTTAGCATTATTGTTCCTGCTTATAATGAAGAAGTAAATTGCGTAAGAACTGTCAATAGTTTGCTTGCTCAGACATATCCTAAAATAGAAATCATTTTTGTTGATGACGGAAGTAAAGACCAAACTTATCAAAAAGTGAGAGAAGAATTTAAAGGCAATTCAAGAGTTCATGTTTATACAAAAATAAATGGAGGAAAAGCTTCAGCACTAAATTTTGGAATTGAAAAATCGATTGCAGACTTTGTAGTTTGTATCGATGCAGATACGCAACTGAAAACCGATGCAGTAATGCTTTTGATGAAAAAATTTGATAATGAAAGTGTGGCTGCCGTTGCGGGAAATGTGAAAGTGGGAAATGAAGTAAATATGATCACGCGCTGGCAAAGTATTGAATACATTACTTCTCAAAACTTTGACAGGCGTGCATTTGATCTGTTGAATTGCATCACAGTAATTCCTGGCGCAATAGGAGCTTTTAGAAAAGATGCAATTTTAATAGCAGGCGGATTTACGAAAGATACGCTTGCAGAAGACTGCGATCTTACCATGCGGCTTTTAAGAAATGGATTTATTGTCAGAAATTGTACTGCTGCTATTTCTTATACAGAAGCACCAGAAACTTTCAAACAATTTTTGAAACAAAGATTCAGGTGGAGCTTTGGCGTGATGCAATGTTTTTGGAAACATCGTGATACGATCTTCAATTCAAAATATGGAAATTTTGGAATGATAGCAATGCCGAATATTTTGATCTTTCAAATTATTTTGCCAATTCTCGCACCTCTTGCAGATATTATTTTAGTGCTGAGTTTGCTAGCGGCTTCTTTTGGAATCGTTGTTGCAAGCATACCGCATATCATTATTTATTACTTTATTTTTACTTTAGTAGATATTGCCGGCGCAGCGCTTGCTTTTGCATACGAAAAAGAAAATCATTTGAAACTGATCTGGATGCTGCCTCAGCGTTTGGTTTATCGCCAGTTGATGTATTATATCCTGCTGAAATCTTTTAATAAAGCGATAAAAGGAGAACTGCAAGGTTGGGGCGCTTTGAAGCGAACAGGAAGTGTAAAAGAAGTGGCCGTGAATGGATGAATCAATTAATTATCGTTAATGAATAAGGCAGTAAAGAAACATTTTTTGCTGTTTTTATTTTTTTGAAAACCGGAGGAAGTACTTTCGATGGATGGCTATTCATTCCTTCTTGCATCCAGGTATATTGTTGTTTGGAATATTGAATTAGTTGTTCAGGTTGCCAGTCAATTATTTTTTTTGAAATGGTATTTTGGATATCAATATTTACATCCCATGTTTTCTTTGGATCTTTATTTATCAGCATCAAGGACCATTTGCCATCAGCGCTTCGAAGTGCATAACAAACAACAAGAGGTTGCTTTTTTCTGTTTTTAATTGTTCCTGAAAAAGGGAAAATTTCCAGAAGCGAATCTGCTGGTTGTGCCCAAAAATGGGTAAGCATTCGCATGCAATAAAAAGCCGCTGTTTTATATTGTATTTTTCCATTGTCGCCTAATCCAAAAAGCATATTATTTCCGTATCCGCAATTTACTTGCTGAAGGAACGCGGGTTCATAACCGTAAAGAAAGCTTTTGCTGCCTCCCACTTCCATAAATTTTCCAAGAATATCAGCATACATTAATCCACCTTCCATTTCTACTTCTGTTGGTCCTTCTGATGCGGAATATCCATATTCGGTTAAATATAATGGTGTGTTTTCCGGTAAAATATTTTGAAAATTTTTTAAAGCAGTTGAAAGCATTTCCGGCGCAATTGCTAATTGTGGCGCAGATGGAACGCAGATATTGTCAAAAGGATACCATTCGAAAGAGAAAAAATTAAACAGGTGAATAGTGTTATGCTTACGTAGATAATTCAAAAAAATTTTTGTCCATTTTGATTCTGTGAAAGTGGTACTGTCATCTTTAGTAGAAGAAATTGAAGCAAACCCGGGGCCTCCCATTTGCATCTCCGGAGCTATCTTTCTTATCTGAGATCCTAACTGATGATAAAGCGCAGCATAATCAAGCGGTGAGATCAATTGTCCCTCCGGCTCTTCGCCCATTTCCATTTCTTTTACCGGATAATGTTTTGCTTTCAAATATCTGATCAATGCAAGAACATTTTCAGGAGTATCATACAAAAGCCCAGCTGGCATTAATACTGGTTGGTCTTCAGTAATTCCACTTTTAAAAAAACGATCTATTCCAACCTGTTCTACATTTTCATCAAGATCAGTTGCACGATGCCAGGGATCTGTCGACGATACATAAATCGTACTCTGGCTATGATTAGGAGAATGTTTTATCCAGTCAAAAAACTTTCCCTTTTTATTGAAAAAGCCAACATTAATTTCTTTAATCGCAAAACCTAACTCATCTCTTATGTCATTAGATTTTGCATCCGTTGTGTGTGAACTTTTCCAAAAAGAAATTCTGAGAAAACGGATTCTTTTGGGAATGGAGGTTAGCCTTATGAGATTACTTTCTCCTTTTGGATTTTCAAAAATATTATTAGGAAAAGATTGCCAGATACCGGTTTGATAAGGATCAAAATAAGCGGGATCGGTATGTTCTGCATAATCTATTTTAAACATCAATGCAAATGGGTTTCCCCATTTAATCCTGATGGCATTTACCATTTTTAATTTGCCGAGATCAATAATCACCCATTGCGGATGAAGTGTGTCAGATTCTTTTGTAAAATAGGGATCAAGATAGGGATTGCTTTTCCAAAATGTTGAAAGATCTCCATCGGTAATTCTTGAATAACCTTTGTCGTTCGCCTGGTCGAAAGTGTTTCCTCTTCTTGGTAATTTGTATCCATTTGAAATTTCAATTGGTGTACTACTGGCAGAATCAGAAATCCAATATCCCTCTTTTTTTAAACTATCGCTCCATCTTCCTTTTGGATTCCAATGCCATACTTCATCTCCCAGTTCAGTTCTTAATCGGTAGCTCACAGGTTTTAGTCCAACTGTTTTCATCTCTGAAATATTTTTCGCAGTCAGCATTTGGTCGATGTCTCCTTTAAAATGTCCATCAATAGCGCCACCAATATTATTAGAAGGAATAAAAGTATTGGAAGCGTGGCCGGGAGTGTATAAAATGCGAAGATTTCCTTTGCTTATTTTTTGTGCAGATAAGGAATAAAAAAAGCAAAGACTAAATAGAAAAAATAATTCTTTTTTCATTGAAAGTTTTAAAAGATATGTTTCGTTTTCTAAGAATAATGCCAAAAATAAATTTTACGAACAGGCAAATTTAAATCTTCAGAATTGATTTAATCTTAGAGTAAACGGACAAATAAATTCGATTTTTGTTTTGTGATTTTAAATATAACAGTCATGTATAAACGAGGACCCTTAAGAAAATTTTTACGAACAGAATCTGTTTACCTTCGCTTTTTAATTTTAAATAAGATAATTTTTTTAGAATAATTTTTTTTAACAGATTGGGTCAAATCTTACAGAAAGCAAATGTTAGCGAATCACGAATATTTTATGAAACAAGCTCTGAAAGAGGCTTACAAAGCTTTAGATGCTGATGAAGTTCCTGTTGGCGCTGTAATTGTAATGCAGGAAAAAATTATTTCAAGAGGATATAATCAGGTAGAAACATTGAATGATTCCACAGCGCATGCAGAAATTATTGCACTCACATCTGCTTTTAATTTTTTAGGTTCTAAATATTTGCCTGATGCAACAATTTATATAACCATCGAACCTTGTGTGATGTGTTGCGGCGCATTGTATTGGAGTAAAATTGGTAAAGTGATTTATGGAGCTTCTGATCCAAAGCATGGCGGCCTTTCTTTATTTAATGCTGAAATGAAAAAAAATCCTTTGCATCCAAAAACAGAAATTGTAAAAGATATTTTATCTGAAGAATGTGCTTTGACGATGAAAGATTTTTTTAGAAAAAGAAGATGATCTTTTTTAATTATTGATTTTCATCCTTTCCGCTTTCGGGAAATTTGAAAAGCAAAAACGGTTTTTTAAATATATATTAGGTAAATTTGTAACCCTAATTTATTTCTCACCTTTAAATACATATTATTATGGCATTTACATTACCGGCTCTTCCTTACGGCTATGACGCGCTTGAGCCACACATTGACGAACTAACGATGCACATTCACCATGATAAGCATCACCAGGCTTACGTTGATAATCTGAATAAAGCAATTGCAGGAACAGAAAATGAAAATAAATCACTAGAAGAATTGGTGAAAAATGCTGGAAAATTAAGCCCTGCTATTCGCAATAATGGCGGCGGACATTGGAATCACAGCTTCTTTTGGGAAATTATGTCACCAAATGGTGGGGGAAAACCTGAAGGGAAATTGGCCCAGGCAATTGATGAAGCTTTTGGTTCTTTTGACGCAATGAAAGAAAAATTCAATGCAGCGGGAGCAGGAAGATTTGGAAGCGGATGGGCCTGGCTCGGAGTTGTTGATGGAAAATTAGCTATCTGTTCTACTCCAAACCAGGATAATCCTTTAATGGATGTAGCTGAGTGCAAATGTACTCCTGTATTGGGCTGCGATGTTTGGGAACATGCTTATTATCTAAAATATCAAAATAAAAGAGCGGATTATTTAAAACAGTTTTGGGATGTTGTAAACTGGAAGAAAGCTTCTGAAAATTTTGAGAAAGCGCAATAATAGATTTTAAATATTTTTTTAAACCGTCATTTGCATGGCGGTTTTTTTATTTGTAAAAAAACAGAAAATCGATTTAAAAGTTTGTTTGCTGCGGAGGTTCATTAAACAATTCTGATATTACATTATAATAAACTGCAATTGTCTTACGTTATATCCTTCCAATATCATTTTAATGAATCAAAAAAATCATATTCCTGTTGTTGTTTTTATTGAAAAAATGCTAAAAACATTTCTGACAAAGGTGAGCGAGAATCCGGATTATTATTATTCAAAACATTATAGCAGAATCAGGCAAAGGAATCGTCATGAAAGAATGTGGTAAAGTATAAATTCCTGATTGCGGAATTTACGGAAGAAAAAATGGGTGAATCTGCTATTGCAACAATTTTTTATGTTTATTTATTTTATCCTCTCATTTTTAATCAAAAATCCCAATTATGAAAAACGAAGTTTATCAAAACAAATCAGCACTTTCGATTTTTTTGCGGCATGTTGCCAAAAATTTCCTGGCTTTTTTTGAATCAGGTAACAAAAGAGATTTTCAGAGATTGAAAGATTTTATTACTTCTTAAAATTATTAGCTGAAAAGATACTCTACATCCTCTTTGGTCAGGCTCTTCACAAAAGCCTGGTCATCCGAAATCAATTCTTTTGCAAGGATACGTTTGCGTTCCTGTAATTTTAAAATTTTGTCTTCAATCGTATCCTTGCAAATCATCCTGTAGGCAAAAATATTTTTTGTTTGCCCGATGCGGTGCGTACGGTCAATAGCCTGTTGCTCTACAGCTGGATTCCACCATGGATCCACAATATAGACATAGTCGGCCGCTGTAAGATTGAGCCCCACGCCACCCGCTTTTAACGAGATAAGAAATACGCGGCAATTTTCATTGGTTTGAAAATTCTGAATCGCCTTTTCCCTGTCGGCAGGTGAGGTACTTCCATCAAAATATTCGAAATCGATGTTGTTTTTGGTTAACTCAGCCCTGATAAGGCCCAGCATTCCGAGGAATTGAGAAAATACTAATGCTTTGTGCTCGCCAATATTCTCAGTGATTTCGCGCATCAGCTCTTCCAGCTTGATGGAATCGTTAGGATATTTCTCATCTTCATTTAAAATAGCCGGGCTGTCACATATCTGGCGTAATTTCATTAATCCCTGTAAAATGGTTAACTGCGACCGGCCAACTCCCTGTTCATCTATTACGCCCAGGATTTTGTCGCGGTAAGCATTGCGATAACTATCATAGACGGCCCTTTGTGCTGATTCCATTTCACAAAATAAAATCGTTTCTGTTTTTTCGGGCAGATCCTGCGCCACCTGCTCTTTGGTTCTTCTCAGGATGAAAGGATACAGCAATTTTTTTAAGTGCTCTTTTTGTTCCTGTTCTCCAAGTTTATCAATTGGAGTTGAAAATTCATTTCTGAAAAACTCAATAGTGCCAAGCAGGCCTGGGTTCAAAAAATTCATTTGGGCATAAATGTCAAAAGTATTGTTTTGAAGCGGCGTACCACTCATGCAGATCCGGTTTTGGGCCTTTAGCAAACAGGCAGCACGCGTAACCTTCGATGCAGGATTTTTTATGGCCTGTGATTCGTCAAGGATTACGTAATCAAAATTGATTTTCATCAGCATTTGCACATCACTGCGCAAAGTGCCATAGGTAGTGATGATGATATTCTCATCACTGAAGTTTTCTTTGCTTTTGGCGCGCGCATTACCGTGATGAATCTGGCGTGAAAGCGAAGGCGTAAATTTCTGAATTTCATTTTCCCAGTTATAAATCAGCGTGGTTGGACATACCACCAAAGCTTTTAACTTTCCTTCTTCCTCATGAAAATGCTGGAGAATGCTCAGCGCCTGCACCGTTTTCCCGAGGCCCATATCATCGGCAAGTATTCCGCCCCACCCCACGGTACGCAGATAATTTAACCAATGAAAACCCGAAAGCTGGTAAGGACGCAATTTACCTTCCAGGTGAGCAGGAATCGGCACCTCCGGTATGCTTTTGAAGTTACGAAGACGCTCGTATTTTTCATCAAGTTCAAAAGAAAGCTCATTTTCATCGCGTTGCTCATATAAGTCATCTATCACACTCAAGTGAAACTTTGACAACCGGAGATTGTTATTTTTTCCTTCGCCTACTTTAAAAAGCAGCGCGTATTTTTTTATCCATTCGTCGGGCAATATCCCCAAGGTGCCGTCATTCAATTGCACAAAAGATTGCTTATTCGAAAGTGCCTTTTGAATTTCAACAATACCAATCCTCTGTTCGCCGAAAGCCAGTTCTACCCTGGCATCAAACCAGTCCATACCACTGCTGAGATGAATATGAGTAGAAGGTTTGGCCGTATTAAACCTGAAATTTTTTAAAGCATCGAATCCATACACCGGAATTTTCATCTCGTGCATCGCATCCACAAACAGGAAGAACCAATTATTTTTTAGCACATCCACGCCTTTCAGCACAAGGCTTTTATTTTGAGACTGGCTGATAAACTGGGAATGTAAGCTTGCCAGTTTCTCAATAAACTGCCTTTCGGCTTCTGCATTTCGCTTTACCATCAACACTTTATCATTGTCGGGAACGATAATAGTGTCCTTGTCTCCTGGTTTTACACTGAATCCCTTGTAGTTAAAAACCGGCTGGAATAAAAGATAATCGCCTTTCTCAATCAGCATCACACTAATATCAGGTTGGCCTTCTTTTGTTTCCTTAATAAGGGACTTATCAAACGAAACAGTATACTCATCTGTGAGCGGAATGACCATTTCTTTCAAAAGCTGCGGCCATTGTCCACGGGGAATTTTAAGTGGATTTCTGAATTTTTCCGCAATCAAAACCTGCTCAGGCTTATCCCATAAATAAAGTGTTTTATCATGCATAAAAAGCAAATCGCTTCTCCACTCATTATCCGAAAGCCTGGTTTTCTCATGGCTTAAAACGATTTCTGTCTCCAGTGTATAATCGGTATCACCAGGCGCCACTTTAAATTCTATAACAGGTGTAGTTGCAGACAGATCGATTCGTTCCAGGTTCCGGGTTGTAAAGTTCTTTCCCCGCGGCAAATGAAATACCGGCTT
>JBQCIM010000101.1:0-81671 GCA_051953735.1 Ginsengibacter sp.
TATCCTGATCCTGATGATAAGGGTTTAAGCAGGTTTACTTCACGCGGATATAATCAGGCCAGTAATTATATAAACGAGAGGCCATTTGTGAATAATTATATTCCTTTATTGCATAAAGATTCTACAGGCAGATCAATGGATACATTGGCATTTTCATGGGAACTTCGCAAGAACGATACAACGGAAAGATCAATTTATAGTAACATTTTTTTCCTGATGCCTGTTCCAGCAATTTTCAATAAAACAAATTTGCTTGCATTTGATGGAAAGCGGTTTTTGTCGATACCTCTTACTCTCCAGGATACTTCAATGAAGACAATGACAGGCACTGCTACTTTATATTTTGTTTCCGTTAATGAAGTTGTTTCTTCTTCTGATCCAAAGATTAAATGGATTAAATTATCAGGATTGTTTAACGGAAATATTGGAGATTCCATTATGGTTACAAAAGGTAGATTCGATTTTGAAATAAATGAGAATACGATGAATTTTTGAAAACTTTGCCACACTCTTTTCAAATGCTTACAACTCTTCTTCCCTTTCCAGCATCAGAACCGCGCTTTGCGGCACAATAAAATATTTATCTCCTTCATACATTACTTCTGTTGCGGCACTCATCAGAAAAATAGCCAGATCGCCTTCCTTCGCCTGCAACGGAATGTATTTTATCTTTTCTTCTTCGCCTTTCCATGGCTCATCTTCAACCGGCATTGGAATGGCATAACCAGGGCCGGCTTTGATCACATATCCCTGTTGCACTTTTTCTTTTTCCTGCACTCCCGGCGGCAGATAAAGGCCACTTACAGTTCTTTCATCCGGCCGCACAGGTTTTATTAATAACCTGTCGCCAATTACGATCAGTTTCTTGAGTTTATTGTCGATGGTAATATGCATAATATTTCTTTATGCAAAAATAATGCGTTAATCACGGAAGCTGTTTATCCCCACCAAAACGCTGCGGCAATGATAATATAAATAGCGATCAGGGCTGCGCCTTCCAGCCAGTTGGATTCACCATCAAAAGAAATAAAGGCAGCCAGTAATATTGCCACGAATAATGAAGTAACCAGCATTGGGGTGAAAACCAAAGTAAGTGTAGAAAGCCCAAAAAGCTGGCTGATGATGACCAATAAAGGCGCCAGCAGCAAGGCGATTTGCAAAGGGCTGTTGATAATAACCGAGAAAGCATATTCTGACTGGCCTTTTGATGCTAGCTGTATTCCTACTACATTTTCGATGGCATTACCGGCAATGGCTACAATTACCAAACCGGCAAAAGCATCAGAAATATTCAGTGCTTTCATCGAAGGCTCTAAAGCGCTGACAAACCAGTCAGAAACAAAAGCTGCCAATAAGCTTGCTACTGTCAGAAGGCCTATTGCAAGCCAAAGAGGCCATCGTGGTTTTGATGTAATATCTGAATCTGAAGTGATTCCGACTTTTCCCCGCCTTAGTGATGCGGGAAGGTATAATAAAAACAAAACGAGCAAAACGATGGAAACGATCAGCGAAAATGATTCTTCATGCGGCGCGGCCGGCGTATGGATCCAATGAGCGACAGAAGGAAGTGCCAAAGCCATTACAGACAAAAGCATCAGGATAACAATTGTTCTTGCACGATCTGAACCCAGTTTTTGTGTGCCATGTTTCAAGCCGCCAACAAAAAACGAAATTCCGAGAACCAGTAAAAGGTTGGATAAAATTGAACCGACCAGCGCAGCCTTTACTACATTTACCAAGCCGGCTTTTAAAGCAAAAATAGAAATGAATAATTCCGGAAGATTTCCTAATCCTGATTGTAAAACGCCTGTCGCGCCCGGACCAAATCTATCTCCCAATTGTTCAACGCTCCGGCCTACGAGCGCTGCTAAAAGAGCCACAGCAAAGGCTGAAGTAATGAATGCAAGGATGGAATTAAATTTCAAATAAAAAGCAAGTCCCGCAAGGATTACAGCTACTGCGCCTGCAATAAGGATCACAAGGTCTGACTTGATAAATATCTTTTCATCAACAGTATTTTCGGGCATAAAGAAATGGTTGGATGCTTACAAAATACTAAAATAAATGGAAATGTGTTCGAGAGAGAACTGAAGGCCTCTCTTTTAAGAGGTTGAGTATTTTAGTAAGGCGTAAATTGCCTCCAATTTGTTTTATTTTCCCCCTTGGGTTATATTTTTTTATTTTCAGTATTAATAATAAAAAAGAATGGCACACATTAGAATTCTCTCCTCCAAAAAAAGAATCGCGTTGGTGGCGCATGACAATAAAAAGAAAGACCTGATAGAATGGGCTTATTATAACAGAACCGTTTTGTCATATCATGAACTTTTTGCTACAGGAACAACAGGAAAATTAATAGAGGAAAAACTCAGCCAGCCGGTAACAAAATTATTAAGCGGCCCTCTTGGAGGCGATCAGCAGATGGGCGCAATGGTGGCGGAAGAAAGGCTTGACATGATGGTTTTCTTTTGGGATCCGATGGAAGCGCAACCACACGACAGTGATGTAAAAGCGTTGCTCAGATTGGCTGTAGCGTGGAATATCCTTATGGCTTGTAACCGCACTACGGCTGATTTTATCCTTACTTCTGTGTTGATGCAGGAAGACTACCCGGTTGTTGTGCCCGATTATTCAGGATACCTGAACCGCAAATTAATAGAATAAGCACTCTAAAATTACATCCTGATTTTTTTTTGGCCGAGGAGAGAAGAAGGTTCAGGAAGGAAATTCCTACCTTTAAAAATAAATGAAACGAATGCCTGAAAGTTCTGAACGTGTAGAAACACAAATGCTGATCCGCAAGCCGGTTGCAAAAGTTTTTGAAGCTTTTATTGATCCGGCCATTACCGCCAACTTCTGGTTTACAAAATCAAGTGGAAAACTGGAAGCAGGAAAGATGATAACATGGGAATGGGAAATGTATGGAATATCAACACAGGTTTTGGTAAAAGAGATTGATCCCAACAGGAAAATTGTTATCGAGTGGGGCAATCCGGCAACCACCGTTAGTTTTGAATTTAATTCATTGACTGAAGACAAAACGTATGTAGTCATTAAAAACTACGGCTTTCGCGAAACAGGTAGCGATCTGATAGCAGTCATTAAGGACAGCACGGGTGGATTTACCACTGTATTAGATGGACTGAAAGCATATCTTGAACATAATGTCAACCTGAATTTAATTGCTGATAAATTCCCAAAGGAAGTTTCTGATCACGGAAAATAGAAAATTAAATTATTTGTTGATTTGCTGGTGTTGGTTCAAAAGTGCAGATTGTTCCAGGTTTATTTAATTTTATTTTTGCAAATGCCTTGGCTTTCCACCCATGCGCCAGTGATGTTCAATTTTTTCCAACCGAACTCCTTTCGTTTCCGGCAAATAAAAGTAGCCCCAGATAATCCCCAAAACGCCAATGGCGGCATAAAACCAAAAGGCGCCGGCGGGATTTCCGTTGTCAACAGTTTGGATGGTAAAAGTATTGGTAGCAGCGTCGTATAATCTTTCATGGGTGATAATGCCTGAGCCTTGTGCCGTAAACAATTTTACAATTTTAAAAAAGGTAAACGCTACGATTCCATTGAACAGCCAGTTAGAAAGCGAGCCTATTGAAGATCCGATTCCTCTTACCCTTAACGGGAAAATTTCTGAGATGATCAGCCAGCCAAGCGGCCCAAGGCTGATGGCAAAAAAAGCAATATAGATCCATACAAAAATAATGGCAAGCCATTTTCCGGTATCGCCCAAACTGTTGTGGAAGGCAAACACCAAACCCAGCGCAAAGAGCGAAATGATAATTCCGGTTAAGCCAATAAAATAGAGTTTTCTGCGACCCAATTTGTCGATCATGAAAAGGGAAAGAACGGTGAAAGCTACATTGACAGCTCCCACGCTGACTGCGGCCCAAATAGCGGCATGAGCGCCCTGGAAACCAACTATCATAAATATTTTCGGACTGTAATAAATGACAGTATTGATGCCGACAAATTGCTGAATAAACATAATGCCCACTGCGATAATTAAAGCATGCCTTAGCCACGGGCGAAACACTTCGCTGAAATTTGCGCGGCTTTTATCTTTCTCCAGTTCATCTTTCATTTGTTGCATCGATTCTTCAATGAGCGCGGGTTGTTCTATTCTTTTCAGGATCTTCAAACCTTCCGTTTCGCGGCCTTTGCTCATCAGCCATCTTGGAGTTTCCGGGAGGAAAAATACACCGATCAACAATATAAGACCCGGAATGATTCCCATATAAAACATCGGCCTCCATGATTCTACATTGTTATTATTGGCAAAGGCGAGGTCGCTTAAATAGGAAACCAGAATGCCAATAGTAATGAGCAACTGAAACAGCGAAACCAAGCGGCCACGAATATGTGAAGGAGAAATTTCAGCAATGTATAATGGAACCGAGAAAGAAGATATTCCAATGGCTAACCCGATAAACAAACGTGCGGCAATCAATGATGCCGGACTTGCTGCCCATCCAGACCACGCAGCGCCCAGTACAAAAATAATAGCGGCTGCAAGGATGGTTTTCTTCCTTCCGAAAATGTCGGATAACCGGCCCGTGAATATCGCGCCAAGTACGGCGCCTGCCAAACCTGCCGTGGTAATATTTTCAACCATGCTGTTGCTGAGATGAAAATCCTGTTGAAAAAATGGGATCGCACCGGAAATAACGCCGGTATCAAAGCCGAATAACAAGCCACCGGTGGCGGCAACAGCGGCAATAACAGTTACGAGATTTTTGTTGTAAGATTTTTCTTTCATGGCAGTAAGTTGCTATTTTGAATGATGTAAAAGTTTTAAATTCTTATTGGATGATGCAAGGATTCCTGAAAATTTTGAAAGAAAAAGATTTTTCTATTGCCGGCATTTGGCAGGGACACATTTCTGTAATAGTTACCAGGACAATACGAAAATGAATTATCAAATTTAATGGTCTATTTGCAGTAAACAAATAAATGATACAATTTTTTTATTCTCTTCTCGTGAAGACAACTTGAAAGTTCCATTGAAACAACCTCTTCAAATATTTTTTTGATGAAATAAGTAAATTCATGACCTTCATAAAAAAATAAATACAAATGAAAAAAATTGCTTTACCACTCCTGGGTTTTATTTGCATTCTTGCTTTTGCAAAATGCAATTCCGGAAACTCTACAAAAACCTCTTCTACTGACAGCACTGCGACTGTAAAAGACACTTCAAATGTGACGGACAACTGGAAACTCGGTGTTCAGATGTGGACGTTCCGTGTTTTCACTTTTGCAGAAGCATTGGATAAAGTTGACAGCGCCGGAATAAAATATATTGAGGCTTTCTGGGGACAACCACTCGGTGACGGAATGAAAGACAGCTTTGGTATCAGGATGTCGGATGCGAGCAAGGATAAATTAAAGCAATTGTTGAAACAAAAAGGCATCAGCATGATTGCAATGGGAGTTATTGAACCAAAAACAAGAGAAGAATGGAAAAAAGCTTTTGATCTTGCCAAAGAGTTTGGACTTAGCTATATTACCTGTGAGCCATTGAAGAATCAATGGGATATGGCAGATAGTATGGCAGGAAGCTATGGAATAAAACTAGCTATTCATGATCATCCAAAACCAGATGTTTACTGGAGTCCGGATTCAGTATTGGCTGCTATTAAAGGACATCCAAATATTGGTGCATGTGCCGATCTTGGACATTGGGCAAGAAACGGCGTAAATCCTGTTGATGCATTGAAGAAACTGGAAGGACATGTTTATGGAGTTCATTTGAAAGATATTACCAAATTTGGTCAAACTGACGCTCCTGATACTGTTGTCGGAAAAGGTGTTATCGATTTTGCTCCAATCTTCCAGGAATTGAAACGCCAGCATTTCAGCGGCATGTTTTCAATAGAACATGAATCCAACTGGTATCATAGCCTTCCGGATGTAATTGAAACTAAAAAGTTTTATGAAGACCAGGTAGCAAAACTTAAATAATTTTCTTAGAGCAGTAAAAGCCCCGCAGATATAACTGCGGGGCTTTTACATTCAATAGTGAACGCACAAATAAAACGATTTTGTATTCTAATCGGTTTGTGTTTTGAAAAGCGAAAATGTTATTGGTTTATTTTTTGCTTTACTGACTTTTTTTAATCTTTTAATTTAAAAACATTTGCAATGAACAGATTAGTAAGGGGTTTAATAGCAGCATACGGAGCAAAAAAACTTGGCGGAGGTTGCCTTGGAACGATCGTGGTTTTCTTTATTATTTATATGCTTTTGGGTCACGTTCATTGTTGAGAAGAAAGGTTTATCCATAAAAAAACGGGCCTTACTCCAAAGTAAAAGCCCGCCTACCAGTTTATCGAAAAAATTTTATTTTCTGATTAAGCATGTTCTTCATGCATTGCTTCTTCGTTGATACTTGCTTCTGCAATTTGTGTCAATGTATCGTCTGCTTCTCTTTCCTCTTTCAAAGTTTGTTCCAATAAATCAGAAATATCATTGAGGCCTAAAGTTTTTGCAAAGGCGCATAGAGTTCCGTAGCTGGCAATTTCATAATGCTCTACTTTTTGAGCAGCAGAAATAATTCCGGCATCCCTTACCATTCCTTCTTCTGTGCTTTCCATAATTTCCTCAGCTTCTTTAGTTAATCCTTCCATAGCTTCACATTTTTTAGCTCTTGCCGGCATACCAAGCATTTCAAACGCTTTTTCGCAACGATCGACATGTCCTTTGGTCACTTCCAGGTGTTCTTCCAAGGCATCAGTCAGCTGCTGTGAAGTAGATTTTTTGATCATCTTCGGAATTGCTTTTGTCAATGCTTTTTCTGCCCAATAAATATCTTTTAATTCATCGATAAACAGATCCCGCAGTCCTTCTGCAGTTTTTGAATTATTCTTATTCCCTGATTTTGTTTTCATGTTTTAATAATTTTAGTGATTAAATAGTATGAGAGCAAGCCATAAAAACATGCCATCTTTTCTAAAAAATTTTTGCAGCTTTCTGAAATGAATTGACAACCTTTTGAAACTTTGCCGGTTTTGTATAGCAATCTGCTTTGGAAAAAATTTTAGAAAAGAAAGCGGGATCCAGGGTTGTAAGAGCATTTAATAAAATTTTCTACACTTAACTCTTTATTTGAGGATTTTGTTACTCATCAGCAAACAAACAATTATGCCATGAAGTGCTGATTAAAGCTAAACAGCATTGGCATATAAATAGTATTATATCCTATACATGCTTATCTCTTAAGTTTCTTTTAATCATTTAATTATTAAATCTATGGATCTTATTTGTTTTAGTCACATCAGGTGGAACTTTGTGTACCAACGTCCGCAACACCTATTAAACCGGTTTGCGATGAACAACCGGGTTTTTGTAATTGAAGAACCGGTGATCGAAGCGCATTCCGACTTTTATGAAATTACACAACCTGACGAAAATGCCAATTTGTGGGTGGTAGTTTTGCATGTTTCGAAAGAAACTTCGGAAGAAAAAAGGAATCATACGCTGAAAGCGCTGCTGGATTCGTGCATGTTTTCAAATAAGATTGAGCAATATATTCTGTGGTATTATTCACCAATGGCTTTGCCTTATTCTGATCATTTGTATCCTTCCTTAATCGTATATGATTGTATGGATGAATTATCCGCATTCAAATGCCCACCAAAAGGAATTAAAGAGATGGAACTGGCACTGCTTGATTGTGCGGATCTTGTTTTTACGGGCGGACACAGTTTGTACAAGGCAAAAAAACATCTTCATCACAACATTCATGCGTTCCCCAGCAGTATAGATAAATCTCATTTTGTAAAAGCAAGAGTGTTAAAAGAAGATCCTGCAGACCAGGCAGATATTCCGCATCCGCGCTTTGGATTTTATGGAGTGATAGATGAACGTTTTAATATTGAATTGGTTGATCAATTATCGGCCCTGCGTCCTGACTGGCATTTTGTATTTATCGGACCCGTAACCAAGATCAACCCGGCAAAGCTGCCACAAAAAGAAAATATTCATTACCTGGGAAGCAAAAATTATAAGAATCTTCCTTCCTATTTATCAGGCTGGGACGTGGCTATTCTTCCATTTGAATTAAATGAATCAACACGATACATAAGCCCTACAAAAACTCCCGAATACCTGGCCGGCGGAAAACCGGTGATCTCTACTTCTATTGCAGATGTGGTAAATCCGTATGGAAAAAAAGGATTGGTGCATATAGCGGACACGGCAGAAGAGTTTGTAGCAGAAGGAGAGAAAATATTATCCAGTAAAGATACTTTGGAATGGCGCAGGAAAGTGGATGAATTTCTTGCAGATATTTCATGGAACAAAACATGGCATAGAATGTCTGGCCTGATTGATGAAGCATTGGAAAAAAAGGCAGTGATTGATAACAATAAAAGCAAAGTGTATGTTTGATTATATGATCGTAGGAGCCGGACTGGCCGGAGGAGTATTGGCAGAAAGATTGGCAACACAGGCAGGAAAGAAAGTTTTATTGGTAGATAAAAGAAACCATATCGGCGGAAACACTTACGATTTTTATAATGAAGAAGGAATTTTGGTTCACAAATATGGCCCTCATATTTTTCATACAAATAGCAGGGAAGTGTTTAATTATTTAGGAAATTTTACTGAATGGCGGCCGTATGAACATCGTGTGTTGGCAAGTGTGGATGGAATGCTGGTTCCGATTCCGATTAATCTGAACACAATTAATAAATTGTATGGATTGAATTTGAGCAGCGACCAGGTAGATGCATTCCTGGAATCGAAAGCAGAAAAAAAGCAAAGGGTCGTAACATCTGAAGATGTGGTGGTGAATAAAGTTGGAAGAGAATTATATGAAAAGTTCTTTAAAGGTTATACAAGAAAGCAATGGAATCTTGATCCGTCTGAACTGGATGCGTCCGTTACATCAAGAATTCCTACAAGGAACAATCGCGACGACCGTTATTTCACCGATTCCTACCAGGCTATTCCCATGTATGGCTATACGAGAATGTTTGAAAAGATGCTGAGTCATCCAAATATAAAAGTGATGCTGAACACAGATTACAAAGAGATTGAACAAAGCATTTCTTTTAAAAAAATGATCTATACCGGGCCTATTGATTATTTCTATGATTATTGCTACGGCAAACTTCCTTATCGCTCTTTGGAATTCAAATTTGAAACAAAAGAACAGGAAACATTCCAATCAACAGGCACCGTTAATTATCCTAATGAACATCCCTATACACGAATTACGGAATTCAAATATCTAACCGGGCAAAAACACCCAAAAACATCGATAGTATATGAATACCCAAAAGACCAGGGAGACCCTTATTACCCTGTACCCCGTCCGGAAAATGCCGAACTCTACAGGAGATATCAATTATTGGCATCGGGTGAAAAAAATGTACACTTCGCTGGAAGGCTGGCCACTTATAAGTACTACAATATGGACCAGGTAGTAGCGCAGGCATTAACCCTTTACAAGAAAATTATATCACCGAAGGAGACCGAATATCATATAAATGGACATCAAATACCCATCATACAATCTTGAGATCTGGGGCGGATTGGAATGTACGATCAACAGGATCGGGGATACTTTTCGTGATCAGTTGAAATATGCAGGTTATTATGAAAGAGAAAATGATATTGAAAAGATAGCTGCGCTCGGTATTAAAACTTTACGGTTCCCGGTTTTGTGGGAAGCACATCAGCATCATTCTGAAAATGAAGAAATAGACTGGACAAGAACTTCAAAAGAACTTGAAAAAATAAGATCATTTGGTATTATGCCTATTGCTGGATTGATGCATCACGGCAGCGGACCCGGATTTACCAGTTTGCACGATGATAAGTTTCCTGAAGCTCTGGCCAATTATGCATCAAAAGTGGCCACTAAATTTCCCTGGATTGAATATTATACTCCGGTTAATGAACCTTTAACCACAGCCCGTTTCAGCGGATTATACGGCTGCTGGTATCCTCATCATAAGGACGAAAAAAGTTATGCAAAAATGTTGCTGAACCAATTGAAGGCGACTGTTTTGGCAATGAAAGCTATACGAAAAATCAATCCCAATGCAAAGCTGATTCAGACAGAAGATCTTACAAAAACCCATAGCACACCATTGTTGGCCTACCAGGCAGAATTTGAAAATAAAAGGCGCTGGCTTTCTTATGATATTCTTTCCGGGACGTTGAATGCCCAACGTTTTTTCTGGTATTATTTAATGGGAGAACTGGGAATTAAACAGGAAGAACTTGAGTTTTTTATTGAAAATCCGTGCCCTCCTGATATCGCCGGATTTAATTATTATGTTACTTCAGAAAGATACCTTGATGAAAATGTGAATATTTATCCGTTTACTGCCCATGGAGGAAATGGAAGGCACCAATACGCTGATGTAGCAGCAGTAAGAGCGATAAAGCCCGCGGGTTTAAAATCTTTATTAACAGAAGCATGGGAACGGTTTCATATTCCATTGGCTTTAACCGAGGTCCATCTTCATTGCACGCGGGAAGAACAATTACGCTGGTTTAAAGAAGCCTGGGACAATTGTATTGAACTAAAAAAAGAAGGAATTGATGTAAGAGCAATAACTGCCTGGTCATTGCTTGGCGCTTTTGACTGGAACAGCTTGTTGACAAAAGAAGAAGGCGTTTATGAAAGCGGTGTTTTTGATATAACGAATAAAATTTTGAGGCCAACAGCTTTAGCTAAGCTCATTCATTCTCTTAAAACAAACGGTTCTTATTCTCATCCTGTTTTAACGGAAAAAGGATGGTGGCATAAAAGTTATCCCGGCAGCGAAAAAATTTGCTCTGCTGAGAAATGCCAGCCTTTGATGATCTTTGGATCTACCGGTACTTTGGGAAGCGCTTTTATCAAAGTGTGTGAAATGCGCTCTATTCAATACAAAGCCTTTTCTCATTCGCAATTAGATATCACAAAAACAAGGGAAATAGAAAAAGCAATTGACGAATTTAAACCGTGGGCCATCATTAATGCCACCGGTTATGTAAATGTAGATGGCGCAGAAACCGAAACAGAAAAATGTTTTCAGTTAAATGCTCAGGCCCCCGCAAACCTCGCCGTGATCTGCAACAGGAAGGGAGTGCAGTTAGTAACATTTTCTTCTGATCTTGTTTTTGACGGAGAAAAACAAAGTCCTTACACAGAAAAAGATTCAGTAAAACCACTGAATGAATATGGACGTAGTAAAGCTTTCGGAGAAAAGCGGATTTTATATCATTTTCCTTCTTCCCTGATCATAAGAACCAGCGCCTTTTTTGGTCCGTGGGATCAATACAATTTTGCCTTCCATATTTTAAATTCTTTGAAGGAAAATAAAAATTGCAAAGTAGTGCAGGATGTAATTGTTTCCCCGACATATGTTCCTGATCTTGTAAATAAAGCTTTGGATCTTTTGATAGATGAAGAAAAAGGAATATGGCATTTGAGCAATAGCGGAATGCTTACCTGGTACGATTTTGCGGAAGAATTGGCGAAAAGAGGAGGTTATCATAAGAAAAATATTGTATCGTGTAAACAGGACGAGACAGCGTGGAAAGCAAAACGGCCCGGTTATAGTGCATTACAAAGCGATAAGGGAATAAAATTGCCTCCCTTAAGTAATGCGATAGATCGATTTTTTAAAGAAAAAATAAACTGATTATGCCTGGAACAAAATTTATGTTTTCAACAGGAATCGAAAATAGTTATCCAAACATTAAGCTACCGGATGGAACATGCAAAAGAGTGGATGAGATGGAGAAATGCGGGCATTACAAATATTGGCAAACGGATTTTCTTTTGGTAAAAGAATTGGGGATAGAATATTTAAGATACGGACCGCCGCTTTTCAGCACACACGTCGCTCCTGGAAAATATGACTGGGATTTTTCTGACCAGGTTTTTAACCGGTTAAAGGAACTGGAGATTTGCCCTATAGTAGATCTTTGCCATTTTGGTGTTCCCGATTGGCTCGGAAATTTTCAAAATCCTGATTTTCCTTATTATTTTGCCGAGTATGCAGAAGCTTTTGCGAAGCGTTTTCCCTATTTGCAATTATATACTCCTATCAATGAGATTTTTATTGCCGCCATGTTTTCAGCTCAATATGGCTGGTGGAACGAATGCCTGAAATCTGATGAAGCGTTTGTTACTGCTTTAAAACTTATTTGCAAAGCAAATGTAATGGCAATGCATGCCATTTTAAGAATACAACCTGATGCCACTTTTGTACAAAGTGAATCTTCAGAATATTTTCACGCGATAGACCCTGCAGCCTCTCCGTTGGCAAGATTTCTAAATCAGAAAAGATTTCTTTCGCTGGATCTTACTTATGGTTATCCTATCAATGTGACGATGTATAATTATCTCATCAGTAATGGAATGACGCCGGATGAATATCGCTGGTTCACGGATAACCAGGTAAAAGGAAGGTGCATCATGGGAAATGATTATTATGTTACCAACGAACATATTGTTCATCCTGATGGAAGCACACAAGCATCCGGAGAAATTTTTGGATATTATGTGATCACTGCACAATATTATCGCCGCTATCGCTTGCCGATCATGCATACAGAAACGAACATAAGAATGCCGGCGTGCAAAGAATGGCTGTTAAAACAATGGGCGAATGTTCACCGGCTGAAACATGATGGAATTCCTGTGATCGGGTTTACGTGGTACAGTCTTACCCACCAGGTTGACTGGGATTCTGCATTGAGAAATGATGCAGGAAATGTAAATAAATTAGGCTTATACGATTTGGAAAGAAAAATAATGCCGGTAGGAAAAGCGTATAAAAAATTAATTCATCAATGGAAAGATATTATCACAGAGGAAAGCTATGGATTGGTTTTTCAAAACTGGTAAAACTCTGATTAATTGGTTTGATGTTGCATAAATATTTGTATTTTTATAAAAAACCTCATGTCTTTGGATACAGATATCAAAAATATGTCAGCACCTGAAAAAGCAAAGCTGTTTTCGACGTTGCAGAATGACAAAGAATTGCAGGATTACATGATTTCAAATAAAATTTTGTTTGAAGAATTAAACCAACGAGATAAAGCTTTTGCTGAAGGGAAAATAAAACTTACTACGAGAAAAGACCTTTCCGAGCGCTTGAAAAAGCTTAGAGATGCTATTTAAAGTGCTTAAATATGATATTGTTGATTTAGAGGTTGAAAATGTTCTTTTGTACTATGATTCAATTTCGACGGAACTTGGAATCAGATTTCAAACTGAAGTAGAGAGAGCACTTGACAAACTTGAAATTAATCCCGCATTTTATTTTGTGTTGGAAGACAAAAAACATCGAAGGATAATTATTGAAGGATTTCCTTACGCATTCATTTATTGTATTGAGAAAGATGAGGTAATTGTAAAAATTTTATTTCCTCAGAAAGAAGATCCGGCAAGGCTTTGGATTCAACTCAATTATTTAAGATAGCTCTTTATTGCAATTCACCATTTCTTGTTATCGATCGTTCCCAAAATATTCAAATAACTAATGTAGCGTTCCGGAGAAATTTTATTTTCTTCAACAGCAGCTTTAATAGCGCAACCGGGTTCTTCTATATGCATGCAGTTATTAAAGCGGCAGTTGTTTAAAAGATTTTTCATTTCCGTAAAGTAATGCGAAAGTTCGTGTGGCTCAATATCCATCATTGCGAATTCGCGCATTCCCGGAGTATCAATTATTTTTCCCCCAAATGGCAGATCAAACATTTCTGCAAAGGTAGTTGTGTGTAAACCTTTGCCGCTCCAGCCGCTTACTTCCTGCGTCTTCAAATTATTTTCCGGAAAAATGCTATTGATAAAAGAAGATTTGCCAACGCCGGAATGCCCGCTCAGTAAAGTCGTTTTATTTTTTAATAAATCTTTTACCTTATCAACACCTGTATTTTTTCCGATGCTCATTGAATAAACAGGGTAGCCGATATTTTCATAGACAGATTGAATGTGTTGAAATTTTTCTTCTTCTTTTGATTTATACAAATCACTTTTATTAAAAACGATGATTGCAGGAACATGATAAGCCTCAGATGCAACTAAAAAACGATCAATAAATCCGGTTGACGTTTTTGGTTCTTTTAATGTTGCCAATAAAATACTTTGATCAAGATTGGCGGCAACGATATGATGCAAATGCTTGTTGTGTGGCGATTGGCGGGTGATATAATTTTTGCGGTCATGAATTTTTGTGATCACGATCGATTCTTCACCTTCTTCTTTATCGATATCTACTACATCTCCGACAGCGATAGGATTGGTTGAAGTGATATCATCAATTTTAAATTTTCCTTTTACACGTGCTTTAAACTCTTCTCCTTTTTTATCTTTAACCAAATACCAACTTCCTGTTGATTTGTAAACTAATGCTTCCATGAGAAAAGTTATTGGTTGATTGGTATTTTAATTCGTGTAATTCGTGAATAAAATTCGTGTAATGTTTTTTAAGGAAACTTTTTAAACACTGTATATCTTAAAATAATTTCGATTAAAAGTAAACCCAAAGCAGCAAAAATAAAAGGATAAAATTTTTCTGAATAATGATGAAAAGTAGTGATCTCTACTTTTGATTTTTCCATCTTGTCGATCTCATTGTAAATATGTTCAAGACTGCTGTTGTCTGTAGCTCTGAAATATTTTCCGCCGGTTTCCTGTGCAATATTTTGCAACAGTTTTTCATCGATAGAAACTTTTTCATTTTGCATCACGATTCCCATTGGCGTGCTCACAGGCGTTGGCGCATAACCTTCGCTTCCAACACCAATGGTATAAACTTTTATGTGAAAAGTTTTTGCAATTTCCTTTGCAGTATTTGGATCGATCAATCCACCATTGTTGATACCGTCAGTGAGCAAAATAATGATTTTGCTTTTTGCTTTGCTGCTTCTTAAACGATCAACACTGGTAGCAAGTCCGGAGCCAATAGCAGTGCCATCTTCCAGCAAACCATTCCTGATCTGTGCGATCTGTGATTTCAAAACATAATGATCTGTTGTAAGCGGGCATTGAGTAAAACTTTCGCCTGCAAAGATCACAACGCCGATCCTGTCTGACGGGCGATGATCTACAAAATCTTCGGCCACTTTTTTAGCCGCTTCCATGCGGTTTGGCTGAAAGTCTTGCGCAGTCATACTTCCGCTTACATCAATGCACAAAATAATATCAATTCCTTCGCCTTCGGTTTGTGTTTCATCAAATCTTGTCTGGGGGCGTGCGAGCGCAACGATAATACAACTAAGCGCCAGCATTCTGAAAATAAAAGGAAAATGCTGAACGGTATTTTTCCAGGATCGTGCATTGTACAATCCTTTTGTAGAAGAAATTTCAATGGCTGCTACCTGCTTTTTCCCTTTCGTAAATTTCCAGTAAATCAAAAAAGGAATGATCAGAAAAAGCAGCAATAACCACGGTTGCCCAAAACTAATATCATTGAAATAATCAAACACCATTTTCAGGTTTTTTAATGTTATTGATCGCCGTAATCATTTCTTTTGTTTGTGAAAATGCTTTTTCATTTTCATAAGTGGGTGGAATATATTTTGCAAATTTTACGACATTGCCCATTCGCAGCGCATTCGCAAATTCGGAGATCTGTTGTTTTGAAATATCAAGGCCACCTAATTCTATCAACACTTCGTCGGCAGTAAGATGCATCTGGTACGAGTTTGTTTTCCTGGATAAATATCTTTTGAAAATATCGGTAAGCCGCGAGTAATATTCTTTCGTTTTATTTTCCGCCGGTAAGTTTTCTTTTTCAAGATCATTTAATGAACGCATCGCCTCATCATAAGGAGAAAGTTTGGATTCAAAAATGGCAATGTCTTTTTTCTTTTTGAAAAATTTTCTAAGAAAAACAAACCAGATGATGGCCAGGAGAATTGCAATACCTGCCAATATCCATGCCCACCACGGAAATGATTTTTTTACCTCAATGATATTTTTGATATCATGAAAAGGCAGAACACTGTCTGCCGGAGAATAACCTACATCAATTGCAACAGAATCTGTAAAAAGATTGAAAGTTGAATCGCTGTCGAGCGTGGACGCAGTAAGCGTTAGCGGTGGAATAACCTGTCTGCCTGAATCAAAGCTGGTGATGACAATATCCTGGCTGAAAGTCCAGGTTCCATTAGAAAAAGTAGTATCAATTTTATTTCTGATGATGGGAACAAAATTGCCAAAACTGTCAGGAACTGAAAACCACGTGAGCCGGTAAGTATTGTCGGGCATGGAAGCCTGAACATGATAATTGATTCGCTGACCGATGAGAATTTTTGTGCTGTCAACACTTGTTTTTACTGTAGGTAATTGTGCAAAAGAATCTTGTTGAGAAAACAGTAAAGCAACAAATAAGAGCAAAATTAATTTTATATAGTACGCTCGATTCTTCAAATCCTGTTAGTGAGTTTTTTTTCTTCTTGTAAAAAACTTTTGCAAAATCTTTACATAATCTTCGTCGGTTCTGATATGTAATAATTGTGCGCCTGCTTTATTAAAAATCGTTTTTGTTATTGCACTTTGATTGATAAAATTCTGATGATAGTTATATCTCACCATTGCATCTGAAGTGTTGAGCCATTGCACTTTCTGTGATTCCAGATCCTGAACTTTGATCATTCCAATATCAGGCAACTGGCTGTCCATCTTGTCATATACTTTCACTCCGATCACATCATGACGGTTGCCTGCAACACGCAAGCTGTGCTCATAATTTTCATCCAAAAAATCACTCATAATAAATGCAATGCTTTTTTGATTGTTTGATCTTGAAAAGAAATTCAATGCTTCTTTCAGATTTGTTCCTTTTTGTTTTGGTGTTGCGGTCAATAATTCACGAACAATATACAAAGCATGTTCTTTTCCTTTTTTGGGCGGAATATATTTTTCAATTTTATCACTAAAAAAAATCACACCCACTTTATCATTGTTGTTGATGGCGCTAAAAGTAAGCACAGCGCCCATTTCCGTGATCATGTCTCTTTTATTCTGATGCACAGTTCCAAATAATGAACTGGCACTAACGTCAACCAAAAGAATTACGGTTAGTTCTCTTTCTTCTTCAAAAACTTTTGTAAACGGATGTGCATATCGCGCGCTTACATTCCAATCAATAAAACGAACATCATCACCATGATAATATTCGCGCACTTCCCTGAACCGCATTCCTTTTCCTTTAAACGCCGAATGATATTCACCGGTAAAAAGATGCGTGGTGATCTTCTTACTGATGATCTCCAGTTCTTTTACTCGTTTGATAATATCGGTTGTGGTTAAAGACAATTTTAATTATTAAATTATTGAGTTATTAAATTCTTCAATAATGGTTGACTGATTATTTTGAATTAAATGAAAAAAGAAAATACATTAATTGTTTGTTTATTAAGCATCTAAACAGCCACAATCTTCTACGGAACATTCACTGCTCTTAAAATCTCGTTGATCACCATTTCGACATTTACGTTTTCTGCTTCTGCTTCATAAGTAAGACCGATACGATGCCGCAAAACATCTTTGCAAATATTTCTTACATCCTCAGGAATTACATATCCGCGTTTGTTTAAATATGCATAGGTTTTTGCTGCCAAAGCAAGATTGATGCTGGCTCTCGGTGATCCGCCGTAAGCGATCAAAGGTTTTATTTTGGATAAATTATATTGATCCGGATAACGTGAAGCAAAAACAATGTCGATAATGTACTGTTCTACTTTTTCATCCATATAAACTTCTCTCACTAACTGACGTGCATTCAAAACTTCCGAAGAAGAAACTACCGCATTGATATGTGGCTGCTGTGTTCCCAAAACATTCTGGCGAATGATTGCCTGCTCTTCAGTTTTTGATGGATAATCAATAATTACTTTCAGCATAAAACGATCCACCTGCGCTTCCGGCAATGGATAGGTTCCTTCCTGCTCGATTGGATTTTGAGTAGCTAAAACAAGAAACGGTTCGGGTAAAGGATAAGAATTATTCCCAATAGTTACTTGTCTTTCCTGCATTGCTTCCAGCAAAGCGCTTTGCACTTTGGCCGGCGCACGATTGATTTCATCAGCCAAAATAAAGTTAGCAAAAATGGGCCCTTTGCGAACTACAAATTCATTCTTCTGCTGGTTGTAGATCATTGTTCCGATCACGTCCGCTGGAAGAAGATCGGGCGTAAACTGAATACGGCTAAACTGAGCATTGATCGTGCTTGCAAGCGATTTTATTGCCAGTGTTTTAGCCAATCCCGGAACACCTTCCAACAGGATATGGCCATTGCTGAGCAAGCCGATTAAAAGCCGCTCGATCATGTGATTTTGCCCGACAATAATTTTTCCGATTTCGGCGTGGATCTTATCAATAAATGTGGCTGAGTGGCTGATCTTTTCATTCAAGAGGCGAATGTCTTCTGCGGTTTGTAACATTGTTTGTTCAATAAAATTAGAATAAGCTTTTAAAGGTTTGCAAATTACGAACATCACATAAACAAAAAATATGTATTCGTAAAACCTTCACGGAAAGCTATGTTAAAAATAAAGGGAGCGAAATGACTCCCTGTTGACAAGAAATGATTCAAAAATTATTTCTGATCCACTCTGAAAGAGACTTTACAAATCACTCCGTAAGAAGAAACTTTTTCATCTTTTACATGAACTTTAAAATCTTTTACATAAACGGAATCAATATTCTTGATGGTTTTTGAAACTTCAGAAACCGCGTTTTGAATCGCATCGTCAAAGCTATTTTCAGAAGATGCTATTACTTCAATCACTTTTACAATTGGCATAAAAAATGTTTTAGATGATTAAGAAATAAATTGAATATTATTAAGCGCAAAAGTTATTCCGCTTTTACAGGCGCCGAGCCTTTAAAAAGAAGTTCTACATTTGCAAATTCAATTATTGATTTGGATCACAAAAAGTACATAAGAAAATTTTTTGCAGCAGTGTTGCTCGCGACCTTCATGCTGAGCAATACGCCTACGAAATATCTTCACCGGCTATTTGCTAATCATAAAGATTTTGTAAGTAAAACTTTAACTGATTCCAACACACCTCAATTCAACGTAAACGGAATTAATTGCCATTGCGAAACAAATGTGGTAATAGCTCCATATACTGGTGCCACTACATTTGAAGTAAAAACTTTGTTGTCGGCATTTGTTGGATATACTGTTTCAACGGTCGACAAAATTTTCTTTTCACAAAAATTTTCTTTTGGATTAAGAGGCCCTCCGTCCATCGCATAATCCCCTTTTTAAATAGTAAAAGCAGATTGCTTTTATTTTCTCATTCAATCACTGTTCATTTTTTAATCAATTTTCTCTTAAAAATCTATTAATGAAAATTGTTCTTTTTATTCTTACAATAAGCATAGGTGTTTTCAATTCATATACAGTAAACGCACAAAAAAAGGCAGAAAGATATTCGCTTTCAGGAAGAATAACTGATACTTCCGGAGCGCCGCTTCAAGGCGCTTCAGTTTATATTTCTGATCTTAAAAAAGGAAGTGTGGCTGATGCGAATGGAAATTACCTGATCAATAATATTCCTGACGGAGATTATGTAGTCGAGATCAAATTTATCGGTTACAAAACCATTCTTGAAAATATCGATTTTGACCAGGACAAAGTTGAAAATGTTGCGATGCAAATTTCTGTAACCGAGCAAAGCGAAATTGTTATTACCGGTTCTTCAAAAGCGACTTCCATTGCCAGAAATCCGGTGCCAATCGTTTCTGTAAGCAAGCAATTTCTTCAGCAAAATCTGAGCACGAATATTATTGATGCAATTGCAAAAGTTCCGGGTGTAAGTGAAGTAACTACCGGGCCAAATGTTTCCAAGCCATTTATCAGGGGCCTTGGTTTCAACAGGATTCTCACTTTATACGACGGCGTGAGGCAGGAAGGACAGCAGTGGGGCGATGAGCACGGAATTGAAGTAGATGAGAACACTGTAAACAGGGTAGAAGTGGTGAAAGGGCCTGCCAGCCTTATTTACGGCTCTGATGCAGTAGCCGGAGTGGTAAATTTAATTCCTGCCAATCCACCGGCGCAAGGAAAAATAGTTGGAAATATTTTAAATGAATACCAGACAAACAATCGTTTGATCGAAAATTCTGCAACGATTGCTGCACATATCAATGACGTTACATGGGGGGGAACTTTTACTCATAAAATCGCCACGAATTATAAAGACAAATATGACGGAAGAGTTTATAACACTGGTTTTGCAGAAACAGATTTTTCAGCAAACGCGGGGATCAATAAGAATTGGGGTTATAGCCGGCTTGGTATGTCATTGTATGACGACTTGCAAGAGATTCCTGATGGAAGCCGCGATTCTGCAACCAGAAAATTTACCAAACAAATTACTGAAGCAGATACTTTCCGTCCAATTGTAAGTGATGAGGAATTAAACTCTTATAAAATTTCGGCGTTGCACCAGCATGTGCAGCATTTTAATATTTACAGCTCGAATAATTTTTTATTAGGAAGCGGAAGACTTGCTGTGAATCTGGCTTTCCAAAAAAGTACGCGCAGAGAATACAGTCATCCTGAAGTAGAAATTCCGGGATTATTCCTCCAATTAAATACATACAGCTATGATGCAAAATATTATTTTAAAGAAAGAGAAGGCCTGAGTATTACCACCGGAATCAATGGAATGTATCAGGATAACAATGTGAGCAAGGGAACTGAATTCATCATTCCTTCTTATCGCCAGTTTGATTTTGGCCCTTTTATTTTCGCGAAAAAAACAATGGGTAAACTGGAAGTTGCGGGCGGATTAAGATATGATTTCAGAAATTTTAGCAATGATGATCTTTATGAAAATACCGATCCTTCAACTGGTTTTGAGCATGTGGTAAAGGGAAATGATACTGTCGGTGCCAACCATGTTTTTACTGCTTATCAACATACTTTTTCAGGTGCCAGCGGAAGTATTGGATTGTCTTATAAAATAAATGATCAGTTTAGTATCAAGGCCAATATTGGCCGTGGTTACAGAGCACCAAACATTTCTGAAATATCGGCTAACGGCGTTCATCCGGGGACTAATATGTACCAGATTGGAAACCTGAATTTTAAACCAGAATTCAATCTGCAGGAAGATGTTGGAATCGCTTTTAACTCAACACATGTGAGCATTAATGCAGATGCTTTTAATAATAATATTCAAAACTATATTTATAATCAAAAGCTTGAAAGCAAGCTGGGCGGTGATTCTATCATTGTTCCCGGAAACCAGACCTTTAAGTTTGTTGCATCAAGAGCACATTTATATGGAGGAGAACTAAGCATTGATATTCATCCGCACCCGTGGGATTGGCTGCATTTTGAAAATTCTCTTTCTGTTGTTTATGCAACAAATGAAGGGGTTGCAGGAGAAGGAAAGATTTCTGACAGCGCTAAATATTTGCCATTCATTCCCCCTTTGCATACGATGTCTGAATTGAGAGCGAACATCAAGAAAATGGGCAATTCTTTTGCAAATGCGTTTGTAAAAGTTCAGTTTGAAGTGTATGCAAAACAGGATCGTGTTTACCTGGCAAACAATACAGAAACACCAACGGCCGGTTATCAATTATTTAATGCCGGATTTGGTTCTGATATTTTAAATAAAAAAGGGAAAACGGTGCTGACTCTTTCTTTTTTTGGGAATAATTTGTTCAATATTGCCTATCAATCCGGATTGAACCGGCTGAAATATTTTGAACCATATCCTGGTAATTTCACCGGCCACAATGGAATTTATAATATGGGCAGAAATTTTGGTTTAAGAGTGAATGTTCCTTTGAGGTTTAAAGGATAGAATGAGTAAACGAAGAAATAAAATTAATTTATTTTATCTCTCAATCAACTTTTGCAATGATTGTTCTTTCTCCATCAGTCTTTTCAATAACGTGATCTGGTTGCCTGCTCTCACAAAATTTTGTCCTTCGTACCTGGCTCCGTAATAAATATCGTTATTTAGGTGATCCGTAAGAAAACGAATTGCCTGCATGTAGATCATAAATTTGCCGCCATAAATAAAATGTGATTTTTCTTCATCATTTAATTCATTTTTCATTTGGCCCATGTAGCCGTCCCAAATGGATTTAAAATACTCTTCACGGATCTCGATTTTTGAAAAATCTTTTTCTTCTTCATTAACCGGAGAAAGATAAGTGCGTATCATATCGCCAACATCACTGATAAAATATCCGGGCATCACTGTGTCAAGATCAATGACGCACAATCCTTTATTTTTTTTATTAAAAAGCACGTTGCTGATCTTAGTGTCGTGGTGTGTTACACGCAATTTAAAAGAGGGGTTCTGTAAAATATTTTCAAAAGTATCTACAATATTTTTGTGTGCTTTGATAAACTCAATTAATTCCTTTGATTCCAGCAAACGCGTTTTGTTTCCTGTTTCCAACGCCTTGCGAAATTGCTGATACCTGAGTGAGAGATTATGAAAATCAGGCAATGTGATCTGTAATTTTTCAACAGGAAAATGCGATAACAATTTTGTGAATTCTCCAAACTTTTTTGCTGCTTCAAATGCCTGTTGCGGTTCGTTTACTGCGTCGATGGTATAAGATTTTTCTACAAACGGAATCAGGCGAAAGTAGCTGTCAGCACCGATTGTGAACATTTCGCCGCCGTTTTTGGTCTTTAAGGGCGATACAAAAAAATAGGCTGGATGATATTGTAAAAGATAGTTGGCAATCAACCGGATATTAGAAGCGATTGCTTCGGGTTGTTTGAAAATACTGTTATTAATTTTTTGAAGAATAAAATTGTCGTGCGAATTTTTGATATGCCAGGTGGAATTGATTAGGCCATTATGTATCGGTTCTATCTCTACATCTTTGATCTCTAAATCATACGCGGAAAGAACTTCATCCTTAGGTGTCATTAGTTGTGTTTATGTAGCAAACTTAGTATTCGCAAAGTAATAATAGAAACGCAAACGGTTGCTTTAATTATGAAATAAAATTTTGTTCATTAATTAAAAGATATCCCATTTCTTAATGTGTCTTCACTGCCTGATGTTTAAAGAAAGAATTTGCGAATAAAACTTTGTTTACTGTTTCTTCAACTTCAATTTTTTAATCGTTTCTTTTAAATATTCCAGGTTATCAAGCGAATTATAAACCTGGTAAGAAATCCGCAAATAATTTTCATTTCCGTGCTGCATTACGGGTATTTCGATCTTATAATCGTTGTATAAAGTTTCTTTCAATTGAACAGGATTATCTGTTCTGATTGGAATGCTACACATTTGTCCTAAAAATTCTTCAGACACCGGGCATAACGGTTCTGCATTCAAAAGTTCGCAAAATTCAGAATATTGTTTGAGGATAACATTCCTGCATGCAGCTTTTCGTTTTTCCATGTCATTTTCCTCAAAAAATTTCATAATTGCCGGTGCTGTTAAGAACGCAGAAATATCGCGTGTGCCCTGCATTTCGTTTTCTTCGAGAAACTTTGATTTCGTTGGATTAGCGGCTTCGTAGCCCCAACTAATGATCAATGGCTCAATCAGACTTTGAAAACTTTTATTTACATATAAAAAGGTAGATCCTTTCGGGCCAAGCAACCATTTATGTAATGTGCCGGTATAAAAATCTGCTTTTATTTCTTCTAAATTTAAGGGAATATGACCGGGAATATGAGCGCCGTCAATGATGGTGATAAGTCCGAGTTCTTTTGCCCGCTCACAAATTTCTTTTACCGGGAAAACCAATGCGGTTGCGCTTGTGCAATGCCCGAGAGAAATGGCTTTTGTTTTTTCATTATATCCTTTCCAGAATTCTTCAATGAATTTTTCTTTCGAAACCAATGGCAGTGAAATGTGCTGCTTACGGTAAGCGAAGCCGTATTTTTTAGAATAGAAGTTAAAAGTTTTATCAATAGCGCCGTATTCCAGATTTGTTGTTAAAACTTCATCTCCCGGCTGAAAGTTCAAACTTTTTACTACCTGGTTTACGGCCATAGTAGGGTTTTGCATAAAGAAAAAATCTTCATGATCACAACCGATATATTTTGCCAATACCTTCTTGGAACTGAGCAATGCTTCCGGACTGATTTTGGTGATAAATTGTACGGGTTCAAATTCCAGTGCTCTCTGCCAATACTGATAATTTTCAAGTACCGGGCGTGGGCAAGCACCGAATGAACCATGATTTAAATACGTAACTGACGGGTCTAATAAGAATTGATCTTTGATACTATTCATTGATATTTGCGGCTTGCTAATGAAGAAAAAACTTTTTGTCAGAGACCAAAATAACAAAACTAAATCGTGTAAATTCTTTTTTTAGAGAAGTAAATTTATTTATTTCAGTTTCTGTCAAAAAATTCTTGTTTATTCGCAGCACTTCAACAAAACAAAAGCCTGCAAGTTCTTTTTATTTATTTTTGAAAAAATAAAATAAGAATATGAGCAATTTTTCAGAACATAATTTCAAAGGTGAAAAAGCACTCGTAAGAGTTGATTTTAATGTTCCTCTCGACGCAGGTTTTAATATTACTGACGATACAAGAATGCGCGCAGCCATTCCCACCATTAAAAAAATTCTCGGTGATGGCGGAAGTGTAATTCTCATGTCGCATTTGGGAAGACCGAAAAATGGTCCTGAAGACAAATTTTCTTTAAAACATCTGGTGCCTCATCTGAAAGAATTACTCGGAAATACAACCGTTTTATTTGCAACAGATTCTATCGGTGCGGATGCCATACAAAAAGCAAAAGATCTAAAACCCCGCCAGGTATTGCTTTTAGAAAACCTTCGCTTTCATAAGGAAGAAGAAAAAGGAAATGAAGAATTTGCAAGAAAACTTGCTTCACTGGGCGATGTTTATGTGAATGACGCTTTTGGTACTGCACATCGCGCGCACGCTTCGACAGCGGTTATCGCTCAGTTTTTTCCTGGTGATAAAAGAATGTTTGGCCTTTTAATGAATGCCGAAGTTTTGAATGCCGATAAAGTTTTGAACAGTTCTGAAAAACCTTTCACAGCCATTCTCGGTGGCGCTAAAGTTTCTGATAAAATAGAGATCATTGAAAATTTACTAAAGAAGGCGAACAACATCATTATCGGCGGAGGTATGGCTTATACCTTTTTAAAGGCGCAGGGAAAAGAAATTGGAAGTAGTCTTTGTGAAGAAGATAAATTAGACCTGGCAAATGATATTTTATCAAAAGCAAAACAACAAAATGTGCAGTTTCTTTTGCCTGTTGATAGTGTTGTTGCCGATAAATTTTCAGAAGATGCGGATACAAAAATCGTGAGCAATGATCATATTGAAAAAGGCTGGATGGGATTAGATATTGGTCCTGAATCCATAAAGGTTTTTAGCAAAACAATTATGGAAAGTAAAACGATTTTATGGAACGGGCCAATGGGCGTTTTCGAGATGAAAAAATTCCAGTCAGGCACCAAAGCGATCGCAGAAGCGATCGCAAAAGCTACTGAAAACGGCGCTTATAGTTTAGTAGGAGGTGGCGACAGCGTTGCGGCTATTAATGAATTTGATCTTGCCGATAAAGTAAGTTATGTTTCTACAGGCGGAGGGGCTTTGCTCGAATATTTTGAAGGAAAAGAATTACCCGGTATTAAAGCGATCCGTGAAAAGTAATTAGTAATCAGTCTTATTAGTATCTTTAATTTTATTACAAAAAATAAAAACAAGTTTATGAAATCAAAAACGGGACTATGGATAATCCTTGGGATTATTGTCATTTTAATATTTTGGGGATGTGGTCAATATAATAGTTTGGTAACTGCCGATCAGCAGGTAAAAACAAAATGGGGAAATGTAGAAACTAATTATCAGCGTCGGACTGATCTTTATAACAGCGTTATCAAAACAATAGAAGGATCAGCCAATTTTGAAAAAAGCACTTTGACACAGGTAATACAGGCGCGTGCAAAAGCAACTTCAATCAATGTAGATATTAATGATCCGAAATCATTAGAGGCCTATCAAAATGCCCAAGCCGGACTGCAAAGTTCTTTCAGTAAATTATTGGCAGTTGCCGAAAGTTATCCTGATCTAAAGACTACAGCGGCTTTCCAGGGATTTCAAACCCAGATCGAAGGAACAGAAAACAGGATCAATGTGGCACGGCAGGATTACAACGCAGCGGTGCAGGATTATAATCTTCGTGTAAAAAGGTTTCCTAATAACATCTTTGCCGGAATCTTTGGTTATCATGAAAAAGCATTCTACCAGGCAGCGCCGGGAAGTGAAAAAGCGCCTGACGTAAATTTTGACATTAAGTAAACGGCTATTATTATGTGGCGATTTTCCCGTAAAAAACCATTTTTTTCTCCGGAAGAAAATGAAAAGATTGTTCAGTCAATACAGGAGGCAGAAAGGCAGACCAGCGGAGAGATACGCATCTTTATTGAAAGTCGTTGCAAATATGTTGACGCTTTAGACCGCGCCACAGAAATTTTCAACAATCTTCAGATGGGGAAAACGGAACTCAGAAATGGCGTGCTGTTTTATCTTGCGGTAAAAGATAAGCAGCTCGCTATTTTCGCTGACAAGGGAATTCATGAAGCTACGGGCGATACTTATTGGCAGAACGCAGTCAAACACATTATTTCTGTTTTTAGCAAAGACAGCCTTGTTGCCGGCATTACTACCTCCATTCAAATGATTGGCGCGGCGTTAAAAGAAAATTTTCCTTACGATAAAGATGTTGACAAAAACGAACTTCCGGATGAAATCGTTTTTGGAAAATAATATCGAAACTTCTCATTCATGAAAAAAATATTTTTACTGCTCTTTCTTTTTGCTGGTTTTCATTCAGTTTTTGCACAGAAAATTGAACCGAGGCCAAATCCTCCAAGGGCGGTAAATGATTTTGCCAACATGCTGGCTCCCTTCCAGCAGCAGGCGTTGGAGCAAAAGCTGGACGCTTACAATGATTCCACTTCTTCAGCGATTGTAATTATTACCGTTCCTGATTTGCAGGGATATGATATTGCGGAAGTTTCTTTAAAATATTTGCGCGATTGGGGAGTAGGAGTGAAGGGAAAAAATAATGGCGTCGTGATCCTGGTTTCTAAAAATGATCACAAGGCAAGGATAGAAACCGGTTACGGCATGGAGGGTGTTTTACCTGACATTCTTGCCAAGCAGATCATTAACGAAAGGATGATTCCTTATTTCAAAAACAATGATTATTATGCCGGTTTTAATAATGCCGTTGATGCCATAATTGCGGCAGCAGCCGGAGAATATAAGGCAGACGCAAAGTCACAAAATAATAATGTAACATTTGGAAAAATTCTTCCGCTGATCATAATTTTCATCGTGATCATATTTCTTTTTTCAGGAAAAGGCGGTGGCGGCGGTGGTTCTTATATGAGCAGAAAAGGTTCAAGAAGCTTTCTCGGTGGTGCTTTACCATGGTTTTTATTAGGAAATATGCTTGGAGGCGGAAGCAGAGGGGGCGGAGGTTTTGGTGGAGGAGGATTTGGAGGTGGCGGCTTTGGCGGAGGTGGATTTGGAGGCTTTGGTGGTGGAAGCGGCGGCGGCGGCGGCGCGAGTGGAGGATGGTAAAGTTTTATATGGTCAAAGAATCGCCATTTAGCAGGTACCGCTCTCAGTGTCAATATAACAGAGTATGGGCCAGTAGGAGGATTTATTGCTGCAAATATTCAAGACACACTTTATGATAGCAACACATTTATCGTCCAGCTACCGTTAATTTCAGAGTAAAAAGAAAACAATAGATAAAAAATAAAACATCGTTATTTCTTCGTTTACTGGAAATCGAATCAATAAAAAAAAGCGAACGCCCTGGTCCGCTTTTTTTATTTGTTTCTGAAAAAATTATTTCAGCAAATCATTGATATAATTTGCAAGATCGTTATTGCCACTTTGCTTTTGGGCTGCACTGATTTTACCAAAAACCTGTTTAAATGCGGGATCAATAAAACCACGGTATTGCTCAGGAATCTGGTTTCTGAATTTCATAATTTCATCCACTCCTTTTCTTACGTTATCAGGATTTTTAACAGTAACAAGATATTTCCCAAATCCAAACGCATCTTTTATTTTGTCTTCCGAAAGTGGTTCATTCGAAAAGTGATTTAACAAATAATCGAAATCTGCTTCTGACCCATTTTTAATAATGATAGCAGAAACTACTTCTCCCAATTTGCCCAAAGCATCATCGCTGTATTTTTTTGCCAAAGAATATGCTTCCTGCGGCTGAAGAGCAGCGAGTCCTTCAAGCGAAGCACCGGCAACAGAATAAGAAGAATCAGTTACATATTTTTCAAACAAAGACTGGTATTTGTTATCCTTCAATTTTGCAAGAACTTCAATTGCTTTTGCCTGAACTTTCTTGTTCGGCTCCTTTGTCGCCATTTGTTCTATCTGGCTCAAAACAGAAGGATCAGAGAACAATTTTTGCGCATCAATATTCTCCAAAGTCAGCAAACGCAAGCCATAATATTTGTCTTTCAATCCCCACGCCAATTGAGGAATCATTTTATTCTTTGAAAAATATTCCAGCGCTTCTCTTCTGTCCATATAATTCGGCGCAAACTGGTATTGCTGCTCAAATTCATCAGCTGATTTATTGTCTTTTTTTATTGCCAGCAATACCTTGTCTGCATCAAAATTGATCAGGGAAGGCTTTTCAGGGCTGTTGAAATAAAAAGTATCCGATTGGTTTTCTACCCACACTTTGTATCTTTTTTTGTTGGCTCCCTTGCTGTAAACATCAATAGCAACAGGCAGCTTAAATATCTTACCGGTCTTTTGTGTCTGATCTACGATCACTCTTGCTTTTCCATTGTTGTAATCGTAATTAATATTCAGCGTGGGCTGCCCGCTTCCATAATACCATTGATTCCAAAACCAATTCAGATCCTGACCAGTCACATCTTCAAAAGCAAGCCTCAATTGCTGCGCTTCGGCAGGTTTGAACTTATAAAGATTCAGATATTCATTTAGTGATTTAAAAAATGCGGAGTCGCCGACAAAATTTCTCAGCATATTCAAAATTCGTCCGCCTTTGTTATAGCTCACGGCGTCAAACATATCTTCTTTGTCTTTGTAATAAAATCTTACAAGATCTTTATTGCTGCTTCCACTCATCAAATATCCCTGCATGTCATCATAGTTCAGTTCGTCTGCATTATCTTTCCCATGCCTGAATTCGCGCCATAAATATTCGCTGTAATTCGCAAAAGATTCGTTCAAAGTCAGGTTGCTCCAGCTTTCTGTAGTTACGAGGTCGCCAAACCAGTGATGAAATAATTCGTGAGAAATATCGTCTTCCCACGCATTGCCATCTACCAGTTGACGTGCATTTTGATAAGCGCCATCCTGGTGCAGTGTAGCAGTAGTGTTTTCCATGGCGCCACTTACATATTCTCTTCCTACGATCTGGTCATACTTTGGCCAGGCGTAAGGAAAGTTTAGAATTTTAGAGAAAAATCCAATCATGGCCGGCGTTTCACCAAATATTTTTTTTGCCACGGGAGCATATTCTTTTTCTACATAATAATCCACATCCATGTTTTTATACTTATCTTTTACGATCGCATAATCACCAACACCCATGAAAAACAAGTAAGGAGAATTGGGCAGATCCATTTTCCAGTCATCGGTTCTGGTGCCATCGGCATTTTTCTTCTGGTGAACTAAAAGCCCGTTGCTGAGTGTTACATATTTTGCAGGAACAGTCATTGAAATTTCCTGTGTCGTTTTTTGATCCGGTTTGTCAATGGTTGGAAACCAAACACTGTTCGCTTCTGTTTCGCCTTGTGTCCATATTTCCCGATGTTCATTGGTTTTTCCCAACGGATTGATAAAATAAAGTCCCTTGGCTTCTGATATCGCCGCGCTGCCATGTTGTTTTACCTCATTTGGTTTTGAAATATAGTCGAGATAAACGGTATATTTTTCGCCTCCTTTGTAAGTTTTATCCAATGTAATGCGCAACTGCATACTGTCGTAAGAATATTTCAAAGGAATTTTAGATTTTCCTTTTATTATCGCAATTTCTTTGATTGTCATTCCTTTTGCGTCAAGGGTTAAAGAATCGGTTGGATAAAAATGTGGCTGAAGTGTAACCCATTCCTGGCCATACATCCATTGTTTGTCATAGTTAAAACTTACAGCCAGTTTGGTGTGAACAAGATCGTTGATCCTTGGATAACTGCCACGATATTCATGGCGCCACGCTGTATCAGTTGCAGCCGAGCTGTCAGTCTCATCCTGGGCGTTCACCAAAAATACCGTCGCTGTAAAAAGCAATGCGAGAAAGATTTTTTTCATAAATTTATTTTTGTTCAAACAAAAGTACAGGCTAAATATAAAAAGCTCTTATTTTTTAGATAGAAGGCAATATTTGTTGTTATATTAAATAGATTTGCTGATATGTATATTTTTAGCTACAAGAAATTATTCTTTCTGCTTTTGATAAGCTTGCTTACTTTTTCTGTAGAAGCGCAGCAGACGCATTTTGTTTATTTACAAACAGATAATGGGCAGCCGTTCTATGTGAAGGTGAATAATAAGGTGATCAGTTCTTCTGCACAGGGATATGTTATCCTTCCCGGCATTATAGATGGGGAACATCAGATCACTGTTGGATTTCCAAAAAAGGAACACCCTGAAGAAACATTTTCATTTAATATCGATAATAATAATGAAGGTTTTCTGATAAAAAATTTTGACGACAAAGGAACGCAATTGTTCAATTTGGAAACACTCGCGCTAATTAGCGGCGCAAGCGATAGTAATAAAACAATTGTTGTTTCAGGCAAAAAAGATACAGATGCTTTTTCAACGATGCTGGCAAACGTGGTAAAGGATTCATCGATTTTGCAGAACCACCAGATACAAACTGCACCCCAGGTTGCTAAAATCGATTCTTCAGCCAAAGCAGATTCTTCAGTTGTCGCAAAAACCGAACCTCCAGCAGCCCCTATAGTGCCAAAAGAAGATACTTCAACCGTTGCCAATAAAGCGGCCACCGCAATTGCCCCTGCTGCTGAATCTAATTCAACAGTCAAGAATGATTCCGTTACGAAGATTTTAAGTAATGAGAATGAATCCGGGCTCACAATGCTCTATTCAGATAAAAGCCAGGATAAAACCGATACGGTAAGTGTTTTTATTCCTTCCCCGAAAGATGAAAATACAACAATAGCTGAAAAGAAAAATGCCGGTATTTCTTCGTCCACTGTTCCCGAAAAAAACAATGATAGTGCAGTGACGAAAAATAAAAATGAGGGAAATTTTTCGTCCACTGGCAACATAGATTATACGATCACTCCAACAGTAACATCATCAAAAGACAGTACCGGTTTTGTTTTTAGAAAAGATAGCATCACCACAACTGACGAAACGAAAACAAGGCCTGTCCAGGTTTTTAACATAGGGCCTGCAAAAGATAAAGGCGAAAAGAGATCTGAAGAAAAGTCAGATGAGAAAAAGAATAGTTCTGCGCAAACACAAAAAGCACCAAAAGCCGAAGTGGTTTTATTACCTAAAGTGGTTACTTCATCGAACAATTCTGATTGTAAAGCATTTGCAACCAATGAAGATTTTTTAAGGCTCCGAAAAAAGATGGCTTCAGAAAATAACCAGGATGATATGGTGAGGACAGCGCGGAAATATTTTAAATCCAAATGCTACAGCACTGAGCAGATCAAAGACCTTTCTTATTTGTTTTTAACTGAAGAAGGAAAGTACCAGTTTTTTGATGCCGCTTATGCTCATACTTCCGATTCAGACCAATATGAAATGCTGGAATCCCAGTTTACCGATCCTTATTACCTGAACCGCTTTAAGGCGATGCTTCGAAAATAATCAGAAGGAATGCCACGATATTTTTTAGAAACCAGTTATAAGGGAACCGCTTACTCGGGTTTCCAGGTTCAGAAAAATGCCAATTCCATTCAGGCTGAGATTGAAAAAGCGCTTTCGGTTTTTTTTAAACAAAGCTTTTTTCTTACCGGCTCCTCACGCACGGATGCAGGTGTTCATGCCTTGCAAAACTATTTTCATTTTGATACGGAAGAACCGTTGTTCTCTGGGTCTGGGTTTAATGAAATCCGGTCTGTTTATAACTTGAATTCCATTCTTCCACTTGATATTGTGATCAAAAGAATTTTCCAGGTAGAAGACAGTATGCATTGTCGCTTTGATGCAGTTTCACGCGAGTATAAATATTTTATTTTTCGTGAAAAAAATCCCTTTCTGCAGGACAGAGCCTTCTATTATCCTTACAAAATAGACCTGCAGCTTCTTAATGAAGCAGCGAAATTGGTATTATTGAATAATGATTTTACTACTTTTTCAAAAAAGAATACCCAGGTAAAGCATTTCATTTGTGATATCAAAAAAAGCACGTGGATTGAAGAAAATGACATGCTCGTTTATCATGTTGAATCGAATCGTTTTTTAAGAGGAATGGTGAAAGGGTTGGTAGGAACTATGTTGCGTGTTGCAACGCACAAAATTTCGTTAGAAGAATTTGTCCAGATTACTCAGAACAAAGATTGCAGGAAGGCCGACTTTTCAGTTCCCTCAAAGGGACTTTTTTTAATAAAAGTTGCTTACAATAGCTTTTAGATTTTTCTATTAGGATGGAAGATCTTTTTATGAGTAAAAAAAGAAATAATCACTTTTTCTTTTTTTGCTTTTCATCTAACATTTTCAGACAAAAGAATTCATTAGATTTAAGAAGAAAAATATCACCAAATGGCGCCTCTGATTGTTTTGGTTCTTCTGTTTTTATTTATCGTGTTTTTTATTTTTTATAAAAAGCCAATAAAAAAAATTGTCCTTCCGGAAAGCTATAAACAACTTTTATCACAACATGTTTCTTATTACAACAGGCTAAATGAATTAAATAAAACCATTTTTGAAGAAAAAATAAAAGAGTTCTTAGGGCGTGTTCGCATTGATGGAATTGATACAACGGCTGATGAGCTTGATAAGCTGTTAGTAGCTTCCAGTGCGGTTATCCCGGTTTTTGGATTTAAAAAATGGACTTATTTTAATTTAAAAAATGTGCTGCTTTATCCTGCTTCATTTAACAAAGAAGAATTTCTTGCAAGCGGTTATGAAAAGAATACGTTGGGAATGATAGGAAACGGCCCAATGCAAAGAGTTATGATTTTATCAAAGCCGGCTTTGCATTTTGGATTTCAAAATGAAGGCAAAGAAAATACCGGTATCCATGAATTTGTTCATCTGTTAGACAAAGAAGATGGGGATGTTGATGGATTGCCTGAAGCTTTACTGAATAGAAAATTCAATTCAAAATGGATAAAACTGATCAATAAAAATATTGAAACCATTCTTTCAGGACATTCTGATATTAACGATTACGCCGCTTACAACAAAGCGGAATTCTTTGCAGTAACCTCTGAATATTTTTTTAACCAGCCAGATCTATTTAAAGAAAATCACCCGGAACTTTTTGATTTGATGTGCGTCCTGTTTAATCAGGATCCTAAAATTGGAGAATTGAAATAAAATTTATTCCCATCCGCTTGCCAACACATCGGCGATATGCATGGTGGTCAAAGGCAAATCTTTTTTGGTGATAATGCCCTGCAAATGCATCAGGCAGCTGAGATCAGTAGAAATAATATGTGTAGCGCCGGTTTTCAATGCATGATCTATTTTCTGATCAGCCATTGCTGCTGAAATAGCATCAAATTTTACAGCAAATGTTCCTCCAAAACCGCAACACGTTTCTGTTTCAGCCATTTCAATCAACTCGAGGCCTTTTACTTTTTTCAATAAGTTTCTTGGACCTTCTTTTATCTTACATTCACGCAAACCCGAGCAGCTATCGTGGTAAGTTGCTTTTACTTTCAACTCAGCGCCATAATTTTCAATCTTCAAAACATTTGTTAGGAATTCAGTGAATTCAAAAATTCTTGATGAAAGATTTTTTACCAGGTTATGCTGCGAAGAATTTTGAAAAAGTTGCCCGTAATAATTTCTTACGAACCCGACGCATGATGCTGATGGCGCAACGATATAATCTGTTCCTTCAAAATCATGAATGAATTTAGAAGCAACGCTTTTGCAATCTTCCCAAAAACCTGCATTGAAAGCGGGTTGCCCACAACATGTTTGATTGGTATTGTATTCTACATCACAACAGCCTTTCTCCAAAACTTTCGCCATATTGAAAGCAGTATCAGGATACAACTGATCAACAAAACATGGTATGAATAACTGTACTTTCATCAGAAATTATAAAACAGAATTTTATTTTGAATATTTCAAAGTGATCATTTTCAAAGCGGTCAAAGCTGCTTCTTCACCTTTATTTCCATGAGCACCACCGGTTCTTTCGTCTGCTTGCTGTTGATCATCGACGGTAAGAACGCCAAAAATGGTGGGCACCGGCAATGTCAGATTTAATTGTAAAATACCATCTGTAATAGCTTTACACACATAATCAAAATGCGGAGTGCCACCCCGCAACACGCAACCAAGAGCAATGAATGCCTGCGGCTTTTCAAATTTATTCTGGTAGGTTTCCCAAAAATTTTTGATAGTAAATGGAATTTCAAATGCACCTGGAACGCTGATTATTCTGTGATTGCGCATTCCATACTTTTCTAAAATTCCTAAACACCCATCAAGCAATTTATCGACAATTTCACGGTTCCATTGAGTATGTACAATAACAATACAGGCATCCTTCGGGAGAATGCCTGTGTCAATATTGTAAAGATTTTCGTTGACTGTTGCCATTTAAATGCTGAAAATTTATTCTGAAAAATCTCCCAGCTTTGCCAAATACCTGTCTACATTAGCGGCTTTTTCAGTAAGCGGATAATCGGATTTTATTTTTTTGAAAAGATCAATTGCATCTTTCTTTTTTCCAATTGTCTGTGCAAATAATGCCGCTCTGAACAAATACTCTGAAGAAGTGAACGCGTCTTTATCATTTACGTCAGCGGCTTTCTTATAATAATTTAGTGCATCATCATTTTTATTCATTTCAGCATAGGCATCTCCGATCATTCCAAGAGCACGGCTTTGAATTTGCGTGGCACCATTAGCATCAAAATCTTTTAAATACTTAATAGATTTTTCATACTGCCCAAGTTGCAAATAACAAGCACCCGCATAGTATTCGCATAAGTTTGCAGCCGGAGTTCCTGAGTATTGATTGATGATTCTTAAGGCGCCGGGATTGGTACCATCACCATTCAACACTTTGGTTGCCATCAGCAATTTTGCAGAATCGGTGGCAGTAGTAAATTCAGTGAAATATTTTTGTGTAACAAATACAACTTTATCAGCTTTTTCCTGTTCAGGAACTTTAAACATGTATTTGTAAATGAGCCAGGCTGCAATTACAACGATAATTGCAGAAGCAATGTAAGTGATCGGTTTGCTATATTGATCCCAAAAGCTGCGGGCTTTTTGCAATACATCTACTTCCTGTTTGTAAGATTTTTTGTCGGCCATTAGTTTTTCGTATTGAGCCCGTCGGGCTTTTCTTATTTGCTATTTTGAAATTGATTTTTTAATGCTGTTATTTAATCGGTAATAAATGGATAATCATCTTCGGCATAAACATCTTTGAGAGCTTCATCGTCATCAGGAAAAGCGCTTTCTTCTGCAAATTTCACTGAATCCGCTACTTCATTTTTCACCCTTTCATTGATCTGTTCGATCTCTTCATCGGTTACCCCAAAATTTTTGAGTTTTGTCAAAGTTGTTTCGATAGGATCCTGGAGTTTATATTCTTCCATTTCTTCTTTCGAACGGTATTTTGCAGGATCACTCATGCTATGGCCTTTGTAGCGATATGTTTTTATTTCCAGTAATGTTGGACCACCTTTTTCTCTTGCGCGTCTTATTGCTCTTTCAACTGCTTCGTGAACAGTTTCAGGCACCATTCCATCTATCTGGTCGGCAGGCATTTCATATGCATCGGCGAGTTTATAAATGTCCAGCACGTTTGAAGTTCTGGCAACGGAAGTTCCCATTGCATAGTTATTATTTTCGCAAATAAAAACTACGGGAAGTTGCCAAAGCATGGCAAGATTAAAAGTTTCATGAAGTATTCCCTGGCGGGCAGCGCCATCGCCAAAGAAACATAAAACCACATTATCAGTTTCTTTGTATTTTTCTGCAAAAGCAAGCCCGGCACCGGTTCCGATCTGAGCACCTACAATTCCATGTCCACCAAAAAATTTATGATTCACGCCAAAAAAGTGCATACTTCCACCTTTTCCTTTGCTGCAACCTGTAGCTTTTCCATAAAGTTCGGCCATACATTCTTTTGGAGAAATTCCTTTTGCGATAGCCAAACCATGATCGCGGTAAGCGGTGATAAAAATATCATCAGGAGCAGAAGCAGTCATACAACCTGCAGCGATAGCTTCCTGACCAATATATAAATGACAAAAGCCACGGATTTTTTGCATTCCATACATTTGTCCTGCTTTTTCCTCAAAACGCCGAAGCAGGAGCATCAATTCGTACCAATATAAATAAGTTTCTTTGGAAAACTTTGTAGTAGCCAAGATTTTAAAATTTTAGGTCGCAAAGATAATGGAAAAGAAAATAAATTTTAGTGAAAAATAGAATTAAGAAAAGCGGTGTTGAAAATCATTCTGATTCGAAAATAGAGTAAACGGACAAATAATTCTATTTCTTTTTTTGTTTCCAATTGGTTTGGATTAAAAATGGCAAAACCGGTGCTGACACCGGTTTTGCTTCGAATCATTTATGAAAAATATTTTATTTTCTCTGCGCTATTTGTTCTTCTCCAATCACTTTTTCTAAAACTTTGACAGTTTCATTTATATAAATATCGCTATCAATTGATTTGATAAATTGTGCCTGACGTGTAACTTTTGTAGTATCACCGGCAATTTCCAGCGAGTCGGATGGCAAAGTTTGCACACGCATATCAGAAGGAGATTTCAAGAAGGCATCTAATTTTTTAGAAGCCTGCAGAATATCTTTCTGCATTTGTTTATATTTCACGATATTTAATGGAGTTTCATCATTTCTATATTTATCAAGCAAGTCTACTTCATTTTTGATTCCTTTAAAATCAACATTTTTGTTGATGTCTTGATTTACTGCTTGAACAACCGGAGCATAACTATATCCAGGGTTCCATAAAGTATAATTCGCTTTTGGAATTTCATCCCAATGCAAAGCATCCGGATTATCTTTTTCACGAAGTTTTGCATTTTCAAGCCTGTCGGGAATAATAATATCGGGAACAACGCCTCTTAATTGTGTAGCGCCACCGTTAATTCTATAGAATTTTCTGAACGTCAGTTTCACATCTCCCAAGCCTTCTGAAGGATGATTGAAGAAAGGATTTTCTGACTGAGGATCCAGGGAAACACTTCTTTGAACGGTTCCTTTTCCATAAGTTGAAGAACTTCCAATAATAATTCCCCGGTGATAATCCTGAATAGCGGCAGCAAAAATCTCGGAAGCGGAAGCACTTAATTCATCTACCATTACAGCTAACGGGCCGGAATATAAAGGGTCTTTTTCTTTGTATTTATCCGGTAAAATAGTAGCGGCTCCTTCGCGGCCTTTTACCTGCACAACAGGGCCGCCTTTAATAAATAAGCCGACCATGTCAACCACATCTGATAAAGATCCACCACCATTTCCTCTCAGGTCCATTACAATTCCTTCAACATGCGCATCTTTTAATTTCTGCACTTCTTTTGCGACATCAGTAGCAGAACGCCTTCCGGAAGGATTATCAAAATCTGCATAAAACTCAGGCAAATAAATATAACCGATCTTATGCCCGTTATTGTTGATAACTGCGCTTCTTGCAAAAGTGTCATCCAAAGAAATTTTGCCTCTTTTGATGGGAACCACTTTTATTGTTCCATCCGCTTTTTTTAATGTCAGCCTTACTTCGGATCCTTCTTTTTCGCCCCTGATCAATTTCACCGCGTCGGTTACGGCATAACCGGTAACGTCAACAGGAGTGGCATCTCCCTGTCCAACTTTTAGTATTTCATCACCGGGAGTGATTTGATTGGTTTTCCATGCAGGCATTCCCGTAATTAAACTGGCAATAGTTATTTTTCCATCTTTTTCCTGCAACTGCGCTCCGATCCCATAAAAGGTTCCGCTAAGCATTTCATCAAAACTTCTTTTGTCAACCGGTGCAAAATAGGTGGTGTGCGGATCCATAGTGCTGGTGATGGAATTTACAAAATCGCTGAACAGATCATCAGAAGTATTGTGATTTTTTAAAGTTTCAAAATAGCGATCCATTTGTTTGGAAACAATGCTAACCGCCTGGCGTTGAAGGGTAGAATCAGCGACGGAAGCGGAATCTTTATTAGAGCTTGAATCTCTTTGTTCCTGCAGGTCCACATATCTTACCAGAACAAGATATTTCAAACGTTTTCTTCCATAATCATTTCTTTCTGCGATCGTAGTTGGATAATTTCTTTTATCACCATCAGTTTGCAGATATTCTTCTTTGGTAAAATCAAAAGGATGTCTTAGGATTTCTTTGTAAGAAGCTGAAACTTCCGCCAGTCTTTTTAAATAAGTATCGCTGATGGCATAAAATGATTCTAATGGCGCTCCATGAATTTCATCATCAATCTTATTCTCATATTTTTTGAATGCATCTATATCTTTTTGCAGAAAAATATATTTATCAGGATCAAGGTCTTCCTCATATTTTTTCAACACTTCCTGCGAAAATTTATCGTCAATTTTTTTGGGATTATAATGACCTTGTTCTAAAACGATTCCGACATTCTGAAGTATTTTTTGGTATTTTGTTTTCGGATCATCATTGTGTTCGCTTCTTCCCATAACTCCATATCCAACGAATAAGCCACCTAATATTAGAATAATAAGTACGGGAATAAATTTTTTGCTCATAATAAAACTGATTATTGGGTTCATAAGTAAAAGTAAAAGAAATTAAATTTCTACCTTAAAATTAAGGGATTGAATTAACAAAGGTTTTTGCAAAAGTATGTACGGTTTCAAACAAGGATTATTGAGATTATTAGCATTAAAAAACCCACTCTCTCGCGAGTGGGCTTTTTATTTGGGTGGCTAATGGGGCTCGAACCCACGACCCTCAGAACCACAATCTGATGCTCTAACCAACTGAGCTACAGCCACCGTTTTTGGGAGAGCAAAATTAAATGAAAATTTCCGGTAAAAGAACAAATGATTTTAGCTTTTACTTTTTTTTGTTTTGCAAAAAACCTTCTGCCATTTATAAAAAATTTCATTGGATATGTTAATGCATTTTAACCGTTGGCTCTTTATTAAATACCATTCATCTATAATTAAAAAATAGTTAGCAGAATATGCCTTGAGATTTGCAGCCGGATTTAAAAAGGATCAAAAAAATAAACCGCGCAACAATGAAAATTAAAAAATTTTACCTTGCTTTTTTATTCATATTCTCCGCCGCAACTTCAATGGCCCAATATCCACAAGCGCCGGCTAACCGTCCTGCAGGAGGGAGAAACATGAATGTTGGACATTTTTATGGAAAAGTGATCGATGGAAACACCAACAAACCGATAGAGGCAGCCTCCGTTCAATTGATGCAAACTAAAATGGATACGGCAACAAAAAAACCGAAATCTATAATTGTTGCTGCAATGCTTACAGATAAAAAAGGTGAATTCAGCATTGATAAATTACCGGTTTTTGGAAAATATCAATTGTTGATCAGTTCAGTTGGCCATGCACCGTATAACGACGAAATTTCTTTCAATCTGAAAATGGGGGGAGACATGAACCAGATGTTGAACGCAATTGACAGAGACCTTGGAAATATAAAATTGCTGCCACAAGAAAAACAATTGGCAGACGTAGTAGTTACGGCCAGCAAACCAATGATGCAAATGAGCATTGACAGAAAAGTTTTTAATGTAGACAAAAGCCTTACCAGCGTTGGGGGAACAGCCGTTGATGTAATGAGAAATGTTCCTTCTGTTAATGTTGATATTGATGGCAACGTAACGCTAAGAAATGCAACTCCACAAATTTTTGTAGATGGAAGACCGACCACCCTAACACTCGATGAAATTCCTGCTGATGAAATCGAGAGCATTGAAATCATTACGAATCCTTCTGCAAAGTTTGATGCTTCCGGAGGCGGCGCCGGTATTCTTAATATTGTAATGAAGAAAAATAAAAAACCCGGTTACAATGGTAATATAAGAGCGGGTGTTGATACAAGAGGAGGCACCAACCTGGGCGGGAACATTAACATCAAACAGGGGAAAATCAATTTCTTTGCAAGTGGAAATTATTTCCATTTTAAATCCAAAAGTTCAAATAGCAATAACCGCGTAGATAACGTAAATGGAACAGTTGCTGATCTTTTGCAAACAAGTAATCCTACCAATGATGGACGTATGGCTGGAGGTAATCTGGGCTTCGATTATTTTATGGATAACAGAAATACGCTTACCGTTTCTGGAGGCATCCGGCAGGGAAAATTCGGCGATAATGAATATACAAATATTGGCAGGGACACCACATTAAATGGAATCACCACGCATAATACCGGCAACAGCCTTAGTAATGGAAATTTTACATGGAATAATTATAATGGTAAATTAAGCTTCAAACATAATTTCGCCAAGCCGAATAAAAATATCACTGCAGATGTAAATTATGATTACAGCAAAAATTCCAATCTGCAGGATATCGGAACTCAATATTATAATACAGACGGAACTGAAAATGGACCGAAAACACAACAAAGAACTTCTGGCAACGGAACGAGCGATAATCTCACTTTTCAATCTGATTACTCCAATCCGATCAATGACAAAATGAAACTGGAAGCAGGCGTCAGGGGACAAATCAGAAATTCAAACAGCGATAATGAGAATTTTCTTTTTGATTATAATTCAGGAAAATATCTCAGCATGAAAGCTTTGAATAGTAATTACAAGTACACTGATCAGGTGTATGCAGGATATCTGACTTTCTCTCAAAAAATTCATGATTTTACTTACCAGTTGGGAGGCAGAATTGAAAGCTCAAAATATTCTGGGGAACTCGTTGATTCAAATCAGAAATTCAGCAATTCTTACCCACTGAGCTTTTTCCCAAGTGTTTTCCTGACTCAAAAAATTAATGACAAACAGGACATTCAGTTAAACTATTCAAGAAAAATAAACCGTCCCAATTTCTGGCAATTGATTCCTTATTATGATTTCAGTGATCCTTTAAATATCAGTGTGGGTAATGCCAACCTGGTTCCGGAGTTCACTAATTTGTTCGAATTGTCTTATGATGTCAATTTCAAAAACGGAAATAATATTATAGCAACTGCTTATTACAGGCAGACAAACAATCTGATTTCGCGCTATCAATACTGGACAAAAAATCCTAACCCGGCTTACAATGATTCTGTTTTTGTTTCATCTTATGTAAATGCCAATAGTTCCGAAGCTTATGGTTTGGAAATTACTTCAGTGAACAGGATTGCGAAATGGTGGAGTTTAACGTCAAACGTGAATTTTTATAATTCCCAAATCAATGGAAGCAATCTTGGTGCAAATGTTTCTAATCAGAAATTAAGCTGGTTTGGAAAACTAAACAGCACCTTCACTTTGCCAGCCAACTTTACCTTCCAGATCACTGGCGACTATACCAGCAAAACTATTTTGCCTCCGGGCAGAGGCGGCGGCGGTGGTGGACATTGGGGCGGTGGTAATTTATCAACCGCAAACGGATATTCTTTACCAATTTATGGATTTGATGCAGCACTTAAGAAAGATTTCCTGAAGGACAAATCACTTTCTCTTTCGCTCAGCATGAATGATATTTTCAGAACAAGGATCACAAAAATTCATTCTGAATCAAACCTCGGAAATAATATTTATTCTATACAGGACATAGACAGGCAAAGAGATCCGCAAAGAGTAAGATTAAATCTTAGCTGGCGTTTTGGAAAGATGGATGTTTCCTTATTCAAACGCAAGAACATGAATGACCAGGGCGGCCAATCTGATATGCCTCCTGCAGCAATGCAGCAATAATTTTTAGTAAGAAAATGATTTTAAAAAAGCCGGTGATTTGCCGGCTTTTTTATTAATAAGAATAGAGTGAATAAAGAAATAAATTGATTTTTTCTTTTATTGAATTTGCTTTTTCAATTGCAGATAACTCCACAGGGTAAATGGCAGCAAAACCAACAATAGCAAGGAATACACGCTTTTTGTTGAAAGAAAAATGATCAATGTAACTGTTACGACAATAAAAGGATACAACAAAAATAAAAGCGCTGCCATAACAGAATCGTAATGATCCTTTGCTATATTTTTTATGATCAGATAAATGATAAAATAGAATGGAGCATGAACGATAAAACCAATCACAGCCGGAATAAATAAAAAAGTTTTTTTTGCAAAAGATTGTCTAATAAAAAAATAATCTTTCAGTTTTTCATGATCGGTTTTATCAATTTCAAAAACAAGGTCGCACAACTGTTCATTTAATTTTTCATTGAATTGATTGATTGATCTTCCAAAAGAGTTTTCATTAAAATCTTTTGATGAAATAATACTTCCAAAATTCAGAAATACATTTTTTCCGAAAAAACGAAACGAGCTATAATTGATTCCAAGTGGCAAAACTTTTAATGGAATATTTTTCTCCCACGCATTAAAAGCCAGCCGTGCCGTTCCTTTTTTTAAAGGTCGAAGATGCCATTCGTTGATACATCTTCCTTCGCTGAAAATTAAAACGATTTTATTTTTTTCAAACAGTTTCTGGCATGATTGAAAAGTGGTATAATTATGTTCCAGGTTTTCAACTCCTTCGCTAACGCGATAAACGGGAAGCATATTAAATGACGTCAAAATTTTTGTAATGAATTTTCCTGCAAATGCATCGCCACGCGCCAGAGAATATACAGGCGATTTAAAAAGAGAACCAACAATGACAGCATCCAAAAAGGAATTGGGATGATTAGCTGCAATCAGCAATGGGCCTGCCTCTTTAAGCATTGCTTTATTATTGACAACAATTTTGCGACAATAAAAATGCAATGCTATTCTCGAAGGGAATAATAATAATTGATAAAGCAATCGTTTTTGGTAAAAATAAGTAATCTAATGATTTATGTAGAAGCCACTTCCTGTTTTGGAAAATGACTTTTTTTGAATTTATTCTTTACATGTTTCCCCGAATGCTTCTTTTCTTTTTTATCATTTTCAGAAAGAACGAAATAAGTACTGATCCCAAGAATTGCAAATAATATCCATAGTTTTTTCATAACAATTTTTTTGTTGAATACAACAAGAACTTTGCCATGTCGCTCTCTTATGTTTGTTTAATCAATTCAACAACTCATTAATCCTCACAAATTGGTAACCTCGTCCTTTTAATTCGTTTATCAACTTTGGTAAATACTTGTAAAACTTATCTGTTCGTCGTGGATCAGTGCCAATATGAACGAGCAAAATAAATCCATTCAAGCCATTTGAAGATCGCATTTCATAATTTAAAATTGAATGAAAAATAGTATCGCTGCTCAGGTATTTGTTTCCCATTTCGGGATAAGTATAATCAGCATTGCTTCTTGTTCCCGGCGTAAAATCTACTAATTGCAATCCCATTTCTTTTGTCCATGTTGCAATAGAATCGTTGTACCACTCGTAAGGAGGAAGAAAATAATGCGCATGTTTTTTATCAATTTTCCATTGCTTTAATTCTTTGTAAGCCCTTTGCAAATCTTCTTTAAACTGCTGATGCGTTACCAGTAAGCTATCTCTTTTTATCCAATCACAATACAGCAAATGTTTGTCGGAATGGGAGCCTAAATAATTTCCATTCTGTTTTAAATTCTTAATTATTTTTTGAAATTTTTTGTTACGATAAAAATTTCCGGTAAGAAAAAAAGAGCCATGAATCTTTTCTTCTTTCAATGCTTTAGAAATATAACTTCCGCCGTCGCCAAATTCATCGCCTGTAAAAACCAAAGCGATTTTTTTTGAAGTTGTGTCACCGCGAATAATTCCGCCGTGAGAAATTATTTGATTGTTGTTGAAACTTTTTTTTTAAACTCACTTTCTTTTGCTGCCAGCAAATACACCAAAGATGCCGTGCCATCCATTGTTGGCTCGTTGCTGCTGTAATCTCCATAGTCATCGTGATACACAGCAAGATCACTTTGAAATTGAGCATATTCATCAGGTTGGTACAATGTAATGCCAATAAGATTTTTATAGATCGCTGTATAAACCGGTCCGTCAACCATTCCTCCATAAATCGGGTAATGACCAATATGCGTGAATGCAGAATGCGGATCTGTTGGTGTATCACCCCATGAGGGCAAGCCATAAACCATACTGGTTCCCCAGGGGTTGCAGCCAAAAAGCCAGTCCACATTTGCCTGTCCTAATTCATCAAAAGTATGATCACCGGAAAGCTGCGCATACCACAAACACTGAATGGCAAACGATGTGGTCAGATTATTACTGCACCAGATAAAAGGAACGCCGCGATAAAAAGCATTTTCTTTTGCCCGTTTCCAAACGTCTTCAATTCCTTGTTTGTAATAGCTGATAAGTGAATCTTTTTTGCTGCCTTTCAATTGTTTTGCCAGTTCATAATGACCCAGATTGATGAAAGGATAATATTGATAATGATTTGCTGTGTCCCGGTAAAACCATGGCGTTACCTTTTCTCCCTGCGAATATTTGAATGAAGAATCCAAAAGACGATTCATTTTTTTTTCAGGAAAATAATTTTGAAGTTTTGCTAAAGATGCAAAGCCCAATTCCATATCATCCGTCCAATTATCTTCTGCATAAATGTAAGGCGATACTACAGAAACTGTTTGTGTAACTCCCGGTTTTATCAAGGCATATTTAATCGCAGAATAAGCATGATTGATCAGATTCTTTGAATAATCAGGATTCGTTTTGTCAAACAAAATTGCTCCCAAAGAAAATGCACCAGCAAATTTTGCTGCCGTAGAACTTGTGCCTGTTGTGTGGTTCATGAATTTGCCACGCTGTTGTGGTAACCCGTTTATAAAATAAACCGGCCGTTCAAAATCTTTTCCATAAAAGCTATCTTCTTTTGGAATGCGCATTCCCCGATGATCGCGGTCATCACCCAATTGATTAAACATCCAATCGGGGCGAGGGTGCATTTTCAACAACCAATCTAATCCCCATTTTGCTTCATCCAAAACATCCGCAACACCATTTTTGCCATCCAAACCATTTGCTTCTTTTTCGTCGGTAAATACATTGGGAAAATCGCGATAGGCAGCAAGAAGATGCCATGTTGCGTTGGCAGAAGTGGTGCAATATTGCAGGTAATCAGAAGCATCATGCCAGCCGCCAACTACGTTGATATAAGTGCTGTCAGGCATTGGACCATACATGGTATAACCATCATGTGTATGGCAGGAATCTTTTAAAAAAGGATTGAATCCGCTGCGCTGTTGGCGCATATAAAACAAACAAAAATCAGCGGTTCCTTTATACACATTTTCATTGATTTTAAAAGTTGGAGAAACCGCATTTCCTGCCTTTAAAAAATAAACTCCTGGTTTTTTGAACGAAGAAAAATTAAGACGATAAGAATTGGTAAACGGTCCGTATGCACCAAACGATTTTCCTGATTTACTGGTAAATACTTTTTTTCCTGTGGCAGAATCGATCAATTCAAAACTGTTGATAGAAGCATCCTCTTTACTGCACCAAACGGCCACTTTGATTCCTTGTGGTGTGTATCCTAATTGGTTAATTCTTATCCATTCAGTTTCATTTTCTTTTTGAGTAAACGAATAAATAATTGCAAAAACTATTAAGAGTGCAATCAATTTTGATTTAGAAAAAAAATAATTGCAGATTAATTTTTTAAGCATGATTTGTAGAAGTTTAAAGTTTGGTTTAAAAGAAATTATTGATTGAAAAAATAAACTTAATCTTTTTTGATCTCTCCATTTATTACCGTTAATTGCGGCTGAAAATCTTCTGAAAAAATAGTAAGATTTGCTTTACAACCTGTTTCAATCTTTCCACGATCAGATAAGTTCATCACTTGTGCCGGATAAGCAGATGCCATGCGCAAAGCCTCGTCCAGAGATATTCCTGCATGCTTCACACAATTTTTTACCGCTGTCAACATAGTAAGTTTTGAACCTGATAAAGTTCCGTCAGGCAATGTAAAACGATCTTCTTTTTCCACATGAATATATTTTCCTTTATTAACCGGAGCTACAGCATCAGTAATTAAAAACAAACGATCGCCCATCATTTTCTTGCTTATTTTGAGCGCATTAAAATCTACATGAATTCCGTCTGCAATAATGCTTGCATAGGCTTTATCAGAAAGAAAAGCAGCGCCAGGTAAACCTGTATCCCGATGATGCAAAGAAGACATCGCATTGAACAAATGAGTCGTTGTAGTTACTCCATTTTTATATCCTTCAACAGCTTCTTCAAATGTTGCATTACTATGACCTGCAGAAACAACCACACCATTATCTTTTAATAATTTGATGAGTTGCGGTTCGCATAATTCAGGCGCAAGCGTCATAATTTTTAAAACGCCATCTGCTTCTTTTAATAATGCTTCCACTTCTTTTTTCTCTGCACGTTTAATATATTCTTCAATGTGTGCGCCTTTTTTCACAGGATTTAAATAAGGGCCTTCAAAATGCAAACCCCAGACAGCAGGATGTGGATTTTCTTTTACCACTTTTATTGCCTGGTAAAATACGTCCAACGAATTAGTTGCCAGCGTCACGTAAAAACCAGTGGTTCCTGATTTGACAAGCGCGTCTGCCATACCATACAAAGATGCACGGGAAGGTGCATCAGAAAACATATAACCGCCGCCGCCATAAATTTGCAGGTCAATCAAACCCGCACTGATAACAAGATTTTTGCAATCAATTTTTTTGATATTTTCTTCAACTGAATCGTTTTCCACAATTGCTTTTATCCGCTCATCTTCGATGATCAGTGCCTTTCCTTCAAGTTTTTCTTTACCGGTAAAAATGGTTCCATTCACGAAGGTGGTTTGCATAGCTTTTATTTAAAAATTTGAAGAAATATTTTTGAGCGTTCAAATTAGCAATAAAAAAAATAAGCAGGCAAATATTTTGAGAATAAGCGAATGTTAATCCAAACGCGGATCGTTTCTTTTAAATTATCTTTGCTACTCATTCCTGTTGTAAAAACAGTAAATCAATTCTCATGAGTCAACAACCTTTCCAAAAATTTATCAATCCGAAAAATAACGCTGCAATAAAAGAAAAACATAAGCAGGAAAAGAAAAAAGCAAAAAAAGAACGAGCCGCAGCGATCGAAAAACATTTTGAAGAAAAGCGCGCAGCGCGACAAAGAGCATTTGAAAATAAACCAGCAGAAAACTCTAACAGAAGGCAAAAATATCCTCAGAAGAAAAAAGAAATTGCTGATAAAACTTCGTTTACTGCTGCCCCGGAAAAAAAGAATGCTTTTCAGGAAATGCCTTTGAATAAATTTATTGCGCATTGCGGAATCACGTCGCGAAGAGACGCAGTCGCTTTAATAACAGAAGGGAAAGTTTCTGTAAATAAAAAAGTGATCACTGAACCTGGCTTTAAAGTCAATGAAAAAGATGACGTTTTTTATAATGGTAAAAAATTATTCGTCACAAAAAATCTTGTTTATATTTTACTCAATAAGCCCAAAGATTATATCACAACAACAGACGACCCTCAGAACAGAAAAACAGTTTTGCAACTCACGAGAAATGCTACAGATCAAAGAATTTATCCTGTAGGAAGATTGGATAGAAATACTTCAGGCGTTTTGCTCTTAACCAATGATGGCGCGCTTACACAGGAATTAACACATCCAAGCTTTAATGTAAAAAAAGTGTATGAAGTAAAATTGGATAAGCCTTTGGTGAAAGCTGATTTTGAAAAAATACTGAACGGAATCAAATTAGAAGACGGAGAGATTTTTGCAGATGCTTTGGCTTATGCAGATCCGAAAGATAAAAGCGTAATTGGAATAGAATTGCATAGCGGCAGAAACAGAATTGTGCGTAGAATTTTTGAACATTTAGGTTATGAAGTGAAAGCACTGGATCGTGTGATGTATGCCAATCTTACCAAAAAAAATGTAGAGCGCGGAAGATGGAGATATTTGAGTGAAAAAGAAATCCGTTTATTAAAATATATGAACAAGCAAAAGCAAATCAGCGGGGCAGGAAATAATAAAAAATTTAAAAAAGAAATAATCAATAAGTCGTGAAAGGATTTTCAATCATTTTTGAAAACGACGATTTCATTGCAATCAACAAAGAAGCCGGAATACTTACCATTCCTGACAGACATGATGAAAGGCAATTGTCATTGTATAAAATTTTAAATCAGAAATATCGCAAAATATTTATTGTACATCGCCTCGATCGCGACACAAGCGGCTTGATTCTTTTTGCAAAAAATGAAGCGACTCATAAATATCTTTCGCAGTTATTTGAACAAAGAAATATTGAGAAAAAATATTTAGGAATTGTTCGGGGAAGTATGCCGGAAAAAACTGGTTCAATCAATGAACCGATTGCAGAACATCCTGTGAAAAAAGGCATGATGATCATTAGCAAAAAAGGAAAGCCTTCATTAACGAATTATGAAGTGCTTGAAGATTTCGGAATTTATTCTTTGGTTCAATTTGAAATTCAAAGCGGAAGAACGCATCAAATTCGTGTGCATACAAAATCCGTTGGCCACCCGATTATTTGTGATGAAATCTATGGAGATGGAAAACCAGTTTTACTTTCTTCATTCAAAAAAAAATATAAGCTGAGCGATAATGAGCTGGAAGAAAGACCGCTGATAAGCAGGCTGGGACTGCATTCTGCAAGTTTATGTTTTACTGATCTCCGCGGTGAACAATTTTTTCTTGAAGCGCCTTTGCCAAAAGATATGAAAGCACTTTTGCAACAATTGGCAAAAAACAGAAAATAAGAAAAGAGGATACTGGTATCCTCTTTTCTTTGTAAAAATATTAAGACAAATCCGGAGTATAGCGCAGATAAGGTTTCACTTCTCTTACACCTTTTGGAAATCTCTTTTTTGCATCTTCAGTATTTATTGCAGGAGAAATAATTACATCCTCTCCACGGTTCCAGTCTGCAGGAGTTGATACACTATGATTAGCGGTTAACTGCAATGAGTCAATAACTCTCAATACTTCATTAAAATTTCTTCCGGTTGAAGCTGGATAAGTAAGCGTTAATTTTATTTTTTTATCAGGGCCAATGATAAATAAAGAACGAACGGTGGCAGTGGTAGAAGCATTTGGATGAATCATTCCATAAAGATTGGCTACTTTTTTATCTTCATCTGCAATGATCGGAAATTCAACATTACAATTTTGTGTTTCATTGATATCTTTTGTCCATCCATGATGTTTGTCTAACGGATCAACACTAACTGCAATTACTTTTACATCACGTTTGTCAAATTCTTTTTGCAATTGCGCTGTTCTTCCCAATTCTGTTGTACAAACCGGAGTATAGTCTGCAGGATGAGAAAAAATTACCCCCCAATGATTACCAAGGAATTCGTAGAAATTAATTTTTCCCTGGGTAGTTTCCGCTGTAAAATCGGGAGCGGTGTCCCCTAATTGTAAACTCATATTTTTTTATTTTTTTGTAAAAGATTTTGCGAATATAGTAATATCCTACAAAATCAGTAGGGTTTTATTTTGTAAATTTGCATTTTCCATTAATTTTATGCTCTGCCAGACAAAATAATTGCCATTATATGCTTTCAAAAAAAACCCAATATGCTTTTCGTGCGCTTGTTCATCTTGCCGAAAATTATGGGAAAGAACCTGTGAAAATTTCCAATATTTCCATTCAACAAAAAATTCCTTTAAAATTTTTAGAACATATTCTCAATGATTTAAAAAAAGCAGATCTGCTCGCGAGTAAAAAAGGAAAGGGTGGAGGTTATGCTTTGAAAATTTCTCCATCAAAAATTAATCTTGCAACCGTAATTCGTGTGATTAACGGCCCCATTGCTTTATTGCCTTGCGTTAGTTTGAATTTTTATGAAAAGTGTATGGATTGTAATGAAGAAACATGCGGAATCAGAAAGATGATGTTGATAGCAAGAGATGCAACTTTAAAGGTGCTCGAAAAGAAAACCCTGACTGATATGATACGGGAATAATGTGGGATTTTATAGTAAACGAATAAATAATAACTTTTACAAATTCGCAGATTCTCTATTCACGATTTTCCTGAAGCTCTTACCACGCTGCTTTTTCCAAATCTGTTTTTTACTTCATCTAAAGTTTTATACAAAACATTTTTCTTTTCAGAATCATGAAACAAATTGGTTTGTAAGGCATTGTTGTTGAAATCGCTCAGTTTAACGCCAAGCAGGCGAACCGTTTTTCCTTTTTTATATAATTGATGAAAAAGAGTTTTAGCAACGGGAATGATTTCATCATCTGCAGAGGTGTATGGAATGCTTGCCTGGCGAGATGTTGTCTCAAAGTCAGGATAGCGTAATTTGATCGTAACGCAGCCCGCTACTTTTTCTTCTTTTCTTAATTCAAAACAGATTTTTTCTGTCATACGAACAATTTCACTCATCAAAAACTGAATGTCAGAAATATTTTCTTCGAAAGTATTTTCTTTTGAAATTGATTTTGGCTCGCGATATTGTGAGATCGTTGATTCATGGGTTCCCTGTGCTTTATTCCACAATTCATACCCCCATTTCCCTAATAATTTTTCAAGACTTTCTGGTGTTGTATTATGAATATCACGAATTAATTTTATTTGATGAAATTCAAGAATCTTATTAGTTTGTTCGCCAATGCCAGGAATTTTATTTACTTCCAGTGGCGCTAAAAATTCTTTTTCTTTTCCCAGCGGAACCTGTAAAAATCCATTTGGTTTCGCTTCATTGGTTGCCATTTTTGCCACCATTTTGTTTTTGCCAATTCCAAAAGAAATCGGCAATCCGGTCTCATTTGTAATTAATTGCCGCAATTCAATTGTCCATTTCAATGGATGAAAAAATGTGTCCATTCCATGGAGATCAATATAAAATTCATCAACAGAAGCTTTCTCAAAAAGTGGCGCTTTTGAGGCAATAATATTGGTTACCCATTTGGAATATCGCGAATATTCTGAATAATTTCCGGAAACCACGATTGCGTGCGGACACAGTCTCATCGCTGTTTTCATCGGCATTGCGGAATGAACGCCAAATTTTCTTGCTTCATAAGTGCATGTTGTTACGATTCCTTTTTCGTTGTGTCCACCAACAATTACAGCCTTTCCTTTTAAAGAAGGATCTTTTAAAATCTCAACAGAAACAAAAAATGAATCGAGATCGAAATGTGCAATGATATTTGAGGGAACAGCCATAGGAATTATAAATTTACAAAATCATTTCATCATGCATTTTTATAAATTTCCAACAAGCCATCAGGCAGTTCTACAAAAAGTTTGTTGTTTTTTTTATCTACTTTTTTCAGTGAATCTTCATGTATCGGGATCAGGGCTTCTTTGTTATTGATTAATATCGTACACAACAATTGATGAGGTTGTTCGATCACTTCTATTACTTCGCCTATTTCTTCCTGGTTGTTGACGATCGTATAACCAAGAAATGAAATCGGCGCTGTTGTTGCAACAAATTTTTTAAAATCTTCTTCGTTTAGCCAAACTTCCTTTTTCAATAAAAAATGGGCTGCTTCTTTTGAAGAGATTTCATCGAGAGATATTAAAATTTCTTTATCGTTTTTTATTTTTATTGACGTGATAAAATAAGGAAGAAATGAATCTTTTTTTTCTTCAATAAAAATCGTTGCTAAATTTTTCAATGAATTTTTTTTACCAAGACTATGTTGAAGAATTAACTGTCCTTCCACTCCAAAAGTGGCCGCCAGTTTGCCTATTTTGAAATACTGATCCATGATTACAAAAATAATTTAATTGGCTTATCGATTTCCCTAAAATCAAAAGATCCATTTAAAAAAATTACTTTTATTGAAAATATTTTATTTGCTTCAACTTAATGACATCATTATCAGAAATGATTTTCACTCCCGTAATGCTGGCATATCATTTATCTCCAAGTTAAACAGCAACGCTATGATTTGAGAATGAAATAAAATTGCAGTAAATAAAGAAATAAAACAGATTTCTAATTTGTTTTCGCAAACCAATTTTGAAATAAAAAAAAGTGAACATCTGAAAGATCAGACATTCACTTAGCTATGAAAAAAGGACCATTACTCTAAGCTCCCATATAGTCGCGCAAGAGATTGCTTGCCGAAAATGTTTGTAATTTTTTTAATGCTTTATCTTTTATTTGCCTAACCCTTTCTCTTGTAAGCCCATATCTTACGCCTAAATCTTCAAGACTCACCGGTTCATCAACACCGATTCCATAAAAGAAACAAATCACTTCTTTTTGTCGCGGAGTTAATAAACTTAAAGAGCGCTGGATCTCCTGTCTCAATGAATCATTGAACATCATTTGCTTATCGGCGCTATCTGCATTTCCGTTGATAAGCACATCCATCAATGTATTTTCTTTTCCTTCGCCTAACGGTGAATCCATACTTACATGACGCGCTGCAACGCTCATAGTTGCTGCTATTTCATCAATTTCAATTTCAAGAACATCTGCTAATTCTTCTGTTGTAGGAGTACGTTCAAATTGCTGCTCCAGTTGCGAATAAGCGCGACTGATCCTGCTTGTTAATCCAACCTTATTGAGTGGTAATCTTACAATCCGCGATTGTTCGGCAATGGCTTGCATGATGCTTTGGCGAATCCACCAAACGGCGTAAGAAATGAATTTGAACCCGCGTGTTTCATCAAATTTACGAGCCGCCTTTATCAATCCAAGATTTCCTTCATTGATAAGATCCGGAAGTGTAAGTCCCTGGTTTTGGTATTGCTTTGCTACAGAAACTACGAAACGAAGATTCGCTTTCGTTAATTTGTCAAGAGCTTTCTGATCGCCATCTTTGATAAGCCTTGCCAGTTGTACTTCTTCTTCAGCCGTGATCATATCAACTCTTCCAATTTCCTGCAGATACTTTTCCAAACTCTCACTCTCACGATTGGTGATAGATTTTGAAATCTTTAAAGAACGCATACTCATAGAGATAATTTTAAAAATTAAGAAGATGTTAGCCGGTCTTCAAAATGTTATTTATATAATAAACGTAATTTATGGCACTTTAAGTATGTTTGAAAAAAAATATTATTGGTTTTTCTTACCTAATAATTTTTTTTCAGTATAAAATAATTATTTTCTTAAATAAATTACCAAAAAAAAAGATAAATCTTGTTGGTTAGTTAATTTATTTTCTATTATTGCAGATAATGTTTTTATAAAACGATGAGTAAGAAAATAAAATATACTGTTGAATACCCTGTGAGATGTTCTCCGGCGATCCTATATGAATTTCTTTCCACTTCTTCAGGTTTGCAGGAATGGTTTGCAGATAAAGTGGAAGATGAAAACGGATTATTTACGTTTTCCTGGTCTGGCTCTGCCGAGGAAGCACAGGTGTTGGAAATGGAAGAAAACAGAATGGTAAGGTTTCATTGGTTAGATTCTCCAAAAGATGAATTTTTTGAGTTCAGTATTGAAAGATCTGAAGTAACCAATCAAACAATTTTGGTGATTCATGATTTTGCTGAAAAGAAAGACATCAAAGATCAGAGCCAGCTTTGGGAAACACAGGTGAAAGAATTATTTCATCGTTTGGGAAGTTAGTATTCTCCTTTGTAAATTTTTTTTGACTTTAATCTCATTTGAGGATCTCATTTTTTTTCTTGATCATTTTTTTATAAACACTCCTTTTCATTTAGAAAAATATTTCTCTTATATTTTTATTTCACAACTGAATCGCAATTGTTTTGCAAAATCGGTTCTCAGGCTTTTATCAGTTCTGTTTCAAAATCGGAAAGCCTTATTTTTGCCTGATTCATTTTGAAATTGTCCATCAGCTTATAAATACTGCATCATTTTTAGATGTTTAAAAAACTCGACAAACTTATACTCAAAGCTTTTGTGGGGCCGTTTGCAGCCACTTTTTTTATTACGCTATTTGTATTTATGATGCAAATATTGTGGAAATATATAGATGATCTTGTTGGGAAGGGATTGGATCTGCTGACACTGACAGAATTTTTAATTTATGCAAGCGCTACACTTGTAACTCTTGCCATGCCTATCGCTATTCTTCTTTCTTCCATCATGACGTTTGGAAAATTGGGAGAAAATTTTGAACTCGTAGCGATCAAATCCTCCGGAATTTCTTTGCTCCGTTTTATGCGGCCTTTATTTTTTGTAACAATTTTCCTTTCAGGAATTGCATTTTTATTCGCCAATTATATTGCGCCGGTTGCTAATTTAAAATTCGCTGTCATCTATCATGATATTTATGAAAAGAGCCCTGCATTTGATTTGAAAGACGGTGTTTTCTATAATGGCTTTCGTGGATTTTCGATTAAAGTAGATAAGAAAGATAACGATAGAAGTACATTGCATCATGTGCTGATCTATGAACAATCAAATGGGGTTCAGGATAACACGATCATTTCTGAAAGTGGCATCATGTCGATGAGCACCGACAAAAAGTTTCTTCAATTTCGATTGATCAATGGAAATCGTTATGAAGAAAACGGAACCTTCAACTCTAAACAAAATGAATTTATACAACTTGGTTTTAAAGAATACAACAAACTTTTTGATCTGAGCCAATTGAACCTGCAGAAAACTTCTGACAGTCTTTTTATGAACAACATCCGGATGAAGACAATGAGGCAATTGAATGTTGATTTGGATTCATTAAAAAAAGTTCCTGATTCTTTGTATAAACGAAATAAAATGCTCCTGACTTCTTATATAAAGTATTCAAAATTTAAAGATAGTATCTCTACAAAAAAGCAAGTTGCTGTTACAAAACAAGTAATACTAACTCCAAAAAATACTTCACAGAAGATTTCTACTTTCGATTTATTGATACCTGATAGTTTAAAAACAATTGTATATGATCAGACAATCAGTGATGTGAGCAATGCGCGAAATGTATTACAAATGGCAAGCGTTGATTACAAAAGCCAGAATGATGATTTTACCTCACACGAAATCGAATGGCATAAAAAATTGTCTCTTTCAATTGCCTGTTTGGTTTTGTTTTTTATTGGCGCCCCGCTTGGTTCTATTATTCGAAAAGGTGGGCTGGGTATGCCTTTAGTAATGGCGTTATTATTTTTTATGGCCTTTTATTTATTAAACATTTTCGGAGAAAAATTTACAAAAGATCATGTGCTGGTTCCGATTATTGGCATGTGGTTGCCTGTGATCGTGCTTACTCCTGTCGGATTTTTTCTCACTTATAAAGCGATGCATGATTCGCAATTATTTAATAAAGAATATTATTACCGGCTTTTCAAAAATCTAAGAGTTGCAATGCAAACCCTTTTTGGTACTTTTATCCATAATCAAAAAAGTTTGGATTAAAACTAATATTATGGAAAAATTAAAAAAGACTGATCGCCGCGATTTTATTAAAACGACTGTAAAAGGAGGCCTTATCGCGTCCGTTGGTATTTCATCCATCGGCGCTATTTTAGAATCCTGTTCTTCATCCAAGAATGTTTCAAAACATTTTACAAAAACAGGTTTTGACCAGATTCCTTTGCCTTACAGTTATGACGCTTTGGAAAATGTAATTGATGCAAAAACAATGGAAATCCATTATACAAAGCATGCAGCAGGATATTCAAAAAATCTGAAAAAAGCAGCAGAGGCAGAAGGAGCGCAAGGAAAGTCTGTTGAAGAAATTTTAGCACAACTTTCAAAGTATTCTGTAAAGATGCGCAACAATGCGGGCGGACATTATAATCATGAAATGTTTTGGCAATGCATGCGCAACCCGAAGGAAAATAATCTGCCTGAAAGAAAATTAAGTGAAGCTATCAACAGTCAGTTCGGTTCGCTCGATCATTTTAAAAATCTGTTTAATGAAGCCGCTAAAAGTCGCTTCGGAAGCGGCTGGGCATGGCTTTACATAGATAATAAAACTTTAAAAATTGGTTCTACTCCTAACCAGGATAATCCATTAATGAGCGTTAGCGATATTAAAGGATTTCCACTTTTAGGTCTCGATGTTTGGGAGCATGCATATTATTTAAAATACCAAAATAAAAGAGCAGATTATATCGACAATTGGTGGAAAGTAGTGAACTGGAAATATGTTTCAGACAGATTTGAATCACAGGTTTAATATCCATCAATTCCATAAATAGACTCAGCCTTTGCAGTAGAAGCACCCCATTTGATGCAACTAAAACAAAGGCTGATAAATTGAAAAGCAATCTGTTGCAAATGTAAAGAATCCGAAGTCACAAAACCAAATATTTTATAAGGATTTTTTACGATTTCAGTTAAAATTTTTTGTTCCACTTATCCTTTTAAAAAGATTTATATTCGCCCAATTTACTTTATAAAAATTGAAATTTGTTTATGGAAGAATGGAAAGAATACCAGGAAAAGAATAAAGACAGATTTTTGAAAGAGATGATGGGATTGCTAAAAATTCCATCTGTTAGCGCGAAAAAGGAACACAGAGAAGATATGATAAAATGCGCTGAAGCGGTTAAAAACGCTTTCATCGAAGCCGGCGCTGATAGAGCACAAGTGATGCAGACTGAAGGATTTCCTGTTGTTTTTGCAGAAAAAATTATTGATAAAAATAAACCGACTGTTTTAGTGTATGGACATTACGATGTTCAGCCTGCAGAACCGCTGGAACTATGGCACAGCAATCCTTTTGAACCGGTTATCAAACATGGAAAAGTGTTTGCGCGCGGATCTGCAGATGATAAAGGCCAGTTTTTTATGCATGTAAAAGCATTGGAAATGATGGTAAAAACAAATACCATGTTTACCAACATTAAATTTTTAATTGAAGGAGAAGAAGAAGTAGGATCGCCGAATCTGGGGAAATTTGTTGAACAAGATAAAGAGCTTTTGAAGGCGGATGTGATCTTGATCAGTGACAGTTCCATGATCAGTTTGGAAACACCTTCGCTTGATATTGGTGTTCGAGGTCTATCATACATTGAAGTGGAAGTAACCGGCCCAGAAAGAGATTTGCATAGCGGAACTTATGGCGGTTCAGTGGCGAATCCGATCACGGTTTTGGCAAAAATGATTGCGGGTTGTCATGATGAAAATAATCATATTACTATTCCCGGTTTTTATGATGATGTTGTAGATGTTTCTGATAAAGAAAGAGCATTATTGAATGAAGCGCCTTTTGACGAAAACACATTCAAAAAAGAAACAGGCGCCAAAGAACTGGTAGGCGAAAAAGGATATACAACGAGCGAAAGAACCGGCATCAGGCCTACGTTAGAAGTGAATGGAATCTGGGGCGGATATATGGGCGAAGGAGCTAAAACCGTTTTGCCTTCTAAAGCAACAGCAAAAATTTCTGCAAGATTGGTTCCTGATCAAAGCTCAGAAAAGATGACGCAAAAACTAATTGATTATTTTACTTCGATTGCGCCTTCTTCCGTAACAGTAAAAGCCTTCGAACACCATGGTGGTGAGCCTTATCTTACACCAATTGACAGCAAAGGATATAAAGCAGCAACAAGAGCTATTGAAACTACTTTTGGAAAAACACCGGTTCCGCTTCGCGGCGGGGGAAGCATTCCTATTTGCAGTATTTTGGAAAAAGAATTGGGTATCAAAATCATTTTCATGGGCTTTGGGCTTGATAGCGATAATCTTCATTCGCCTAATGAAAAATATGGCATTGTCAACTTTGATAAAGGAATAGAAACCATTCCTTATTTCCATAAATATTTTGCTGAATTATCTGAAAACCAATAACAAAGAAATCTTCTTATTTCTTTGTTTACTGTAAAACCCAATTATATCACTCCTTCAAAAACGGATTCTCTTTTATTTCCTCTCCAATAGTTGTGGGAGAGCCATGTCCCGGATAAACTTTTACATCGGCAGGAAGTTGGAAAAGCTTTTCCTTAATATTTTTAATTAAATGTTCATGATTTCCAAATGGAAGATCAGTTCGCCCAATGCTATTTTGAAATAACACATCACCTCCGATGATAAAATGTTGTTTTTCACAATAAAAACAAATGCTTCCCGGCGAATGTCCCGGTGAATGAATGACTTTCAAGTCATCTTCTCCCAGAGAAACCGTATCTCCTTCATTTAAATAGATCAGTTCACCCTGGTAATTATCAAATGGAAGATTGAACATCAATCCTGATGCCGGTGCCATGTCCAGAATTTGTTTTTCCAGTGGATGAGCATTTAACGTTAATTTATATTCTTCTGCAATAAATTTATTGCCAAATACATGATCGAGGTGGCAATGAGTGTTTAATAAAATTTTGGGCGTTAATTTGTGAGATGTAATAAAGGATTTTAGTTCTTCCTTTTCAGCGTCAAAATAACACCCGGGATCAATAATGATACATTCATTTTGTTCATTAAAAAGAACATAAGTGTTTTCCTGAACAGGGTTGAATGTAAAAGTTTTAATTTGAAACATAATGCGATAAGGTTCTATAAATTCATTTTCTTGATAACTACGAAACGTTTAATTTTAGGCGATTATAATAGAAAGCACATGCAAGATCAGAAGAAACCAAAGTACAAAAAAATATTTCTCTTTTTCCTTTTAATCATAGCGGCGGGTTTGGTGAATGCGCAGGTGAGCACTGTGCAGTTTGGCAAAAACAGGGTTCAATATAAAAAATTTAAATGGAAGTATTATCAAACACAAAATTTTAATTCTTATTTTAACCAGGATGGGCAAGAGCTTGCGAAATACGTAGCGCAGGTGGCTGAAGAAGAATTGCCTGGCATTGAAAAGTTTGTTGAATTTAGTCTTCAACGGCGCGCGAACATTGTCATTTATAATACTTTCAATGACATGAAACAAAGCAACATCGGGCTTGGCCAGGATTGGCAAAACGCAGGGGGTGTTACTAAACTCGTTAACAATAAAATGATCGTTTATTTCAATGGAAATCATGCGGATCTGAGAAGACAAATCCGTGAAGGCATTGCAGGAATTTTAGTGCAGAATATTTTGTTTGGTGAAGATCTTGGAGAAGTAGCTGGCAACGCTGCATTGCTCGATCTTCCTCAATGGCTGATTGATGGATATGTAGCTTATGTTGGCCAAAACTGGAGTACCCAATTAGATGATGAGTTAAAAAATGCAATACTGAGTGGAACTTACACGAATTTTTACCAGCTTGCTTTTGATAAGCCATTGCTCGCCGGCCACGCTTTCTGGTACTACATTGAAGAAAAATATAAAAAGGAAAATACTTCCTATTTATTTTACCTGGCTCGTGTTTATAAAAGTTTGAAACGCGCTACACAGGAAGTTACCAAGAAAAGAAAGTTCAAAGATGTGCTTTCAGATTTTATGCAGTATGAAGAAGAAAAATACGAGAACGATATTTCAAGAAGAAAAAATTATCCGAAAGGAAGCGAGATCACAGAATATACAGTTGGAAAAAGAGTGAATTATTTTCATTTCAATGTAAACCCAAACAAACGGAATGGTGATTTTGCTGTAGTTCAATATAAAAAAGGACAATACAAATTGATATTGAATGAAGATGGTGAAGACAAGGTTTTATTGAAATTTGGGGTGAAAACCAAGCAGGATGAAGTAAATCCGAATTATCCGATGATGGCGTGGGATCCAAAAGGAACAAGGCTTTCAGTGCTTTATGAAGAAGAAGGAAGACTCAAACTTTTTGTATATGATGTTATCACAAGAGTAAAACCTTATAAGAGAGATTTGACCAATCTTTTTGACCAGGTTCAGGACATGAAATACATGAGCACCAGCCAAACGTTGCTTTTCAGCGCAGTGAAAAACGGCCATTCTGATATTTATACTTATGATATTGAGAATGAGAAATTGAAACAGGTTACGGATGACGTTTATGATGACCTGGATCCTTCTTATGTTGCTTTTCCCAATAAATCAGGAATTATTTTCTCCAGCAATCGTGCGTCTGCTGCTGCAAAAGGCTCAGACACTTCTTTGTTGAATAACCGCTATAATATCTTCCTGGTTACCGATTTCAACACGAATAAAGCCGGCCTGAACCAAATTACCCAATTGACGAATCTGAAATTTGGCGAAGCTCGTTACCCCACTCAATACAGTAATACTACCTTCACTTTTATCTCTGATCTGAATGGAATTGGAAACCGCTACGCCGGATATTTTACCAGTACCAAAGCGGGTTTGGATACATTAGTGATCATTGGCGATGAGATCATCCGTAATCCTACATTGCATGATATCGATTCAACTCTGAAAGTTTATAACAAACAGGACGTTGATTCTATTGCCGTGGTTTCGATCACCAATGATTCTGCTTATATCTTCCCATTGACCAACTATGCAAGCAGCATTTTGGAAACAAGAGAAGCGGGTGAAAATCACCAGGTTAGTGAAGTGACACAGCAAAGTGATGATAAAATTCTTTATAAATTAAAGATTGATGAAAATACATTAAGGCGAAGGAATGTTTCGACAAGAGCCACCGCTTACATGAAACGAAAAATGGAAACAAGCCGTATTGGTTCTGGTGAAGAAATCCAGGCCCCGCCGCCGGTTTCGCAACAGGAAGATATTTTTCAACATGAATTTAAAGTTGAAAAAAAGGATAGTGCACAGATGGCGCAGTTAAATAATCCGCAGCCTGTTGATGAATCAGTTGTATTATCTACTGCAAGATTGTATCCCTACAAACCGAAAAAATTCGCGGCTGATTATGTGATTGCCGGATTTAATAATAATGTTCTGGGAACAAGATACCAGATTTACCAGGGTGGTGCCGGGCCTGTCACTCTTTCTTCCAACAATGGGTTGAATGGGATCATCAATCTGGGAACTGCAGACATTATGGAAGATATTAAAGTTTCAGGAGGCTTTCGTCTTTCTACCAATTTGAAAGACAACGACTGGCTGTTCCAGTTTTCTAATCTGACAAGAAGAGTGGATTGGGGATTTATGTATTACCGGAATGTGCAGCAGGTTGGTTTTACAAGTGGTTCAAATATTTATCCTGGAAAGATTTTTTCCAATTTATACCAGGGAAGCATTTCATATCCATTTGACGAAGTAAGAAGTGTTCGTTTGAATGCAGGAGTAAGAAGAGACAATGTGATTATCAGTGGCACAGACCCACTTTCTATTGCTGCCACCGTGCCCTCTACTACTTACGGCTTAATGCATTTAGAATATGTTTATGACAATACATTAAACCCGGTTCAGAATATTTGGGATGGCATTCGTTATAAAGCTTATATCGATTTCAACACTCAATTAAACAATAAAACCACTGAAGCAAAAAATACCTTCAATTTTGGGTTTGATGCAAGGGCATATTATCCAATTTACCGCAACTTTATCTGGGCAGGAAGGGTAGCCGGCGATTTTAGCTGGGGCACACAAAAGTTGATTTATTACCTTGGTGGAATTGATAACTGGTTTATGTTTGGAAGCAATGAAAAAACCAAAAATGGTGAAACTACTTACCGGTATTTCAATCCTGCTAATCATCCGGCGCCTGACCAGGATTATGCTTTTCAATCTCTCGCGGTGAATTTGCGTGGCTTTATCCAGAACGCTGCCAATGGGAATAATGCTACTGTCATAAATAGTGAATTCAGGCTGCCTGTGTTTACTACTTTTTTCAGTAAACCGATCAATAATGCGTTTGTAAGAAACTTCCAATTGATACAATTTATAGACCTTGGAACCGCCTGGAATGGCGCTTACGATAAGATCGGCAGGCCGTCTATTACTTACCAGGATCCTCAAAGTCCTGTAACAGTTAAATTGAAAGCACCTGGAGTTGGACCGTTTTTGGGTGGTTATGGTTTTGGAGCGAGAAGCACTTTGCTTGGCTATTTTTTAAAGTTTGATGCAGGCTGGCCAATGAATGGATTCTTCCGTGGCAAACCGATTCTATATTTTAGTATGGGAGTAGATTTTTAAGCATGACTTCAAAAGTAAAATACGAATGGTAAATATTTCTTCGTTTACTGCCCAGAATCGTTTTCCTATGAATTGTTATGTAAATCTTAATTGATGTTTTCCAAATTTTTCAAAAATATTTTTTTCATTGCTATTGTATTTTCTGCCTGTTCGCAGCCAAAAAAATACAGTAAACCAACGATTGACATCAAGACTTATTTTGGTGATATTATTGTTGAATTATATCCGGAAAAAGCGCCAAAGACAGTTGCAGCATTTCTTTCTTATGTCGATTCAGGATACTATAAAAACACTTCTTTTTACCGGGTTTTAAAAAAAGAAGATCAATCAATGAATATTGCAAAAACTCAATTGATTCAGGGCGGCCTTTGGCAAACGAATTTTAAAAAACAACAATCCATTCCCGGAATTCCGCTGGAAACGACCAAACAAACCGGCATTCTTCACCAGGAAGGAGTGATTTCTTTGGCAAGAAATGAAGATCCCAACAGCGGAAATACAGAATTTTTTATTTGCATGGATGACGAACCCGATTATGATTACGGAGGCGATGCTAGCCCTGATAAGAAAGGCTATGTGACTTTTGGAAGAGTGATTGATGGGATGAAATATGTAAAACAAATTCATGAACAACCGGATTATGAGACTAATTTCCGGCCTCCGATCAAAATTATCAATATTACGAGGTTAAATTAGAAAGGCAACTAACACTTTTCACCGTCTTTTTTCCAAAATATTTAATGTTCAATAAATTCTTTCATTCTACATTTGCAGTTTATTTTTATAGTAGCAAATGCCGAAACGAATTGTATTGTTATAACAATAAAGTAAAAGCGTGAAGAAAAATTTTAATAAGGCTACACCAGTTGGATTGATTATCGCATTAGGAATCGTTTACGGAGATATCGGTACTTCACCGCTTTATGTGATCAATGCCATTATCAGGGATAAAATGATAACGCCTGATTTGATCCTGGGCGGTTTGTCGTGCATCATCTGGACACTTACTTTGCAGACAACCGTAAAATATATAACTCTTACTTTAAAAGCAGATAACAATGGTGAAGGCGGCATATTTTCCCTGTACGCTTTAATACGCCGGCAAAAAAAATGGTTGGTTTTTCCTGCAATGATCGGCGGAGCTTCTATCCTCGCTGACGGAATGATCACGCCACCAATTACCGTTACCTCTGCCGTTGAGGGTTTGAAACAAATCCCTTTTTTCAGCAATATCAGCGGAACTGCTATCATCTATATTGTAATTGTAATTTTAATTGCGCTGTTCTTTTCACAACAATTTGGCACGGCCAAGATTGGTAAATTATTTGGGCCTATTATGTTTTTTTGGTTCCTGATGCTGATGATTTTAGGTGCCATGCATCTGTTTGATAATCTGAATATTTTTAAAGCGCTCAATCCGTATTATGCGATAAAGTTATTAGCGCTTTACCCTAATGGATTTTTTATTCTGGGTGCCGTTTTTCTCTGTACAACAGGAGCAGAAGCGCTTTACAGTGATCTTGGTCACTGCGGAAGAGGAAATATCCGCGTTTCCTGGATCTATGTAAAAATAGCTTTGATCATCAATTATCTTGGACAAGGCGCATGGATTCTGGCAAATTTTAAAGGACAAACTTTTACTACTGCCATGATAGATAATGGGTTTAATCCTTTTTATGGAATTATGCCGGATAGTTTTAAGATTATCGGCTTAGCCATAGCAACCATCGCCGCTATTATCGCAAGCCAGGCATTGATCAGCGGATCTTTTACACTGATCAGCGAAAGTATCCGGTTGAATCTGTGGCCAAAAATGAAAATAAATTATCCGACAGAAGAACGGGGACAATTATACATTCCGGGGATCAATACACTTTTGCTTTTTGGATGCCTGGGTATCGTAATTTATTTTCAAACTTCTTCCAATATGGAGGGTGCTTATGGATTGGCTATTACTTTGTGTATGTTGGCTACTTCTATTTTATTTGCCAATTATCTGATTTCACAACGCACGCCACCAATTTTAGTTTATCTCTATCTTGCCGTTTATCTTACTATTGAATTAAGCTTTTTAATCGCCAACCTTGTTGACAAATTCCCGCATGGCGGCTTTGTAACTCTTATTATCGGCGGCTGTTTGTTTACCGTGATGTATGTTTGGTTCAGGGCAAGAAAAATCAAAAATCGTTATGTAGAATTTGTACGGCTCGATCAATATTTACCGACTATCCAGGAACTTAGTAATGATTTGACTATTCCTAAATATGCTACTCATTTGGTTTACCTTACCAGCGCCAACAATCCCAAAGAAATTGAGCATAAAATTGTTTATTCTATTTTAAACCGCAAGCCAAAGCGAGCCGATATTTATTGGTTTGTGCATGTGGATACACAGGACGATCCTTACATTGCTGATTACACAGTTGATACGATTGTTCCAAACGAAGTGATAAGAATAGAATTGAGACTGGGTTTCAGGATGGAACCGCGCATCAATCTGATGTTCAGAAAAGTGGTTCAGGATATGGTTGCTGATAAAGAAGTAAACATAACCAGCCGCTACGAAAGTCTTCAGAAAAATAATGTTGTCGGCGATTTTCAATTTATTGTAATGGAAAAATTCTTATCGCAGGATAACGAGCTACCATTTTTTGAAAAGCTGGTGATGAAATTGTATTTCTGGATCAAGAAAATAAGCCTGAGTGAAGAAAGAGGTTTTGGTCTGGAACAAAGCAATGTAACAGTAGAAAAATTCCCGTTGATCGTAGCGCCGGTTCGAAAATTAAAATTAAAACGTGTTTTTTTGGATGAGGAAGGAGGAATTTGAAGAAGTGTTAAGTGAAAAGTTATCAGTTATAAGAGTAAGAAATGCCTAAAGTATCCACCACAAGAAAAATTTATAGAATTACAATTGTTGCTACTTTAATTTATTGCGGAATCGGAATTGCGCTTTATCATTTACAGGAAAAATTATTGTTTCATAAAGCGCCTTTGCCACGTGATTTCAAATTCAGATTTTCAGTTCCTTTTGAAGAAGTAAATATTCCGATGAATAAAACCGATACGTTGAATCTTATCCGGTTTTTTCCCACTGATTCAACTCCAAAAGGCGTTGTCATCTATTTTCATGGAAACGGAGGAAACGTAATAAGGTATGAAAGAGTCGTAAATAATTTTACCAAACATGGTTATGAAATATGGATTCCTGATTATCCTGGATACGGAAAAACAACAGGAAAATTAACGGAAGAAAATATGTACGTGCAGGCAAAAGAAGTTTATAAACTGGCCCACTCCAAATTTTCTGCTGACAGTATCATTGTTTATGGAAGATCTGTGGGTTGTGGCCTTGCTTCTTATATCGCAGCAAAGGAAGATTGCAAAAGATTGATTTTAGAAACTCCTTTTTATAGTATTCCCAGTTTATTCAGTCATTATGCGCCAATTTACCCGGTAACCAGAATGTCGCATTTCAAATTTCCTGTTGCTGAATATTTGAAAGATGTAAAAGAACAGGTAACTATTTTTCACGGCACTTCAGATGACATTATTCCCTATCGTTTGTCTGAAAAATTGAAGAAAGTTTTAAAACCAGGTTATGAATTTATTACCATCGAAAATGGAGGACATAATAACCTAAACGATTTCTCTTTATATCATTCCAAACTCGATTCTCTTTTAAGTTTGTAAGAAAAAATACAATTATTTGTTGCTTTACTGTGATTTGTTCCTGCCAACAAAAATGATCTGTTCTTCTTTCAGCAAAGGCAAACCTTTAAACCTTAAAACAACATTAGCAACAGTTGCCACATCTTTTTCACAATAAATTGAAATGCGCTCCAGGTTTTTTTCCTTCCAATAAACATCTCCAACTTCAGATCCACTGATATCATCCTTTGGACTTGGTACTCCTAAAACTGCTGCTAATAATTTTAAAGAAGTATAATGTTTATAATCGCCAAAACGCCAAAGATGCAATGTATCCAAAACCGGCGTTTCCCAGGGTTTCATATTTTGAAAATCAATAAACGGCGGAATCGGGATTTGATTGATGAGCATTCTTCGTGATAAAAATGGAATGTCAAACTCTTTGATATTATGACCGGTAAAAATCCAATTGCTATGATTTGAATGCAATTGTTTTAATGTAGCCACAAATTGATTCAACAATTCTTTTTCATTTTCAGAACAGAAAGATTTTATTCTGAATTGCCAGGTATCCGGCTGATTATTCTCTCTTTTAAAATAACCAAAACTAATACAGGCAACTTTTGCAAACTCCGCGAGGATAGCGGCTCTCATCGGATAAAAATCTTCTGCAGTTGTGTCGGCAGGAAGATGCCTGCTGATTTTTTCTGTCCACAATTCTTTCCATTCATCAGTCAGCAATTGAAAGTGTTCTTTTTCAGAAACAGTTTCAATATCTATCACAAATAAATTCTCAATGGCTATTTGATTCATCAAATTTTATTTGGTAAAATGAATTTAGAGAAAAAAGATTATTCGGAAATCCACCGTTTAGCAATTCGTTCATCTTCCATCATAAAACCTTTTGTAACAGAAGGAAGAAACCTGCCGAAAAAATTGGTAAACTTTTTTATGCCGGCTTCCTTCGAAACGATTCCTAATTTATTCCATTTCGGAAAATATCGCAAACCCAGGAAAACATCTTTTATCCAGGCGCCAACTGTATAATTTCGTAAAGAAGTGTTGATAACAAGCAGGTAATTTATCTTCCCAAAATCATGTGCTATTTTTTTAACCAACGGGTTAATCGTTGTTTTATAATCGTCTGCTGTTATTTTTCCTGTTGCATTAAAAGCAGCAACATTTTTTGGAAGCCCCTGAATTATTTCAATCATAAACGAATGATTTAATAGTTTGAAAGCCTGCGATGTTTGTAAAGTTAAAAAGATCAGGGCTAAATATTCAAATAATAATGTTTTGAGTATTTATAAAATAAAAACTTCCGCTGGATTGGTGCGGAAGTTCTTAATTATTTAATCCTGTTGGTTTTGGATTTCTTCAGGGTTAAACTTTTAAAGCCGTTTAAATGGCTTGGTTTTTCATCAGGATTTATATTTTTCACAAATATTGAATACAAAAAAAAGAAGTTGATTGATATCGGACTCTTTGGTTTTTCCTGGATTGGGAACGATTTTCAAGGGATTTGGATTGGTGATTAATGTTTGTAACATCAATCAACTTCTGATACAAAGATAGATTGGAGTGATATGCTGAACAATAGCGTTACTGCTATTTTTTGCAATTATTGAATTTACCAACGTGTTAGTAAATTAACGAAGATTCAACTCGTATAAATACTCTTTTGGATTTTATCGCTGGTTGATTCGAACAGCTTAACTTTACATTCAATATGCTCAAATTCATTCACTTCTTATTTTTTATTGCCGTTATGTCTAATTCTGAAGCTCAAACAAATGGAAGCCCCGTTATTGCAGATGGAGCAAAATTGCAACTCATTTCCGATCAGTTTAGTTTTACAGAAGGCCCGGCGACGGATAAAGACGGCAATGTTTTTTTTACTGATCAGCCAAATAATAAAATATGGAAATATTCCACTGATGGAAAGCTTTCTCTGTTTATGGAAGATGCCGGCCGTTCCAATGGAATGTATTTTGACAATGAGGGAAATCTGATCAGTTGCGCCGACGAACACGATCAATTGTGGTCGATAAGTCCTGATAAAAAAGTAACCGTTTTAGTGAAAGATTTTCATGGTAAACTTTTGAATGGCCCGAATGATGTTTTTGTTACTTCTGCTGGTTTTATTTATTTCACAGATCCATACTATCAGCGTTCTTACTGGAAGAGAAAATCGCCTGATCTGGAAGGACAAAAAGTTTATTTTTTAAAGAAAAAAAATGATCCGGTTGTTGTAATTGATGATCTTCAAAAACCAAATGGGATCATCGGAACGCCGGATGGAAAATGTTTGTACGTGGCGGATATTGAGGGAAATAAAACTTATAAATACACGATTGCCAAAGATGGAAGTTTGAAAGATAAAACTTTGTTTACTGCTCAAGGTTCCGACGGAATGACAATTGACAACCAGGGAAATATTTATCTCACCGGAAATGGAGTCACTGTTTATAATTCTGAAGGAAAACAAATTGAACATATTGATGTTCCTGCAGATTGGACCGGCAACATCACCTTTGCCGGCAAAGACAAAAATTTTTTATTCATCACGGCTTCTCAAAAAGTTTATACTTTACAAATGAAGGTGAGGGGAGTAAGATAGATGCAAATAATATTAATTGATAGATGAAATCTATGACATAAAATTCATGAAATTATTTTCATTCGTCTGGAGAGATAATTTTTTAAACAATTATAAAAATTGCAAAAGTATTTTCCCGACTTATACATTTGATTTTGTCAATTACAATCTTTCATATCATTTTCAATTAAGCCGCCGCTACCAAGTCCAATTTCATATTCACGCTCCTCTCCATTCTGATAATAAATTTTATTCTTTAAACTATTATCCATATTGATTTCAACATATGATGCGATAAGGCCTTTCTCATATAAACCTCCTGGAATTGTCGCAATTCCATCTTTAATTCTGAGTGCGGATAAATTATTAAATATATAAACACTATCAGTATTTGTGTAATCCAGCTTAATACACAATACGATATACTGTTTGCCGTAGCGGTCAATAACAATTGAGCTCATTACCTTTCCTTTAAACTGAATGTTTTCAACAGATAATCTCCGAATTCTGTCTTCTGCTTTATTTTTTTTATTTACATGAGAGAGCCACGATGCTGCTAAAAAGAAAATAAATCCTGAAATAAGTAATAATAAGCCAATTTTAGTAATAGCTTTCATAAATGAATTTAGTATATATGACCCAATTCGATTTAAAATTAGTCTTTTCTTTTTGTTCCAAATTTTTTCGCAACCATAAAACTTACATTTCCTGTTGGCAAAAAATATTCTTTATGAGAAATAGCGCTTCCCGCATATAAAGCATTTCCCATCAGTGAAGCTGAAATGCACCATGAATCACTGTTGTAGCCAATTGCAGCTTTATAATTTCCGGCAGGCAAAATTTTCGTAACCGTATTTTTAATAATTCCTGATGACTCAGCAGAAATATTTACATTCAAACTTGCGATGGCTGATGCAGTAATAAAGAAATATTTTCCCATTACAAAAGTATAGGCATATCCAATTCCGGGACCGATTCCCAAAAACTGTATTTTGTCAATTCCTGCCTGAACATAATCAGGACTGGCACCAAACGGAACAAGCGAGCTGTCGCCTCTTACCACTCCATAATGAATTTCGGCGCCATACAAAAACGATCCTGCAGATCTTATTTGCCAGTCTCTCTGTGTAAAAGCGGCTTTGTAGGAAAATTTATCCGAATTGGTTAAATGATACGCAGAAACGCCAATCACATTTCTTTGTAAATCGGGACGCAAATAATAATCAGAAAGATTAAGACCGTTATAATCTTTTGGATCCAAATAATATCCATTGAGAAAAGCGCCTGTAGCATCAATAGCCCATTTTTTGGGATAAAGATGAAGTTGCAGATCAATGCCTTTTGTTTTCCCTTTTCCGTTTTCAGGATTTAAGAAATTAAATCCATACGCCACGTTTAATGTCAGCGCCTTATATGTAAAACCCAGTCCCAGTCCAAGTTTCGAATTGGTTTTATAATTCAAATCTTCTTTTCCGTTGGATGAAATTGTAAAAGGAGCAAATTTGCTTCTTAAATAAATTCTCAAAATAAACTGACGTGGATATTGAATGTAGTAACCATTGTTGATCGAAAAAGAATTTTTTAATGAATCGGAAAATTTATTGGTGTACAGATCAGAAGAACTATCTGCAACGTGCTTGGGTCTTTTAATTGAAACCGGATCATGCACCGTATCAGCGATTGAAACAGGTTGTTGTAAAGTGTCGGTTATTGTTGTATCTGCATTTTGATTCAAAGTTGAATAATTGGTCACTGAATCTTTGCGAATAGAAGAGGTGTCCTGCGAATTGGCTTTTGAAATTATCCCGAAAAGAAAAACCAGGATAAATAAAAAAGCATTGTGGTTGTTTTTCATTGTAAAACGATTAGAATTTATAATCGTTTACTCAAATATGATACCCTTTTGTTATTTCTGTTGTAACTTATTGTTTTTAAACCACTTTTATTTGCATTTTTCTTTTATTTTTTATAGTAAATGAACAAAAAGCACAATTTTTATTTCTCTTTTGGAGAAACTTTCCTCAAAATTTTTCGAACGAGTTGTTGATGTCGTACAGTTTTCCGGAATAATTTCCACTCCGGCTTGTATTGATTTTATTTCCTGAAAAAGATATTTTTACCCAATTCAATTTTCCTTTTTCAAAATCAAAATTGAAACTGTTGTCTTCAAATAATTCAATTGGCTTTTTAGGATTTCCATAAATGCGGCAATTGATTTGAAAAATAGTGGAAGGCGTTACAAAATTAACCGGGTGGGCCAAAGGCAGAATTGTATTGGCTTTTACAAACATCGGAATTTCGTCCAGCGACATTTTGATCTCATAACTTTTTCCCCCTTCATATTTTTTATTATTATTGAAATCATACCAAACTCCTTCAGGAAAATATATTTCGCGGTATAAGGCGCTGTCAATGAACGGCGCGCATAAAATACTTTCACCCATCATATATTCATTATCAATGCGCCAGACATTTTTATCATTCGGATAATCAAGGACCAACGCACTAAACGGCGGTGTTCCATCAAAATGGTATTTGGCAAAAGCGCTGTATAAATAAGGAAGCAAGCTCATTCGCAAATCGATCAGTTTTTTTGCGGACGCTTCTAATTCTTTTGCATTGGCCAACAATTCATGTTTTACATTTTTATCCGTATTGTATTGGAGCCACGGCGGAAGATTCAAATACCAGCAATTGGCGACCATATGTGACGACATCAACGTTGTTTGCATTCTGCGGATCAATTCAGAATCAGAAGAGGTTTCTCTCAATTCCGGCGACCAGTTTATGCCAGCAAAACCCGAGTTGCAGATCATGCGAACATAATCATGCAGATCGTACATGTCGGAATATAAAACACTTGTAAAAGGCGACGCGAAAAGATACGACGCGCGAACATCAAACATCGTGCGTTTATTATTTTTTCTGTAGAGATCCATCATTGTTTGCTGATATAAAAAACCAAAGATCTGCCGCATTTGTATTCCATCAATTCCGGAGGGAAACTGAGCAATGTCAGGAAAACTCCATTCCCTGTCGCCTTTTGAAAAATCTGCCGCGTCGCATTCATCCAATTTGAACGCAGCAATGCCTTTTGTTACAAAATTCTGTTCATGATAACCACCAAATATTTTTCTTGCCTGTGGCAAAATAAAATCCGGAACAGCGCCTGACCACACGGTATAATTTCCAGAATAAGGAGCAATTTTATGAAATATTGGCGAAGCCGGATTCGTATAGGCATGTTCCCATAAATTCAATTTGAAACCTTGAGAATTCATTTGATTCACGAAAGAATCCGGATGAGGAAAATTATTCAAATTCCATTTGAAAGAACACGAGTAAGAAGCAGATTGCCAGCCTGGTTCCAGCCCAAACATGTCGCAAGGAATATTTTTTTCACGAAAATATTCTGCAGTTTGTAAAACCTGTTGATCGCTGAAAGTAGCTTTGGCTCTATACTCGAAGCCAAGCCCCCACATGGGCGGCAATGCTCCTCCGCCTGAAAAAAGATTGTAACGCTGCATTACATTCTTCATGGAAGGCCCCTTGAAAATATAAATTTCAACTCCTTTCGTTCCTTTGGTAAGAATATTTACTTCATCAGATCGGGTGTATTTTTTCCCATATAATTCAACGGTATTTAATGCGACATTTTTATTACTATCTGCTTCTTCTTTTTGCAACATCGTTTTCAGTTTTCCTTTCGATGCCATATAAAAAATCGTGTATCGCGAAGAATTAACCAATACACCATAACCTTTTGAAGAAATATAAAAAGGCATCGGCGCATGACTGAAACCAACATTGCCTACAGGCCAGCTGTTCGTTCGGATCTCTCTTCTCATTCCTCTTTGTTCGAATGAATTGATCTGAAGCCCAAACCCATAAAACCGTTCTGAAGAATCCACTTCCATTTCTGCCAGAACTCCGGAAGGCATTTCTGAAAAATGAATTTCTTTCAAATCAAAAGGAGGAATGTTATCATCAGGAAGTTTTTGTAAAGATGGGAGCAAAGGCTTTTCTTTAAATTCTGTCGGAAGATGCTTTTCAGGCGTACCGTAGGTTATTTTCCAGATCCCGGGAGCAACTTTTTGAATGGTTTGTGCAAAAGCAATTTGAAAAAATAAAACCAAAGAGAAAAAGAGGAAACTTTTTTTCATGCAAAAATTTTTAGAAGAAAATCAGATAAGATAGATCAACCAATTTCCAAACCAAATCTTTTGCAAAAAAAGAATCGTTCTTATTTATTGATTTACTGAAAAAGTTTGATCCTATATTTTTATTCCAAAAGTAGCTTCCAGCAATTGTGGTTCGCCTAAATGAATTCCGCCGAAATCATAAGCGTAAAGAATGTATTTTTTATCGCTTAAATTTCTTCCCCAAACTGACAATGACCAGTTTTTGCAATTGATGCCAATGCTGCTGTTGAAAAGACTGTATGGCTTTTGTTCAATTGTATTGGCAAGATCAAAATATTGTTTTCCCAAATATTTCCATTCGCCACGAGCAAAAAGTTCAGTATTTTTTTTCGCGCCAACAGAAATCGAGTATTCAACAGCGAGCATAGAGGTAACATCCGGCGTAAATATTTGATGTTTTCCTTTTAAATTTTCTGAAGTATTATTTTGAGAAAGATTCAAAGAGTTGTACACCGCATCAGTATATCCAAAATTATAACTTACATGAATTCCTTTAAAGGGCAATGCATTGATTTCCATTTCTGCTCCCTTGCTCGTTAATTTTCCTGTGTTTTTTGTGATAGTAACTGCGTCTGGCAAAACAAGGGTTGGCACCTGAACGTCAGAAATGATTGTATAAAATAGGGCGGCGTTCAGAACCAGTTTTTGATCGAAGAACGTATTTTTTGAACCAGCTTCTATGTTATTGCTGATCTCAGGTTTGAACTTGAAAAGCGCCGGTTGTGACGGGTCAGAAGAAAGTGGCGTTAAACCACCGGTTCTGAAACCTTTGCTATAGGTAATATAAAAGCTATTGTTTTGAGTAAAATGAAAATCTACGCTAAGCTTCGGCGAAACGGCACTGAAGTTGGCAGATGCAGAAGTGTCTGGCTGAAAATCAAAGGCAGGAGAAGCGGTAGAATCTTTTTGGTATTCTCCCAAAATATTCTGATGCTGGTGTTCATAATCATATCGCAAACCGCCTGTCACAGTAATTTTGCTGGTAACATCATAAGTGGCCTGTCCGAAAAATGCAATGCCTGTGCTTTTGGATTTTGTAGTGTTAATTAAAGAATAGTCAATATCCGGACTTCCCAGCATTTGCGCATCTTTTCCAAAATGCGTTGCTTGTTTTACAGGACTGTTTTGATTAAAAAAGTAAGTTCCGGCGGTCCATTTTAGCGAACTGTTTGTAACGGCTGGTGAAGAAAATTTTAATTCTTCTGTGAAAACATTCACATGATTCCAGTCCTTACCATAATTATTAATAATTGTGATTCCATCAAGCTGAGAGAAATCAGCATCAATCGGTTTGTTGTAATACCTGTAATTGGATTGATAAGATGTTTGAGAATTAAAATTGAAATTGCTTCCTGAATGATTGATAGAAAATGAACCGTTCAAAGTATTATCAAACATTTCTGTTTTTGCGTTCTGCGTTAATTTGTATGGATTTTTTAAAGCATCATCACCAACTACCAATGGAAACGGGCCGTAATTCCTGTTACTTACATTTTTAAAGTTCACATTCAGATCCCATTTTGGATTGATAAAATATTTCAGGTAATAATTTCCTGAAATGCTGTGTTGCTTATCATAATCGCTGTTGTCAAATTCGTTAGTATAAAAACCATTCATTTTTTCATACAATCCTGCTGCGCCAAAAAATAGTTTATCCTTTATCAGCGCGGTTCTTACTCCTGCAGTAATCCGTACCTTTCCATATCCTGCTACGCTAGCTTCTGCAAAAGCGGTTGTTTTATTTTCCGGTTTTTTAGTAATGATATTGATCACTCCTCCCATTGCATTTCTTCCGTAAAGTGTACCCTGAGGGCCTCTTAAAATTTCTATTCTTTGAATATCATACAATTGCGAAATATAAGTATCCAATCCAAATTGATTTACTCCATCAATATAAGTAGCAACTGCCGGATCGTAAGAGGTAGTTACAATGCCGCGAATGGAAGTCACATTTCTTTTGTCGCCCGGATCTCCTGTATACAAATTGGGTGACAAGGCAGTAAGATCATTTACATTCCAGACATGGAAATCCTTCACTGCTTTTGCAGAAAGAGAAGTGATGCTCAAGGGAAGCTGCTGCACAAGCTCTTCTCTTTTTTGCGCTGTAACAGTTAATTCGCTTAATTGTTTGTATTCGGGATGTAAAACTATTTCCTCGTTTTGTGACTGACCACTGATGGTTATTTTTTCATTTGCTTCAGCAAAACCAGAATGGCTTACATTCAATATATAACTCCCGGCGGGAACATCTTTAAACACAAAGATCCCCGCTGAATTTGTAACTGTTCCATACTCACTGTTCAGAATATGAACCGAAACTCCTTCTATCGGGTTGGATTGTTCATCAATAATTTTTCCTTTAAAAAGGGTTTGGGATTGAGCAGCCGAAAATTGCGTTAAAGCAAAAAGGGATAAGAGAAATGCTATCGAATTCTTTTTTACAAAGAATGTTATTTTAGAAATCATTTTTCAAAAATAAGAGAAATAAATTCGCCTTCAGGCTTTTGACAAAGAATTTACTTTCTTGTTTTTTGAAAGCCATATCAAATTTATCAGAAGAACAAAGATCAAAATAACGAGTCCAAAGAATTCTCTTGTCTCTTCAATCCATGGCTTTAATGCCTGCATTGTTTGAGCAATATTTTCGCCACGATGATTGTTGATCCAGCTTAAAACTCCATCATGATCAAAAAATAAAAACACAGCATAAAGCCCATAAACAACAAAGCCAATGGCATAAAGGAGGCGGTTGTATATTCCTTTGATTGCCACATAACAAATGAATGCAGCATAAAGATAAATGGGCATCCAAACATAAGGATCAGGATCATTATACTGCAATGCGGCAAATAAAATAAATACAACGATAAAAAAGATATTAAAAACTTTCATTGCTGAAACCGATTAACTTCAGACAATGTATTTTTAAAATGGCAGATCATCGGCTGGTTCTTCAACCTGTGTAGCTGCAGGCTGGCTTACATTGGAAGATGCAGATGATTGATATGAAGAATTTTGTTGTGTGCTTCCTGCCTGGTTTTCATTCTTCGCGCCCAACAATTGAATTCTGAAAACATTCATTTTTAAAGTGGCTGCAGCCTGATTTTCTTTATTCATGTATGCTTCTGCTTCGGGAGAACCTTCAGCATAAACCAACTGACCTTTTTTTAAATATTGTGCAATTGAATTTCTATCTGTCCAGTAAGCACATCTCACCCAGGTAGTTTTATCTACCATATTCCCCTGCGCATCTTTGTATTTTTCAGAATGCGCTACATTAAAATTAATTACGGTTCTTCCGCTAACTTCATTGGTGGTGCAATCTCCGCCCAGGTGCCCGATGATTTGTAATTTGATCATGATTCTTATTTTTTAATGATGAAAAGATGAAATTCAGAAATTGATTTGAATGTTTTTTCAAAGGAGTACGAACTTACAAACATAAACAATTCTAATTCATTTTCTTCTTCAGTGAACTTACCTGATCCTGCAAATTACTTACAAGATTTACCAAAGAATCCACATCCCATCTTTGATGGTGTGTTACTTTATTGATGACAGCCTGCGCCTGCCACATTTCCAAAACATCAGCTGTTTGAACCTGGTAAGGCTGGAAGGCAGGATTGTCGCTGACAAGGGTTAATTTATTTTTATTCTTATTATTTTTTACGACTCTTTTATAAACAATTCCTTCATTTTTACTTACAACAATATAAGCTGCATTATTTTTTACACTGTCAATGTTTTCAACTTTTTGACCGACAATAACACTTCCGCTTGGCGTTGGCATCATGCTGTCCCCGATAATTTCAAACGCACGGTAACTGCCCCCTGAAAGCATTGGCAAAGTGAAAGTATTCAGTTCATCTATAAATTCACTGTCGGCATAACCGGCAAGATAACCGGCAGCAGCCTTTACCGGAACAAAATGAATCACATTTCTGTCAGCGCTCATCATTTTCATTTGCCTTCTTTTGGCAAGATAATTTGGGGCTTTTTGCTCACTCAGATCCTGCAGTAAAAGCTCATCAAGACTCACTTTAAAAATTTCGCTGATGGTTTCCAAAACTTCCAATCTGGGATCGGCTCTTTCTTCTTCATAAGCGCCGATAAGCGAACGTTTGATTCCTAATTTATTTGCGAATTCTTCCTGTGTCCATCCGCGAAGTTTGCGGAGATATTTCAGATTTTGGCCTGCCTGTGACATGGTTGACTAATTTATTTAGACCAAAAATACTAATTTATTTAGTTTGACCAAATATTTTTTTGAAAAGAGAAAATAAAAAGAACAAATTAAAAAAGGAGAAAAGTAGTAGCAGTAAAAATATAAACCGGGGAAGGGAAATTTAGAGAGAATTTCTTTCTACATAAAAACTTTAAATCCATTTGGCAACTACGTTCAGCAGTTCCTTCATCTGGAAAGGTTTTTCTATAAAATCATCAGCGCCGGCTTCCCGGGCCAGCTTGCCAATTCCCGGAGTAGCAGAAACGATAATGACAGGAATATCTTTTGTTTGAGATTGGCTTTTTAAAAAACGGCAAACTTTCAATCCGTCCTGCCCGCTTAACTGTCTGTCGAGCAAAAACAAATCGGGATAGGTATAATTGTTTTCGAGAATGGAGGAGGCTTCACCATGAATTTCTACATGGTAGCCTGCTCTTTCGAAGATCAGTTTAAAAATATCCTGAACACCTTCATCGTCGTCCGTTATAAGTATCTTTTTCTTCATACCGCGTTTTAGCACATAAATACAAAGAATATACCACTGCAATTGATTTAACATCTGACGTTGCTTTCAATTGTTTCCGGTAAACAAACCAATTTTGCTAATTTCTATTTTTTAAGATTGGGTAATTAAATGTTTGATCAGTTAGTATTTATTTCCCCTGTAACACCTTACCACGTTACGTTTTGGATAAAATATTTCTTTGCAAAAGAACATTTTTTCCAAATCATTTCTTTGAAAAAAAACATTTTTATTAAAAAACATAAGGCAAAGTAAAACAGAAAGTAGAACCTTCTTTTGGGGCACTTTCTACCCAAATGCGTCCGTGTTGTTTTCTTACAATTTCTGTGGCAATGAACAACCCAAGGCCCAATCCGGGAAATGTGCTGGTTGTTTCATCTGTAACTCTGAAGAATCGCCTGAATAATTTTTTCTGCATTTCGCTTGAAATTCCGATTCCAAAATCCTGGATGCTGACGGTAACTTCATTTTCTGTGGAAGAAGTTTTTATAATGATCTTATCAGCGTTGGGCGAATATTTTATTGCATTCGAAAGAAGATTCACAATTACCTGCGCGGTTCGTTCTTTATCACCTGTCAGCGGTTTTAAAGGCTGTAAATTTTTTATGATCTTATGCCTTTTGGTTGTCATTTGCAGATCTGTTACTACTTCATTGATCAGTTCTGTCAGGTCATATTGTTCATGTTTCAATACCAGCTGCCCTTCGGTGATTTTGGTTACATCAAGCAGATCGCTGATAAGCGTTGTCAGCCGGTCGATCTGGTGATCCATTCTTAATAAAAGATCAGCGGAAACATAATCCTGTTTTTCCACGAGGGTATCATGAAGAATTTGAGCGTAGGCTTTGATACTGGTTACCGGCGTTTTTAATTCGTGGCTGGCAACGCCAATAAATTCTTCTTTTTGCTTTTCTATCTCTCTGCGTTTGGTAATATCGCGATAGTTTTTAATAATGCCATGGACGCTGGAATTATTGATAAGATTGATGCAGCCTACTTCCATGATGCGATAGCGGCCGTCTTTGTGAAGCATTCGCAGCTCGCCCTGCATGTATTTAGAAGGTTCTTCCAAGCATCTTTCAAATAATTTTTTTTCTGCTTCGCGATCCTCAGGATGAACGACGGTTTTCTCAAAAATATTTTCTCCCAGTCTTTCCCTGGCAGAATAACCTAAAACTCTTTCGATAGATTCACTTTGATACGTAATCGTTCCATCCGGATTGAAAACAGTGATCACGTCAAATGAATTTTGAACCAGCGCTTTAAAACGTTCTTCATTTTCAAGAATCAGTTGTTCTTTGAATTTGCGTTCGCTGATGTCAATATTTACGCCCGACATTTCAATCGGTTTTCCGTCTTTATCAAAGTTAGTATTGGCACGGCTCAGGATCCAATGCAACGAACCATCAGGCCAGAAAATTCTGAATTCAACTGAAAGTTCTTTTTTTTCTAAAAGGCTTTTTTCAATCGCTTGCCGTGTAGGTTCCGCATCCATTGGATGAATAAACGAAAGCCAGTCATCAAGCGTTCCTTTAAAAGAATATTCCTTTAATCCATATAACGATTCCTGAACTTTTGTCCACGTGATTTTATTTGTTTTAAAATTCCACACATACGTTCCCACAGAGCCCGCTGCCAATGCAAAGTTCAGTTGATTACGGGTTTTTGCCAGAGTGGCTTCTATTAATTTCTGGCTCGTGATATCCCTTTGTGTTGTCCAGATACTTACCAGCTTTTCATCCTGGATGATCCCGATAAAATTGTGCAGAAAATAGGTTGTATTTTCTCGGACAGTAAAAGCAGTTTCAACGTCGCTTAATTTGTAATTCAGTTCGATGAAAGCATCAAATATGGCATTATTCTTTTCATTTGGAAGTATCAGTTTATCGAGCCTTTCTCCCATCAATTCATCCGCTTTTTTATAGCCATACATTTTCGCCATCGCGTCATTGCATTCGGCAACAACCGTATTTTCGAATATGGCTTCCACCTGTTTTTCTTTCGGCTCATGAATCGAAACCGTTTTTTTCAGATCCCAACGGCAAACGCCTTCGGTCGTTTTGGAAATGAAAGTTTCATAGCGTTCTTTGCTTTCTTCCATTTGCATATTAGTTGCCCGTTCATCTTTACTGAGATTTCCATAAATGGCAAACGCTTCATCAGAGGGATTAAAATGAAAATGATACCATTCTTTTTTCTGTTCATCATAATATTCAAACTGCGTAAATGATTTCGATTTCATTGCCGCCAGCAGCTTTGTGTGAAATTCAGTATTAGTATGGAGGAGCATTATTTTCCAAAAATTCTTACCATAAACTTCATTTGCTTTTTGGCCGATAAACTTTTCTGCTTTTTCATTGATAAAAATAAAATCCCAATCCGCATCAACAGAAATGAAAATATCGCTGGCGGTATTCAGGTTCGAATTAAACGTTTTTGGAGATGGAGTGGCTTCGCCTTTTTCCGGCTGCTTACTACTTCCTGTGACATTCATTTTTTGAGGATCTGAACTATTTTTAGCAGCACTCATGCGTTTACGACTTATCTAAAAGGAAAGGTACAGCAATTTAATTTGACTTATAAAAATAAGCAAAATATTTACATCTTTTTAAAGAAAACCTTTACAGGTTACATTATTTCTGAAAAAAGAAAAGAGAAATATTTATTCGTTTACTGTAAAACAACATGAAAAAGTTGCCAATGCTCTTTTGCATTATTTTAACCAAAAGAAATCCACAGGCAACAATTTGAAACTGCTCTTTTCGTTAGTAAGATACTTACCGGAAATATTGGTTCCTACCTATGAAAAACAAATTATTTATTCTAAGCATTCTTATGCTTTTACTCGCTTCGTGCAGCAAGAAAACCGAACAAACTGAAAGTAAAGTTTCTAATGCTAAAACAGATTCTGAAACCGTTGCCAACCATTTTATCAAATACACTATTTTAAAAGGCCAGCAATATTGCGATAAAAGTATTTTCGTTCCTGTTCATCTTTCCACTCTTTCTTTTGAAGTTAAATTTGACAGTTCGGCGATCTACCAAACCAGTGATCCGCACAACCAGTCAGACATCAATAAGCTTTTGGGTTTTAGTGATAATAATGCCGATCATCACGAATACAGCGCGCGTATTGGGTGGCGCTGGAGCGATAATGGGCTACATCTTTTCGGTTATGTTTATAACAAAGGCATCATGAGTTTTAAAGAGATCGGTAAAATTGATCTCGGAATGCCGGTTACCTGCTGCATAAAAGTTTTGGACAGTGAATATGTTTTTACAGCAAATAAAACAGAGATAAGAATGCCGCGGGAAAGTACCACACCATTGGCGGAAGGATATAAATTATGGCCTTACTTCGGGGGCAACGAAACCGCACCTCATACTATTTCTATCTGGATAGAAGAAGCTGAATAATTATTGAATTATTAGATTATTGAATTTTTTCAGAGGCGCGCTTCAGGCAAAAGCGGCTCGAATAATTCAACCGGGTTTCCTGAAGGATCATCAACAATGATCTGTTTGCCTCCAATGCCGGTAACCATATCATTACGGAAATGTGCTCCGGCCTTTCGAAGTGCTTCTACCAAAGCAGGTAAATCTGTTACTTCAATTGAAAACCGGTTCCAGCCTCCCGGTGTTTGTGGAGTTCCATCGGGCATTGGCTGGCCTCCTCCGGCTGAGGGATTTGGAGCACTTAGCACCAGCCTGAGATCATTACGCGATAACATCGCGAAAGGAGGCGCCGGATGCATTTCCAATTTAAAACCTAACTTTTCTGTATAAAATGTAATCGCTTCGTCAACATTGTTGACTATATAGCGAACCTGAACTTTAGCCATTCTCTTTATTTTAAGAACGAAGATGAAGGTAATCAGAAAACCGCCGACTGGTCTCCTGACCACCGGCATGTACAAGATAAAAACAACCTAGTTGGAGACGATGCACTTTCAACCGGTAACGTCGTTGGCCGAGAGACCAGACGACGGTAAATTCTTATTGTCAGGTAGGACATTCCTATTTGACACCGCCGCGTGTGTGGCCTCGCGACCAAGGGCATGCACAAGATAAAAACAACCTGGTTGGAGACGATACACTTTCAACCGGTAATGTCATTGGTCGGGAGACCAGACGACGGCAAAAGAAACCTTATACGTTTTGATTATAATACTTGTCCCATACCTTTCGGATGCCTTTGCCATATCTTCCCAGCCTTTCCTATACTCTCCTCATACTCTCCTCATACTCTGGTCATACTCTCCTCATACTCTGGTCATACTCTCCTCATACTCTAGTCATACTCTCCTCATACTCTCCTCATACTCTCCTCATACTCTCCTCATACTCTCCTCATACTCTCCTCATACTCTCCTCATACTCTCCTCATACTCTCC
>JBQCIM010000102.1:0-39145 GCA_051953735.1 Ginsengibacter sp.
GTAAGCATTATCATTCTTTTCATATTTACTCCTTTTGCAAATGAAATGCCGGTTTAAATTTTTGGATTTCAATATCTTTTTCTCAAGTGGTTTGGTCACATCTATTAACATTCTTTTGTTAAACCACTTCTTCAAAAAAGCATCTCATCTTTTGAAAACAATTTTTACAAACAATTAAAAAATTTTGCTATGAAAAAGATTCTTACCCTGTTGCTTTCACTCGGCATTTTCACTGTTTCATTTGCCCAAAGCAACCACAGCAGAAACTGGAATGACAGAGATGACGCTTATTCCAGCGCTTCCAACGGTCGTTATGATAATGATCACCGCTTTGATAATAACAGGAATTATTCTTACACAAATCAACGCGCAATGGAAATTCAAAAAATTAATGATCGTTACAATTATGAAGTGATGTCTATTCAGAATAACCGTTACATGAGAAACCACCAGAAAAAAGTGGCTATCCGTAACGCTGAAAGAGAAAGAGATCACCAGATTCAGCAGATTAACAAAAAATACAATCGTATGAATCAAAATTGGGGAAGAAGGTAATCCTCTGTAAGCCTTTGAAATCCCGGCCCCACTATTTTTGTGGGGCTTTTTTTTCACAGCTTCAAAATTCAGTGAGCAAAGAAATAATGACGATTCCTGTTTTATTTCTTCAGAAAGAATGGATATAACAGTCTTGCATAGACGAAGATATTCTTACTTAAAATCATTGCTTTAAGATAAGTAATAATGTCTGGTTGATAACAACGAGAATAGCGAAAACTGATGCCAGCATTGAGTTTCCTGTGAGAAATAATAATGCAATTGCTGCTCCAAACATGGCTAATGCAAAAAAATATCTTCGGGGTTGCTGCAATTGATGTGTTGATTTTGGAGCAGCAAAATATCCCCAAAGCGCCATTGCTATTACCGGCAACAGGATCACTAAAATGTATTTGATCAGCATAATTTTTGGATAATGAAAACCAAAATATCCAAAAGCAACGATCATCGCCAGTTCGAGAAAAAAGGCCACTGCAAGATTGATTGCTTTTATTATTTCCATAAACTTTTGATTTTTAAAAATGCAATTTTTTTTTAAATAGTAAGTCAACCAATAAACCGATTTTTTTTTTTATTTCTTTTGAAAATTGAATATAACTGTGATGCACAAACGTAAATATATTTTCTTCTAAAAAAATATTCCCGGTGAAATCAGGAATCATTAATTTTCAGAAAAATATGTTGCAAATGAAAAATTCAATACTTTTTTTTCTGCTCATCTTTATTTGTTTTTCCGCTGCATCGCAGGACAGTACTTATGCAGAGCGTTTAGGATATCCAAAGGACGCGCGCGTAATTATTCTTCACATGGATGATGCGGGCATGTCTTTAAGTTCTGACAGAGGAATTGAAAAAGTTTTTGCAGAAGGAATTGCCAATTCTACCAGCGTGATGATGCCTTGTCCGTGGGTCCCGCAAATAGTGAGATACATTAAAGCGCATCCCGAAATTGATGCGGGTTTGCATCTTACGCTCACTTCAGAATGGAAAGATTACCGCTGGGGGCCGCTTGCAGGAGCCGGTGTAGTTCCGGGTTTGACAGATTCTACCGGAAGCATGTGGGCCGATGTTCCCGACGTTATCAAACATGCTTCTGCAGATGAAGTTGACAAAGAGATCAGGGCGCAATTGAACCGCGCAGAGCAAATGGATTTTCATCCTACGCATTTGGATTCTCACATGGGAACGTTGTTTGCCAATGTTCCTTTTTTATTAAAATATATCCAGCTTGGAATTGAAAAGCAAATTCCGGTGATGTTTCCCGGAGGACATGATACTTACATTCAAAAAGAGATGAATTTTTCTGCTCAACAAATGCAGGGCTTTCGCGAACTTGGGAAAAAAATATGGGCCGGCGGATTGCCTTTGTTGGATGATCTTGTAAACAGCAGCTATGATTGGAATCCGCCAAAAGGGTTAAGCGACGCGGCTTTGGCCAAATGGCGTGTTGATCTCTATGAAAAAGCAATGCTTCAACTCAAACCCGGGATCACCATGGTTATCATGCATTGCACTGATCCTTCTCCTGTTTTTTCTTCTATTTCTGACAGTGGTGAAAAAAGAAAAGCTGATATGCTTGCCATGCTTGATCCGGGATTTAAAAAATTTCTGAAAGACAACGGATTTATTTTAACGACTTTTCGCGAGCTGATGGAAAGAAGAAAAAATGTGAAATAACAAAACTGATTTTTTGCAAATAAAAATTGAAAAAAGAAATTGTTTATGAGAATAACCACTTCAGAAAATACTGCCAGGAAATCTGTTATTACTGCTGCTGTGTTTGTTGCTGCGCTTGGATCTTTTGTAGATATCTATGACCTTTTATTATTTAGTATTGTAAGAGTTCCAAGTTTGAAATCGCTTGGATTTAGTGGACAAACTTTGACCGATCATGGCATTTTTTTATTGAATGTTCAGATGATTGGTTTGTTGCTCGGTGGAATTTGCTGGGGAATTCTGGGAGATAAAAAAGGACGTTTGTATGTTTTGTTCGGTTCGATATTTCTTTATTCTGTTGCGAATATTTGCAATGGCTTTGTTCATTCTATTGAAGCCTATTCTGTCTGGCGTTTTGTTGCAGGATTTGGATTGGCGGGAGAATTAGGAGCAGGCATCACGTTGGTCGCCGAAATAATGCCGAAAGAAAAACGCGGCTATGCAACAACGATGGTAGCAGCAGTGGGAGTGAGCGGAGCAGTGGTTGGTTTTTTTGTAGCTGAATTATTTAACTGGCGAACTTCATTTTTTGTTGGAGGTGGCCTTGGGCTTTCATTATTGCTTCTCAGAATTGGTGTTGCAGAATCGGGAATGTTTGGAAATCTGAAAAAGGAAAATCATCGTCGCGGTGATTTCTTTTCCCTGTTTTCTGACAGAAAAAAACTACTCAAATATTTGCGTTGTATCGTTATTGGAATCCCTCTTTGGTTTGTAGTCGGAATTCTCATCACTCTCTCACCTGAATTTGGAAAAGTGTTAGGCGTTCATGGCACTGTCAATGCAGGCGCTGCTGTAGCGTATTGCTATGCAGGACTGGTTTTGGGCGATATTGGCAGCGGACTCCTGAGCCAGTATTTGAAAAGCAGGATCAAAGTTGTTTATACCTTTCTTGTAATGATCATTCTTTCTATTGCCGCGTATTTTTTATTGCGTGGAATTAGTCTTGCAGTTTTTTATGTCATCTGTTTTATTCTGGGATTTTCTGCGGGTTATTGGGTAATTTTTATGACCATCGCCACAGAACAATTTGGGACCAATATTCGTGCAACAGTTACTACCACCGTTCCGAATTTTGTAAGAGGTTCGCTCGTTCCTGTCGCCTTGCTTTTTCAATATCTGCGCGGCGTTTTTCATGGCTCCATCATTTATGCAGGAGTTGTTGTTGCTGCATTAACCATAGGTCTTGCACTCTGGGCTTTACATTATATGCAGGAAACTTTTTCAAAAGATTTGAATTACATCGAGGCTTAAAAGAAATATTTTTTTGTCACAAAAAAGTCTATATTTGGTTAACAGATATTTCAAGAAGATTCAAAGAACGCAGACGATTCTTTTTCAACCCTCAGCCACCTGAATATCGGAGAATAAATTATCCTATTCAATCTCAGCATTTCTAATTTTTTACCACTTAAATTTTTTATTATGCCAAAGTATGTAATTGAAAGAGATATTCCCGGAGCAGGAGATTTATCTGCAGAACAATTGAAAGGTATCTCAAAGATATCCTGTGATGTTCTTAGAAACATGGGCCCTGAAATTCAATGGATTCATAGCTATGTTACCGGTGATAAGATCTATTGTGTTTACATTGCTCCTAACGAAGAAATGATTCGCGAACATGCGACGAAAGGCGGATTTCCAGCCAATTCTGTCAGCGAAGTTTCGACGATCATTGATCCTGTAACATCAGAATAAAATTTAAAAGCTTTATAGTAAGATTTGGTTCGCAATTATTTGCGGACTGGTATTTTCTGTGCTTTCTATGAACGAATGCAAAGAATTTCCAGTAAAGAAAGAAATGATCCCGATTTCTTTCCTGCTATTTTTTAACCATCCCTGACGCATTCCTTATCTTCTTTCCCGAAGATGAAAAAAATATTATTTTGTGTAGTGAAATAATTGCTGATTTTATTTTGATCAATTTTTTTATCTCAAAAAGACTACTGATGATCTATTTCAAAGCCATCGGCATGAAATGGCCGGTTCTTCTATGTTTGTTCTCCATAAACATGGCTACTGCACAGGTAAAATCTTTTCAAAAAACCAGCTTTGGTGCCAGCTTTATTTTGGATAAAGGCAGCATGAATATTTACCTGTTGAACAATGATCTGGCAGAAATAAGATATACGGTTTTACAAAAGATGCCCGAGAAAAAATCATTAGTTGTCGAGCCTGTAAAATCTTATTTGAAAAAATATTCTGTAGATCAAAATAAAGATCACATTGTGATCACCACTTCCAGAATGAAAATAGAAGTTGACCGAAAAACCGAGGCTATTACTTTTACTGATCTTGCCGGAAATATCATTCTTGCAGAAGCGGATGAAAACAGTAAGCTGATGCGCGACACTTCTATCGTTGGGATCAAGACTTATAGTTGCGCTACTTCCTTTCAATCGCCGAAAGACGAGGCTTTGTATGGGCTTGGCTGTCATCCTTTGGATTCTCTTTCCATCAATTACAAAGGCCGCAACCAGGATATGGCCATCAAATATCTGACCGGCGCCATCCCGGTTTTGTTGTCCACAAAAGGCTATGGACTGTTATGGGATAATTATGCCGAATCAAAATTTTATGGTGATGAAAAAAACAATTCGCAGTTCAGTTATGTTTCTGAAAGTGGCAATATGGTTGATTATTATTTTTTCTATGGCCCTTCATTTGATCACATAATGGATCTTTACAGAGATATTACCGGCGTTGCGCCTATGTATCCAAAATGGGCTTTTGGTTTATTTCAATCCCAGGACAGGTACAAAAGCCAGCAGGAAGTTTTATCAGTAAAAGATAATTACCGGAAGAATCACATTCCTGTTGATGTGATCGTACAGGACTGGTTTTATTGGGCACCGCTTCCCATCGGTTCTCACGTAATGAATCCATCTGCTTATCCTGCTCCAAAAGCGATGATAGATGAACTTCATAAAGCCAATTTGCATGCGATGATTTCCATCTGGCCGTGCTTTGGTTCGGGAACCAATAATTTTAATGCTTTGAAAAAAGCAGGATTTCTTACCAGCATTACGTGGGATAATTTTGTCGCACATACGAGAGACACTTATTATGATGCACACAATCCCGGAGCAAGGGAAATGTATTGGGATCAGGCGAGAGACAGTCTTGTAAAACGATACGGCTGGGATGCCTGGTGGGTAGATCAATGTGAGCCGGATACGGAAGACCCAAACGATCGAAAAAGAGCGAAATTTTATACAGGGCAAGGAACCGATTATTTTAATTCTTATTCTTTGGAACATACTAAAGGACTGTACAACAAATGGAGAAGGGATATTCCTAAAAAAAGAATTTTTTTATTGGCAAGACAGGCTTTTGCAGGGCAGCAACGCAATGCTGCTACTTTATGGTCCTCTGATATTACTACCACTTTTTCTTCCTTTAAAAACCAGGTTCCGCAGGCAATTAACGCGTGTGTTTCCGGCATTCCTTACTGGACTTCTGATATTGGTGGTTATCTTTCCCGCGTTTCTCCGCAAGGAATTCCGGATTGGTCTCAGCCTTCTTTTCGCGAATTGTTTACACGCTGGTTCCAGTTTGGAGTTTTCAGCCCGATCTTCAGAATTCATGGCAAAGGCGAGCGCGCTCTTTTTTCCAAAAACTGGGATGAAAAGACAAGAAGTATTTTGCTGAAATTTGATGATCTGCGCTACCGGTTGTTGCCTTATATTTATTCATTGTCGAGTGAAGTGACAAGGAATAATTATACCATCATGCGCTCGCTTGCTTTTGATTTTAGAAATGATCGTGAGGTTTATAACATTCCTGATGAATACATGTTTGGGCCGGCATTTTTGGTAAATCCTGTAACCCGGCAATTGTATTCAGGAAATGAGGCCAATCAATTGGGAACAACAAGAAAAGTTTATCTTCCAAAAAATACCAAATGGTTTGATTTCTGGACAGGAAAAAAATTAAGTGGCGGCCAAACGATTGATGCTGCTGCGCCAATTGATATTCTGCCTTTGTATGTTCGCGAAGGTTCTATCATTCCTATGGGAGAGGTGATGGAATATGCTACTCAAAAACCGGCTGATCATATTGAATTAAGAATTTATCCCGGTGCTGACGGACATTTTACTTTGTATGAAGATGCGAATGATACTTACAATTATGAGCATGGAGAATTTGCTACATTCACTTTCAACTGGAATGATACAAAAAAGGAATTAAGCATTTCTGAAAGAAAAGGCTTTTTCCCAGGAATGCTAAAGAAAAGAACTTTCAAAGTTGTGTTGGTAAATGAAAATAAAGGAGTTGGTGTTGATGAAACTAAAACTGCCGATACAATAATTCAATATGATGGGAAACCGGTGAAAGTTTCCTTCAAATAAAAAATGAAATTATTTATTCGTTTACTGTTGCTGCGAAAACAGATCAGGACCTTTCAAATTCCGGTGAGGAATTTTTCCCAAATGGCGATAAGCTTTTTCGGTAACCTCTCTTCCGCGCGAAGTGCGCATGATAAACCCTTCCTGGATCAAAAAAGGTTCATACACTTCTTCCAGCGTTCCGGATTCTTCACCGACAGCAGTTGCAATTGTGGTAATTCCAACGGGGCCACCTTTAAATTTTTCAATGATAGTGCTTAGAATTCTATTGTCCATTTCATCCAGACCATATTCATCCACATTCAATGCCCTCAGCGCGTGTTGCGTTATCTTCAGATCGATAACTCCGTTAGAAAGCACCTGTGCAAAATCGCGCACTCTTCTCAATAAACCATTGGCGATTCTTGGCGTTCCACGGCTTCTACCGGCAATTTCAGTTGCCGCGTCGGAGGTGATCTTCGTTTTAAGAATGTTGCAGGAACGCAAAATGATCTTCTGCAAAGTAGCAGTATCATAATATTCCAGCCTTGATTTGATCCCAAATCTTGAAAGCAATGGAGCAGTTAATAAACCACTTCTTGTTGTGGCGCCAATTAACGTGAAGGGATTCAAATTGATCTGAACACTTCTTGCATTTGGCCCGGTGTCGATCATAATATCAATCCGGTAATCTTCCATTGCTGCATACAAATATTCTTCCACCACATTGCTCAAACGATGGATCTCATCAATGAATAAAACATCATTAGGTTCGAGGTTCGTGAGCAAGCCTGCAAGGTCGCCGGGTTTTTCAATAACCGGTCCGCTGGTTTCTTTAATATTTACGCCCAATTCATTGGAAACAATCCTGCTCAAAGTGGTTTTCCCCAATCCCGGAGGCCCATGAAATAAAATATGATCGAGTGCTTCGCCACGCTGTTTGGCAGCTTTTATAAAGATGCGTAAGTTTTCAATGATCTGTGCCTGCCCGCTGAACTCATCAATCGCTACGGGACGAATATTATTTTCAAATTCTTTGTCAGCAGACGTTAAGGTATCTTTTTCTTTATTTAAATTTTGGTTTTGCATTCAATATTTTTTCTACCTTGTAAAACTAAAGTTTTTAAAGTTAAAAATGTTAAAGCAAAGATTGAACGGGTTTTCAGGATGTGAAGTTCACAACTTTAGCCTTTCAAACAATGCTTTTCACCACTAATCAAGTCATTCATAACAAAGCTGCTTTCAGCCATTAAATTTGTATAATGCACAGAACAACTTTTCGATATTGGGTCTGCCAGATTTTGGGTTGGGGAGGTTGGACTTTATTGAATCTTGCCTTCTTTTATTTTTTTCTACAGGACGTTTACTGGAAATCCGGAGAAAGAAAAAGCCTGCTTTTTGCCATCCTGTTCATTCAATTTTTTTGGTACATCGCTGCCACACATTTACTTCGATTATTTTTAAAAAAGATCCATTGGATAAAGCTGGCAACTGACCAGGTAATTGCATTGTTCATTTCCAGCGTGATGCTTACCGGCTTACTTGCCTATTATGGCGCTAAAACTACTGCTGTTGTTTCAGGAACGTCTTTGGTCCAATATGAAAAAAATCAGAGCCTTAAAGATGCGATGGCAAAAGAAAAATCACTTGGCCTTGCGGGAACCAATTATTATTTAGCCCAAAAAGATAATGCAAAAGATTCGCTGAATTATGCTGCTGCTCAAAATATAAAAAGGAGCACAGGATGGTATCGCAATAACGACGGCGTGTGGAAATATGAAGAGCAACACAAAGGCCGCTTTTGGTGGGATATCATTTTTACTTTCATTTTAATTGCGTTATGGCTTTTGCTCTACATGATCTGGCATTACCTGGAAAGAAACCGCAGGGCTGAAGTGGACAGGCTGAATCTTGAAAAAACCGTGAAAGAACTGGAATTAAAAACGATCAAATCTCATATCAATCCACACTTTATTTTTAATTCTTTAAACAGCATCCGTGCACTCGTGGATGAAAATCCAAAACGTGCAAGAACCGCTATCACAGAGCTTTCCAACATTTTGAGAAGCAGTCTGCAGGTAGAAAAAATGGAAACAGTTCCATTAAATAAAGAACTTGATATTGTAAGAGATTATCTTGCTTTGGAACAAATGCGCTTTGAAGAAAGACTGAAAGTTGAAATGGAGATTGATGAAGATACACTCGGCCAGCCTGTGCCCCCGATGATGTTGCAAACGCTGGTTGAAAATGCCATTAAACACGGCATCAGCAAAAGAATTAATGGCGGAATTATCCGGATCATTTCAAGATTTCATGATAAAGATTTTGAATTGATCGTTCAGAATTCCGGCAATCTTGAAAAGAAATCGGATGACGGCTTTGGATTCAAAAGTACGCGCGACCGGTTGAAATTCCTTTGCAATGGAAACGCTTATTTTAAAGTAGAAGAAATTGATGGTGCGAACAAAGTGCAGTCGAAGATTGTGATGCCGATGGAGTAGTGAGTGGTGAGTAGTAAGTAGTAAGTAGTAAGTAGTAAGTAGTAAGTAGTAAGTAGTAAGTAATAAGAAATAAGAAATATGCTAAAAGTAATTTTGATAGATGATGAACGTCTTGCCAGGAGCGAACTTAAGAGAATGCTGCAGGAATTTCCTGATGTGGAAATCATTGGTGAAGCAGCCAACGCCAGTGAGGGAATTGAAAAGATAGAAACGCTTAATCCTGATCTTATTTTTTTGGATATACAGATGCCGGGAAAAACAGGATTTGATATGCTGACTGAATTGGAAAAAGCGCCACATGTCATTTTTGTCACTGCTTATGATGAATATGCTTTGAAGGCTTTTGATGTAAATGCCCTGGACTATTTAATGAAACCTGTAGAGCCGAAACGCCTCGCTGACGCGCTTTTGAAGGTAAAACAGAAAGATGAAGAGGAAATGCTTTCTTATAACAACCGCGGAATTTTAGGAGAGAGCGACCAGGTTTTTGTAAAAGACGGCGAGCGCTGCTGGTTTGTAAAATTATCGGATGTACGTCTTTTTGAAAGTGTTGGAAATTATGCTAAAGTTTTCTTTGGAACCAACAAACCACTCATTTTAAAATCTTTAAATGCACTGGAAGAAAGGCTGGATGAAAAAGTTTTTTTCCGTGCCAACAGGAAGCATATTATCAACCTGCGAATGATTGAAAAAATAGAACCTTATTTTAATGGCGGCCTTTTGCTGGATCTTGCCGGAGGAGAAAAAATTGAGGTAAGCCGCAGGCAGGCGGTGAAGTTTAAGGAAATGATGAGTTTGTAATAATTAATTATTGAATTATTAAATTATTGAGAATACTGAAATTGTTGCTGACATTTGATAAATGATTTGAAATACTTTTCATCATTATAAAGTTTCCTCATGAAAAAATTACTCATTTTCTTAATCACATTTTCAATGTTCGGATGCCAGCAATCTTCGTCCAATACATCATTGCAAAAAAAAGTAGATAGTTTGCAAATAGCAGTCAACAATGTATACAAGCCCGGTCTTGGAGAATTTATGTCTGAAATCCAGGTGCATCACGCTAAGCTTTGGTTTGCAGGAAAAGATGAGAACTGGGCTTTGGCAAATTTTGAAATCGGGGAAATACAGGAAGCATTAAATGACATTCCAAAGTATTGCTCCGACAGGCCTGAAGTAAAATCAATCGGAATGATTTCGGAGCCGATTTACAATATTGGTAATGCGATCAAAGAGAAAGATGAAAAGAAATTTGTGGACGATTTTACGGTATTAACCGCCACCTGCAACGACTGTCACAAAGAAACCAACCATGGTTTTAATTTAATAAAAATACCAGACATTCCGCCTGTTTCCAACCAGGTTTTTAAACCGGAATAAAAAATGAACTTATAACTTCATTTACTGAAATTTCTATCTTAAACTATACACATTGAAAACACGGTTTACCCTGCTAATTGCCTGCTTAATCAGCACTGTTTCTTTTGCCCAAAATATTGATAAGATCATCAATGTAAAGCAGGTTTCACGCATTGAAAACGTATTGGCGTCTGATGATATGCGCGGAAGAAAAACATTCAGTCCGGATATTGACAAAGCAGCTGATTTTATTGCTGCGGAATTCAAAAAATCAGGACTGAAATACTTTGACGGATTGAACGGTTATCAACAACCTTTTTCCATGAAAAAAGCCACCCTGGTCTCCGCTTCGGGAAATATGGATGGAAAACCGGTTGATGCTGATAAGATATTTGCATTGACAACAGATAGCGTTTTAAACATTGATGAAAATTCCGGTTTTACCAAAGTGGTGATTACAGACACTTCCAATTTTTTCAAGGCATTTGCTTTAATAAAAAGCAATCAAAAATTTTTAGTTCTTGTGGATCCTGCGCATGAAAAAATATTTCAGCGTTTGAAAAGTTCCGGCCGTGAAACTTTTGAGGATAAAGCGCCGGTGGTTTTTGTTTTGACAAATGAAAATCCAGCGAATTATCATTTTGAGATCAAAAGCGATATCACTTCTTCGTCCCTGGCAAATGTAGTAGGTGTTTTACCGGGAAAAAGTAAAAAAGATGAGTATGTAATTTTTTCTGCGCATTATGATCATTTGGGAGTTGGGAAACCGGATGCAACCGGAGATTCTATTTACAACGGCGCAAATGATGATGCAGCGGGAACTACAGCGGTTATCATGCTGGCGGATTATTTCAGCAAACTGAATAATAACGAACGTACTTTGATCTTTGTGACTTTCACTGCGGAAGAAATTGGTGGTTTTGGTTCTCAATATTTTTCCAAACAAATCGATCCTGAAAAAGCAGTTGCCATGTTCAATATCGAAATGATCGGTACAGATAGCAAATGGGGAAATAACAGCGCTTATATCACCGGTTATGAAAGATCCGATTTTGGAAAAATATTACAATCCAATCTTGCAGGAAGTAAGTTTCATTTTGAACCTGATCCTTATCCGAAACAAAATTTATTTTACCGCTCAGACAATGCAACTCTTGCTGCGCTTGGTGTTCCCGCTCATACCATCAGCACTTCCAAGATGGATAATGAACCGAATTATCACAAGCCAAGTGATGAAATTTCCACGCTGGATATGAACAATATGGCGGAAATTATCAAAGCAATTGCCATCAGCAGTCAAACAATCATCAGCGGAAAAGATACACCGAGCAGAGTGGAGAAGAGAGATTGATCCCAATTTATTCCGGCAATTTTTGTTGATAAATCTTTATTTTTTCCTGCAGGCTCATTCTTGCAAAACGCGGAGAAGGAGAAGGTAACGATTCGGCTGTTTTTATTCCAGGAAATAAATTGTGAAAAGTTTTTTCTACAAACCGGCTGGTAAAAAATATTTTTTGAACCGGATGATCTGCTAAAATCTTTTTGATGGCTTTGTCATTGTATTCAACCACTTCAAGATTTTGATCCATATTATTGCCGGCCTTTCTTTTTACTTTTAAAAACAGATCAACGATTCCAATTCCATGTTTTTTAAAAAGAGATTGCTTTTCTGTTTTGGTTGTCAAATCCTGTTGATAGACTCCGGAAATAATTTTCCAGAACTGGTTTCTTTTTGCTCCGTAAAACCATTCATCTTCATCGAGAATTTTATGGGTTATTTCTCTTCCGGGAAAACTGCCAACGATAATGACAGTAACGTTTTCAGGAATAAATGCAGTAAAAGGATGGATTTCAATTTCCATTAGTTCAAATCTTTCATCATAAATATATCGCAACCGCTGTGTCCGCTGTTTCCCAGCTGCCCTGGAATGTAATGGAATCCATTTTTTTCATACATCGAAAGTGCATTTTTTAATTCGGGCATCGATTCGAGATACATTTTTTTATAACCAGCTTTCTTTGCCTCCTCAACGCATTTTTCTAAAAGTATTTTTCCAAAGCCTTTGCCTCTGAATTTTTTTGAAACGTAAATTTTTACAAGCTCGCACGTGTCTTCATCCAAACCTTTGGTAGGGAAAAAACCGGCACCACCGGCAATTTCATGATCTGTTTCAATTACAAAATAGGCGGACCTTCTTTCAGTAAACAGGTCACTTAAATGATCGGTCGTGGGATTAAAATAAACCGTGCCGGGCTTTGCCGCATTAAATTCTACTAACGAATTACGGATGATATCAGCCATCGCTGAATTATCATCCGTAACAATTTTTCTGATCAGCATTTTTAAAAGTTATTCTTTTTTACTGCCATTTTTTTATCATTGTTTTTCAAATCCACACGATAATACTGGCAACATTCATCCAATTTTTTATAAGCTTCATCACTGGCTTTAAAGTCCTGCGTATCATAACCGGCAACTGCAATAGCGGTTTGGATTTTTGCAGAATTGGTAACAGCAGGATCATAACTGATCTGCAAAAACTTTGTTTTTTTATCCCAGTTCGCAGCTGTTGCTCCTGCAGCAAGCGCGCTGCTTTCAATATGTTTTTTGCATAAACTACAGTTTCCGTTTACTTTAATGCTTTCTGTTGTGGCAGCGGTTTGTGCGAATGAAAATTGAAATGATAAAACAGTAAAAATCAGTATCGTGAAGAATTGAAATCGTTTCATCTGGTTGTTGGTTTTCCATCAAAAATAGAGATAAAATTGTAAACAGGAGCTAGAGAAACGGCTTTTGCAAAAACATTATAATTTGAAAAGCAATTATAGTGAACGAGGAAATATTGAGAATTTATATTTTCATCTAATTTACAAATCCCCATTTGATGCCAAACCTGAAAACCATGCCAGGCGTAGGATACAAAGGTGCAGCAAAATTATTATCGGTAAAACCAAAGTCTTCTTTTGCAAAATTTATCGTGTTCAGATTTTCTAATTTTATAAATACTGTCAGGGATTTTATCCTGAAATTAAAAAAGAAATTTATCTCCGGAAGGTTACTGATCAAGACACTATCCTGCGGAAAAAACTGGCCCATTACAGGAGAATAATTATAAGGCTTGTAAGGCGTATTATATTTTATATCGAGACCGGTGCTCAGGTTTAAATTTTTAAAATAATTTCCTTCAAAAGCAAGTCGTTCCCTTGTATAAAATAGCGGAACCCTTACAGGATTTTTTCCAGCAGTTTGTTGAATAATAAAATCACTGTACAAATTCAAATGGCCCACAATTTTTGTTTTTGTAGAAGCAGTAAACTGTGTAATATTTACCAAGCCATTAAACTGGTCTGTCTGGTAAAAGTTTTTGAAATAAGTATAGTTGGCAATAGAAATATTCCGCGCCATCAAAGTGAACTTTGGATTATTCGCGACGGCAGTAAGCACCGTTATATTTTCTTTTTTTGTGTCTAAATTATTATTAAAATTGAAAGAAGAACTGCCTTCATAAATGTAGGAAGGAGAGCGGTTTACGTTTTGAAAACTTACCTGCACATCGCCCAGTTTCTGATTCAACGTTCGCGCCAGAGACGCATAAACATTGAAGTCGCCGGCATTCAATCCTGTAGGATAAAATTCTCCATTCACGTTGGCATCCCACTTTTTATTTCTTGTTTTATTTCTGTATTCTCCATGCAAAACAACATTATAAAAATTCTTTTTACCGCCTGAGAAATATCCTGAAAAATTTTCCAGCCGCAATCCTGCTTCAATATATTGGCCCGGATTTTTTGTTTCAGGAAATTGCCTGATCACAAAGTCGTTGGAAACAAATTTCCATTGCTCCTTTACTAAAAAATTTAAACCATATTTTGGATTGAGCGCCGTATCATAATGCTGCTGAAAGAAGGCTGAGTCTGCCTTTGCAAAGCCTTCATTATCTAAAGTATCCCTGAATTCATATGCTGATGAAGTATAAGAGATGGTATGCTGAAAGCGCAGTTTTGGATAAAATAAATATTCCTTCGTCGTGTCATTGATCATGATGGAATCTTTTTTTCCAAAGTCATAACTCTGACGAAGAAAGGCTGTGAAATTATTGTAAATATTTCCTGTGGTAATCCGTGTTGAAAAAATGTTCCGGTTTTGCAAAGTATCGCTTCCTAAATTTACAGGAATTGCCAAACGCCTTTTCCTGTTGGGATCCAAAAGAAAAGAATCATTTTGGATGCCCCCGTTTTCGGACGAAGTAAGCTTGTTTCCAAGAAGAACCAAATAAGCAGAATATCTTTTTCTCTTTCCCTGGTAGTTGCTGAAAAGGCGATAGTTGTTGTGATTGGTATTTTGAGTTTGAAAAACGCCAGGTGAATTGATCAGGCGATAATTAATTCCGACATTCCAGTTTGGTTTTATGTTTTGTGTCTGGAGCACTTTTACTACCTGTTCTTTTCCTGAACCGAGGAAATAACCAAGCTGTGTATAAGGTCTTGTCGTTTTATAAAAACGCGTGTTCTCAACGGTGTATTGATAAACATCGAAAGCATGGAAGCCGGCGTCCCAGCCGGCTTTGAGAATGGGTGTAAACAGAACAGGATAAGCCGCGTTACCATTATTTCCCAGTGTAACATATCCTGCAGGAACGCTGTAAACTTTACCGAAATCATTGATGGAAGAATCCAAAAGTTCTTTGTTCAATGAATTAAGATAGTGATAAGAAATAGTAATGGAATCTTTAAAATCATTTCTATGCTGAAAGCCTAAAGTGTCTGATTGCGAACCGGAGTTTCTTTCTGAATGCCCGATGTTTTCCAGATTTATCGGTCTTCCCCGTCCGGGAATTTGTGCATAAGAAAACCGGAATGAAAAAAGCAATAAAATGAAAATACCCCATTTTTTGATCAGCGTATTATCAATAAATATTTTTTTCAAAATAAACATCAGGTGAATTCTTATAACTGCGCGATCAATTGTTTAAAGATCAATGTCAGCTTTGGTTCTGCTTCTTTTGCTGCCTGCAACACTTCTTCATGTGTGATGGTATTTTCTTCTTCGCGAATGCCAACATCAGTTATAACGCTCATTGCGAAAACCGGCAAGCCCAGATGTACAGCAGCTATTACTTCCTGAACGGTACTCATGCCAACAGCATCGCCGCCCAGCATGTTCAGCATTTTGTATTCTGCTCTTGTCTCAAATGTAGGTCCGGTAACGCCTACATAAACTCCTTCTTTTAATTCAATCTTATTTTCGAGAGCAATTTTTTTTGCTTTTTCTACCAGGTAATTTTTATAAGGCTCGCTCATGTCGGGAAAGCGTTCACCAAGAGCCTCTTCATTTTTTCCCAACAAAGGATTGATGGTAAGCATGCTGATATGATCGCGAATGATCATCAGATCTCCGACTTTAAACGTTGGATTAATCCCCCCGGCGGCATTGCTGATCACCAAAGTTTTGATGCCCAGAAATTTAAAAACGCGGATGGGAAAAACAACTTCTTTGGTGGTATAACCTTCGTAATAATGAAAGCGGCCTGACATCGCAACTACTTTTTTGCCACCCAGGTTTCCGAAAATCAATTTTCCGGAATGTCCTTCCACAGTGCTTATGGGAAAATGAGGAATGTCTTTGTAAGCGATCTCACATTCCGCGTCTATTTCTTCTGCAAAGCTTCCAAGCCCGCTTCCCAACACGATTCCAACCCCGGGTTGCGTGGAATATTCTGACCTGATAAAATCTACTGCTTCATTAATTTCTTTCAGCATAAGGAATGGTTAAAAAATTGTGGTCAAAGATAAGTGAAGATTAATTTAGAATTCTTTGACAGCGATTTTGCTTTTAGTTATTCATTCCTTAAAAAAAGAAATGTTCTCTTTGTTAAATCTCCTGGATACAATTGTGTTTTAAATTTAAGGCCAGTGAATCAACAAATATTTACCTTTTTTATTTTCCTGATCAAAAAAGATCAATTTCCGATTTGGTAATCTGTTGGCAGCATTTCAGCCATTTTGCACCAGCCCCAATAACCGTAACTCAACAGGTTCATCGGGTCAAAATAACTGCCATTTTTTTCAATTTGCAATGGCTCCTCATTTATTAAGTAAGCAGTGGAAACCTGGTTCATCTTCAGATATTTTGGCATTCCATTCTTTATTAAATAATCCATTTTAAAATTTGCGTTTTTATAGATAACCTGGAGCCAATTATCGAAATAAAATTCTTTTTCTTTTGTTGCAGAATCAAATGTGACCGCGTCTTTAAAAGAAAAATTTTTTAAATTGATAAGATCAACATAATCCGGAATTTTTTTAAAAGCGGGAATTTCACCAGGCCTTGCTTTGTAACTATTATTCCCGATCCTTACGGTTGGCATGTTTCCGGGCAAGTATATTTTATTGAACAAAGTATCGGTATTATTTATCCTGATCTTTTCGCGTACATCGAAGCCGTTTTCTAAAATGCTGTCTTCATAAAGCGAACGCATAAAATGCATGATGGAGCCGTAATACGCTTCCTGCCTTGCTTTGATCCAACGATTTCTTTTTTTAGCACTCCTGCTTTTTAAAACTTCAAAACCTGTGTAGCCAACGTACGTGATAATTTTATTTTTGAAATCATAATCAAATTCTTCCAACTGGTATTTTATTAAATAGCCAAGCGCTTTGTTGCGGATAATTAAACTTCCATTGGAATAAGCGGTAAGACGATTGTGTTTTTTATCATTAAAGAAGCGAAGTACTTTCGGGTTTTCGATCGTGCATTGTTGGGCAAAATCAGATTCGCCCAAAAAGCTTTCGGTAAAGAATTTGCCCCATGTTTCCCAGCCATCTTTTTCAGGAACCATAATGGAAACTCCTTCGAGAATTTCTTTTCGCGGCACCATTTTGATGGTATGGAATTCTGCGAGATTCTGAGGATTGATCTTTAATGAGACTGTAGAAAAACCTGTATAAGAAATAACGAGCTCAAAATTTGTTTGTGTAATTCCGTTAAGTGTAAATTTTCCGTTGGCATCGCTCAAAGTGCCAACAGACGTATTGTTGATAAAAATGCTTGCTGAAGCTAATGGTGAATTATCATCAGCGTTGACAACAATTCCTTTCAACTGATCAGATTGCGAAAAAGCATTTTGATAAAAAAAAGCAAGAACGACAAGGAAATACTTCATAAGAAAAAAACCGTGTTTGAATCAAAGATAGGATTCAGTAAACGAATCAATACCTGCATTTCTTATTTTGAATCAATCCCTTTACCACAGCGATTTTCCGCCGTAATAATCCAATACTTTTTCTCTTAGTACAAAATCATATTTGGCAATGATGAGATTCTTCTGAGCTAGACTTAAATTATTTTTTGCGATTAAATAATCTACCGAAGTGATGGCACCGGCATTGAAACGAATCTCTGCAGTGCGAAAAGATTCAGTAAATGCAGCTACCTGGTTTTGCAATAATTTATATTTGTCGGCTGACGAAGTAACGTTGACATAAGCACGCTCAATTGATTGCTGCAACTGCGTTTTGGTGTTGTTTTCCATTAGCTGTGTGTTTTTATAATCAATCTTTGCAAGCTTGATCTGATTCCTGATCTTTAAAGAATTGAAAAGTGGAATTCTCAATCCAAGATCTATCGTATAATAAAGATTGTTGCTCAACTGGTCACCAAAATTGATCTTTCTTGATTCGTAATTATTTTGTTTTACGATAACCGGGTATTGTGCGCCATCTACCTCTACATAATTTGGCGAAGGATTTTCGGTTGTGTTTACAAAATAATCGCGTGTGGCCACCGTTGAATAATTGGTTTGGATATTTCCTCCAAATGACAAGGTAGGGAACAGTTGTCCTTTAATAGAACTGATATTTTTCTGGGCACTTTCTGTTCTCAGTCTCGCTGCTTTTACCTGTGCAAACTGCTGTAATGCCTGCTGATAAATGGAATCCGGAGTTCCGGAATAATTGATAATAAAATTCTCTTCCGGCATTCTTTCTACTTCAAGGTCTTTATTGTAAGGAATGTTTAAAAGCTGTACCAGGTTGAGTTTCGCCGTTGCAAGATTATTTTGGTTATCTACAATGGCGATTTGATCCGTTGCCAGCTGGCCTTTTAAATCATAAAAATCTGAGGGCAAAATTGCGCCGGACTGGTTTAGAATTGCCAAACGATCCACTTTTTTTTGTGTCACTGCCACCTGTTCTTTTGATTGTGTCAAAAGATCTTCAGCGCTCAATACCTGCAGGTAATCCAGAATTATGTTGATCGTAAGATTATCCTTTGCCTGTTGCAGTTCCATTTTTGATGCTTCATACCCCAGACGGTTTGCAGCAATCTGATTGTGTAATGATAATCCATTGAACAACACAACCTGGCTGTTGGCCCCATAGCTTGCAAAGCCTACTTTTTGATTGATAAAAGCGTTGGAGAATGGATCAATACTTCTTCCATAGTTGTAACCGTGATCTGCACTGGCAATGAGGTTGGGCAGCATATTTTCTTTTGATTGATTTAAGGTGATGCCTGCTTTTTGCATCTGCAGATCTGATTGTGAAACCTGGAGGTTATTTTTAATTCCAATTTCAATAGCGTCTTTCAGGGTTAGTTTATTTTGCGCGGTTGCAAAAAATGTATAAGAGATAAATGTCACAATTAAAAAAAATGATTTCATGATCTTAGTTCTTTTTTTTAGTTTTTGCAGTAGTTGCAATAAATGATAATTCGATAATTTGATTGTTACACAATTCGTCCATCCAGTAAATTGATGATCCGTGATCCATATTCAGCATTCTTTTCTGAGTGTGTTACCTGGATGATGGTAACACCTTCATTATTTAATTCTTTAAAAATATTCATGATTTCTTCGCCTTGTTTTGAATTCAGATTTCCTGTTGGTTCGTCTGCTAAAATTAATTTCGGCTTTACAATTAATGCACGTGCAATGCCGACCAGTTGTTGTTGACCACCGGAGAGCTGTGTAGGAAAAAGATCTTTTTTTCCAACGATCTGAAAACGATCGAGCATGTCGGCCACCATCGCTTTTCTTTCAGAAGTTTTTATGTTCTGATAAATTAATGGCGTTTCAATATTTTCTAAAACGGTTAATTCGTCAATGAGGTGATAAGCCTGGAACACAAAGCCAATGTGGGTTTTAAAAAGATGCGAGCGTTGTTTTTCTTTTAAGGCAAAAACATTTTCACCCATAAAATAATACTCACCTTCGTTGGGGTCGTCGAGCATTCCGATCACATTCAGCAACGTTGATTTACCTGAGCCCGATGGCCCCATGATGGAAATAAATTCTCCTTCTTTTACATCGAGGTGAATATCTTTTAAAACAAAAGTGCGGTTAACACCATTATTATACCACTTAAAAATTTTTCTTAAAGAAAGCATTGTGTTTGGGTTTTGAGTTACGATTTTCATTTCAGAGTTTAGAGCCGTTGAAGGTTGACAATATTATCGTTTTTATTTTTCAAAATTGTTTTTTTCGGCTTGTCTTTTTTGCAAAGTGATCAATTGCCTGAAATTTTCAGAAAAAACTTCTTCTGAGAAAAATATTTTTTTTGCGGCGCTGGATATCCCATAATTCCGCTGCACTGAAAATTCTTTTCCTGTCTTTTTTAAAGATCGCAATGGTTTCTTTTACTTCTGTTGTAAGAATTTTTAATTCTTTTCCTGTCAGATTTTCTAACAAAGTGTTTGATTGGAGTTTCATGATTCTTAATTTTTAATTTTTAAAGATTTTGTTTGCTGTGGTAAGATTATACAATCGCATGCCAAAACACAACTTGTTGTTTTTCAAGTGATTCTAAAAATGGTTTTGAAAGTTAGTGTCCGCTTATGATACAGTGTATATCCGTTTTTGAAACAGGTGTACGATGGGAAAACAAATATTTTCTGTTTTATGAAATAATATTTTTAATTGTATTAATCTTGCAATCACATTTTTTGAAAAAGTTTATCGAAACAGTAAAGCAACCAATAAGGGTGTTTTGTATTTTTACAATTGTAGAACCTCGTAAATTTTATTTTTTAAAAAGAGAAGAAAAAACTAACTAACTGTTTGAATGTGCTTTTAAAACATGCATCTATGAATGTAAAGAATGCGACCATACTAATTATTGATGATGACACAGACGTGCTGACTGCTGTGAAAATGTTATTAAAAACAGAAGTGAAGGAAGTGGTCACAGAAAAAAATCCGGAAAATTTACGGCATCTTTTATCAAAACATTCTTTTGATCTGATCCTGCTTGACATGAATTTCAACAGTTCTATCAACACGGGAAACGAAGGAATTTTTTGGTTAAAAAAAATTCGTGAGCTTGGCTCAAAGGCAGCAGTGATCATGATCACAGCTTATGGAGATATTGACCTGGCAGTGCGTTCCTTAAAAGAAGGCGCGAAGGATTTTATGGTGAAGCCATGGCACAATGAAAGATTACTTGACTGCATTAAAAAAACTTTAAAAGAAAAAGGAAGCTCTATAGATGAAAGGACGGCGGCTGATGCTTCGGTGATCGGAAAGGAACTGATCGGTGATTCTGAAGCGATGAAAAACATCTTTTTTAAGATCGAAAAAATTGCCCCCACCGATGCGAATATTTTAGTGCTTGGCGAAAACGGAACAGGAAAAGATCTGATCGCAAAAGCGATTCATCAAAATTCTTTGCGAGCAAAAAAACCTTTTATCAAAGTAGATGTGGGCGCGTTGACAGAATCACTTTTTGAAAGCGAATTATTTGGTCATAAAAAAGGATCTTTCACCGGTGCGAATGAAGACAGGGAAGGACGTTTTGAAGCTGCTAACGGAGGAACTTTATTTTTAGACGAAATAGGAAATATCACGCTCCAGCAGCAATCCAAGTTGCTGAGTGTTTTACAAAACCGCCAGGTAATCCGGCTGGGAAGCAATATTCCCATCAATATTGATATCCGGCTGATATGCGCCACCAATGTGCCTCTTGCAGAATTGGCGAATGAAAATCGTTTTAGAAAGGATCTGATCTACCGGATCAATACAGTAGAAATAACAGTGCCGCCCTTAAGAAAAAGAGGATCAGATATCGTTTTACTGGCGCATCATTTTGCCAGTATCTACGCAAAAAAATACCTGAAACCCCAATTGGATTTTGATGGAAGGGCGATTGAGAAATTAAAAGAATACCCGTTTCCCGGAAATGTGCGCGAACTTCAATATACGATGGAGCGGGCAGTGATCATGTCGGAAGGAGAAATCCTTGCATCCTCTGACCTGATTTTTTCTCCCATTGAAACGATAGAGAAAAAAGAAGAAGAACCGAAAGAATTGAATCTGAGTTCTGTTGAAAAAAGCACCATTTTGCGCGTAATTGAAAAACATTCAGGCAATATCAGCAAAGCTGCGAAAGAACTGGGGCTTACGAGGACAGCGCTATACAGAAGACTAAGTAAATATGACATTTAATTTCATTCCTACATTTTTTATAAACCTGCCGTTGTTTCCTCTGTATCAAAAATGAACGACAAGTGTATCATATCCGAACACTTTTGTAAAAATACTTTTTCTAACTATTTCATTTTTAATAATTTAGATACTGGCACGTCTTTGTGTATTTATTAGAAAATGAAAATTGAATTTTTTCGAAAAACAAACTGAAACAAAAAAATTTCTCAGCGAACTTTAAAAAAAATATATGGACAGAGTCATTGAAAAAAAGAAATGGTCAACGAAAAAGCTGGTAAGTATCGGCGGAGTAGTAGCCGTTGTAGCGCTCATCGGAGCAAGTTATTATTTTACCTCGGGAAAAAGCAAGTTGAATGTTGACACTGATCGTGTTACCATCAGCGAAATACAAAAAGGAAATTTCCAGGAATTCATTCCGGTAAATGGTGTGGTTCTTCCTCTTACTACCATTTATCTTGACGCGATGGAAGGCGGACGTGTGGAAGAAAAATATGTAGATGATGGAGCGATGATGAAAAAAGGCCAGCCAATCCTGAGATTATCAAATACTGATCTGATGATGAATATGATGAGTGAGCAAAACAATGTATATAATACCATAACACAGATGCAGATCAATCATAATGCGGCTCTGCAAAATACGGTAAGTAAACAAAATGCCCTGGCTGATGTTGAAAGCCAATTTAAAGAAGCAGAACGTATTTATAATCTTGATAAAGGACTATATGCCCAAAAAGCTATCGGTTCACAAGAATACCAGAAAGCTGTAAATGATTATAACTATTTTCTTCAAAAGAAAAAGCTATCCGAGCAGATATTAGCGCAGGATTCTGTTTCCAGGGCACAGCAGCAAACACAGGACAAGCAATCGTATGACGCTTCGCAGGAAGCATTGGCTATTATGAAACAAAAAGTAGGTGACCTGATCGTTCGTGCACCGATTGACGGACAGCTCACTTCACTGGATGCAGAAGTTGGCCAGTCAAAAAATAAAGGAGAACGTCTTGGTCAAATTGATGTGTTAGATGGGTATAAGGTTCGTGTGGATATTGATGAGCATTATATTTCAAGAATTTTTATCGGGCTGAAAGGAAATTTTGATTTCGATAATAAGACTTATAATCTTGAGATCAAGAAGGTTTATACCCAGGTCACCAATGGCCGTTTCCAGGTTGATATGGAATTTGTTGGGGATGTTCCCAAAGGAATCCGTCGTGGACAAACACTCCAGATCCGTTTGGCTTTGAGCGATGAAACACAGGCGCTACTTTTACCGAAAGGTGGCTTTTACCAGCAAACCGGCGGTAATTGGATATTCAAAGTAAGTCCTAATGGAAAAACTGCATACAAAGTGGATATTCAGCTTGGCCGTCAGAATCCGGATTATTACGAAGTATTGAGTGGATTAAAACCTGGCGATAAAGTAATAACCAGCAGTTATGAAAATTATGGAGATATGCAGGAGCTGGTATTGAAGAAGGACTAAATTAGTTGCATGTTCAAGGTTCAAAAAGCATAAATCATTAAATCATCTTTTTATGAAACAAAATGTTTTCCTGAGAATGTTTGCCATCGTAATTTTCCTGCTGGCATCCATAGCAATTAAAAGTGAAAGCTGCTGCAATCCAAAGCTTAATTGTATTCTTAAAAAGAATATAGAATCTGAAATATTAAACCAGCAAAGCTCGTTTCCTTTATTTCCTTCGGATGAAGGCTTTCTGATAAAAATTTAAATCAACCATTAAAAACAAAAAACAAAACAATGATAAAAATTAAAGACCTCGAAAAAATCTATCGCACTGAAGAAGTGGAAACAGTAGCGCTGAACAAACTTTCATTCAACGTAAAGGAAGGCGAATTTGTTGCAGTAATGGGACCATCAGGATGTGGTAAATCAACCTTGCTAAACATTCTTGGATTGTTAGATGATCCTGACAGCGGAAGCTTTATTTTCAATGGCATTGAAGTAGCTCATTTCAATGAAAGAAAAAGAGCGGATCTGCGCAAACGCAATATCGGCTTCGTTTTCCAGAGTTTCAACCTGATCGATGAATTAACTGTTTTTGAAAATGTAGAATTGCCTTTGATCTACCTCGGCGTAAAAAGTGATGAACGCAAGAAACGCGTTGAAGAGGTTTTGGATAAAGTGCAGATCATGCATAGAAAAAACCATTACCCACAGCAATTATCCGGTGGACAACAACAACGTGTTGCCGTAGCCAGGGCTGTTGTCAACAATCCAAAATTGATTCTTGCCGATGAGCCTACAGGAAACCTGGATTCATCCAATGGTAACGAAGTAATGCAAATGTTAACTGAATTAAATGAGCAGGGAACAACGATCGTGATGGTTACACACAGTGAGCACGATGCAAGATATAGTCATCGCATTATCAGGATGCTGGATGGGCAAACTGTTACGGAAAATATACTGGTGTAACGGCAGTTTGAAAAAATGAACATCTAAAAACCCGAAGCGGAAATCAAAACTAAGAATTAGGCATGTTTAAGAATTATGTCAAAACCGCCTGGCGGAATTTAATAAAAGGCAGAAGCTTTTCTTTCATAAATGTTGCAGGACTCGGCGTTGGTATAGCCTGTGCGAGTCTGATTTTTTTGTGGGTAGAATACAACCTAAATTTTAATTCTTCTATTCCTGATCTGAACAACATTTATCAAGTTGAGAATAACCAGACTTATGGCAAGGATATGTACACTTTTGCTGCTACATCTGTACTTGTAAGAGACGCCCTGATGCATGAGTTTCCAGGTGTTGTGGATGTTTCAAGATATGACGGAGCCAGCGCTACTGTTTCCTTAGACAATAAGCACCTGGCACAATCCGGAGCTTATGTTGATTCCTCTTTTTTAAAAATGTTTGGGCTTCCATTGATTGAAGGGAACGAGATAGATGCATTAAATGATATTTCTAAAATTGCTGTTTCACAAAAGCTGGCAAAAACTTATTTCGGTAATGAGGATCCTATTGGCAAAACGTTATTGGTGGATACTCATCCTTACAAAGTTTCAGCAGTTTATAAAGATATTCCGCAAAATGTTCAATTTTATGGCCAGGATTTCCTGCTGCCTTTCCAGGTTTTTTATAATCAAAATAAAGGACAAGGCATTGATGCCTGGGGAAATAACTGGACGAATACATGGGTAAAGCTCAATCCGAATACCAACGTTACCGCGTTCAACGAAAAGCTTAAGAAGCTTATTCATGAAAAGAGTCCTGACGTATCCAATCAATCTTTGTGGCTGTACCCTTTAAACAGGTTGAACTCGTATGGAGCATTTGTCAATGGAAAAGAAGATGCATCACGGGGGAAAATTCAGTATATAAAAATGTTTTCGATGGTGGCTTTAATTATCTTAATTATTGCCTGTATCAACTTTATGAATCTCTCTACTGCCCGCAGCCAACAGCGTGCAAAGGAAATCGGAATGCGCAAAGTGCTTGGTTCCACCCGTAAAAGTTTAGTTGCCGCTCTGTTATCTGAGTCATTGATTGTCGCTTATTTAGCTGTTCTTTTTGCTGTAATTGTGGTAGCTGCTGTGTTGCCATCATTCAGTAACCTGATTGGGATTCATTTAAGCCTGAATTTATTACACCCTTCCCATATTTTATTTCTGATTATCATCGGTGCTTTATGCGGCCTCGTGGCTGGTAGCTATCCGGCATTGTATTTATCTTCCTTCAGGCCGGTGCTGGCACTAAAAAACCAGATCACCAAAAACGCAGGTAATGCCGGTTTTGTAAGAAAAGGATTGGTTGTATTACAGTTTGCGATTTCTGTGATCATCATTATTGCTGTAGTGGTAATTTATCACCAGATCCAGTTTACCAAAAACAGGGATTTGGGTTTTAATAAAGACAAGGTGATGTATATTCCTACTACACCCACTTTAACCAAAAGTTTCGCTTCATTAAAACAAGATATCTTAAACACAAATGATATAAGTTCTGTATCACTTGGCGCATTTTCACCACTGGCAATGTACAATAACGGCGGTGGCTGGAACTGGGAAGGGAAAAGTGCAAATCAAGATATCCTGGTCACCAATGTGGCCACAGATGCAGATTACCTTAAATCATTTGGTATAAAACTCGCCGCCGGCAGAGGCTTTTCACAAGATCCTGATGTAGATAGCCTGAACATTATTATAAATGAATCTTTTGCAAAATTAATGGGCAAAGCAGGACATGTTGGGGGGCAGATATGGAGAGGCGGTGCAAGGCTTACCATAATCGGTATAACCAAAAATTTTGTGTATAATAACATGAACGAAGCGCACCCGGCGCCATTGATATTTTTTAATTCCCCGTCAAATGCCAATTATATTTTTCTGACGGTAAAACCTGAAAATGATCTGCAGGGAACAATTTCCAAACTGCAGTCCATTGTTCAAAAGGCTGATCCAACCCAGTCGTTCGATTATCATTTTGTAGATAAAGATTTTGAACAAAAATTCCGGTCTCAGCAGTTCATTGGTTCTCTTGCAACTATTTTTGGTTGCCTGGCCATTTTTATTTCATGCCTAGGGTTGTTTGGGCTTGCATCTTTTGTGGCAGAACAACGTAAAAAAGAAATTGGTGTTCGTAAAGTGCTGGGAGCAAGTGTACATGGTATTACAACATTGTTGTCAAAAGACTTTTTAAAGCTTGTCTTTATTTCCTGCCTGATTGCCTTTCCTGTCGCATGGTGGATCATGCATGACTGGTTACAGGGTTATGATTACAGAACAAACCTGTCATGGTGGATTTTTGCAGCAGCAGGAGTTGGTGCATTGCTGATCACTCTGTTAACAGTTAGTTTCCAGGCAATAAAAGCTGCTGTAGCAAATCCTGTCAAGAGTTTGAGAAGTGAATAATGTGAAAATTATCGGCGAAACAGTCACGCCTGTACGAAAATAAGTGAAATAAAAATTCTGGTTATTTCTGTGTTTACTAAAAACCAGCGAATCTATTAACTGATGGCTTATGCGGAAATTCATTGCCTTAACAGTCATGCCTACACGAAAATGATTTGAAAATAAAAATTCGTATTATTTCTGTGATTACTACTATCCAACTAAGAACTACGAACTAAAAACTATTCATCATGTTCAAAAATTATTTTAAAAGCGCCTGGCGAAATATCAGTCAAAATAAAACTTTCTCCGCCATCAATATTTTTGGCCTTGCTACAGGGCTCATGTGTTGTTTGCTCATTTCGATGTATTTGTACAAAGAGTTCAGTTATGATACACAACATGAATTTGGTAAAAGGCTATATCAATTAGAAACATTGGGTATTAAAGACGGAAAAGAAAATCGGCAAGCCCGTACGCCTGCTCCTATGGCTCCGGCGATGCAGCAGGAATTTCCTGAAGTGGAGAGTTATACAAGATTGATCGACGCTTTCCAGGATGATAAAACATTGTTACAATATGGGCAGGGAAGCAACATAAAATCATTTTACGAAACAAAAGCCTTCTTCGCTGATTCTACCTTTTTTCGATTGTTTACCTATCGCTTTAAAGAAGGAAATCCTTCCACTGCCTTGAATGAACCTAATACAGTTGTTCTTTCACAAGAGATTGCAAAAAAATTATTTGGTAACCAATCGGCTATCAATAAAGTCATTCACATTAAGAGCACAACCAATGGCGATTACGATTATAAAGTAACCGGTGTTTTCATTCCTTCAACAACACCTTCACATATAGATGCACATTTTTTTATGTCGATGAAAGGCGGCGATGTTGGTGAATGGGTTAGCAGTTTAACGGATATGGTAAATAACAACATGTTCTATTCTTATCTTTTGCTGAAACCCGGCGCTGATCCCAAACAACTTGAAGACAAATTTGCTGATTTCATAAATCGTCATGCTGGCGCAGATCTTAAAGCTTCAGGACGCTTTAAGAAACAATATCTTTTGCCTGTTCAGGATGTTCATTTGTATGCCCCTGCTGATAATGTTTCACCTGGAGGCAATCTCACTTATCTCTACATTCTTTTGTCCATTGCGGTTATAACCTTAATCATTGCGTGTGTCAATTTTATGAATCTTTCAACAGCCCGGTCTTCTAAACGGGCTGTTGAAATAGGAGTGAGAAAAGTATTGGGCGCTGAAAGGAATTCACTCATAAAACAATTTCTTGCTCAGGCAGTTTTACTTGCGCTCATCTCTTTTTTGATTGCAATAGTACTTACTTTTCTACTGCGGCCTTCATTTGAGCAATTATCGGGTGATAGTTTTTCATTCTCTCTAAAGGAATATCTTGTCTTTTTGTTTGCGTTTGTTTCGATCACGGTTTTAACAGGATTGCTTGCCGGTTTTTATCCCGCATTTTATCTCTCTGCCTTCAAGCCGATCCAGGTGTTGAAGGGCAAATTTTCTAACTCTCTCGGTGCGGTTTCCTTCAGGAAAGTGCTTGTCGTTTTTCAGTTCGTGATCGCTGTTGCATTGATCATTGCTTCTGTTGCCATAAGGAACCAAATGAATTTCCTGCGTAATGTTGATCTTGGTTTCAACACCAGTCAACAAATCATCATTCCTCTCAGGACATCAAATGCAAAAGAAATTTATCCTGCCTTAAAAAATGGATTATTGGCAAACTCCTCTATTCAAAATGCAGGCGCATCAATTTATTATCCGGGCATTCGTAATGCAACAGATTGGCTGCTTTATAAACAGGGAAATTCACCCGATCAAACACGAGATATTGTTATTAATCATATCGATAATAGTTTCCTCCAAACACTAAACGTTCAGTTGGAAACAGGCCGGTTATTTTCAAAAGATTTTCCAGGAGACACTGCAAACAGGATGATCATTAATGAACAAGCTGTAAAAGACTTTGGGTTTGCTTCTGCTCAGGATGCAATAGGAAAAAACATCGTTGCAAAATTTGGAAATGAACCAGTTTATTTTCCCATTATTGGTGTCGTCAAAGATTTTCATTTTGAAGGCTTACAATCGCATATAAAACCTTTCGGATTTTTATTGAACCGAAGGCCTGACTACAATTATTTGATTGCACACATCAAGGCAGGCAATGTAAAAGTGGCATTGAAAACCATTAAAAAACAGTGGGCGAAACTTGATCCTAATGAACCTTTTGAGTATAGTTTTCTTGATCAGGATTTTCAAAAAAACTACGAGGCTGAAGAGAGGCTTGCAGCAATGATTAAATATTTTACAATTATCGCCATCGCTATTTCATGCCTCGGATTGTTTGGGCTCACAACATTCAGTGTAGAACAACGGGTAAAAGAAATAGGGATTCGCAAAGTATTAGGTGCAAGCACTCCAGGAATTGTTTCCCTTTTATCAAAGGACTTTTTGAAGCTTGTATTGATATCATTCACCATAGCCTCGCCACTTGCCTATTATTTCATACAAAAATGGTTGCAAAGTTTTGCATATCGCGCCCCATTTACTGTTTGGATAATATTGATCGCGTGGAGCGCGGCTTTACTGATTGCATTTCTTACGATCGCTATTCAATCAATAAAAGCCGCAATGGTAAACCCGGTAAAAAGTTTGAGAAGTGAATGATTGGCAGTGAGTAGATCAAACATTAAATTATTAATAGATCACAAATCAATTTTATGTTTAAAAATTATTTCAAAATCGCGTGGAGAAACTTATTCAGAAACAAAGGTTTCTCTTTGACCAACATTCTTGGGTTAACGATTGGAATCACTTGTACCATTCTTATCTTGTTGTGGGTACAGGATGAACGCACATTTGATAAGTTCCATAAAAACTACGACAACATTTACCAGGTAATGGCGAACCGTAATTTTAATAACACGGTTTTTACAGATCCAAACATGGTGCTGCCACTTGCGAGCTCTCTTCAAAAAACGTATCCGCAAATCAAGAATGCAGTAGTAACGACACAAGGTGACTCACATATTTTTTCAACAGGGGAAAATAAAATTAAAAAAACAGGATTGACTGTTGGCGGAAATTTCTTTGATATGTTTTCCTGGAAATTTATCCGTGGAAATGCGGCAACTGCTATCAGTGATCCTTCTTCGATCGTGCTGACCGAATCCACAGCAAAAGCATTTTTTGGAAATACGGATCCGATCAATAAAGTTTTGAAAATGGATAATAATGAAGACATGAAAGTGTCTGCTGTTGTTGCCGATCCTCCTGATAATTCAACGCTTCAATTTGATTTTATTAAGGCATTCAATTATTCTGACCCTTTTGTAAAAAACGCAATGAATGAATGGGTAAACTCTTCCTGGAAAGTTTATCTACAAGTGGTTCCAGGTGCTGATATTGCTATGCTTGATAAAAATATCAATACCCTAAAAAAGCAACATGATGCAAATGATAAAGTGAGCACTTACTTTACTTTTCCTATGAGCAAATGGCGGTTATACAGTGATTTTAAAAATGGAAAAAATGTAGGTGGCATGATTGAGTATGTCCGTCTTTTTACCATTATCGCTATTATTATTTTGTTGATCGCGTGCGTCAATTTCATGAATCTTTCCACTGCGCGCTCTGAAAAAAGAGCCAAAGAAGTAGGTATCAGAAAAACATTAGGCTCGGCGAAAAAACAACTGGTGATGCAATTTTATTTTGAATCGGTCATTCTCACGTTTATTGCTTTTATATTATCAGTTGCAGCAGTGTATTTGTTGTTGCCATCTTTCAATTTAATGGTGCAAAAGCATTTATCATTAAATTTTTTGTCGCCACAGTTTTGGATCGGAGCTCTTATAATCATTGTATTCACAGGTGTTGTAGCGGGAAGTTATCCTGCCATTTATCTTTCTTCTTTTAACCCGGTGAGAGTTTTAAAAGGAACTTTTCTTCCTGGAAAAAAAGCAATGGTTCCGCGAAGGATCCTGGTAGTTTCTCAATTTGTTATTTCAATTTTATTGATCTCTGCAACGATCATTGTTTACCGGCAAATTCAGCATGTAAAGAATCGGGATATTGGATATAATGCCAACAATCTTATCATGATTCCGGTTACTTCTGATGTAAGTAAAAACTATGTGGTGATCAAACAGGAACTGCTGAAAACAGGAATGATCAACGCAGTGACAAGAACCTTTTCTCCGATCACCGAGGTATGGTGGAAAGCGCCTGCACCTGACTGGCCAGGAAAACCTGCGGATGCCAATATTATTGTCACAGGTTTTAGCACCGATGTGGATTTTTCAAAAACAATTGGTGTGAAAATATTGCAGGGAAAGGATTTCAGCGGCTTGCCTTCAGATTCATCTGCCATCATGTTGAACAAAGCAGCAGTGGAAGCGATGGGTTTAAAAAGTCCTATTGGCACCGAACTTCGTTATCGTGATCATGCATTCACTGTGACAGGCGTCACCGCAAATATTGTAATGGAGTCTCCCTACAAACCTGTTGAGCCAATGATGATCTATTTTAAGCCGGATAATTCCAACATTGTTGATATCGGGCTCAATGCTTCTGCAGAATTGCCGACAGCGTTAAAAGCAATTGAATCAGTTTTTAAAACCTACAATCCCTCTGTTCCTTTTGAATACCAGTTTGCAGACCAGGAGTTTGGAAAGAAATTTATTACGGAAGAATTGATCAGCAAGCTGACCAACATTTTTGCAGCGCTTGCCATCTTTATTTGTTGTATTGGTTTGGCAGGACTTGCTTCTTTCACTGTCGAAAAGAGAATCCGTGAGATCGGGGTGCGTAAAGTTTTGGGCGCTTCAGTTAACCAGGTTTTGCTGATGATCTCGAAAGAATTTTTAAAGCTTGTTTTGGTTGCATTTGTAATTGCTGTTCCAATTGCGTGGTGGGCGATGAACAGTTGGTTGCAACAATATGATTACAGGATCACTATTCACCTGTCGCTATTTTTGATAGTTGGCCTCGCTGTGTTATTACTCACTATGATCGTGGTTAGCCTGAACACATTAAAAGCGGCCACAACGAATCCGGTAAAGAGCTTGAGGAGTGAGTGATTAGCTCATGTGCTAATGGGGAAATTTGAAGATGAATAATTGTATTATTTGGTGATTTACTGATATAACAGTGATGGTTATACGAAATGTGAAAACTGTAAACTATGAATTATGATCTAACAACTAAATAACATGTTTAAAAATTATTTCAAAATCGCCTGGCGCAATCTTATCAGAAATAAAACTTTAAGCTTTATAAATATTACAGGGCTTTCTGTTTCTATTGCTTTTTGTCTCGTATTGTTTTTTTACATCAGGTACGAACAATCTTATGATACGTTTCATAAAAAGAAAGACCACCTGTTTCGTTTGGAAATGAGTAATACTTTTCCATCAACCGATACGGCTAAGAAAGGTTTTTTCTCTTTTCTTACAAAAAACGATGATGTACAAAACCAACTGGTATTTCCGGTAATCGTTGGTGCCAGCATGCAAAATGAATTTCCTGAAATCAGGGGCATTACGCGCTTTAAGGATAATGGTGATCAGCTCGTTAAAGTAAATAATCAAACCTACAAGGAGAAACACTTCCTGTTTGCGGATAGTAATTTCTTCACGACTTTTTCTTTTCCGCTTCTCAAAGGAAATCCGCGAAATGTTCTCAGCTCAAACAACAATGTGGTTATTTCAGCATCACTTGCAAAAAAATATTTTGGCAATGAGGATCCGTTAGGAAAAATATTAGAACTGAACATGGATACTACGCTGCTCTATACTGTAAGCGGCGTTGCAGAAGATGCACCTGAAAATTCAAGTATTCAATATGATCTAATAGTACCGATTACATCTGATCCAAGTTACCAGGATCAGATAAAACAAGGATTTAATGAGGCCAATACTTTGTACATGATTGACCTGGCCAATAATATCAACTATAGAAAGTTTGAGACTAAAATGAATAAATGGGTGAAAGATTATTATACAAAACCTTATGTGGCAGAATATGGACAATATTTTAAAGATTATGATTTTACTAATTTTCGCTGGTTTCTGCGTCCCATTACAGATTGCCATTATAATATTTCGCAACCCTGGGGGCATTATACAAATGCAAAAAGTATTTATCAGCTATCCTGTCTCGTTATCATTATTTTACTGATTGCAGCACTTAATTATATTCTTCTTGTTATATCTAATGCAGCCGCACGTAGCCAGGAAATTGGCGTTCGCAAAGTGCTAGGTGCAAAAAGAAAATCAGTAATTCTTCAATTCTGGACAGAAACCCAATTGCTCGTAATCATTTCAATTGCTTTTGGATTATTGCTATTACAACCGTTACTGTTTTTGTTTAATCATGTAATGGATACCCATATCATTTTGGCTGATTTTTCATGGAAAGAAATTGTGCTTTCGTTACTTTCTCTCGCAGTTTTGTTAGGTATTCTTGCCGGTTATTATCCCGCCTTGATCTTATCTAAGATGAAGCCTGTATCTATTATCAAAAGTTTTCAGACATTTAAAATCAATCCCCGGTTTTCAAAAATAATGGTAATAGTGCAATACACTACTTGTGTTGTATTGATGGTGGCCGCTTTTGTGATCTACCTGCAAATGCGCTATATTAATAATAAGGATCTGGGTTTTGATAAAGACCAGGTGTTGATGGTAAGAAATCCTACCTGGGATACAGAATTTACAAGACGTGTTCGTGAAAGGTTGAATGATTATGCCAATTCGCAACCTTCTATTTTGTCATTCTCGGGCATGAACGGGAGATTAGATGGTAGTTATAACACAAATGGGTTCAAATTAAATGGGGAGCAAAAATGGCTAAAGCAATTAACCGTTGATTATAATTATTTCCAAATGCTGGGAATAAAATTTGTAGCGGGGAGACCATTTTCTCCGGCTATTTCTTCAGATACTTCAAAAAAAACAAGAGCAAGTATTGTAAATGAAACACTGTTTAAGATGCTGGGAAAGGATGCTAAACTTGGTGTGTACAATGAAGGCCTTCGGTCAACGATAATTGGTGTTGTAAAAGATTACAACTTTGAAACTTTATCTAAAAAAATAGAACCGGAACAACATGTCCTTGTCCACGGATTTGAAGAGTACTTTATGTTTAAAGTAAGGGCGGGTGAAATGCAAAATACGATTGCAAATCTTCAAAAAGAATGGAAACAAATCACGAATAATTATCCTTTTGAATATACATTTCTTGATGCAAGTATCTCTAAAATGTATGAAGCGGATCAGCGTTGGCAAAGTATTATTGAAGCTTCCTGCTTCTTTGCCATTTTTATAGCATGCCTGGGATTGTTTGGATTATCTTCTATTAATGCAGTGAACCGCACAAAGGAAATTGGCATAAGAAAAGTTTTGGGAGCAAGCATGGCAGATATTGTTGCCGCATTATCGTCAGGCTTCCTGATCACATTTATTATAGCAATAGCAATAGCAACGCCAATTGCATATTGGATAATGAAAAACTGGCTTCAAAGTTTTGCATACCGGATGGATTTAAACTGGTGGATCTTTATTGTTGTTGGCCTTATCGCTTTTATCATCGCTTTTATAACAATTTGTTTTAGGGCAATTAAAGCAGCAAAAGCCAATCCTGTTGATGGTTTGAGGAGCGAATGATTAGCTGATTAGCTGATGTGCTAATGTGAAAATTGGAGAATTCGAAAATGGGAAAATGGAAAATTCAATGGAGATAACAGGAATGGGTATGCGAAAAGTTTTGGAAATAAAAATTCACATTATTTGTGTGTTTATTAAATATAAAGTAAGAACTAAGAACTAAGAACTAAGAACTATAAACTATGATAAAGAATTATTTCAAAATTGCTTTCAGAAATCTTTGGAGAAATAAAGGATTTTCTGCTATCAATATTTTTGGTCTTGCTATCGGAATGGCGAGCGCCATTTTGATTTTATTGTGGATCCAAAATGAAATGAGCCATGATCGCTTTCATAAGAAAATAGATCGCATCTATGTGATGAACAACCGCGATCATTTTAATGGAAAACTGCAAGCCTGGGCTACGACTCCAAAAATTCTTGCGCCAACTTTGAAAGCGGATTATCCCGAAGTAGAGCAAGCGGTCAGAGTGAGTAATGCTAATTTTTTATTTACGGTTGGAGAAAAGCATTTGAATGTTCAGGGATATTTTACGGATTCAGGATTTTTAAAAACATTTAGTTTCCCTTTGCTGAGAGGCAATGAGAATACGGCTTTGAGTGAAAATTATCATATTGTCATCACCAACAAATTAGCCAAAAAATTATTTGGAGATGAAGAGGCAATGGGAAAAACCATCCGCATCGACAGCAATGCCAATTTTGTTGTAAGTGGCGTTCTGAAAGATCTGCCCAACAACACCAAAGCCGATTTTGAATATCTGTTGCCGTGGTCTTATTTGAAAACCATTGGCGGCGATGATAATTACTGGGGCAATAATTCTGTCACCACTTATGTGCTATTAAAACCCGGCGTTTCTGAAGCAGCCTTTGATGCTAAAATTAAAGACATCACTATCAATCATACAAAAGATGCTGACAAATCAACCACAGAGGTTTTTACACAACCGTTGAAGGATGCGTGGCTTTATTCAAAATCTGAAAACGGAAAATATGTTGGTGGGAGAATTGAACGGGTAAAAACATTTGCGATTATCGCTGCGCTAATCTTATTAATTGCCTGTATCAATTTTATGAATCTGAGTACTGCCCGAAGTGAGAAGAGAGCAAAAGAAGTAGGTATCAGAAAAGTAGTTGGCGCACAAAAAAAATCATTGATCGGGCAATTTATCGGCGAAAGTATTCTCCTTTCATTTCTTGCCGGAATCATTGCTATTATTATCGTTGAGCTTGTTTTGCCTTCATTCAACCTGCTGGTGCAAAAAGAGCTTTTTATTAATTTTTCAAATCCTGTTTTCTGGCTGGTAGCCATATCCTTTATTGTTTTCACCGGAATTCTTGCCGGGAGTTATCCTGCATTTTTTCTTTCCTCATTTCAGCCGGTGAAAGTATTAAAAGGAACTTTCAGATCTGCACAGTCAGCGGTCAATCCACGCAAAGTGCTGGTGGTAGTGCAATTCACGTTTGCCATTGCATTGATCATCTCAACTATTATTGTTGAGCACCAGATAAAATATGCAGAAGAAAGAGATGCAGGATATTCAAAAGATCAATTGATCTATGTGCCTATTGAAGGTGAAATCGACAAGCATTATGACCTCATAAAAAATGATTTATTAAATACAGGAGCTGCTACTGCTGTAACCAAATCTATGAGCCCGATCACTCAAAGATACAGCGATGGCTGGGGCTGGACATGGGAAGGAAGCACAGAAGCTGATAAAAAAACAGATTTTATAAGAATGGCTTCTGACGCGGATTTTATTAAAACGATGGGAGCTAAGCTTGTAGCCGGGAGAGATATAGATATTAAAAATTACCCGGGCGATTCTACTTCAATGCTGCTGAATGAAACTGCCGTAAAAGCGATGCATTTTAAAAAACCGGTTGGTCAGATTGTGCATGCAGATGATAAAGACTGGACGGTAGTTGGTGTGGTAAAAGATTTTATTTATGCATCACCTTATGAGAAAATAGATCCTCTTGCAATCATGGGCCCCAAGTCATGGTTTAATACCATTCATTTCAAATTAAATTCTGGAAATTCAACAGAAAAAGATTTACAGCTTGCTGAAAATGTTTTTAAAAAATACAACCCGCAATATCCTTTCGATTATCATTTCGTAGATGAAGAATATGCGAAAAAATTCGGTGAAGAAAAAAGAACCGGCACACTGGCGGCTTTGTTTGCAGGGCTTACTATTTTAATTTCCTGCCTTGGATTATTCGGGCTTGCCACTTACATGGCAGAGAACAGAATAAAAGAAATTGGCGTACGAAAAGTGCTTGGGGCTTCAGTTACGAGCATTACGACACTTTTATCAAAAGACTTTTTAAAGCTCGTAATTATTTCATTTGTTATTGCGGCGCCTATCGCATGGTGGGCAATGAATTCGTGGTTGCAATCGTATACGTATCGCATTAGTATACAATGGTGGGTGTTTGCATTGGCAGGAATTTTATCAGTAATCATTGCGATACTTACCGTAAGCTACCAGGCAATAAAAGCAGCGATTGCCAATCCGGTGAAGAGTTTGAGAAGTGAGTAATTTTAAAATGAGAAAATGGAAAAACGTGATAATTGTTTGTTTGCTATTTGAGAAGATCATGAAAAGAGTGATGATGAATTAAATCAGACATCATAAAATCATAAATCAACTTTTATGTTTAAAAATTATTTCAAAACCGCATGGCGCAATATTATTAAAAATAAAACTTTCAGCTTTATCAATATTATTGGTTTGGCTGTAAGTATGTCGGTATGTTTTTTAACTATTTTGATTATTGCCGACCAAAAAAGTTACGACCAGTTTCAAACAAACAAAGATCGCATTTACCGTATTGAAACTGTGGGTAAAGACGGTAACGAAATGCGTGTTGCTTCATCAGCTTTGCCATTAGCAGATGAACTGAGAAAAAATTATACAGGCATTAAAGCAAGTGCAACGCTTGTAAGAAATATCGGCGGCGACATTTTATACAATGATAAAATTGCATCGGGCGGCGGCTATTTTGCAGATGGCAATTTGTTTAAAGTAATGGATTTTAAATTGAAAGAAGGCAATCCCCAAACTGCGTTGGAAAATCCATTTTCAATGGTAATATCACAAGAGCTGGCGCAACAATTATTTCCGAATGGAAATGCTATCGGCAAAACCATAAAGTTTAATGATACCGGTATTAACCCCGGTGGCCCGGAAACTGGTAACAGGGAAACAACTTACGGCAATTTTCTTATTACCGGTGTGTTAGCGCCTGTTGCAGGCAAAACAAATTTGCCTTTTAAACTTCTGGCTTCATTAAGTACACTGAACAGTTTAACCAAAGATTCCATTTTAAATTATCCCCCGAACGATTGGAATAATGTATGGAGCAACTACACTTTTGTGTTGCTGCAAAAAGGAAAAACACAAACCGATTTGCAAAAGATATTAGATAAACTTTCCAATAAAGAATACCCGAAAGGCGCAGGTAGTCAATATGCATTTAAAGCAAGAAATATAACAGATGTTTCAGGCGAATTATTGGGCAACAATACAAGTACGACCGTGCCGAAATTAGTGCTGATTGTATTGAGCATTTTATGTTTGATTGTAATGCTATCTGCCTGTTTAAATTATACCAATCTTTCTGTAGCAAGATTATTAACAAGGGCAAAAGAAGTAGGTGTACGCAAAGTTGCAGGCGCAACACGCAAACAAATATTTGCTCAATTTATTACAGAAGCTGTTGTTGTATCCCTGGTGTCATTTATTTTTTCATTAATAATCCTGCATTTTTTGCAATTATTATTTTCCGCTTTATCCTTCAATCAATATCTTAATATTACATTCAACTATACCCCAAAACTTTATTTCATTTTTGTCAGCTTTAGTGTATTAGTTGGCTTTATTGCAGGACTGCTTCCTGCAATTTATATTTCATTGTTCAAACCGGTTGACATATTCAAAAGCCTCAACAGTATCAAACTTTTTAAAAGACTAACGTTGCGCAAAGTGCTTTTAGTTACGCAGTTTTGTGTGTCGCTGATCTTCATCATCACTACAAGCCTTATTTATTTACAAGGCAAGCATATTTTAAATTTTAATTACGGTTTTAATAAAGACAATGTTGTAAACGTCACACTGTTTAAAACAGAAAATTATGACCGCTTTGCACAGGCTGTTTCTTCCAACAGAAATATTGTTGATGTTTCTGCATGTTCATTTTTGCCGGCAACAGGCACGCAATTAACCACATTGGTACGTAGAGAAGCAAATCATAAAGACAGCTTACAAGCAAATTATATTGATGTTGATGCAGGCTGTATTAATGTATGGGGATTGAAAATGATTGCAGGCAAAAACCTGCCTGAAATTCCAGCCCAAAATTCCGACCGGTATGTTTTGGTTAATCAAGAAATGGTACACGATTTTAATTATGCATCTGCACGCCAGGCCGTCGGCCAACATATTATGCTGGACAGTAACGATGCGGAAATTGTTGGTGTTGTAAAAGATTTTCATTTTACTGATGTTGCACAACAAAATGGTCCGTTGATATTGCGAAACCGCAAAAGCAATTTTGGCTATATTACCGTAAGAATGAGCAGCAACAATATTCCTGAAACGCTTGCTTTTTTACAAAGCACATGGAAAAAAGTAAATCCTTCCACAAAATTTGAATACCAATTTTTCGACCAACAATTACTAATGACGCATT
>JBQCIM010000103.1:0-5977 GCA_051953735.1 Ginsengibacter sp.
GAGAGTATGAGGAGAGTATGGGAAAGGCATAGGAAAGGCATGGTAAAGGCATAGGAAAGGTATGGGAAAGGTATAGGAAAGGCATGGGAAAGGGTACTTTGTAGAGACGTTTGAAAAAACGTCTCCCTTAACGTTTTTCATAGAGACGTTTTTTTCCCAGGGGTGCTTTTTCAAACGGTTGAACAAAATATCATGTTTAAATTTATAAATTATAAACATTAACAAACAAAACCAGATTCAATTTGTAGAATCGTTTTGTTTAAATATCTTTGATAATATTTAAACAAGATGAATAATTTTTCTATTTCGGAACTGGCACAGTTTTCAGGTGTGAAAGCCCATACCATCAGGATGTGGGAGCAGAGATATGATGCGCTCAAACCGAAGCGCACTGAAGGCAATACCCGTTATTATGACAACAATCAATTGCGGCGGCTTCTTAATATTGTTAGCCTTGCGGAGCTGGATTACAAGATATCAGACTTATGTATGCTGCCTGATAAAAAGTTATTCAAACTGGTGCAGGAATCAAACACCGGTAGTGGGGACAAGAGTTACGAATATTTTATTGCGCATTTAATAAGTGCAGGCATCAGTTATGACGAACCGGGATTTGAAAAGATATTTTCGCATTGTATCACACGCTACGGAATGAAAGAGGCTTACCTCAACATCATTTATCCGCTGCTGGTGAGGGTTGGTTTTATGTGGTCTGCCGATACAATACCTCCTGCTCATGAACATTTTATCAGTAATTTACTGAGACAAAAACTTTTCACCGCGATTGATTCACTTCCGTTGCCTAAGGCCGGAGATGATGACTGGTTGTTGTTTTTACCGGAAAATGAATTTCATGAACTGGGATTGCTTTTCGCCAGTTACCTTCTTAGGCTTGCGGGCAAAAAAGTAATTTATCTTGGCAGTAATGTACCCTTTGAATCTTTAAAAGAAGTGGTAAAAGAAGTGGATCCAAAGAACCTTCTTTTATTTCTCGTTCATGAGAATTTGCCGGAGGTCATCCAGGAATACCTGGACAGTTTAGGTAAGCAGTTTAAAGGCAAAAATGTTTTTGTTGCTGGTCATCAGAAGTTAACCAGTCAATTGAAGAAAGGAAGCAACATTCATTTTTTACATTCGGTAGCAGACTTAGAGCAACAGGCATCACCGGCACCGGGAATTACGACATAATTAAAAGTGTGTTTATGGCTACAATTGCAGTGATTGGTTCAGGATTTTCAGGATTAAGCGCGGCTGCTTATGCATCTGCTGCCGGTCACGAAGTGCACGTATTTGAAAAGAATCAAAGCCCCGGAGGAAGAGCGCGCCAATTAAAAACCGAAAATGGTTACACGTTTGATATGGGGCCAAGCTGGTATTGGATGCCCGAAGTTTTTGAAGAATTTTTTAATGATTTCGGATACCGGGTGGCTGATCTGTATGAATTAAAATTGCTTGATCCGTCATTTAGTATGGTGTTTGAAGATGGTGTGGTGCCGGTTTCTGCTCAATATGCAAAGATCCTTGAACGCTTTGAATCCATTGAAAAAGGAAGCGCGCAAAGGCTGGATCAATTTATGAAAGAGGCGCAATATAAATACGAAACGGGGATGAAAAACCTGGCGTCCATGCCCGGAATTTCTATTACCGAATTTGCACATAAAGACCTGTTGAAAGGCGTGAGCAGGTTGCAGCTATTTTCTTCATTCAGCAAACATATACGCAAATATTTTACGGATCCCAAATTGATTGCACTCATGGAATTTCCGGTGTTATTTCTCGGCGCGATGCCACAGGAAACGCCCGCTTTGTATAGCCTCATGAATTATGCGTGTTTAAAATTGGGAACGTGGTACCCGGTTGGGGGATTTGGGAAAGTGATCCATTCAATGGTGAAAGTTGGTGAAGAGAACGGTGTTAATTTTCATTATAATTCTACTGTTGAAAAAATCGTGGTCGAAGATAACAAAGCGGCTTCTGTGGTGGTGAATGATAAACAAATTGTTTTTGATGCCGTTATTGCCTCCGCTGATTATCATCACGTGGAGCAATTATTGCCAGCGTCCTACAGGAATTACCCCGGGACTTATTGGAACAAAAAGACCCTTGCGCCTTCCGCACTCATTTATTATTTAGGCATAGGTAAAAAGATACCATCGATAGCTCATCACACCTTGTTTTTCGACGAAGACCTAAGGCAGCATTCCATTGAAATATATAAAGATCCAAGGTGGCCGGGCAAGCCATTGTTTTATGTTTGCTGTGCTTCAAAAACAGATGAAAGAGTAGCGCCTGAAAACCATGAAAATCTTTTTCTGCTCATGCCCATCGCTCCGGGGTTAGAGGATGATGAATCAACCCGGGAAAAATATTTCCGGATCATGATGGAGCGTTTGCAAAAGCATGTGGGTGAAGAAATTACGGAACACATTGATTTTAAAAAAAGCTATTGTGTGAATGATTTCGTGACCGATTACAATTCTTATAAAGGCAATGCTTACGGGCTTGCCAACACAATAATGCAGACCGCCATCCTGAAGCCGAAGGTCAGGAACAAGAAAATCCGGAACCTGTTTTATGCAGGTCAGCTTACGGTACCCGGGCCCGGTGTACCACCATCCCTTATATCCGGAAAAATTGCCGCCACACAATTATTGAAACTTTTAAAAAGTAAAAAGCATGAAGCAATTATTTGATAATTTATCGGTGCAGGTTAGTAAAATGACCACTCAAACTTACAGCACCAGCTTTTCGTTGGGCATTTATTTTTTAAGTACCCGGTTCCGTAATGCCATTTATTCCGTGTATGGTTTTGTGCGGCTCGCCGATGAGATTGTAGATAGTTTTGATGGCTTCGACAGGCAATACCTTCTTGAGAAATTTAAGGAAGAAAGTTTTGAGGCGATCGACAGGCGCATTTCGGTAAACCCCATCCTGAACTCTTTTCAGCAGGTGGTTCATCAATATGATATTGACCGCGGATTGATAATAACATTTTTGAAAAGTATGGAGATGGATCTCCAAAAAGTAGATTATACACAGGAAAAATACCAGCAGTATATTTTAGGTTCAGCTGAAGTGGTTGGGCTGATGTGTCTTCAGATATTTACAGAAGGCAATGAAAAAATGTATGATGATTTAAAACCGTTTGCCATGAAGCTGGGTGCGGCTTTTCAAAAAGTAAATTTTTTAAGGGATATGAAAGAAGACTACCAGCTGCTGGGCAGAACTTATTTTCCCAATGTAGACATGACTGATTTTACCGGTACGGCAAAAAAGCAAATTGAAGATGAAATAGAGCAGGATTTCAGGACAGCGCTGATCGGTATAAGAAAGCTTCCGCGTTCTTCAAAAGGAGGTGTTTACCTCGCTTACGTATATTATCTCTCGCTCTTCAATAAGATCAGGAAGCTGCCGCCCCACCAGGTTCTGAACGCAAGAGTAAGGATCAATAACCGCAAAAAAATTGGTTTAATGTTTAACAGTTTGATCATAAACAAACTAAATTGGGTATGAAGAAACTATTATTAACAGGGTTACTGTTTTATTGCACGTTCAGTTTTGCAACAGTGCCTTCTTTAAAAACCGTAAGAATGCTTTATCATAAAGCAGCAACAGAAGAGAAGTCGTGCAACATGCTGCTACAACTTTTGTCTGCCGGGAATGTGAATGGCAATCCATTACTGATTGGTTACAAAGGAAGTGCTACGATGCTGATGGCGAAATATACAATCAACCCAATTTCCAAATATTCTTATTTTAAGAAAGGCAAAAGAATGATTGAAAATGCCATTGATTCAGATGCAACTAACGTTGAATTAAGGTTTTTGAGGTTTGCTGTACAGACTCAAATTCCTTCTTTTCTTGGCTATTATCGATCAGTTGATTCAGATAAGAAATTTTTATTGGAATCTTTTCCATTATTAAAGGATGACGATTTGAAAAACATGATTAGGAGCTATTTTGAAAATTGCAATTGTTTAACGGTGGGTGAAAAACAAAAAATAAGATGAGGGATCTGCTAATTTTAGTTGACGAAAATGACAAGGAAATTGGTGAAATGGAAAAACTGCAGGTTCATGAAAAAGGATTGCTTCACAGGGCTTTTTCTGTTTTTATTTTCAACTCATCTAATGAATTACTTCTTCAGCAAAGAGCCAATGATAAATATCATTCAGGAGGATTATGGAGCAATACGTGTTGCAGCCATTCGAACAATTCAGAGACGATGGTCTGTTCGGTAACAAGGCGATTGAAAGAAGAAATGGGATTAGAAACTGAAACGCAATTTGAATTCAGCTTTCTTTACAAGGCAGATTTGGGAAACGGTTTGAAAGAACATGAATTAGACCATGTGTATTTCGGTACAACTGACGAAAAACCCAAGCCGGATGCCAACGAAGTGATGAACTGGAAATACATGAGTTTAGAAAAGCTGGCGGAAAATATTTCTTTACATCCACAGGATTATACCGCCTGGCTAAAGATCTGTTTGCCGGAAGTGGAACGGCGTCTTAAACAAAAAAATGCTTTCATCCAATGACCATCTATTATTACAGGACGTTCCAGTTCTTGCCTACAGATATCAATACGGCATGGGACTTTTTTTCCTCTGCAAAAAATTTAGCAAGGATAACTCCGCCGGAGTTAGATTTTAAGATCCTGACTGACCTGGGTGAAAAAGATATTTACAGGGGAATGCTGATAGATTATACGCTTAAGCCTTTGTTTGGGATCCGGTTGCATTGGCAAACAGAGATATGGAAGCTTAAAAAGCCGCGAATGTTTATCGACAGGCAATTGAAAGGCCCTTACAAGATCTGGGAGCATACGCACGAATTCATTCAAAAGGAAAAAGGAATTATAATGAAAGATGCGGTAAAATATCAATTGCCATTTGGGATCATTGGAAAGATGGCTCATTCATTGATCGTTAGAAAAAAAATTGAGCACATCTTTAATTACAGGAAAGAAATTTTAAGTAAAATATTTACACAAGATGGAAACAATATTTATTAACACAGCCATGGTCATTGTCGCCTTTGCAGGTATGGAAGGCGTGGCGTGGCTTGCGCACAAATACGTAATGCATGGGCTGTTGTGGACCTTGCACAAAGACCACCATAAAAAGGAATCAGAAGGTTTTATAGAACATAATGATTTCTTCTTTTTGATTTTTGCATTACCCGGCGTGGCCTGTTTATTTTTCGGCAGAATGCATGATTATAATTTCCTTTTTTGGATAGGTGTTGGAATCACTTTGTATGGCCTCGCTTATTTTCTGATCCATGATATTTTTATTCACCAGCGGTTTAAGCTTTTCAGGAATTCTGATAATGTTTACTTTAAGGCCATCCGCCGTGCACATAAAATGCACCATAAACATTTAAGCAAAGAAGATGGCGAATGTTTTGGAATGCTATGGGTTCCGTTTAAGTATTTGCGCGAGGTAAAAAGTAAAAAACATCATTTACAAAAACCCCAGGCTTCGATTAGTAGCAACTAAAATAAGTGCATGAAACCCCTTTACTTTTTGGTTGATTTTTTTACAGTGATCGTGCCGCTGCTTTTTTCTTTTCATCCGCGAATACAATTTTATAAAACGTGGAAGCAGTTTGCAATAGCAGCAATTGTAGTGAGCACTATCTTTATTACGTGGGATTCAATTTTTACAAATCTCGGGGTGTGGAATTTTAATCGGCGTTATATTTCAGGAATGTTTTTTTTAAATCTCCCGATTGAGGAAATACTTTTTTTTATCTGCATTCCCTTTTCATGTGTGTTTACTTATTACTGCCTCAACAAATTTTATGATCTTGGCTGGAATCGCAGGGCTGAAAATATTTTCTGTATTGTTTTTTCGATGGCTCTTTTGGCCACCGGAATTTTGTTCATCGATAAACTTTATACTGCCGTTACTTTCAACAGCACCGCGATCGATTCTCTTTTATTAAAATATGTGTTTAAAGAAGCGATGTTT
>JBQCIM010000104.1:0-36143 GCA_051953735.1 Ginsengibacter sp.
TCGGTAATTATTTTTGCATTTTCACGGTTGCATTCTGCTTTCAATCTTGTTTCCGCTTCGCGAACCAGGTTTTTCAAAACAATATCATCTTTTTCATTTCCAGGCGGAGTCCGATGAGTTGTCAATAGAATGGATACACAACAATCTGATTTTATTTCCTTTAATTTCTGCAGGTCATTATTCATAAGTCATCTTTTTATTTTAAAATAAAAAGAGCCGCAAAACTGGTTCCAATCCTGAGCTTATGAATAAAAATCTTTATTTATATTTATTACTAAACATTGAACCTGAAATGCATTACATCTCCGTCCTGCACCAAATATTCTTTTCCTTCAATTCGTAATTTACCGTTTTCTCTTGCTGCAGCTTCAGATTTATAATGAACAAAATCATCGTAAGAAATCACTTCCGCTTTAATAAACCCCTTCTCGAAATCAGTATGGATCACACTTGCTGCTTGTGGAGCTTTCCAACCTTTATGGATCGTCCACGCTCTCACTTCCTGAACACCAGCGGTAAAATAAGTAGAAAGGTTCAACAGTGCATAAGTGGAATGGATAAGTCTGTCCAAAGCCGGTTCTTCCATCTTATATTCTTCCATAAACATTTGCTTGTCTTCCAAATTTTCAAATTCAGCGATTTGTGCTTCAATTGCGTTAGTCATTATAATAACCTGCGTTCCTTCTTCTTTAGCTGCAGCAAGCAACTGATCTGAATACTTATTTCCAGAATGCATCGATTCTTCATCTACATTGGCTACATACAAAACCGGTTTATTGGTCAGAAAAAAATTATCCGCAACCACTTCTTTTTCTTCGTTTGAAAAATTCTGTGAACGAATATTTTTCCCCCTTTCCAAATGCGCTTTAGCCTTTTTCAAAACTTCAAATTCCACTTTACTTTTTGCATCACCCGTTTTTGCCATTTTTTCCACTTTGGCTAATTTTTTTTCAACGCCTTCCAGGTCTTTCAGCTGCAATTCTGTTTCAATAATTTCTTTATCAAGAATCGGGTTGATCGGACCTTCTTCGCGCAATACATTTTCATCTTCAAAACAACGGATCACATGAATGATCGCATCCACTTCGCGGATGTTGGCCAAAAATTTATTTCCCAAACCTTCGCCCTTGCTGGCACCTTTTACCAAACCGGCAATATCTACAATTTCTATTTGAGTAGGAACAATTCTATTAGGTTTTACCAGTCCAGCGAGTACATCTAATCTTTTATCCGGAACATTTACCAATCCTACATTTGGCTCGATGGTACAAAAACGGTAATTGCTTGCCTGCGCTTTTGCACTGTTACTAACAGCATTAAATAAAGTTGATTTTCCCACATTGGGTAGTCCTACAATTCCTGCGCGTAATGCCATACTTTTTTTTAAAATTTATCTGCAATGGATGCAGCATTAAGAAGAAACCTTTTCTTTTAGATTACGTTTTTAAAGGCGCGCAAAGATACCACGAAAGCGCCTAAAAATGAAGTGTGACAGTAGGTTTCAAATTATTTTACAAAAAAAAATGATCAGCAAAAAGCCGATCATTTTTAAAAAATAAAAACACAAGTTGAAGTTCTTTTACAGAATCAGATAACTTCTTTTTCTTTTGTTACCACTACACTGCTATCTTTTCCTCCGCCACGGGCAAGAGCAATTATGATAATAAGAACAATAATAGCGCCCACAACCCACATCCAGGGTTGAATAGTGGCAGTAGAAGTAGTGGTTGTAGTTGTTGAGCTTGATGAACTTGATCCGGAACCGCTTGTTCCTCCTGAACCAGCATCTTGTGCAAATACTATTGCCTGCGTGAATAACAAAATTACTGTGGCAATAATTGAACTGTACCAATTTTTAATCTTTTCCATATCATTGTTTTTTTAGATTCAAAAAAGAGATAATCAATTAACATGCCATTAAGAAATTTTGCATTGAAATCAGAAAGATAAATTGGCCTTATTTCTTCGTTTACTGTTGATTATATTCGTGTAAAAATTGGCACTTCCTCATTCAAAACTGCATAAAAAAAGGCCATCTTTTCAGACAGCCTTTTTGAAAATTATTCTATTAAAATTAATCTTCTACTTTCATTTTTCCTTTCTGTTTAGCAACCACTTCTTCCGCGATATTATTCGGAGCCGGAGAATAATGGCTGAATTCCATTGTAGAAGTAGCACGTCCGCTGGTCAGCGAACGCAACTGGGTTACATATCCAAACATTTCGCTCAATGGAACTTTTGCTTTGATAACCTGAACACCATGTTTGGTATCCATTCCTTCCAACATTCCACGGCGACGGTTAAGGTCTCCGGTTACATCACCCATATATTGATCAGGAGTTAACACTTCCACTTTCATGATCGGTTCCAGCAGAACAGGTTTTGCTTTACGTCCCGCTTCACGATAACCTTGCTTGGCACACAATTCGAAAGACATTGCATCAGAGTCAACCTGGTGGAAAGAACCGTCAAAAACCCGAATCTTCATGTTTTCCATTGGGTAGCTTGCCAAAACACCTGTAGTCATTGCAGATTCAAAGCCTTTCTGAATGGCAGGTACAAATTCTTTTGGAATTGAACCACCAAATAAAGCGTTTACGAATTGGAAATTACCTTTTCCTTCTTTGATAAACTCTTCATCAGCAGGACCGATCTCAAACATGATATCAGCGAATTTTCCACGGCCACCGGTTTGTTTTTTCAACACTTCACGGTGCTCAACGGTGGTTCTAAATGCTTCTTTATAAGCAACCTGAGGCGCGCCCTGGTTGATCTCAACTTTAAATTCACGTTTTAAACGGTCAATAATGATCTCAAGGTGCAATTCACCCATACCACGAAGAATGGTCTGACCGGTTTCTTCATCTGTATTTACACGAAGTGTAGGATCTTCTTCCACTAATTTTGAAATCGCCATTCCCATTTTATCAACGTCTGCCTGAGTTTTTGGCTCAATAGCAATTGCGATAACGGGTTCAGGGAAAGTCATTGCTTCAAGAACGATCGGATGATTTTCATCACAAAGTGTATCACCTGTTTTAATATCTTTAAAACCAACAGCCGCGCCAATATCCCCAGCCTGGATATAATCAACAGGATTTTGTTTGTTGGCATGCATTTGCATAATTCTTGAAATTCTTTCATTCTTTCCGGTGCGTGTATTCAATACATAAGACCCAGAATCCAAACGACCACTATAAGCACGGAAGAAGGCCAGACGTCCAACAAACGGATCAGTCATAATTTTAAATGCCAAACCACTAAACGGTTCTTTCGGATCGCAATGGCGTTCAATTTCTTCACCATTATCAGGATTGATCCCTTTAATCGCAGGAATGTCCATTGGTCCGGGAAGATAACGAACGATAGCATCCAAAGCAGCCTGCACTCCTTTGTTTTTGAAAGAAGAACCACACATCATCGGAATGATGGAAAGGTCTATGGTTGCTTTACGAATGGCTTCGTGCATTTCATCTTCTGTAATAGTATTTGGATCATCAAAAAATTTCTCCAATAATTTTTCATCATATTCTGCCACAGCTTCTACCAGATGTTGTCTCCATTCATCCACATCATCCTTCATATCCTCAGGAATAGGAATTTCATGGTAAGTCATTCCCTGTGTTGCATCGTCCCAAACGATGGCTTTCATGGTGATAAGATCTACCACACCCTTGAAAGAATCTTCAGCACCGATTGGTAGTTGCAGAGGAACCGCTTTTGCTCCCAGCATTTCTTTTACTTGCTTTACCACGTTTAAGAAATCTGCACCAGAACGGTCCATTTTATTTACAAATCCTATACGGGGAACTTTATATTTATTAGCCTGGCGCCACACAGTTTCACTCTGAGGTTCTACACCGCTTACTGCACAAAAAAGCGACAATAAACCATCCAACACACGAAGAGAACGCTCTACTTCCACCGTGAAATCCACGTGGCCGGGAGTGTCAATGATATTGAATTTATATTGTTTGGTGTCAGGTGTTTTTTTACCCTGAATAGTTGGAAAATTCCAAAAGCAGGTAGTAGCAGCGGAAGTAATAGTAATACCTCTCTCCTGCTCTTGTGCCATCCAGTCCATAGTGGCAGCGCCATCATGCACTTCACCTATTTTATGGTTTACACCTGTATAATACAGAATTCGCTCTGTAGTAGTGGTTTTACCGGCATCAATATGAGCGGCAATACCAAAGTTTCTTTGAAATCTTAAATCGGCCATGTGGCTTGTTTTTGTTTTTTGTTGTTAAATATTTTCTCTCAATTCAGTTGTATTTTTAACCGTGAAAATTGTCATTTCTTTCCCACATTTCCTGCAATTTCTTCCCGATTTTTGATACCACATTATTTAGAGGGCGCAAAGGTACGAAGATTCTGTAAAAAATTAATGTCTTAAGGAGAGTAATTATTAAAAAGCGAAGAGGTTTAACAAAAACGAAGAATGAATGAAAATTTTGCAAAAGAAAATGCTTAAAATAAAATTTAGTCTTATTCCTTTGTTCACTGCTTTATGTAATAAAAAAGCCCTTCCTGACCAGGAAGGGCTTTTTTATTTTAAGCAATTCTCTTTAGATTCTGAAGTGTGCAAATGCCTTGTTTGCATCAGCCATCCTGTGTGTATCTTCTTTCTTTTTGAAAGCCGCACCTTCACCTTTGCTTGCTGCTACAATTTCATTCGCTAACTTTTCTGACATGCTGCGGCCATTTCTGTCTCGGCTGTATTTGATCAACCATTTGATGCTTAAAGAAATTTTTCTGTCGGCACGAACTTCTGATGGAATCTGAAAAGTAGCACCGCCAATCCTACGGCTTTTTACTTCTACTCCAGGAGTGACATTGGCAAGAGCTTTTTTCCAAACTTCATATCCATCTTCACCGGAAATTTTGGAAACCTTATCGAGCGCTTCATAAAAAATGGAATAAGCGCCACTTTTTTTCCCTTCCCACATTAAATTATTTACAAAACGTGTTACCAGTTTATCCTGAAATTTAGGATCAGGAGCTAACGGAAGTTTTTTTGCTTGTGCTTTACGCATTGTCTTTTCTTATTTGCTGGCAGAAATTTATCTGCAAATGATTTATTAAATTATTTTTTAGCTTTTTCTTTCTTCGTTCCGTATTTGGAGCGGCTTTGTTTGCGATCTTTAACACCGGCGGTATCAAGGCTTCCACGAACGATGTGATAACGAACTCCAGGAAGATCTTTTACCCTTCCACCACGAAGCAATACGATTGAGTGTTCCTGCAAATTATGACCTTCTCCCGGAATATAAGCGATTACTTCAACTTTATTAGTAAGTCTTACTTTCGCCACTTTACGCAAAGCTGAATTTGGTTTTTTAGGAGTGGTTGTATAAACTCTTGTGCAAACTCCTCTGCGTTGAGGGCAGCTGTCAAGTGCTCTTGATTTGCTTTTCGACCTGATAATTGTTCTTCCTTTTCTTACTAATTGTTGTATTGTAGGCATCGTTTTATTACCCTTATTTTTTTGGACGGCAAAGGTAAGTGTAGGTTTGCGAAAAACCAAAATTATTTGATTATAAGAAAAACACAATTTTTATAAACCAAAACTTTCTCCTACTTCTTGCTAATCCCTTTCATTACACTTTTATCATCCAGCCATATTTATCATCGGCTTTTCCTTCCTTTATATCTTTCATTTTATTTTTCACGGCAGGAGCTACGTGCCAGTTTTCAGTATCGAAGGTCATTACAAAATCTTTATAACGCAATTCTTTGATCAATGAAATCGTAGCCGCAGTTCCGGTTCCAAAAATTTCTGTCAGCTGCCTGTTTTTATATGCTTCGATAATTTCATCAATGCCCAAACGTCTTTCTTCCACCTGAAGTCCCATATCTTTCAAAATCTGAATCACGCTGTCTCTTGTCACCCCAGCCAGAATAGTCCCTTCATCAATTCCTGGAGTGATGGCTTTGTTTCCAATAATAAAGAACACATTCATTGTCCCGCATTCCTGCACATATTTGTGTTCAACCGCATCCATCCACAAAACCTGATCGTAACCTTTTCTTTTCGCTTCCGCTGTAGGATGCATGGCCGCACCATAATTGCCGGCATTTTTTGCAAATCCAACTCCTCCTTCCACGGCTCTCACATATTTTTCTTCTGCAAAAATTCTCATTGGAGCACTATAATACGGACCTGTCGGACTTAGAATGATCATGAACTTATATTTCGAACTGGGCTTCACACCGATCACTTCATCGGTGCTGAACATAAACGGCCTGATGTATAAAGAATGATCCGGTTTGGCAGGAATCCAATCTTCATCCAGTTTTACCAATTGCTTCATTCCATCGATAAAAATTTCTTCTGGAACTTCAGGCATTTCCATTCTCTTTGCTGAATTATTAAAGCGGTGAAAATTATCTTCGGGACGAAAAATAAATACTTCTCCTTCCTCATTTCTATAAGCTTTGATACCTTCAAAAATTGCCTGGCCATAATGCAAGGCCGCACAGGCAGGATCAATAGTAATTGGTCCGTAAGGTTTAATTTCTGCTTCGTCCCAATGTCCATTCTCATAATTTACTTCCAACATGTGATCCGTAAAATATTTTCCGAAGGGAATATTATTGAGATCCAATGAAGCCAGCTTGCTATTTTTAGTCTTTGTAACTTTAAAATCTTCTGTAGCAATCATATCATTAAATTTGCCACAAAGAAACGAAAAAAAGGAGGTAAAATAGCAAATGAGCCTTAATAATATTCAACTGACTGCTGAAACAGGCCGGATCTTATTCTCAAAAAGTCTGGTTAGTTCTGATGATTTTATTCCCTTAAAAAACGAAAAAGAATCCATCAAAATAACCAGTCTGGGCGAAAATCAAAAGCATATTCTTTTCCTGACCAATGATGTTCAACACAAATTTTTACCGGACAATGAAATGGAGCTTTTAACCAATCTTGTTTCCGCCTGCAAACTTTCAATGGCAGATATTGCGTTCGTAAATTTTCATTCCAATCCTTTGAATTATCACCAGTTCGACGAATATTTTGAACCTAAAAAAATACTACTTTTTGGAATTTCCACTTCTGATCTTGAACTGCCTTTTACCATTCCATTTTTCCAGATCCAGAATTTTAATTCACAACAATATTTAACTGCTCCTGCTTTGAAAGACTTCCTTGAAAATAAAAATCTGAAAAAAGATTTGTGGAAAAGCCTTCAAAAATTATTTCAGTTATCGTAAGTTTTTTTCTTACTATAAAAAAATGGAAACTGCCTTATTGGAAGATTTTCAAACAAAAAATTCCAGAATGATTAAAAAAATAAACAAAACTAAAGGCTAATTGTTCAGTGAGCTTAATTGTTTCACCGCTCCTTCGCATAATGCCTTATTATATATTCTCACTTCATCAATAGTTCCATTCCACCAATAAGGGTACTGAGAACTTTCAGCTCTCCCAATGAATAGATCTGAAGAGTTAGGGTTGAATATTGCAGTTCCACTCACTGTATTTTTCAATTCGCCATTAATATAAATTTTGGCTTGTTGCCCATCATAAGTATATACAATCGTCATCCAAGTATTTGTGTTTACGAAATTACTTTGATCAGCAGCACTTACAGAAGACCCATAATCTCCATAAAAGCCGAATGCAATTTCTTTCGACGTGTCGATATTAGCATAACAATCTGATGTATTGTACGCTACACGAAGACTGTAAACCCCTTGATCTTGATCTACTGTTCCCTTTTGAAATATTTGATTCGCATGACACGCTCCTGTATAAAAATCATTCATTTTTACTATTCCCATTAAAGTAATCGCGCCTTTAGGATTTAAGCTAGTGCTATTTGCTACTTTCATATAGCTACTTGTCCCATTGAATAAATAAGCATTGTTCGGTTTACCAAATCGATCCGTTGTTTTTATCGCATTATTAAATACTATATTGTTTCCATTACCACTACTATCCTGCAAATTTCCATTATTGAAGTTGTAGTAAGCTACAAGTCCATCAGTTAAATCATAACAGGAGCAATTAACGCTATCTACAATGCGAAGAGTATCTGTAATAGTAACTGTATCTTTTATACGTAGCGTATCTGTAACTGTTTCTTTCTTACAAGAAGCCAAGTGTGTTTGTAAAGAAAATAAAATAACAATAATAATTAGAGTTCCTAAAAATGATTCAGCCAGCCTCATAAGTAGAATTTTAATAGTAATTGAATATAAGTTGAAACCAAAAATAATTAACAATTTGTTATATTCAAATTTTTTTATAAAATTAATATTGGTTCACTTAAAAAACGCAACTTATTTAGTCATTGTCAATTTTTTCTTACCCATATAAATTCAGCAAAACCAAGGGCATCCCAAAAAACGTTTCCTGGAATTTTTTTTCTTTTTAATGTATGTCCAATAATCCTAAAAGGCATAGCTATTAAAAACCATACGTTTCGACGAATTCCACTTCTTAAAATTGTGAAATTATTTGAATTAAAAATTTCTGACAGTTCTTTTACTGTATAAAGGCGAACATGCGTAGGATCATCATAAAAATTTAAACTTCCATACATCGACGGAAGTTTCATACTTTTTGGACCTGGATATTCAAGATACATATATCCGCCACTTTTTAATTTGTGAAAAAGATTCTGTATTACCTCATCACCATTGTATAAATGCTCTATTACATGAACAATCCATATGCCATCAAAATAATTATCAGGAATGGAAGAAAAGTTTAATTTCGTAAGATCAATTTGGTAAAATTCTTTCATTAAAGAAAAATCATTTTCACTATTATTATAATCCCTTTTTATGTCAAGACCATAATATTCACAATAAGGAAAAACACTTTTTGTTTTTGTTGCAGAATGGTTGCCTGTTCCTATATCTAATAACCGAAAAGGCCGTTTCTCAAACGATTTTCTTATATAAATAAACTTATTGTTAAATGAGGAAATAAAAACTTTTAAATTCATGATTATTTAATTTACAGAAAACAAAAATAATTAACCTAAGCATTGTATTCATAATTAACCTAAGCATTGTATTCAAAAGTCCCTTTTTAAGATTTTAAGATTGAAGGAAGGTCTGTGTCTTTAAATCGTAATCCATGAGTTTAATTAAATAATTGCTTCTTTAGAGCCAAGGTTGGCATTGATGACACTTTGTTTTTGTGCACGATGTCAACAATGATTCCTACAAAGGCGCGGCAAAAGCTGTGGAGCAATTTTCTTCAGAACAAAACATTTCTTTTCTTTCAATTCCCGATTCGTGTGGGAGTGTGGTTTTTGTAAAGAATTAATTTTGTTTAAAGAAAAGAAATCAAATTATTTCTTTGTTTACTATCCAATATTGATTTAATAATTCAATAATCTAATAATTACTTTAGCCACTTTCTCTTCATTCGGCAACATCGCTTTTTCCAATTCCATATTCATTGGAACTGCAGGAAGATTCAATGCGCCCAACACTTCCACCTGCGCATCTAAAAACTGGAAACATTCTTTTGAAATTCGCCCGGCAAGCGCTTCTGCAAAAGAATTATTTTGTTGTTCTTCTGTAAGCACCAAACATTTTCCATGTTTTTTTACAGTAGAAAAAATCAATTCTTCGTCCAATGGAAATAAAGTTCTGACATCTATGATCTCAATTTGTGAAGGAAAATTCTTCGCAGCATTTTTTGCCCAATAAACTCCCATTCCATATGTGATAACACAAGCAGATTCTCCATTCTTTATTTTTTGTTCATCTGCTTTTAAAACCACATTTCCTTTTCCTAAAGGCAAAATATAATCACATGAAGGTTCTGTTCTTTTCGCATCTTCAGTTCCCGGAACTTTGCTCCAATACAGGCCTTTATGTTCAAGCATTATTACTGGGTTTGGATCGAGAAAAGCTGCTTTCATCAATCCTTTCATATCGGCGGCATTCGATGGATAAGCGATCTTGATTCCTTTGATCGAAAGCAATAAAGTTTCAACGCTTCCGCTGTGATAAGGACCACCGCCGCCATAAGCACCGATCGGAACACGAATAACTGTTTGTACCGGAAATTTTCCGCAACTTAAATAACAACTTTTCGCGACTTCTGTGGCCAACTGATTCAGCCCTGGAAAAATATAATCGGCAAACTGAACTTCTACAATTGGCTTTACGCCTGTTGCGCTCATGCCAACTGTGGAACCGATAATGTACGCTTCCTGGATGGCCGTATTAAACACGCGATGATCTCCAAATTGCTCGCCAAGGGTTGCCGTTTCCCTGAAAACGCCGCCCAGCCTTTTTCCTACGTCCTGACCGTAAACAATTGCTTCAGGAAATTCTTCCAATATTTCACGAATGGCAAATAAAGCCGCATCTACCATCACAATTTTTTCTTTTCCTTCAGCACATCTTTCTCCTTTTTCTGCGGTGATGTTTGTGGCCGCGAAAATATGTTCCGCTACTTTGGATGGATCAGGTTCTGGCGCTGACTTCGCACTTTCAAATTGCTCAACAACAGCTTCCGAAACAATAGATTGAATTTCATCCAAATCCTTTTCAGAAATACCAAGATGCATCAAACGCTTTTTCAATTTAGGCAAAGGATCTTCTTTCAAATGCTTTTGCAAATCTTCTTCAGAACGATAAAATTCTTTTCTCACGCCGCTCGTGTGATGGCCAAGCAACGGCACTTTTGCATGAACTAAAAAAGGAACTGAAGTTTCTCTAACTTCCCTCACTACATTTTTCATCACTTCATAGCTTTGAAAAAAATCACTTCCATCAATGCTGATGCGCTGCAAACCTTTGAAACCTTTTGCAAATTCAGAAGCATTCATCGTTCGCGCTTCCTCAGAAGTAACGCTGATGCCCCAATCATTATCCTGAACCAGATAAATTATAGGAAGTCTTTTTAAAACCGCTACCTGGAAAGCTTCACTCACTTCGCCTTCTGTGGCGCTTGCATCACCGAGAGAACAAATGACAATTGGATCTTCTCCATTATTTCCTTTTTTAAATAAAGGAGAATTTATTTTTTGCAAATATTGTAAGCCCTGTGCAATTCCTGTCGCGGGAATGGCCTGCATTCCTGTCGCGCTGCTTTGATGAATAATGGTTGGTCGTTTGTCTTCTCCACGATAATTAGGATGCGAATAATATTCTCTTCCTCCGGTGAAAATATCTTCTCCTTTGGCGAGCAACTGAAGCATCAATATGTAAGGCGAAAATCCGAGACCAAGCAATAAACTTTCATCTCGGTAATAAGGGCTTACATAATCACATGGAAGCAACTGAAACGCAGTGGCAAGCTGAATCGCTTCATGGCCCCGGGATGTAGAGTGAACATATTTGCAAACCTGTCGGTTTGCTTCGTATGTTTTGGCCATTGCACCTGCGGTGCACATTAAACGAAAAGCATTTAAAAGAATTTCTTTTTCCATAATTAATCAGCTTTGCAAATTAGCTAATTAATTACTTTATGATTTTAAAGATTGTTTTTATTATAAATCTTTTGAAATCTCTTTATAGTTAATGTTGGTATCTCAAATTAAATTCTCCGTCAGTCAAAGGTATTTTATCATAGATATTCGTAGTAGTATTTAATTTAAAAACTGTTCCTGAAAAAGTTCCCTGCATATTATTAGCTCCGATGCTTGTAACCGTAAGGCTTGCATCAGCAACAAGATCTTTGTAGTCAGGAAGGAAGGAACTGAAATTGCCGGCATCATCAGAAAATAATCCCATAGAGACATAAGATACCATTTGTGAATTGTAATAAGTAAGAATTATTTGAGGCACTGTACCACCGGTTGTTACTGTTTTTACAGGATCTTTATAAACAGCGCCGGCTGCAAGCGGATTTTTATCTGTTATGGCGATATCAATCTGATCTTGGTTTATTTTTGAAGAATCTTTCAAAGCCAAAATTCCTGTTACATACACTTTGTCGCTGCTGTTGTAAGCGCTTTGGGCGATGGGAACACTATTAAATTCTGTTTGTACACCATTTAATTTGAAACGCATATAATAGGTTGAGCTATTATTGGTATTTGCTTTTTGAGCATCCTTTTTACAACTACTTGCAGATAATATTATCAGGGAAAAAATAACAAGTGTTGAAAATATGTTTTTCATAATTGCAAAAGATTTTCGTTTTAAAATTTGTAAGCCAATCCTAAAGTGAGGTAAGAAACTCCATAACCCAGCTCAGCAAAAACAGCAAGATCTTTCGAGAAAAAATAACGGCCACCGACGTACAAAGTAAATCCGGTGCCACTTCCATAGTTTCCGGCTCCGTTCAGGTTATTACCAACATTGTCTTTGAATGTATATTTTAGAATGTTGTAAGAAAGCATCACACCACCATACACATCAAACTTGTCAGACTTAATTCTATTGTAATGGTATGCACTTCTTACCCCGATGATGGTATAGTTCCATTTTTCCGAATAAGCGGAAATTGAATATTTGTAACCTTTTGTTCCTGCATAAGCGCCAAGACTTATAACGCCGGGGCCGCCGATTTCCCACACGCCTTTTTCGTAATTTAAGCTGATGGCTGGTGTTTGTGAACTCGTTGAATAACTGCCTAAAGAACTTCCGAGTCCAATGCCGGCGCTAAGTACATTGGTACCTTTCACAAATTGCTGTGCACACAATGTAGATGTAATTGTTATTGTGAATAAAATAAAAATAAGCTTTTTCATTTTGTTTATTTTTTATTGTTTGAAATAAATTGTTTTGGAATCAAAAGGTTTTTTTTATTAAGGATTTGAGGTCTTTTCCTGTGTAATAATATTTACGTGCAGCGGTGTAACGGGTTTTGAAATTGACTGAACTTTTCCCGTTTCCGACTCGTTTATTTTTTCTTGTTTCATTCGCAGATAACTCAATCCGCCTGCAACAAAAAACGCGAGTAAAGAAGCCCAATAACCAAAGAGAAAATCCATTTCAATTGGAACCATCCCACCACTTTGTTCGCTGATTTTGTTTTTAATAGCAGATCGGAGAATCAATAATGAAACAAATCCAATGGCGCCTGCTGCGGTTCCTGCAAGCGATTCTTTTTTTATTTTTTTATAAAATGCAGCAACGCCGCCAATAGCCATCAGTAAAGCAAGTATGGCCCATAGATTTGGTTCCACTTTCTCTCCCTGGTTTTGCTGTGTGTTGATTCTGTTATTATCAATTGAATTCAAATAATTATCGGAGGAAAAATTATCTGCCGCAGTTTTAACATGAGTGCCGGTAACCAGGTTAATTCCGGTAAGCGAAGCGACTTTCACACTGTTGCATTTAAAATCAACAAAGCTGAAAAAAAAGAATAAGACGATAAGAGCAAAAGCGACAGGAATAATGGAACGCTTTTTTGCCAGATTATCTAATATTTCTGATGCATTTCGCTGTGCAGAAGCTGAATTGCCGGAAATGGAATCGTTGTTCATGATTATCTTTTTTTAGAAAGGAATAATTGAAAAATCGTTGTCGAACTGAAGAATCAAATGCTAATGTAAATACACTGCAGTGCTGATTACAAGCGACATTTATTATTTGCGGGGTTTCATTTATTATTTGCAGAGGAAGACTTTTTTTATACTTTTTTTTCATGAAGAACAATAAGGCACATCTTCATTCAACAGTAAAAAAACAAATAATTACGATTCTTTTTTTTATAAACCGCAGCAATAAAAGAATTGACTGGAAAACAAATTTAATTTTCCTTAAATTTAATTTTGAAAACAACTTCCGGCAATGAGAAGAGTTGCTTTTTATATCATTTTTATTTGTTTCACATGTACAGCTGCTGCACAACAATCCATCATAGATTCTCTTCAAAAAAAATTAAAAGATCATCCTCAGCAGGATACAATCACACTTAATAATCTTAATGATCTTTCATTTTATTATAAAGACATCAATCCAAAAAAAGGAATAGAAATTGCAAATGAAGCGATTCAACTTTCTCAAAAAATAAAAGATGAAAAGCGGCTGGCAACTTCTTACAACTATTCCGGAGTAGACTATACTGCCCAGGGAAATGACTCAACTGCATTGCTATTTTTCAAAAAATCGCTCGCCATCCGAAAGCAACTCGATGATCGAAAAGGTATTGCAAGTGTGATACATAATATGGGCATGAGCTATTTCAATCTATCTGATTATGGGAAGGCGCTTGATTATCAAAAAGAGGCTTTTGAAATTTTAAAAAGCATCAACAATAAAACCGGCATGGCGATAACGCTTAACAGTATTGGAGTTGTTTATTTGTTTCTTTCAGATTATCCCAAAGCGCTTGATAATTATTTTGATGCCTTACATATCTATGAACAAAGCGATGATGAAAAAAATATGGCCATCGCTTTTATAAATATTGGCCTTGTTTATAAACACCTGGCCAATTACAACAAGTCGCTGGAATTTCAAATGAAAGCTCTGGGAATTTCAAAGAAAATGGACGACCTGTATAATGTGCAAAATGAATTAGGTAATCTGGGTGAAACTTATGATGATATGGGAAACAGGAAAATGGCATTGTCTTATTTTCAACAGGCGATGATCATCAATGAAAAACTGGAAAATAACAGGGGAATTGCTTCGAACCTCATCAACACAGGAATTGTTTACAACGGAATGGGGAATTACGATTCCTCGATATTTTTTTTAAATAAGGCGCTTAAACTTTATCGGCAATTAAATGATAAATACGGCATGAGCAATGCGCTTTCCTATATTTCAAACAGTTACCTGAAAGCGCCTGAACATGTTTTATTTCAAAATGGAATAAGGCCTGTAAGCCGCTACGCTAAAGCAATTGACTTGCAGCAGCAAGGCTTGCAAATGGCGCATGAAATTGGCAATCTCAGTACAGAAAGCGACGCATGGCAAAACCTGAGCGATATTTATATCAATCAAAAAGATTTTGCAAAAGCCTTTGATGCTTATAAAAAACACATTGCCATTCGCGACAGCATTTCCGGCAATGAGAAAAAAAATGAGATCACGAGGCTGGTAATGCAATATGATTTTGATAAAAAAGAAGCCGCATCAAAAGCTGAAGCTGATAAAAAACAAACCATTGCAAATGCAGAAATAAAAAGACAGGTTCTTGTAAAAAATGTTATTACTGCCGGCGCAGTCATTTTAATAATCGCATCAGTTTTGATTTTTGTTTTCTATAAAAGAAAACGTGATGCAGAAGAACAAGGCAAAGAAGCGAAATACAAAGCAGAGGTTGCTGATACAGAAATGAAAGCTTTGCGGACGCAAATGAACCCTCATTTTATTTTTAATTCGCTCAATTCCATCAGCGATTATATTTCCAAACATGATGTAAAAACCGCCAATTATTATCTGGGAAAATTTGCAAAAATGATGCGCATGATCCTTGAAAATTCTGAACATACACAGGTCAGCCTTGCTGATGATTTGAAAGCATTGGAATTGTATATGCAACTCGAAGCGCTACGGCTGAATGACAAGTTTGACTACGAAATAAAAGTAGACGAAGAAATAGACAAAGAAAATACGATGGTGCCGCCGCTGATATTACAGCCATTTGTTGAAAACAGCATCTGGCACGGAATTGCTCAAAATGAAGGAAAAGGAAAAATATTGATTGAGATTAAAAAAGAAGATGAAATGATTAATTGTATGGTAGAAGATAATGGTGTTGGTCGTTTGGCAAATAAAGAAACAACAAACTCAAAAAAATCTTTAGGAATGAAAATAACAAGGTCTCGGATTGAAATGATGAATAAAATAAAAAAGACAAAAGGAAGTGTTGAATTATTTGACATCACCCGTGGCACTCGGGTAGAAGTAAAATTGCCTTTGGCATTAAATTTTTAATTGCATGCTTAAAGCTATTATCGTTGATGATGAAACTCATTGCATCCATCGTTTAAGCGAAATGCTGAAAGATTATTGTGCAAATAATGTTGAACTTCTTGACTCATTTTCATCAGTAGACGAAGGAATAGCCGGAATTTTAAAATTGAAACCTGACGTTGTATTTCTGGATGTTCAAATGAATGACAAGACTGGTTTTGATCTGCTGAACGAAATTCCTGATATTAACTTTGAAGTGATTTTTACAACAGCTTATGAAAAATATGCGGTACAGGCTTTTAAATTCAGTGCGGTTGATTATATACTAAAACCGGTAGATGCGCAGGATGTTGTTGCTGCGGTAAATAAAGTGAACAAGAAAATTTCAGGAAATGAAATATCTCAAAAGATCAATACACTCTTTCATAATTTAAACAATAACCAGGCAAAAAGAATCAGTATTCCCACTGCTGATGGCATTACATTTCTTGAAATAAATGACATCGTCCGGTGCCAATCTCAAATAAATTATACCGTGATTTTTCTTAAAGACAAACAGAAAATTACTGTTGCCAAAACGTTGAAAGAGTTTGAAGAATTATTATCTGACTACAATTTTTACCGTGTACATAATTCGCATCTTGTAAATCTTTCGTGCATCAAAAAATATCATAGAGGCAAAGGTGGAACTATTTCCATGATCGATCATTCAGAAATAGAAGTTTCATCCAGAAGAAAAGAAGGATTGTTGGAGAGATTGAGCTGATGAAGTTTTTTATCATGATTAAACATAACTTCCCTCAATGGCTGTTGCAGCGTCTTTAAAAGATTCTCTTGGTTTTAAACCCAATAATTCAAACATCATTTTATCCTGGTCAAAATCCGGATTTGGAGTAGTTAATAATTTTTCTCCGGAAAAAATAGAATTGGCGCCTGCCATAAAACATAATGCCTGTTCGACAATGGTCATTTCTGTGCGGCCAGCGCTCAATCTTACCATTGCTTTCGGCATAATGATTCTTGCAGTAGCGATCATTCTTACCATATCCCAGATGTCCACTTTTTGATTTCCTTCAAGCGGCGTTCCTTTCACTCTTACCAGCGCATTTATCGGAACACTCCCGGGATGAGTTGGCAAAGTAGATAAAGTATGCAGCATTCCAATGCGATCTTCCTGCGTTTCTCCTAAACCAATGATTCCGCCGGAACATACGCTGACACCCGCTTTGCGCACATTGCCTAAAGTTCTCAACCGGTCATCATAAGTTCTTGTGGTGATAATATCTGCATAATGTTCTTCAGAAGTATCAACATTATGATTGTATGCATAAAGGCCTGCAGCCTGCAATTTTTCTGCCTGGCTTTCGGATAACATTCCCATCGTACAGCAAACTTCCAGGCCGAGTTCATTCACTCCTTTTACCATTTCCAATACGCGATCAAAATCACGATTGTCTCGCACTTCACGCCAGGCGGCACCCATACAAAACCTCGTTGAGCCTGCATTTTTCGCTCTTTGTGCATAAGCAAGAACCTCTTCTTTTTTCATCAAGGCCTGTACATCGACGCCGGTGTGATATCTTGCTGCCTGTGGACAATACGCGCAATCTTCCGGGCATCCACCGGTCTTTATAGAAAGTAAAGTACACACCTGCACTTCGGCAGTTTCCTGGTATTCATGATGAATAACAGAAGCTTTATAAATGAGTTCTAATAAAGGCGTATTATATATTTCAGCGATTTCTTCTTTTGTCCAGTCGTTTCTTATTTTCATACTGAAAATTGTAAATGGTAAGTAATTCGGCGTTTACATTTCGATCAAACTGATGTCTTCTATTAAAAATAACTCAAATTAGTTTTCGGCGTCAGCGACAAAACAGTTTCATAGATCAAACGAATCGTGTTTTCTACATCCGCTTTGCTGATCATTTCTACTGTCGTATGCATATAGCGCAAAGGCAACGAGATCAAAGCGGAAGGACAACCATCATTTGCATAAGCAAAAGAATCGGTGTCTGTGCCTGTGCTGCGGCTTACGGCTGCCAGTTGAAAAGGAATATTATTTTTTACTGCTGTTTCTTCTATAAAATCGCGCAACTTATTATGAACTGCAGGGCCATAAGTTAATGAAGGTCCTTTTCCACAAGAACAATCTCCTTCTGTATTTTTATTGATCATTGGAGTGGTGGTATCATGGGTAACGTCTGTAATGATGGCAACATCAGGCTTTATTCTCCTTGCGATCATTTCAGCACCACGCAATCCAATTTCTTCCTGAACAGCATTCACAACAAACAAAGAAAATGGAAGCATTTTTTTATTTTCTTTCAGCAATCTCGCTACTTCTGCGATCATAAATCCACCAACCCGATTGTCGAAAGCGCGGCCTATCAGATTACCATTTGCAATCTCTTCAAAACCTTCAGTGTAAGTAACGACAGCACCTACATGAACACCAAGATCTTCCACTTCTTTTTTACTTCTTGCTCCGCAATCCAAAAAAAGATTCTCAACTTTCGGTTGTTGTTCTTTATCTCCATTTCCATGACGTGTATGAATGGCCGGCCATCCGAAAACTGCTTTTACCGGTCCTTTTTTCCCATGGATTATTACTCTTTGAGAAGGGGCAATTTGCTGATCCACCCCGCCATTTCTTTTCAAATAAATAAATCCTTCGTTGGTAATATAATTTACAAACCAACTGATCTCATCCGCATGCGCTTCTATCACCACTTTAAAATTTTTATCAGGATTGATCACTCCAACTGCTGTTCCGTAAGGATCAGTGAAAGTCTTGTCAACAAAAGGTTTTACATAATTCAGCCAAACTTTTTGTCCATTAGATTCTGCACCTACCGGCGAAGCGGTATTTATATAAGTTCTTAAAAAATCCATTGATTTTTGAGAGATATCAAATGGAGCGCTTTTAACTTTTGCCATATCAAAAAATTGAATTTTTTTTTGTGAGAAAATGCAAATTTAAAGGTTTAGGCTGAATAGGTAAACAAGGATCGCCTGCAACAACATCATACCATCGATGCCTGCGAGATACACAAAATCTGAATTCGATTTTTTAGTGATTTCAATCGTTATCAGAGTAGCTATTGCAGAAATTATCATTGGAATTAGAAACTGTATTTGAGGAAGATAAAAATATTGCCACAGACACAGCAATAAAAAAGCAACCAGAAGAATGTAAGATAACAGATATGATTTTTTAAGACCCAAAACAACAGCAAGTGTCTTAATCTTTTCTGATTTGTCTACTTCGATATCGCGCATATCAAACAGCAAACAAAGAATAAACATGAAAACAAGTCTTTTCACAAATACAAAAATAAAAAGCACCGGATCATAAGTGTGGCCGCTGACAGGAAACCAAACCGTCACCAAAGTCCACAACAAAGAGAGCGTAATTATTTTGAGAAATCCATAATCTTTGATCCGCTTCTTTTTACCGAACGGAAGGAAAGGAAAGGAATATAAAAATGAAATGCAGCCAAGAATGAAAAGAATAATAAAATGTTCGAGATGAAAACTGAAGAGGCTGAATAAGATTAAAAAACATCCCGCAATTAAAAGTATCAGGTGAATGTTTTTATTTTGTTGCGACCAAATCAGTCTTTCTGAATTTTTAACCGCTACTTTTTTTACGATGTAATGTAAATTGTATTGAACGATCGTAGCGCCAAAAACGAAACAATAAAAACTAAAATTATTGAAAGGGATATCCAACAAGATGTTGGTCTCCATACAAAATGCTACTGCACATCCCGCAACAAAAATGCTGGTAAATAAAATAAATTCAAAAAGCTTTTTGCCCCACACTTCTTATTGATAAATGATAATAATTGGCGGTGAAGATACAGTGTCGCTGGTATGATTTTCAATATCGCTTATGGCAAAGCGAAAAGTTGCGGTATCATTGGTCTGACATTTCGGAGCAATGAATGTATAAGGGTAAGTAACCACCAATTCACCTTTTTGATTTTTTGATGATGGAAAACTTGGTATTGTATCCATTTCAGTAAAACTGCTTCCAGGACAACCTGGAACATTTTCCTCGACATACATCGAACCTGCCAGATTGCCCTTGGCATCTGTAAAAGATAAAGTAAACTCTATTTGCTGACCATTTGTAAGTACATGCGTGTTCACAGATTTAAACTTAAGCGTTGGCTTTGGTCCAAATTTATCTTTTGTACAGCCCATCAATAGTACAAATAAGAATATGGAAAATAAAAGAGTGTATCGCATCTTTGTGGTTTAATTTTTCAAATTTAATTATTAAAAACTGAATAATAAGTTACAAATAGCCGAATGGGAAAATAAACTCTTTGATGCCACTTATTACAATTTTGATCAAATGGCACTGGAGATTTTTTTTTTACAATACAGGAATAATGAGGTTTACAGAAATTATATCAATTCTCTTCGTATAGCTCCTGAAACCATTTATTCCATTGAAAAAATTCCATTTCTTCCTATTTCTTTTTTTAAAACCCGCAAAGTAGCCACAACAATTTTTGAGCCTGAAATTACTTTTGAAAGCAGTGGTACAACAGGAGAAAATACAAGCCGGCATTTTGTAAAAGATTTTTCACTGTACAGCAAAAGTTTTAATAAAGCATTCAATATTTTTTACGGAGATCCTTCAGAATGGTGTATCCTCGGTTTATTGCCCGGTTATCTCGAGCGTCAAAATTCTTCGCTGGTGGCAATGGTTAATGAACTGATTCAAAAAAGCGATAATTCTTACAGCGGATTTTACTTGCACGACCATGAAAAATTGTATCAGGCACTGTTGCATAATGAAATTATGCGTCAGCCAACTTTACTGATCGGCGTTACGTACGCGTTGCTTGATTTTGCAGAAAAATATCCGATGAGATTACAGAATACGATCATTATGGAAACCGGCGGAATGAAAGGGAAACGGGAAGAGATGACACGCGACGAAGTGCAGCAAATTTTAAAAAATAAATTTGGATTGAAATCCGTTCATTCCGAATATGGAATGACAGAATTGCTTTCACAGGCTTATTCCAAAGGAAACGGAATCTTCCAGACGCCGCCATGGATGAAAGTTTTGGTGCGCGAATATAATGATCCTTTTGAAATAAGTGCTTCTCCAAAAAGTGAAAAGCCGGTTAACGGCCTGATCAATATTATTGATCTTGCCAATCTTTATTCATGCTGTTTTATTGCAACAGATGATGTTGGAAAAATTTACAGAAATCAAACTTTTGAAGTTTTGGGGAGAAGAGATATGAGCGATTTGAGAGGGTGTAGTTTACTGGTCAGTTAATTATTGAATTATTGAATTATTATTTGCGTCGTTAGTTCATTAAACTTCTGGGAATTTTATTGCGAGCGAAGAAATAAATAAATTGATTTTTATTTTACGCTGTCTTTTCTTATTTAAAATATCTTGAAAAGAAAAGCATCGAATCGATCACATGTTCCTGCCAATAAGCCCATTCATGACCGCCTTCATATTCTTCATAATCATGAATGATATTATTGCCGTTCAATTGCTGATGCAGAAGCCGGTTATATTTCAGAAGCGGATCAGAAATTCCGCAATCAAAGCTAATGGGAGGAAGATGCGCTTTATATTTAAGCATTGTTTCAAAAACATCCTCTTCTGTTTTGTCTTCCTGTGAGTATTGGTCTAGTTTTTCTTCAACAAAAAATTGCATCTGCTGAAGATTGGTAATGGAAGAATGTGCAGCTATTCCCGAAAAAATATGGTTGAATTTCAAACCAATTTTAAATGCGCCAAAACCTCCCATTGATAAACCACCGATAAATATTTTTGATTGATCATTGACTGCCGGAATACATCTTTTCACGGCATCCGGAACGTCTTCTGCAATCCATTTTTCAAAATTAAAATTATTGTGTGCAAGATAGGCAGAACCATCTCCCCACAAGCCATCAGAAGGCATCGCAATAGTAACCGGCGGAATTATTTTCGAACGAATCATGTCCAAAACTGAAATATGAACTCCGCCACTCAAAGCCCAGCTCCACGAACTTCCATAAACTCCGTGAAGTAAAATTACCAACGGACATGAGGCCATATCTTCAATTCCCGGTGGAGCAAAAACACAGATATCTCCACGCCCTTTTAAGTTCGCACTTTTAACAGTAATGTATCTTAGAAAATCGTTTTCAAAGCGAGGATTCGAAATTTCTAATGTTCTGAAGTTTTTCATTTTAATCAAATACTATAACTCCTTTGGCGTTCTTGCCTTTTACTAAATCGTCAAACGCCTGATCCAGCTGGTTTAAACAATATTTTTTTGTTACTAATTCTTCCAGCAGTAATTTATTGTTTTCATAATGCTGAACGATAGCAGGAAAATCAGTTTGTGGTTTGCATTTTCCGTACAGCGGATTGATATATTTTTTATCCCACTCGAATAAATTCATATCAATGGTGATTTCTTCTTCAATCCCACTTACCTGCACTGCAGTTCCTGCATTTCTGACCATTGCCAAAGGCGCAGCGCCCAAAGCTGCTACAGCAGTGCATTCGAACGCATAATCCGCTCCTCTTCCTCCTAATAACTCCTTTACTTTTTGTGCAGCATCGAGCAAACCTTTGTCATTTCTGTCGGCAAGAATGGTATGAGTAGCACCCATTTTTTTTGCCATTTCAAAGCGGCTTTCTAAGACATCTATTGCAATAATTACTTTCGCTTCGCAAATTTTTGCAGCCTGAATTACATTTAGTCCAACACCTCCTGCGCCAATTACCACAACTGATGAACCTCGTTTTACTTTTGCTGCATTTACTACAGAACCGTATCCTGTCATTACACCGCAACCAATAATACTGGCAGCAGCGAAAGACATTTTCCTGGAATCATTTTTTATGACAGCACCTTTTTTTACCAAGCTATATTGGGATAAAGTGCCCAGATTAAATGATCTGTCAATATTCTTTTCCTGGAAAGTGCTGCCACATTCATGCGCATGCCCACGATTATTTTGTCCTGTTACCGGAGAATTATTTTCGCAAATGTGAAGATTTCCCAATTTGCACTGAAAACAATGTCCGCACGGCATGGCCCAATTCAGCAAAACAGAATCTCCTATAAAAACATTTTTTACATTTCTTCCCGTTTCGCGAACGATGCCCGCGCCTTCATGCCCGAGGATCATTTGTTTTCCCCAGTTCAGAGAATCATAATCCGTATGACAAATTCCGGCAGCTTTAATTTCTATCAAAACTTCGTCAAACGATGGCTCTTCAATTCCAATTTCCTCAATTGAGAAATGCCCTTTCCCATCTGTAATGGCGGCTTTGCATTTTATTTTTTCCAAAATGATTGTTTTAAACCAAAAATATTTTAAGAAAAATCGGATCTGCTTTATAACACCAAAGGATTTAATTCAGAGTCGGCTGGAGTTCCCGGTTCTTTATTCATCAGCCACGTTTTCAAATCATTCTGCTGCCATGAATTTTTGGGCTCTGAAATCTTTGCATCTCCGGCGATATAAATTATGGTAAAAACTTCACGCATTTTATCTGATTTATTTCCGGGAGCATTGTGTATGGTAAAACCCGTGTGCCACGTAGCATCACCGGCTTTCATTGTTTTGGCACGGCTAATTTCAAATTGGTTTTCATGAACATATCTATCGAATTCCTTTTCTGACTCATCCGAAATTTCATAACTAAAAACACTGCCTTTTTTTTGAGAGCCGGAAGCGAAAGTGAGCATGCCCATATCAACATCAATGTCAACCAAAGGCATCCACATCGTAATCGTTTTATCGGTATCAATTGGCCAATAGTATTGATCCTGGTGCCATGGAGTTGGACCGCCACCGGCTTCTTTGAACAATGCCTGATCATGATAAATGCGAACATTCTCAACACCTAAAAGATCTGCAGCAACGTGAGCAAGCCGTTTTGAAAAAACCATTTTTTTCACACTTTCATCATTACGCCACAAATTCATGATCTGCAAAAAAGCTTTTCCATAAGTATCACGGTCTTCCATTTTTCTTTTTTCTGTATTGTATTTCAATGCTGCATCCGTAATTACAGAATGATAAGCGGCCACTTCTTCATCAGTTAATAAACCTCTTGTAATCGTATGTCCGTTTTCACGAAATTCTTCAATTTGCTTTTGGGGAATATGAATAATCTTATCGAGGTCAGGAAGCGTTTGATTTTCAATTTTCATGTTTTGGATTTTTAAAAAGCGAAGAAATGCGAAATTCCTGAAAATTAAAAGGAGCGTATTATTAAATTATTGGTGTATTTTATCCTAATTTAGCCTTTCTATTTATTTCTTACATAAAATAGACAATGTCAAAGGCATCTTTTGAAATAATTACATCAGCAAAAAGAGAATCCTTTCTGGTAAAAAAGTTTGATAAAAAAGCTTTTGAGGCTCCGTTTCATTTTCATCCCCAACTTGAATTGACGTGTATTACAAAAGGAAAAGGAAAACGTTTTGTAGGAAATAATATGACAGGTTTTGAAAACACAGATGTTGTTTTGGTTGGCTCCAATCTTCCCCACTGCTGGAAACTTGCTCCTGTGGACATGAAAGCTTCTGCCATTGTTATACAATTCAATTATCATTTTTTGGGTGAAACTTTTTTTGAGCTGCCGGAAATGAACCGGATAAAAAAATTATTAAAGAGAAGTGAGGCAGGGATTGAGTTTCGCGGGAAGATGAAAGAACAAACCCGATCTGCGATGGAACTGTTGCTGGAAAAAAAAGATCATTTTGATAAAATGATCTCATTGCTCGATATCCTCAATAAACTTTCTGTTACCAAAGAATATTTTTTGCTGAACAAAAAAAATTCAGTGGATGTTCAATCACACGATAATCGCGAACGAATCAATAAAGTGTTTGCCTATATTGTTGAAAATTTTCATGATGAGATTTTGTTGAACGATGCTTCATCCATCATCGGAATGACGCCAAATGCTTTTTGCAAATATTTTAAAAAAATGACGCGTAAAACTTTTATGGAAACCGTTATTGATTACCGCATCAATTTTGCTACGCAGCAATTAGTTGAAACTGACAAAAGTGTTGCTGACGTTTGCTTTGAAAGCGGATTCAGAGATATGTCGCACTTTTATAAAACATTTTCTTCGCGTATGGAAATGAGCCCGCTTAACTACAGAAAACATTTTCTTCGTGAAACTGGTATTGAAGAGCAAAAACAGTAAATAAAGAAATAATTACGATTTCTTTTTTACTTTTTAAACAACAGTAAATGGAGAAATAATTTCAATTCTTATTTTCTGCATTTATTTTTCTTCAATAATGGGTTGTGGATTGTGATCTAAATTTCTTTGAATCAATTTGGGAACATGTTTGTGTTTGAAAAGAATGACAAACAAAATCGCCACCACTAATGCATATAAAGAAAAAGAAATCCAGATGCCATGCCAGTCTTTACTGTTGTCAGGATTTGTAAAGAATTGATCAATTACGATTCCACTGATAGAACTTCCTAAAACTGCTCCTACTCCATTCGTCATCATCATGAAAAGCCCCTGGGCACTGGCTCTGATGGCAGGATCACTTTCAGATTCGACAAAAAGGGAACCGGAAATATTGAAAAAGTCAAACGCCATTCCATAAACAATACAAGACAGAATGATCATCCAAAGTCCTTCTGCCGGATTGCCATAAGCAAATAACCCAAAACGTACAAACCACGCCAGCATACTGATCAGCATTACTTTTTTGATGCCAAATCTTTTCAGGAAAAAAGGAATTGCCAAAATGAAAAGTGTTTCAGAAACCTGCGAAATACTCATGATGATCGCAGGATATTTTACAGCGATCAAACCCTTGTATTTTTCAACATTTGCAAAATCGTGAAGAAACGTATCGCCATAAGCATTGGTTAATTGCAGCGCTGCCCCAAGCAACATCGCAAAAAGAAAAAAGATAAGCATTTTCCTGTTTTTTAATAAACGGAAAGAATTTAATCCCAAAGCATCTACAAACGATTTTCTTTCTTTTGAATGTAGAAGTGGCGGCGTTTTTGGCAAAGTGAAAGCATAAAGGCCGAGAATCAGTGAAGCGATAGAAGCCACATAAAATTGTCCCGGAGTAGTTTCAAAATGGAGCAAGCTTACAACCCAAAGCGCCACAATAAAACCGACCGTTCCCCAAACCCTGATAGGCGGATAATCTATTACTACATCTTTACCATCTTTCTTTAGTGCCGAATAAGCAACGGCAATTGCTAGTGAAATGGTAGGCATGTAAAACATCATATTCAACAACATCACCCAGAACAAGATGATCGGATCGTTAATCATTGGAATGGTAAACAAAACAACGGCTCCGCAGATTTGAAAAATGCCATAAAGTTTTTCCGCATTTACCCATTTATCGGCAATAATTCCGGCGATGGAAGGCATGAATAAAGAAGCAAGTCCCATGGTGGAAAATATAGCGCCAAATTGTGTTCCTGACCAATGCTTCGTCTGAAACCAGTATGCACCAATCGTGATCAGCCATGAACCCCAAATAAAAAACTGTAAAAAATTCATTACAATCAGGCGCAACTTAATATTCTTCATCTATTTTTATTTTAAAAAATGATACATTTAAAGCAACTTTTAAGCAGTTAAAACCGATCCTTATTTTTTCAAAATGACAGAAAGTTTTAAATAATTTCGAAAGATAAGAGAATTAATAAAATCTTTTGTGCTAACTTTTGGTTTCAACTTAAATTCCTACTTTGCAATATGAAAATCGCTCAAATATTTCCATCCTAAACATCTATCAAAACTTGCCCGTGCTCAAAAAAATTTTATTTACCATCTGCGCGTTATTTTTAGTGATTTCCACGAGCTTTTCTCAACAGAAAAAAGCAACAGAAGTGCAACCAAAAACATTGAATCATATTGTGCGTTGCGCTACCGATCAACGGGTGGAAATGTTATTTAAACTTTTTCCTGAAAAAAAATTATTGGCAGAAAAACTTGCAAAGGAAATCCCTTCTGCTAAAGCATTACGTACGCCTCAGCGATTGCAAGCCATTGTCACCATTCCCGTGGTTTTTCATATTGTACTTTCTAATCCTTATCAAATTACTGATGATGTGGTAAAATCGCAGATTGATGTAATGAATACAGATTTTGCAGGACTGAATGCAGACAGTACTAATATTCCTGCTGCATTCCAGGCCGTTCGCGGACATTCTTCCATCAGGTTTGTGTTGGCAAAAAGAACACCGGACGGCAAACTCACCAACGGAATTGATAGAATTGCAAGTTCTACCACAGGCAATCCTAATAATCTAACGGATTCAATAAAAAGAACAGCATTGGGAGGAGCGGATGTTTGGGATCCAAATTCTTATCTTAATATTTGGGTTGGAAATATTTCAGGAGACCTTGGAGTTTTAGGATATACGCAGGTTCCCGGAAGTGGCACTCCGCTGGATGACGGAGTTTTTTGCAATGTGAGAAGTTTTGGGATCAGCAATTGCAATGTCAGTAATTATAACAAAGGTCGCACTATCGTTCATGAATTGGGCCATTATTTTGGAATTAATCATATCTGGGGAGATGATGAAAACGATCCGAACAAATGCAGCGGCGATGATTTCAGAGCATTGACCGATGACGGTTCTACTTATGTTTTGCCGACAACCTTATATAATCCCCATGGACAAGGAAACACTCCGCAGGATATTGGTGATACTCCGAATCAGGCGATTGCTTCAAATGGTTGTGCTTCCGGCATCGTTACAGACTCCTGCTCATCAGCGCCTCCGGGAATCATGTATGAAAATTATATGGATTATACGATGGATAATTGTTACAGCCTGTTTACGAAAAAACAGGTTGCAAGAATGGAATATGTTCTTACTAATTTCAGAACTTCACTAATGACTTCGGCAGGAGCTACTCCTCCTGCAAATGCGCCAACAATAGATGCAGCACCGATCGTATCCATCAATCCAGGTGGGTTTGAAACAACAGGTTGCACTTCTGTTTTTCATCCTTCCACATTAACCTGTGGAGGAAATATCGCACCAAAAGTTTTAATAAAAAATAACGGTTTAAATACGATCACTTCCATTACTGTTGGTTATGTTTTAAATGGAGGATCGCCGGTGCAGGTTTCAGTAAATACGAATTTAATTTCCGGTCAGACACAGATGATCACGCTTCCAACAATTGCAGTTTCAACCGGCAATTATTCGTTTAAATTTTTCACAGCAAATGTAAATGAAAATGCCACAGACCAGGTTCCGGGAAATGACACTTTAACAGCAACACTTTCTGTTCCAAACCCTGTACCACTGCCTATTTCAGAAGGTTTTGAAAATAGTCCTTTCCCTCCGCAGGGATGGAGCATCATCAATCCAAATAATGATGTAACATGGCAAAGAACCACTCCGGGAAACAACAGCGCTCACTCAATGTTTATTGATAATTTTGACGACAATCCGGTTGGAAATGTTGACGAAATAAGAACGCCAAAATTAATTTTATCAGGAACAGATCCCGTTGTAATTTCCTTCGATCTTGCTCATAAAAATTATCCGGATGCAGCGTATAATGATAGTTTACAAGTACTTGTTTCCACTGATTGTGGAGCAACATTTAAAGCTTATTTTAATAAAGCGGGCGCTGCACTTTCAACAGCAGGAACCTCAACAACCTCTTACCTGAATCCTGCACCATCTGATTGGAAAACCCAAAAGATCACTCTGGATGCTTCTGTATTGAGCGCAGGAAGCATTATAGTAGCATTCAGAAATATCAGCGATTGGGGAAATAATGTTTACATTGATAACATTAATATTAAACAACAATCTTCGCGTGATATTTCTGTCGTTGCAGTAAACCCGCCATCAACAATTGATTGTGTAGAGCCAACGATTCCGGTTGCAACAGTAAAAAATACAGGATTCTCTACCATCACTGGTTTCAAAGTTTCGTATCAAATCGATAATGGTTCTGTTTCAACAACGACCGTTTCAGGAATTTCCCTCGCGGCAGATGCAGAAATAAATGTGCCTTTGAACACGTTTACTCCATCCCAAGGCCAACATACAATCACTGTTTTTTCTGCTCAACCAATTTCTTCATCCGGCACAGGCGATGAATCACCTTTGAATGACACTTTGAGAAAATCATTTTTTGCAGCAGGAGAAATCTCTCTGCCCGTTTCGGAAGGTTTTGAAAATTCTGTTTTTCCACCTTCAAACTGGATAGTAGAAAATGCAGATGGGGGCATTACCTGGGAAAGAACTACCCTCGCTGCAAAAACAGGAAATGCTTCAATGGTCATCAGGAATTATAATTCCACTTCAACAGGCACCACAGATGATTTTGTTTCTTCAGTAATTACAGGAACTTCAGCATTTGATTCAATTTTTGTTTCGTTTGATTATGCTTATGCAGCAGGAGTTTCAACCAATTTACCAGACACGTTTGAGTTGCAGGCTACCACAGATTGCGGACAAACTTTTACAACCGTTTGGAAAAATTGGGGAACGGGTTTGCAAACAACCAATAATCCTTCAGCAGGATTCGTTCCGAATTCAAATGACTGGAAAAATATTTCAATCAATTTATTTCAATTTGTTGGCAACAAAGATTTTCAACTATATTTTGTGGACAAAGGAAATCGTCAGAATAATCTTTACATTGACAATATCAATATTTATGGAATCACAGTTCCTGCCCGATTGAAAAAGCAGGGATATTTGTTTTATCCAAATCCTTTTACCACACAATTCTATATCAGAACTTACCAGGTTCCTGTTAATTTACAAAAAGCGCAGATCTTCAATTCTGTAGGTCAATTGGTATGGTCAAAAAGTTATAACGGAGATGCATACACGCAAATGCCGGTTGACCTGAGAGGTGCGCCTCCAGGAATTTATGTCGTAAAACTGACTTTCAGTGATAAAACAGTAGTACAGAAAACTGTAAAAAATTAATCGGCCAATGTCGAATTAGAATTGATTTGTATTTATTGCTTTACCAGGAAAGTGAAGCATTTATATTAGCCGAATCAATTATTCACTACTCTCAAAATAAGAATTGTGCCTATTTGTTGCTTTACTATAAGATTAGCAATTCCCAATTGACCATTCGACAGTACTTTCATAATTTTGCGGCATGAACAGCACAAATAAAGAAGAAGAATTATCAGCGCTTATCAATGCGTTACCCGAGGGGAAAAATTTTAAAAACATCACTGAAAAAGTAATTGCTGATGAAAGAATCACAGAGGAAGAAGGTATTTATCTTTTTGAAAAAGCAAGTCTTGGTTTAAGCGCGTCGCTTGCTAATTATATCCGTGAAAAAAAACATGGAGACAAAACTTTTTTTAATAGAAACTTTCACATCGAACCGACCAATGTTTGCGTTTTCTCGTGCAAATTTTGTTCATATTCGAGATTATATGCGCATCGCGACGAAGGATGGCAATTGACCATTCCTCAGATGATGGACATTGTGAAAAGTTATGACGGGCAACCAGTAACAGAAGTGCATATTGTAGGCGGTGTTCATCCAAAAATGAACCTTGATTTCTTTTGCGATTTGATTTCACAGATTAAACAACATCGTCCTGAACTGCATGTAAAAGGATTTACTGCCGTGGAATTGGATTATATGTTTCGCAAGGCAAAACTTTCCGTAAAAGAAGGAATGAAAAAATTGCACGAAGCTGGTTTACAATCAATGCCCGGAGGCGGCGCTGAAATCTTCGCAGAAGAAATAAGAAATCAAATTTGTCATGATAAAGTAGATGCAGAAGGTTGGCTGAAAATTCATGAAGAGGCGCATTTGCTCGGAATGCACACCAATGCAACGATGCTTTATGGCCATATTGAAAATTACTCTCACCGAATTGATCACATGAGCAGGTTACGAAACTTACAGGATAAAACTTATGGGTTCAACACGTTCATTCCCTTAAAATTCCGCAATAAAAATAATGACATGAGCCATGTGCCCGAATCTTCCATTACTGAGGATATGAAGATGTATGCCGTTGCTAGAATCTTTATGGACAACTTTTCTCATTTAAAAGCTTATTGGCCGATGTTGGGCAGACAAAATGCACAACTTTCTCTTTCCTTTGGCGTAGATGATATTGATGGAACCATTGATGACTCTACAAAAATTTATTCAATGGCAGGAAGCGAAGAACAAACACCGAAAATGAGCACAGAAGAATTGGTAATGCTTATTTCACAAGCCGGCAGAGAAGCTGTAGAAAGAGATACTTTATACAATGTTGTGAAAAATTATTCGGTAAAAAAAGATGAGGAATTTAATGCGGTTTTGAATTAGAGTTGTTAACATTAAAATTAATTTCAACTTAAATGAATCTATTATTTCTTTAAATAAATAACACATCTACAACGCTTTTTCTATTCTATTTATCCGAAAAAATTCCTCTCTTTTCATAATTTTGCACACTTTAAAAAAGGCTGCTGACTTTTTTATTCATTATTGAAAAATTTCTTATTTCTTACTTCATGTTATTAGGTTTACAAAACGTTACATTTGAATTTGGTGCAAGAGTGATTGTAAAGGATGCTACCTGGCATATTCAGCCAAATGAAAGAATCGGGCTTATCGGTTACAACGGAACCGGGAAATCTACTTTATTAAAAGTATTGACAAGCCAATACCTTCCTTCTGCAGGCACAGTGGAAAAAGGTAAAGAAACGACGATTGGTTTTCTTCACCAGGATTTATTGAGCTTTGATACGGAAGAATCTATCATGGAAGTGGCGCTCAGTGCTTTTGAAAAAGTGCAGGCATTGGAAAAAGAAATAGAGCAAATCGGACTTGAATTGGAAAAAAGTTCTGACGAATCTTTAGCGCATGTTTATGCCGACAAACTACATGAACTTGAAATTTTAGGTGGTTATGATATCCACCATAAAACAGAAGAAATTTTACAGGGATTGGGCTTTGCAAATGCAGATCTTCAAAGACCTTACAAAACATTTAGCGGTGGATGGAGAATGAGAGTTTTATTGGCAAAAATGATCCTGATGAATCCGGATGTTTTGTTGCTGGATGAACCTACAAACCATCTCGATTTACCCTCTATTGAATGGCTCGAAAAATATCTGCAGCATTATCGTGGATCTGTAGTAATTGTTTCGCACGACCGTTATTTTCTCGACAGAATGGTAACCAAAATTATTGAATTGTATCAGCAGGAGTTGCATTTTTACAGCGGCAATTATTCTTATTATTTACAGGAAAAAGAACAGCGGATTGAACTGCAAAAGCGCGCTTATGAAAATCAACAGGATTACATTCGTCAGCAGGAAAAATTTGTGGAACGATTCAAGGCTAAAGCTTCGAAAGCCGCACAGGCACAGAGTATCATGAAGCGCCTTGATAAAATTGAACGGATTGAGAACACTGATCTGGAAAGGCCCAACATGCGCATCAATTTTACCATCGGACATCAGCCGGGAAGAATTTTATGTACATTAAAAGATGCCACCAAAAGTTTTGGAAATGTAAAAATTGTAGAACATACAGGGGCAGAAATAAATCGGGGAGATAAGATCGGATTGATTGGCGCTAATGGTAAAGGAAAATCTACTTTACTCAGAATGGTTGCAGGAGTAGAACCTTTTGAAGGTGAGAGGATCGAGGGCCACAATGTGAAAGACGCATTTTATGCACAGCATCAGTTGGAAGCGCTGAATCTTGAACACATGGTTTTAGAAGAAATGAATTATTCAGGAAGTGGGAAAACAGAATTAGAATTAAGAACGCTGCTCGGTTGTTTTTTATTCAGTGGCGATGATGTGGATAAAAAAATAAAAGTATTGAGCGGGGGTGAAAAAGCCCGCGTTGCTTTGGCAAAAACAATTGTGAGTAAAGCGAATTTCTTATTACTGGATGAACCGACGAATCACCTGGACATGCATTCAGTGGATCTGTTGATCGAAGCCTTGAATAAATATGAAGGAAGTTATATTCTGGTAAGCCACGACCGGTATTTTGTAAACAAAACGGCCAACAAGATATGGGAAATTGAAGATTATAAAATCAAAGAATTTGTAGGCACTTATGATGAATGGGAGCGTTGGAAACAGGAAAGAAAAGCTGCTGAAAATATTGAATCAAAAAAGAAAGAATCTGCGTCTTCAAAGAAATCATCACCGGCAGAAAAAAAGCCAATCAATCATAATCCTGAAAACCGTGAGCAGCAAAAGGAATTGCAAAAATTAAAAAAGCAATTTGAGCAATTAGAAGAGAAAATAGCAAAGAATACTGAAGAGAAAAAGAAACTTGAGGCAGATCTGGCCCTACCAGAAATCTATTCTGATAATAAAAAGTTCCTGGAGGCAGAAAAAAAATACAATCAAAAATTGCAGGAATTATCCATTGCTAATTCAGAGTACGAAAAACTTTTTGAAAAGTTGGTAATGATGGAAGAACAAGCCGGATAAGCGTGATACAATCACTCTTAAAAACGAAAATAAAACAAATGGCACAAGATGAACAAGTGCCATTTAATTCATTTTGTGTGGTTTACATTCCTGTTAAAAATGCAATTGCCGCCATAATTCCAAGGAATAATAAAATAATTCCTATGGCAACGAATGTGTCATGCAGTTCAACAGAGTTAATTTTTTTCATAACTTACCATTTTAAAAATTAATAAATAATTAGAAGCTGCTTTGACAGGATGTTTGGACAAAAACCTGATTATAAGACTAGTTTTTCGGGAGTAGGATTAACACAAATCTAAAATAATTTTCTAAAACCTGCAAGTTTTTATTCCATTCGCTGATATGCAAGTTCAACACATTTTAATAACATTTTTATCCTGCAAATAAAGAACCAAAGATCTATTTTAACCTTATGCGTCTGTGCCGTTTCGTAGACAATCAATTTTTCTGACGGATATTTGCATTTAAAAAAAAATATTTTTTGATGAGAATAGCTATTAATGGAATGGGACGGATTGGGCGTCTTTTATTTAGAAGATTGATTGAAAATGAACAATTTGATATTGTGGCGGTAAATGATATTATGCCCGTTGAAAATCTGGTGTATCTTTTGAAATATGATTCTGTTTATGGAACCTTTCTTCCTGGTGAAATAAAATCTGACGGACAAACCATCTCAGTGAAAGGGAAAGAAATTACCGCACTTCAAAATGCAAATCCTTCACAGCTTCCCTGGAAAGAATTGAATGTAGATGCCGTTCTGGAATGTTCAGGTCAATTTACAAATAGAGCCGGCGCTTCAAAACATCTCCAGGCGGGAGCCAAAAAAGTTTTATTATCTACCACTGGTGCAGAAGATATTCCTTTACACGTTTATGGTTTTAATCAAAACAGCTCCATTAGCGACATTGATATCTTATCTCCCGGTGGCTGCATGACCAATTGCTCTGTTCATGTTCTTTATATTTTAAATTCTATCGGCATTAAGTCTCTTCATATTAACATACTCCATTCTTATACATCAAGACAGGCATTGGTAGATATGCCTCATTCACAATTTCGCAGAGGAAGAGCTGCTGCCGAATCTATTATTCCCGTGGAGATTGATTTGCATAAATCATTAAACCGGTTGATGCCCGGTTTAAAAGATCGCATTAATGTTTATTCAACAAGAGTGCCGGTTGCTAACGGCGCAATGGCTTCTTTTACCATTCAATTAAAAAGCAATGTAACGGCAGCAGAAATTAATAAACTTTTTAAAAGTGCTTCACAGAATAACTACAAAGGAATTCTCGATTATACAGAAGAACCTTTGGTTTCTCTTGACATAAAAGGAAACAGCAATTCCTGCATTATTGATGGAACACAAACCGCTGTTATCGAAAATCATGCAAGAGTGGTGGCATGGTTTGATAATGAATACGGCTTTACCAGCAGGATGATTGATTGGTTGGTTTATTGGAGCAAATGAAACATCTTATTTCAGATTGCCAAAAAACAAATAAGCCAAAAAGATTGAAGTAATAATTCCAACCAGATCAGCCAGAAGCATTGCGCCAATTGAATACCTGGTGTTTTTTATAGAAACAGCGCCAAAATAAACCGCTACTACGTAAAAAGTAGTATCCGAAGTTCCCTGTAAAATAGAAGACAAACTGCCGGCAAAAGAATCTGAACCATAAGTTGTCATCGTGTCAATCATCATTCCTCTGGCAGCACTTCCGCTAAGAGGCCGTATTAAAGCAGTAGGCAATCCGGCTACAAATCTTGTATCAGTTCCAAATGACGAAAATACGCTTCTCATGCCATCAATGATCACTTCAAAAGTGCCGCTTGTTCGCAATAAACTGATGGCTACCAACATGCCAACCAAATACGGAATAATCTTTACAGCTACGTCAAAACCGCCTTTTGCGCCTTCTATGAATGCAGCAAAGATGTCAATATTTTTATATAACGCGCCGAGAATGATCAGGAAAAAAAGAAGAAGAATCAGTCCATTACTTAAAACACCTGAAAAAGTTTGTACACCACTAAAACTGAGTGATTTTAAATAAATAACCATCAATGAAATGACGGCTGAAATTCCTAAAACCCACAATAAAATGACCGGCTGAAAAATATTTATTTTTTGTTTGAACGAAACAATTAGCATCGCTGCAATTGTGGAACAAAATGTTGCGATCATACACGGAATAAAAATATCAGTAGGATTGGAAGCATTCAATGAAGCCCTGATGGCAATAATACTGACAGGGATTAAAGTAAGTCCTGAGGCGTGCAAACACAAAAACATTATCTGGGAATTCGAGGCAGTTTCTTTACTTGGATTTAATTCCTGCAAAGTTTCCATTGCTTTTATGCCAAAAGGTGTAGCAGCATTGTCAAGGCCTAATAAATTAGCTGAAAAATTCATAACCATTTGCCCCATTACCGGATGATCTTTCGGCAACTCAGGAAATAATTTTGAAAAGAAAGGCCCGATAATTTTTGATAAAAGTCTTATTCCACCTGCTCTTTCAGCAATGCTCATAAAGCCCATGAACAAAGCCATTATTCCAATCAAATTAATGGAAATATCTACCGCGGTTTTTGCAGTAGCGACCACTCCGTCTGCATGTTGTTCTTTAAAAGAAACATAACTTCCATTGGCTGTTTTGCTGTATTTGGTTGTGCCGTCTGTATAGGTTTTCCCATTTTGTAAAGCTGTTAAAACCGGAGCAGATAATGCAGTGGTGTCTAATGGTTTTGTATTGGAAGTATCGCCGGCCTTGCCAACGACCATCCTACTATAAATGTCTGTGTTTCCTTTTATAAAAATACATTGGAAAGTTGCGGCAAGAAATGCAACAATAATGAAGGCCGCCCAGATTCTGCTTAATGCC
>JBQCIM010000105.1:0-39697 GCA_051953735.1 Ginsengibacter sp.
TGATCAAAGAATTATCAGAAGTTATCAATCGGACATAATTGATTTTGATGAAAATAAAAGCGAGCAAAACGGTGATCATTGCTGAAAAATGATGCCGTTTAAAAATCGTGTCTAAAAAATTTTGGCTATAATGCGCCACAGACCGGACCTTCCTGATCTGCAAACGGGTATTTAAATAATTTTTTACCGGCAATCCAAAATCATCAATGATGATTTTTTCTTCTTCTGTTTCCGGAATTTTATTTTCATCAAAATCAATTATGTCCGATTGATAACTTCTGATAATTCTTTGATCAGCGCCAAAAAAGTAAAGGAATGAAACGAGGACCAAAAGAAAAAATCCCCCTAAAAATCCCGCAAGAATTAAAAGAAATTCTTTTAAGGGTATCAGTTCTTTTACCTGGTCAAAATATAGCGCTTCAAGAAAATAAAGGATTAAAAATGCGAGAGGAATGACTGCATTATTCAAACAATATTTTAAAAACGGCCTTGAACTGGTGGCCAGGAAACGAAACCTGCCGCTATGCAAAATAAAGGTGGTGATATTCCAGCTCATAATAAAAATGCCGGTAGCAACACCTGTGATAGCGGCTCCTGCTGCATTTACAGTTCCAAGATATTCCGGCGCAAGGAACAACGTATTGGCGCCAAAAAACTCCATAAAATTTCCGGATATGGTCAAAAAAAGAATGAGCCACAAAACCAATAAGACCTGGGATTTCCTGAAATGCAGCAGCAATAATTGTATCGGAAATGAATAATAAAAATTTACAAAAAATTTTTTCATCACAAGTTATTGCAGTTTGTTTTATTAAAAATACCGCTTCTGATAAGCAGCGGGTCGGATAATATAAAGCATAAAAACAACCGACATCAAAAATAAAATAGCTACCAATTGATGAGCAACGCCGAACCAAACAAGATTATTGCCATAAGGCGATAGAAGTACGGTGGTAATTCCGAGGATAACCTGCACTATTACCAGTAGCAAAGGAATAAATTTTGTCTTTAAAAAAAGAGTGCTGCCAACAATTTTTGACGCTTTTACAAACCAAATGATTACCAAAATAAAAAGGGTATAGGCAAGCCCACGGTGAATAAACTGAATCGTGATTTTATTATCAAGAAAATTTTTCCAGCCCGGAGAAAGCCGATCCATTACATCGGGTATCCATTGTCCATTTATAGTGGGCCATGTAGGTGCCGCAGTCGCCGCATGAAGACCGGCCATAAATGCACCATAAATCAACTGAAAAAATAAAACAATCATGATGGCCCATGTTAGTTTCCTTAATGGTTTATTAATGGTTTTCATCTTCGTCGGTACAGAAATACTCAATGCAAACCAAAGCGTGTAGCACAATAATACCAACGCTGTCATAAAATGGGTCGCCAGTTTGATGTGATTAACAAACATCGCTCTTGGCACGAGTCCGCTCTCTACCATTATCCAACCGATAGCACCCTGAACGGCGCCAAGCAAAAACAAAATTATAAACGGAATGATCATGTCTTTTTTAAATTGCTTTTTGATCAGGAAATAAAAAAATCCGATCAAAAAAACAACTCCCATCAACCGTGCCCAGGTACGATGAAACCATTCCCAGAAAAAAATAAATTTAAAATCGCTTAGCGAAAAGTCAGAATGAATATACCTGAACTGATCCGTCCCTTTATATTTTGCAAATTCTGCTTGCCATTGCGCTGTGTTTAACGGCGGAAGAGCGCCTGTAATTGGATTCCATTCTGTAATGCTTAAGCCGGATTCAGTAAGTCTTGTGATGCCACCCAAAACAATTTGAACAATCAACATGAAAACGCCGAGGTAAAGCCAGCGTGCTACATTTTTATTGGATTTTTGTAAAACGATTTCTGCCATTATAGTTTCCTTTATTCTTTTTTCTAATAAACGGTTCCGTAGCAAACGTGGCAAAGGTAAACCTGCGAGCCCATACAATCCCCTTTCAGATTATGCTAAAAATTTATGTTTAAAACTTCCTCAACAAATAATTAAAAGGCGCGTTATTTTTGAAAAAAAATTTATCATTGCTGCTTCCTTTTTTTCATAATAAATTTCTTGAAGCTGGTGTGGACGAGGTTGGCCGCGGATGTTATGCAGGGCCGGTCTATGCTGCGGCAGTCATTCTTCCAAAAAGTTTTTATCATCCTTTGTTAAACGATTCAAAAGAGTTGACAAAAGAAGAAAGAAATTTATTGAGGCCAATTATAGAAGAAGAAGCGCATGCCTTTGCAGTAGCCAGCGTAAGTAATGTAGAAATTGATCGCATTAATATTTTGCAGGCATCTTTTAAGGCAATGCATCTTGCGTTGAATAAATTAAAAAATCCTCCTGAACTTTTACTTGTTGATGGAAACACGTTTAAAAAATATAAAAAAATCCCGCATCAATGCATCGTGAAAGGCGATGCGACCTATGCTTCCATTGCCGCTGCAAGTGTACTTGCAAAAACTTATCGCGATGAATATATGGAGAATCTTCATGAAAGGTTTCAGATGTATTACTGGAATAAAAATAAAGGCTACGGAACGCGTGAACATCGCGCTGCTATTGATGTTCATGGCTTATGCCGCTACCATCGGAAGAGTTTTAATATCTGGCCTGATTTTGAAAACGGAGAGGCGGTGATAATAGAAAACTAATAAGCGCTGGCTCGTTCCTTTCTGAGCAAAATAAAAACTCTCTTTATTTCTTTCTTTACTGCAAAATTTCACGCTGCCCATTCTCCCAATCCCTGGCGGATAACAGACCATTCATCAGTGGTGCAATCAATAACAGTTGATGGAATAATCCCTCCTGGTCCGCCGTCAATTACAATATCCACCTGCTTTCCAAAAGTTTCATAAATCATTTCCGGATCAGTAAATTCTTCCACCATTTCACCCGGCAAAGAAGCACTGAGAATAGGATTGTCCAATTCCTCTAAAATAGAATGACAAATGATATTATCGGGCACGCGCAAGCCGATCGTTTCTTTTTTACTTTTTAAAATTTTAGGAACCTGTTTGCTTGCTGGCAAAATAAAAGTGTAGGGACCTGGCAAAGAATTTTTAAGCATCCTGTAAAGCGGCGTGTCAATGCTTTTGGTATAATCGCTCAGATGACTCAGGTCACGACAAATGAATGACAACTGCGATTTTTTCGGATCAATATTTTTGATTCTGCAAATACGTTCAACCGCTTTGGGATGATGAATGTCGCAGCCTAATCCATAAATCGTATCTGTCGGATAAATAATTACGCCGCCACCTTTCAAACATTCAACCACCTGGCTTATCAACCTCTTTTGCGGATTTTCTGGGTGAATTGATAAAAGCATAATTGAAAAATTGAAATTCAAAGATAGCCCTTATTTAAGATAATGGATTTTGATGAATCAACCATTCAACTATTATCTTTTACATTTGCAGCGATTTTTAAAAAACAAACACTCTATGGCAATTATTTCTGTTGGCACAATGGCTTTCGACGCTATTGAAACACCTTTTGGAAAGATAGATAAAATCATTGGCGGTTCCGGCACGTACGTTGCATATTCAGCAAGTCATTTAACCCAACCGATTCAACAGATATCAATTATTGGAAACGATTTTCCTCAGGAAGAACTGGATGAATTAGAAAAACGCGGTGTACAATTAAGCGGCGTTGACATGGTTCCAGGCCAAAAATCTTTTTTCTGGAGTGGAAAATATCATCTTGATATGAATACGCGCGACACGTTGATTACTGATTTGAATGTACTTGCCAATTTCGATCCGAAAGTTCCTGAAGAATATCAGGGAGCTGAATATCTGATGCTCGGAAACGTGATGCCCAAATTGCAATTGAGCGTAATAGAACAATTGAGAACAAGGCCAAAACTCATCGTTCTTGACACGATGAATTTTTGGATGGAAGTAGCAATGGAAGATTTAAAGAAAGTGTTGTTGAAAGTAGATGTATTGCTGATCAATGACAGCGAAGCGCGACAATTAAGTGGCGAATATTCTTTAGTAAAATCTGCAAAAAAAATATTGCAGATGGGACCTAAATTTTTGATCATAAAAAAAGGCGAGCATGGCGCTTTGTTGTTTCATGAAGATCATGTTTTCTTTGCGCCGGCATTGCCTTTGGAAGATGTTTTTGACCCCACAGGCGCCGGCGATGCCTTTGCCGGAGGATTTATTGGTCATCTTTCTCACACCGATAATATCAGTTTTGAAAATATGAAAACTGCGATTATTGTTGGCTCTGCAATGGCCAGTTTTTGTGTGGAAAAATTTGGGCCACAAAGGTTAAAAGAAATTTCAAAACAAGATATTGATGCGCGTTTGGAGCAATTTGTTCAGCTGGTAAATTTTGATATTTCACTTGTGTAAATGATTTCAGAAATGCTCGATTTAATTGTACTCATATTTTTGACCCGCGAAATCGGAAGGCTTGCTGCAAGGAAAGGCCTGAAGCCGCTCACGTGGCGGATTTACAACGTTACAGGTTGGCTTTTTTTCGAATTTATTGGTGTGATAGTCGGATTCCTCATCTTCGGAAAAGACAATTTGATTACTATCAACTTAGTCGGATTTACGTTTGCTATCACCAGCTATTTTATTATCAGGGGACAGTTAAATAAGTTACCCGATCAGGATATTGATAATAATATCAATAATATTGGCAGATAGCATCTTCATTTTCGGAATGTTTAAATTTGTGTGATAGCGGTTGTAAAAAAACTATTACATTCTTCTCTTTTTAATTTTTTTAAAAAACTTTTTATGTCTGAATTAATAAAAGAATTCAATGATTATCGCGAAAAAATGAACGAAGTTATTTTGAGTAAAAATAATTTGGTGATGAAGCGTTTGTGGAATCTTGATACCAACACTTATGAAGAAGGAGCCTTGGATAAAAAAACGAAAGAAATGCTGGGACTTGTTGCCAGCATGGTTTTGCGCTGCGATGATTGTATCAAATATCATTTGGGAAAATGCAATGAACTGGGCGTTTCTACAGAACAGATGTACGAAATTTTTGCTGTTGCAAATATTGTTGGCGGCACGATCGTTATTCCTCATACAAGGCGCGCTGCCGAATATTGGGAAGAATTGCAGAAGTAAAAGTGTTGCAATCTGCAAAAAGACAAAATGAATTTATTTCTTTCTTTACCGTCAATTGATGAACATTTTTTTAAAGAGAAAAATTAAGGTTTTCTCATTTTATTTCCGGTTCATTTTTCACGGAATTTATTTCCTTAATTTTAAACAATAAAATTTTCAAATTTCAGAATAGTGGGGTTTTTAAAAAATATTTTTCTTTCTGAGGAGAAACGCAATTTTAGAAAGCAGCTCCGTAATGTGTTAGGATTTACTCCTCACCGGTTGGACCTTTACAGAACCGCGCTCAGCCATCGTTCGGTAAGAGAAGGAGCGGATGAAAATAATGAAAGGCTTGAATATCTTGGTGATGCAGTGATCAGTTCGATTGTGGCGCATTATCTTTTTATGCGTTATCCTTATAAAGACGAAGGATTTCTTACAGAGATGAGAAGCAAGATGGTGAACCGCAACCAGTTGAATGATATTGCTGTTAAAATCGGGTTGAAAAAAATTACTTTGTACAATCATTTTGATCATTCTCTGAAAATTTCGCAGATTTTCGGCAATACACTGGAAGCCTTGACTGGCGCGGTTTACCTTGATAAAGGCTACAATGAAACTCAAAAATGGGTTACAGAAAGAATTATCAATCCGCATTTATTCATGCAGGATTTGGAAAACCTCGACATCAATCAAAAAAATAAATTATACGGTTGGGCAAATAAAAATGGAAAGATCCTGGAGTTTGAAACGATGGGTGAAACGATTGAAAACGGAAGAAGATTATTTACAATCGGCGCGATGGTTGATGGCGTTTTGATCGCGGAAGCAAAAGCATTTAATAAAAAAGATGCCAGCCAGATGGCAGCGCAGATAGCGATAGAAAAATTAAACTTATCATGAAATTTGGAATTATAGGAAGTGGCAGCTGGGCAACGGCGCTTGCAAAAATTTTGACAGACAATAAAAATAAAATCAATTGGTGGCTCAGAAGCGATTCCAACATCAACAGTTTTAAAAACAGGCGACACAATCCTCAATATTTAAGCAATACTTTTTTTGACACAAGCCTGATTAGTTTTTCTACAAATGCTGAAGAAGTAATTCAAAATAGTGATACGGTCATAATTGTTGTCCCTTCTGCGTTTGCAGCCGAAGCACTGAGTGGATTACCAAAAAATATTTTTGAAAATAAAAAAATAATTTCTGCAGTAAAAGGAATTCTTCCTGAAGGAAACGAATTATTAAATGAATACCTGAAAAAGGAATTTGGAGTAGAATTAAAAAATTATTTTACGGTTCTTGGCCCGTGTCATGCGGAAGAAGTAGCGGCTGAAAAGCTTTCGTATCTTACATTTACCGGAATTGATGAACCAATGACGAAAGAGATTTCCTATCATTTTAAAACGCCCTATTTAAGCACACTTCACAACACAGATATTTATGGAGTTCAGTATGCGGCAGTTTTAAAAAACATTTATGCGATAGGCGCCGGCATTGCTCATGGCCTTGATTATGGAGATAATTTTTTAAGTGTTTTGATCGCAAATAGTGCTGATGAAATGGCGGGGTTTTTAAGAAAAGCAGGAATCAAAAATATTGCTGTTGGGTCGATAGAGCATTTTCCAACAGCTAAGGAAAAACCGCGAATCAATTATGCTGCGTCCGTTTATCTCGGTGATCTTTTGGTAACTTGTTATTCGTTATACAGTCGCAACCGTACTTTTGGAAATATGATTGGCAAAGGATATTCTGTTCGTTCTGCCCAATTGGAAATGAGTATGATTGCTGAAGGATATAATGCCAGCAAATGTATGTATCTGGTCAACAAAAAAGTAAAAGCAGAAATGCCAATAGCGGAAACTATTTATAAAATTTTATGGAATGAGATGCAGGCGGAGAAAGGATTTGATGAAATTGAGAAAGTGCTTGTTTGATGAAGGAACAAGTAATTGAATCATTAAATAATTAAAAATCTTTTGAAACAATTCCTCTTTATTTTTTTATTTGGAATTATCTTTTTTTCCTGCAAAAAAGATACGTTCATCACGAGCGCGGATGCTTCGTTAAATACGAGTGTTGACACTTTATTTTTTGATACCGTTTTTACAAATGTTGGTTCTGTAACCCAATCTTTTAAAATACTTAATACTAATTCACAAAAGCTTCGGCTATCTCAGGTAAAGCTTTCCGGTGCCGATTCATCGCCTTTCAAAATCAATGTTGATGGCACTTTGGGGCCGCAGGTGAATGATGTAGAGATCAACGCAAATGACAGTATTTATCTTTTTGTTCAGGTAAATGTGAATCCTTCATCGGCAACACTTCCATTTATTTTGAGGGACAGTATTGAGATGGATTACAATGGAAATAAAAAGTTTGTTCAACTGCAGGCATATGGTCAAAATGCGATTTTTTTAAAAAATAAATTGATCACAGGAAATGTTTCATGGAACAAAACACTGCCATATGTAATTCTTGGCGGATTGCAAATTGATACAAATGCCACACTGAATATTTCTGCAGGAACAAAAATTTTTATTCACGCGGATGCGCCATTTTTAGTGGATGGAACTTTAAAAACCTCCGGTACAAAAGATGCTCCCGTAATTTTTACAGGAGACAGGCTGGATCAGGATTACAAAGATTTACCCGCAAGCTGGCCCGGAATTTATTTTTGTGCTTCAAGTGAAAATAATTCTTTGAAACACACCATCATAAAAAATGCTTACCAGGGAATTATCATTGCAAATCCTTCAACAAATTCAAATCCAAAGCTGACATTATCACAATCAATTATTGAAAATATTTATGATGCAGGAATTCTTGCGGCTAACACAAATATTTATGCCGACAATTGTTTGATCAGTAATTGCGGCAGTAATATTCAGATTCAATTTGGAGGTCAGTATCGTTTTGTAAATTGTACCGTTGCTTCCTACAGCACGATCTATAAAGCGCATCAAACGCCGGTTTTGGAAATTTCAAATAATGTTACGCAAGGAGGAAGTGTTTATACATCACCATTAAATGCTTTTTTCCAGAATTGTATTTTTTGGGGAGATGGAGGAACTGTTGACGACGAGATTTTGATAGACAAAAAAGGAACAGATCCTTATGCTGTTTCCTTCGATCATGTTTTGTACAAAGCAAAAAATAATATTGCTGCCGCCACTTTTATTTCTTCTATAAAAAATCAAACGCCGATGTTTGACAGCATCGATGTTTCAAGAAATATTTTTAATTTTCATTTTAATAATCATCCTAATTCTCCTGCGGTAAATGCAGGAACTGTTACACCATTTCTTTATGATCTTGATGATAAACCAAGAGATGCCAATCCGGACATTGGTTGTTATGAAAGATAAATTAAGCTTTTGAAAAAAATAAAACAGAAGAACTTGTTTGTTTGCTGGAGAAAAAGATCTTAATAATGAATTAATTTTTTCACCATTTCATGCAATCTTGATTTTGCAAGAAAATTTTTTTCGAGTTCTATATTAAATGGAATCGCTGTATCAAGCGATGCGCAGCGCATTACAGGCGCATCTAAAAATTCAAAACAATTCTGAGCAATCCATGCTGCTACTTCAGCGCCAACGCCGCCTGTGAGTGTATCTTCATGCAAAATCAAAGCTTTTCCTGTATTGTTGATTGAAGTTCGTATCGCTTTATAATCCAACGGCATCAAGGTTCTCAGGTCCAGAATGTCAATTGAAATTTCCGGATGTTCATCCGCATATTCTGTTGCCCAAATCACTCCCATTCCATAAGTGATGATGCTAACGTCCATGCCTGTGCGAACTTGCCGCGCTTTGCCAATTTCCACTTCATAATATTCTTCGGGAAAATCAGCGCTGATGCTTCTGTACAAAGTCTTATGTTCAAAAAACATTACAGGATTTGGATCATTAATTGCCGCGATCAATAAACCTTTTGCATCTTCCGGAGTGGAAGGATAAACCACTTTTAATCCTGGAGTATGGACGAACCACGCTTCATTGCTTTGGCTGTGAAACGGCCCTGCGCCAACACCCGCGCCGGTTGGCATACGTATTACTACATCCGCATTTTGTCCCCAGCGATAATAAATTTTGGCAAGATTATTTACTATTTGATTAAATCCAACAGAAACAAAATCCGCAAACTGCATTTCTACAACACTCTTAAACCGTTCGAGCGATAATCCTAAAGAAGCGCCTACGATCGCGCTTTCGCACAGCGGTGTGTTGCGTACTCTTTCTTTTCCAAACTGTTTCAAAAAGCCTTCTGTGATTTTAAAAGCACCGCCATATTCTGCAATATCCTGCCCCATTAAAATCAAATGAGGATGTGTGATCATGGATTGATACAGCGCTTCTTTTATCGCATCGATAAAACGATTTCCGCGCGAATCTAAAATTGCAGTAAACGAACTTTTATGTTCAAAATATCTTTTTTCATCTGTTTCAAACGGAACCACTCTTTGTGCATAAACATCCTGTAATTCTCTTTTAGTCAAGGTAATTTTTTCCAAATGATTTTCATGTTCCGCCACGAAAGGTGTCTTATCAATATGTTCGTGAATTTCCTTTTTTATTTCTTCAACCTGAAGTTCTGAAAGAATATTTTGTTCAATTAAATAGCGTTCATAATTTTTTATCGGATCTTTTTCCCTCCATTGTTCAAACAATTCTTTCGGGACATATTTTACACCGCTCGCTTCTTCATGGCCGCGCATTCTGAAAGTCATGCATTCGATCAAATACGGTTTTTGATGTTTGATACAATATTCGCGAACGCCTTTTACTGTATCATAAACTGCGAGAACATTATTCCCATCAATCTGCACGCCTTCCATTCCATAACCTCTTGCACGATCGACTAAATTTTCGCAACGATATTGTTCTTTTACAGGAGTGCTTAATCCGTAGCCATTATTTTCAATGATAAAAATCACAGGCAAATTCCACACAGCTGCCACATTCAATGCTTCATGAAATTCACCTTCGCTGGTGCCTCCTTCGCCAGTAAAAGCCAGTGCAACTTTATCTTCCTTTTTAAGTTTATAAGCAAGCGCTGCGCCATCAGCAACAGAAAGTTGCGGTCCCAAATGAGAGATCATTCCGCAGATAAAATGTTCTTTATTTCCAAAATGAAAACTTCTTTCTCTTCCCTTAGAAAATCCGTCCAAAGCGCCTTGCCACTGTTTCACCAAATCGTTTAATGGAATTTTTCTGGAAGTAAAAACGCCGAGATTTCTATGCAGCGGCATGATCCATTCATCAGGACGAAGCGCGAGCGTAGCGCCTACAGAAATGGCTTCCTGCCCGATGCCGCTGAACCATTTCGAAACTTTTCCCTGTCGCAACAACAAAAGCATTTTTTCTTCTATCATTCGAGGAAGAAGAATTTCTTTATAAAGCTCAATCAAAAGGTCATCGGAAAAATTATTTCTGTAGAATTGCATCTTACAAATTTCATGTTTTCATTTATAAATAAAGAATAGAAAGATCAGATTTATCATTCTCTTCGTTGAGAATTAGAAATTGCTGAAGAAAGAAACGATAATAAGATTCCAAAAACAAATGCCCAGAAAAATCCATCTATATGAATTCCGTCAACAAATTTTCCTGCCAGAATTACCATCAAAACATTGATCACCAAAAGAAAAATTCCTAAAGTCAGAATGGTTATGGGCAGCGTTAAAAGAATGAGAATCGGTTTTACGATGGCGTTTAAAATGCCCAGAACAATTACAAAAATTAAAGCAGTAGAAAAAGAATCAATAACGATATGAGGCTTCAGGATCATCGACAATCCATAAGCAACAATAGCGGAAATAAGAAGACGAATAATAAATTTCATCGCAGTGATTTTCCTAAAAATACTATATCACAAGCAATTCATAAAAATCTTCCGGGCATAAATATTTATTAGCAAGTTCCTGCAATTTTTCGGCTGAAACTTGTTTAATTGTACGAATAGAATCGTAAAAATAATTTTCATCAACATCATTCAGGATCAAACTTTTCCATCTTGATATAACCTGGAACGGACCATCAATATATCCGAGATTTAATCCCATCATGTAATTTTTTACTAACAAAAGTTCTTCAGCATTTACCGGCTCTTCGCGCAAAATTTTCATTTCTTTATATATTTCTTCAATAGTTGCCTGGCACACTTCTTTTCCGGCTTCCGTGCTCACAACCCACGAACTTTCTTCCAAATGATTTTCCAGATAACTGTGAATCCCATAAGTATATCCTTTGTCTTCGCGAATATTTCCCATCAATCTGGAACCAAAATATCCACCGAATAAAGTATTGAGAACTATCGCTTTTTTAAAATCCGGATGGCGTCTATTCGGAAAAGGGCGACCGATCCTGATAGCGCCCTGAACGCCATTGGGATCATTATTGATAAAATGTTTTTTTTGCTGCGCCGGTTCGCGTTTATACTTTACCGGAAGAATATTTTCATTAAGAGACAAGTCTCCAAAGTGTTGATCCAGCAAAGGTTCAAAATCGGGTGGAAGTTTTCCTGCAGCAAAAATGCGGCACCTTGATTTGATATAAAACTGGTTGTAAAATGAAATCAGATCTTCACGCCTGATTGATTCAATATCATATTTTGAATTTACTTTTCCGTAAGGATGATTAGGGCCGTATAAATACTCATCGATCACCCGATTAGCGACGAATTCACATTTTAATAAATTAACTGACAGGCGTTGAATGTTATTTTGCTGAAAAATCTCTAATTCACTCTGGGGAAAAATTGCTTCAGTAATAATTTCCCGGATCAATGGAAGCAATTCTTTCAAATGTTTTGAAAGGCAATGAAGCGTGATAGAAGCAGTTTCGTTAAAAGATTTGCGACTCAGGTATGCTCCGTAATATTCAATGTATTCTGTTATATCGAAAGCATTTTTCTGCGCAGTTCCGTTTTTAAGTAACTGATTCGCGGCAGCTGCGATTCCGTTTTTTGTTTCATAATTATTTCCTGCATCAAACACAAAATCTATCATTGCCACTTCTTCCGCCCCATCGTTGATATAATAAACCGGAACACCGTTAGAAAGAGAAGTGCTCGTACAAGGCTTTAACGTAATTTCAAAATCGATTGCATCTTTTATTCGTGGAGCTATGGTTCTGTTTAGCATTTACATAAATTTTAAATTTCAACTTATTTATTCTTTTACTCTTTAATTGTAGAACGATAATAAAGCGTGCTGCAATTGGTGTCTATAAAAATCCGGTTGCATTCATCCATAATTTCTTCTCTCGTTACCGCCTGGTAACTTTCCAGTTCTGTGTTCATTAAATTGGCGTCACCGAGCAATTCATAATTGGCAAGACTGTTGGCCCGGTTCATTAAACTAATGTCTTCAAAAGCCAACATACTTTCGGTTTTGTTTTTTACTTTTTCCAATTCCACTTTGGTCACCAATTCTGTTTTCATCTTTTCTAATTCAACAATCACAGCATTTTCTGCCTGTTCGAGGGTAACGCCTTTCAATAATTTTCCATCAATATAGAGCAGGCCTGGATCAATACTTCCCATATGGGAACATTCGATGCTGCTGAACAATTGCTGTTCTTTTACAAGGCTTTGAAACAATCTTGAAGAAGCGCCGCCACCGAGAATTTCTGTTATTACCTCAGCTGTGTAATATCTTTTATCAAGCCTTGAAGACATATGCCAGCATTTATACAAAGCATCCAGTGGAACGGATTCAGCCACTTCCATCATTCTTGGTTCTTTTTGTTCCGGCTCAGGTTTAATACTCCTTGCATATTTTGTCCCTGCAGGAATTCCCCCAAACCATTTTTCTGCCAATTGTTTTATCTGATCTGTAGAAACATTTCCGGCAACGGTAAGAATCGCATTGGAAGGAGTATAATGTTTGAAAAAAAAGTCTTTAACATCCTGCAATTCTGCGTTTTCAATATGACTCAGTTCCTTGCCGATTGTCATCCATTTATAAGGATGAACTTTATACGAAAGTTCACGCAACTTGTGCCAAACATCCCCATAGGGTTTATTAATATATTGTTCTTTAAATTCTTCGCTAACTACTTTCCGCTGAACTTCCAACGAATTTTCATTGAAAGCAAGTGAGCACATCCTGTCGCTTTCCAGCCAAAAAGCGGTTTCAATATTTTCTGCCGGCAATTGGCAATAATAATTGGTGATATCGTTGGTAGTATAAGCATTATTTTCGCCGCCTGCCATTTGCAACGGTTCATCATAAGATTCAATATGAAGGCTGCCACCGAACATCAGATGCTCAAACAAATGCGCAAAACCTGTGTGGTTCTCATCTTCATCCCTTGCGCCCACATCATACATGACATCTACAACTGCCATGGGAGTGCTTTTATCTTCATGCACAATCACTCTTAATCCATTCTCTAAAACAAACTTTTCAAATTTTATCATGTTTGCAAAATTGCGCTAAACCGGCTCATTTCCCAAATAGGTGAAAAATATCCGGAAACAATTAGGGTGAAAGGACAAATTTTCAGTTACTATTTCATCAGTTAAAATATTAATTTGTTGCTGCTTTGAATAACTGTTGAATTAGTTCAAATTACAATTGTGGAAGCGTAAAAAGTAAAAATCTTTCTAAAATTCTCTTCTTCTATTTAGGATTACAATAACGCAAATTATTCTGTCGAGATAATATAAAAAGCTACAATTTAGTAACTTTGCAAACCTGTCATTTTGGCTCCGAAATTTTTCTGCATCAAAATTGACAATCAATAATTTTTATCTTTTTTCTAAACAACACATAAAATATGGCCGGGCTACTCTCAATATTATTCGGTGGCAATAAAAGTGAAAAAGACGTAAAGGCAATAAGGCCACTCGTTACAAAAATCAATTCGTTTTTTGATGAATATCAATCTATTTCTAATGATGAACTGCGTGGCAAAACACAGGTTTTTCGCGCAAGAATTAAAGAATATCTCAAAGACATTGACGATCAGATAGAAGCTAAAAAAACAGAGGCAGATAGTCTTCATTCTGCTGACATACAGGGGCGTGATGCGATTTACCGCAATATAGATGAGATGCGCAAAAACCGCGACAAGAAACTGGAAGAAGTGCTTTTGGAAATTTTGCCTGAAGCTTTTGCTGTCGTAAAAGAAACTGCCCGCAGATTTAAAGACAATCCTGAATTGGAATCTACTGCTACAGAATTAGACAAGACCTTTGCAACTACTAAAAAATATATCCGCATTGAAGGCGATAAAGCGATTTACAATAATAGTTGGCCCGCAGGCGGAAATATGATCACCTGGAACATGGTTCATTATGATGTTCAGTTAATCGGAGGAATCGTTTTGCACCAGGGAAAAATTGCTGAAATGGCTACCGGTGAAGGTAAAACTTTGGTTTCTACTTTGCCCGCTTATCTGAATGCCCTTGCTGGTCTTGGTGTTCATATTGTAACTGTCAATGATTACCTCGCTCGTCGTGACAGCGAATGGAATGGAACTTTATTTGAATGGTTGGGTTTAACAGTTGATTGTATTGATAAACATCAGCCCAACAGTGAGGAACGCAGAAAAGCGTATGCCAGCGATATTATTTATGGAACCAATAATGAATTTGGTTTTGATTATCTCCGTGATAATATGGTTCATACTCCAGAAGAAATGGTTCAGGGAAAACATCATTTTGCAATGGTGGATGAGGTGGATAGTGTGTTGATTGATGATGCAAGAACTCCTTTGATCATTTCCGGACCAATTCCGCGAGGCGATCAGCAGGAATTTGATGTATTGAAACCACGTGTTGAAAAAATTGTAGAAGCGCAGAAAAAAGTAACCAGCGCTTTTTTAATTGAAGCAAAAAGAAAAATAGCTGAAGGAAATGATGATCCGAAAGACGGCGGGTTGGCGTTATTCCGTTCTCATCGTGGTCTTCCAAAGAACAATGCCTTGATAAAGTACCTGAGCGAGCCAGGGATGAAAGTAAAACTGCAAAAAGCGGAAAATTATTATCTGGGGGAGCAACAAAAAAACATGCACATCGTAGATGACGAGCTCTATTTTGTCATCGATGAAAAAAATAACCAGGTACAGCTTACAGATAAAGGAATTGCATTGATCACCAAATCTGGTGAAGATCCTGAATTCTTTATTCTGCCCGACATTGGCGCCAAACTTTCTGAAATTGAAAAAAGCGATGCGACAGCAGAAGAAAAGCTGGAGAAAAAGGAAACTTTATTAAATGATTATTCTATAAAAGCTGAAAGAATTCATACGGTTCAGCAATTATTAAAAGCATATACGCTTTTCGAAAATGATGTGGAATACGTGGTGATTGATGGCCAGGTAAAAATTGTGGATGAACAAACCGGTCGTATTATGGAAGGCCGTCGTTATTCTGACGGATTGCATCAGGCAATTGAAGCAAAAGAAAACGTGAAGATTGAAAGTGCAACTCAAACGTATGCCACCATTACTTTACAGAATTATTTCAGAATGTATCACAAGCTGGCTGGTATGACTGGTACTGCAGAAACTGAAGCTGCGGAATTTTGGGATATTTATAAACTTGACGTCGTTTCCATTCCCACCAACGTTCCCGTGATTCGGAATGATAACCAGGATTTGGTATTTAAAACCAAACGTGAAAAATTTAAAGCAGTAATTGAAGAAGTAGAAAAAATGACCGCCCAGGGAAGACCGATCCTTGTTGGTACCACTTCTGTTGAAGTAAGTGAATTGCTCAGCAGAATGATGAAGCAAAAAGGAATTCCTCATAATGTTTTGAATGCCAAACAACACGCTAAAGAGGCACAGGTAGTTGCCGAAGCTGGTTTGGCAGGAGCTGTCACCATTGCGACTAACATGGCTGGTCGTGGTACAGATATTAAACTTGGACCAGGCGTAAAAGAAGCAGGTGGATTAGCGATTTTAGGAACAGAAAGACACGAAAGCCGTCGGGTAGACAGGCAGTTGCGCGGCCGTGCCGGAAGACAAGGTGATCCGGGTTCTTCTAAATTTTTTGTATCTTTAGAAGACGACCTGATGCGAATGTTTGGAAGTGAAAGGATTGCGGCTTTGATGGATAGAATGGGTTATAAAGAGGGCGAAGTGATCCAGCATAATATGATCTCAAAAAGCATTGAACGCGCACAGAAAAAAGTGGAAGAAAACAACTTTGGAATCAGAAAAAGATTGCTGGAATATGACGACGTTATGAATAAACAGCGTACCGTTATTTATGGAAAACGCAATCATGCTTTGTTTGGAGAAAGGCTGGCGCTGGATTTGGACAATGCATTTTATTCTGTTGCAGAAGGAATCATCAATTCATTCAAAGAAATCAATAACCACGAAGAATTTAAGCTGGCAGTGATCATGAACCTTGGAATCGATACAACGATCACTAAAGAAGAACTGGACAAAGAAGATCTCGAAACCCTCGCGAACAAATTATATTACGAAGCGAAAGATCATTATAACAAAAAGAATGAATTAATGAACCAGCAAACGCTTCCGGTGATCAAAAATATTCGCAAAGAACAAGGTGCTCATATCATCAATGTTGCTGTTCCTTTTACGGACGGTAAAAAAGGAATGCAGGCAATTGCCAATCTTGATAAAACCATTGAAACCGAAGGCGCAGAACTTACCAATGCACTCGAACGCAATATCACACTTGCTTTGATCGATGATGCGTGGAAAGAACATTTGCGGGCCATGGACGATCTGCGTCAAAGTGTGCAAACCGCAGGATATGAACAAAAAGATCCGTTGGTAATTTATAAGATCGAAGCATTTGGCGCATTCAAACAAATGGACGACCAGGTGAATAAAGATATTGTAAGTTTTCTTACTCATTGCGCTATTCCGGTAGAACAAAACCATGAAACCAGGATCACTGAGCAAAGAAAAAGAAAAACCGACATGAGCAAAATGCGCCAAAGAAAAGAAGAATTTGCAGGTGCAGGAGAGGGTCCGGATTATCTTCCTCAGGAAAATGATTATATCGATCCTTCAGAAAATATCAAGCAGGAACCGATCAGGGTTGGACCAAAAGTTGGTCGAAACGATCCATGTCCTTGCGGAAGCGGCAAAAAATATAAAAACTGCCACGGAAGAGGAGAAGGATAGAATGTTTTGCCAGTAAAGCAACAAATAAAAACTTTTTATTTGTTGCTTTACTGTTCTTTCATCCCAAAAAATCAGCAACTGTTAACAGGAAAACCGATTCCTTAATTGCTGCAACACTATGAGGAACATTTCTGTGAAGCGCAATAATTTGTCCCGGCTTTAATAGAAAAGATTCGGTATTTACATTAAGGTTAATTTCTCCATCCAACAGTTGAACACTAACAATTCCGTTAGTTGTATGTTTTTCCATTACCGCATCTTCGTGTAAAGCGATCAATACGATTCTCATGCCATTTGTTTTGTAAATCGTCATTGCGTTGCGGTCACTTTTTTTCCACGCCGGCTCGCTTTTTATCGTTTGAATAAATTCAGGAACATTGATTGGAACCACCGGCGCATCCATCAGCCTTCCGCCATCGGGTCTTAATTCTGTTGATTCATTATGTTTTGTTTCCATGATTTTTGATTTTTTAAATGTTTATAATGATGCTTATACAAAAATTGAACCCGATCAGAAATTGCTTTTAAATGATAGAAAAATCGTAATCACAATAGCCTTAATTACATCTAATTTTTCATTAGCACTTTCTTTCTTATTACTTTTGTTCATCAAGCGAAGTGTTTATACGGCACATACTTTGAGACAAATCATCAAAAAAATAAAGACAAAAATGGAATCAATTGAACAAAAAGGAATTAATACAGTGCGAGTTTTATCAGCCGATGCAGTCCAAAAAGCAAATTCCGGGCATCCCGGAACTCCAATGGGATTGGCTGCAATCGGCGATGTGCTCTGGACAAAAGTGATGAATTATAATCCACATGATCCGCAATGGCCAAACCGGGACAGGTTTATTTTATCCGCAGGGCACGCGTGCATGTTGCAATACTCCTTTTTATATCTCACAGGTTATGATGTTACTTTAGAAGATCTGAAAAATTTCAGACAGCTTCACAGCCGCACAGCTGGTCATCCCGAATATGGATTATTGCCTGGAATTGAAGTAACAACCGGCCCGCTCGGACAAGGTTTTGCAAACGGAGTTGGAATGGCAATCGGCCAACAATATATGGCTTCCAGATATAACAAACCCGGCTTTAATATTTTTGATTATAAAATTTATGCGATATGCAGCGACGGCGATATAATGGAAGGCGTTTCTGCGGAAGCTGCTTCTCTTGCCGGACATCTGAAATTGGGCAATATTATTTATTTGTATGACGATAATAAAATAACCATCGAAGGCGACACATCGATTGCTTTTAATGAAGATGTTACCGAACGTTTTCAGGCTTATGGCTGGCATGTACAATCAGTTGCAGATGGAAATGATACCGACGCAATTCACACAGCGATCATTAATGCACAAAACGAAACCAACCGTCCTTCATTGATCAAAGTGCGCACTCACATTGGTTTTGGAAGTCCGAATAAAGTCGACACCGCATCTGCTCATGGCTCTCCTTTAGGAAAAGATGAAGTAAGATTGGTAAAAGAAAATCTTGGTTTTGATCCTGATAAAAGTTTCCAGGTTTCTGATGAAGTGTTGGACTATTATCGTGCAAAAGGAAATGCAGGTGTAAAAAAAGAACAGGATTGGAAAGATGTTTATGCGAAATACAAAGAAAAATATTCCGCAGAAGCTGCAGAGTATGAACTTTTGAGCAGCGGAAAATTGCCTGAAGGATGGAAAGATAACTTGCCGGTTTTCAAACCCGACCCTAAAGGAATTGCAACCCGGAAAGCGTCAGGAAAAACATTGAATGCGATCGCAGATAAGTTGCCTTTGCTGATGGGAGGATCTGCGGATCTTGCTCCCTCTACTGACACAGAACTCGATTCTTTCCAATCATTTTCAGATGAAAATCATGGTGGAAGAAATTTCCATTTTGGAATTCGTGAACATGCAATGGGAGCAGTTTTGAACGGAATGGTTCTTACCAACGGGATTATTCCTTTTGGTGCAACATTCCTCATTTTTTCTGATTATATGCGTCCTCCGTTAAGGCTTGCTGCAATCATGAAAATTCGCCCGGTTTTTATTTACACACATGATAGTATTGGCCTGGGCGAAGATGGAACTACGCATCAACCGGTTGAACAATTAATTGGTTTGCGGTCAGTCCCTAATATGACTGTCATTCGTCCGGCAGATGCCAATGAAACTGCGCAGGCGTGGAGAGTAACTTTAGAACATTCCGCTGGTCCGGTTGCATTGGTTCTTACGCGTCAAAATATTCCAATTATTGACCAGGAGAAATATGCAAAAGCAACCAATCTTGAGAAAGGCGCTTACATTTTATCGGATTGCGAAGGCGAACCGCAAGTGATTTTAATGGGAACCGGAAGTGAAGTTCATCTCTTGTTGGAAGCACAGGAAAAATTGAAGCAGGAATCTATTCAGGCACGTGTTGTAAGTTTTCCTTGCTGGGAACTTTTTGACCAGCAAAGCAAGGAATATAAAAAAAAAGTTTTTCCAAAAAATATCCGCAAACGTTTGGCTGTAGAAGCTGGTTCACCAATCGGCTGGTTGAAATATGTAACTGATGATGGAGATGTAATTGGAATTACAAAATTCGGTGAATCTGCTCCAGGTGATGAAGTAATGAAAGAATATGGATTTACAGTGGAGAATGTAGTGACGAAGGCAAAAGCATTGCTGCAATAGCAATTATTTTTAAAATAAACTATTTCGAAATGAAAAAAATTCTGATCGCGATTGATTATAATCCGACTGCGCAAAATATTGCCCGGAGTGGATATTCTTTAGCAAAATCAATGAACGCCGAAGTTACTTTGTTACACGTTGTTGCAGATTACACGTATTATTCTTCGCTTGATTATTCGCCAATCCTTGGTTTTGATAGTTTCAGCAATTTGGGAATGATTCAGACAAATACAGTGACAGAATTACAAAATGCAGCGAAAGATTATTTGCAAAAAATGAAAAGCTTTTTGGGAGATGATGCCATCCAAATAATCACCAAAGACGGCGACTCAGGAGATTCAATTTTAGACGCGGCAAAAGAAACAAATGCAGATATTATTGTGATGGGAAGCCACAGCAGGCACGGGCTGGATAAAATTCTGATGGGAAGCGTTGCCGAAAAAGTTTTGAGAAACAGTCGTATACCTTTGTTTATAATTCCGGTAGTAGAAGATGAAAAATAAATAGTAAACCGACAAATAATTCCATTTCCTTATTTTGAAATTATGCTGACAAGGCTTTTTACGATCAAGGGAATCTTTTCACATCACCGCATTTTTTATAGTAATTTTGATTGCATCTGTTATTGTAACTTTTGCTACGGATATTTACTCTAAAGAATGCAACCTTTGTTGCAGGAAGATGTGCCCGATCATGTTTTCTAAAATTATTTTAATTTATCAATTATGGAAAATTATCCCGACGAAGAGCATGTAGTAAAAATTCTGGATGCAAAAAATGTAACACATAATGTAAAGCGGTTTACGCTCAGCAAGCCTGAAAATTATTCCTTTACTCCGGGGCAGGCCACCGACATTGTAGTTAATTTACCGGAATGGAAGAATGAAAGAAGGCCATTTACTTTCACAGGTTTAAACAATTGGAATACGCTTGAATTTACGATCAAAATTTATGACGATCACAATGGCGTTACGAATGAATTGGGAAAATTAAAAGCAGGTGACGAACTGATCATTCATGATGTTTTTGGCGCTATTCATTACAAAGGGGAAGGAATTTTTATAGCTGGTGGTGCAGGCGTTACTCCGTTCATCGCCATTTTCCGTGATCTGCATCAAAATGGAAAACTGGGAAATAATAAACTCGTCTTTTCCAACAGAACCACAAAAGATATTATTTTAAAAGATGAGTTTGAGCAAATGCTTGGCGATAATTTTATCAATACCATCACAGAAGAAAACACATCTGAATACGATCATGAAAAAATCGACGAAGATTATTTGACAAAAAAAATAGTGGATTTTGATAAATATTTTTATATCTGTGGCCCTGATCCAATGGTAGAAGCAATTCATAAAGACTTGTTGAATCTGGGAGTAAAAGAGGAAAAAATTGTAGTGGAGCAATTTTAATTGCCAAATGCTTTATTGATTCTTGAGAAATTTGAATAATTCCGGGAATATATTTTTTGATGAATAAAAAAGTTTTATTATGGCAAAAGATCCTTACAAAATCAAGAAACTCTTAAATACCAAGAATGGAAACTTTACTTACTACAGTCTTCCAGAGTTAGAAAAGCAGGGACATAATATCAGCAAGCTTCCATTTTCAATCCGCATTTTGCTGGAAAATGCATTACGAAATTTTGATGATTTCGCTATTACAAAAGAAAACATAGAAACGTTATTAGGATGGAAGCCAACCGGCTCGGATAAAGATATTCCATTTAAACCGGCGCGTGTTCTGATGCAGGATTTTACAGGCGTTCCGGCTGTTGTTGATATTGCTTCTCTTCGTGCGGAAGTGGCGCGCAAAGGAAAAAATCCGGATGAAATCAATCCTTTGATCCCTGTTGATCTTGTGATAGACCATTCCGTTCAGGTCGATTATTTTGGAACAGAATACGCTTACAAAAGAAATATTGATGAAGAATACAAGCGCAATCACGAGCGGTATTCTTTTTTGAAATGGGCACAAAAATCTTTTAATAATTTCAGTGTAGTTCCTCCCGGCATGGGAATTTGCCACCAGGTAAATCTTGAATTTCTCTCGAAAGGCGTTATCGAAAGAAATGGCGAAATTTTTCCGGACACTCTCGTTGGAACCGATAGCCATACTCCAATGGTAAACGGAATTGGCGTTGTTGCGTGGGGCGTTGGTGGAATTGAAGCTGAGGCTGCAATTCTGGGACAGCCGATTTATTTTATTATGCCGGAAGTGATTGGTTTGAGACTTACCGGCGAGCTTCCTCTTGGTTCTACCGCTACTGACCTGGTTTTAACGATCGCAGAACTTTTGAGAAAACGCGGTGTCGTTGGAAAATTTGTAGAAGTGTTTGGTGATGGATTGAATACACTTTCGGTACCTGACAGAGCTACAATTGGAAATATGTCTCCCGAATTTGGATGTACTATCACTTATTTCCCGATTGACGATAAAACGCTGGAGTATATGCGGAAAAGCAATCGTTCGGAAGAGCAGGTAAAATTGGTGGAAGATTATTGTAAAACGAATCTTCTCTGGAGAACAGGCGATGAACATATTACTTATACTGATATTCTGGAACTGGATCTTTCCACTATTCAGCCAAGTGTTGCCGGGCCAAAGCGTCCGCAGGACAAAATCTTGCTGAAAAATTTTAAGGATAGGTTTTATGAGCTGATGGAAAAAAATTATGGCCGTCATTATATAAAACCTGTTGAACAGTTGTCACGTTGGTATGCAGAAGGTGGAAGCCAGCCTGATGAAGTAAAATTGAATATGCCGCCGGGAACTAAGATTGAGGAAAAAGATAAGAACGGAATGAAAACCGTTTGGATCACTCTTGGAAACGAAAAATTTGAATTGCGCGATGGCTCCGTAGCAATTGCTGCAATCACTTCCTGTACCAATACATCCAATCCTTATGTAATGATTGGCGCCGGCTTGGTTGCCAGGAAAGCGCGGGAACATGGATTGGATAAAAAACCGTGGGTGAAAAGTTCGTTGGCTCCTGGTTCAAAAGTGGTAACAGATTATTTGGAAAAGGCCGATCTTTTAGATGATCTCGAAGCGTTGGAATTTCATTTGGTTGGTTATGGTTGTACTTCCTGCATTGGAAACTCCGGTCCTTTGCCGCCCTATATTTCAAAAGCTGTAGAAGATTATGATGTGGTAGTTGCGTCAGTTCTTTCCGGCAACAGGAATTTCGAAGCGCGTATTCATCCGCAGGTGAGAATGAATTATTTAATGTCACCGATGTTGGTGGTTGCTTATGCAATTGCAGGCCGCGTCGATATTGATCTCCTGAATGAACCGATCAGTTACGATCCCAATCAACAGCCGGTTTATTTAAAAGACATTTGGCCAACTAACGACGAAATCAATGAAGTGATGAGCAAGGTGCTTTCTCCCGAAGATTTTAATAAAAACTACAGCGAAATTTTTGAGGGAAATGAGATCTGGAAAAAATTAAATGTGCCTGAAGAAAAACTATATGTTTGGGATAAAAGCTCCACTTATGTAAAAGAAGTTCCTTTCTTCTACGATATTTCTGATAAAGCACAACCAACGCAAAACATAGAAGGAGCAAGGGTTTTATTGATGCTGGGCGATAGTGTTACAACCGATCATATTTCTCCCGCCGGTTCTTTTAATGAAAATTCTCCTGCCGGAAAATACCTGATGAGCCAAGGAGTGGAGCGAAAAGATTTTAATTCTTACGGCTCCCGTCGTGGAAACGACCAGGTGATGGTTCGTGGGACATTTGCGAATGTGCGAATCAAAAATGCTTTGGTAGAAAGAGAAGGGGGTTACACAAGATATTTACCAACAGGCGAAGTAATGTCTGTTTTTGAAGCTGCCATGAAATACAAAGAAACGAATACACCGCTCATCGTTTTGGCAGGAAAAGAATATGGAAGCGGCTCTTCGAGAGATTGGGCTGCAAAAGGAACTTTTTTATTGGGAATCAAAGCGGTTATTGCTGAAAGCTATGAACGTATTCACAGAAGTAATTTAGTGGGAATGGGCGTTTTGCCGCTTCAGTTTAAAGAAGGAGAATCTGCCGAAAGCCTTGGACTGACAGGAAAAGAAGTGTACACTATTACGGGTCTGGCAGAAGATTTAAGGCCGTTGAAAGAAATGGAAGTGATTGCTAAAAAAGAAGATGGAGCCGAAATAAAATTCAACGCAATTTCAAGAATGGATTCGCAAATTGAGATTGAATATTATCGAAACGGGGGCATTTTGCAATACGTTTTGAGACAGTTTTTAGATAAGGTGGATGCAGGAGTTTAGCAGAAAATAAATCGCAATTATTTGTCTTTTTAATGCAAATATTTTTTAAAAACCATTAAGCAATCAACTGTTTCTTAATGGGTTTATTTTTACTGATAATTTAATTCGCCATTGACAATTTTTGCCGGTGAGGTATAAGGATGTTCTTCCTCTTTTCCAATTGCCATGATATGCATCACTTTCCAACCTTTTGATTTTAGATAATCAGAAACCATAGAGCGGTGACAGCGCCACCACACTGCTTCGGAGCACATATAAGCAGTTCTTTTTTTTATTGCAATTTTTTCAAGTTCTTTAATTCCTTCTTTAAAATCTTCTGTCTCCATATAATCTGCATAAGCACGAAAAGCAAGATGTCGCCATGAAATATTTTTTGATTCAAAATTGGCTTTTCTTCTCCCTCCTAATTTTTTTAAATGAATATATTCAATATGATTTTGGGGAAGAGAAATTTCTAGATTCTCTTTATTAAACTGGGGAAACTTTCTTGAGCCGGGAAAGCTTCTGATGTCAGCAACAATTTTTATTTTAAAAGAATGCAACATCGCTATCAATTCTTCCAGTGAATGAGTGGAATGTCCGATCGTCCAGATGGTTTTATTTTCAAAATCTTTTTCCATAAAATCAATCGGTAGCTGTTGAAAAATGAGGGTTTTCCGGTCTCATGATCGCAATCACAATCACAAATAAGATCAGAACCAGGGGTAAAACAGGTAAAAGAGTATCTCCATGATATTCTATCCAACCGGTTAAAACCGCTGTTAATCCATACGCTAAAAAAACCAATATCTGCAACTCAATTCTATGTTCCAGGTTTTTGGCGACAGGTAATTGCACGGATCCATCTTTTATTTTTCTTTTAAATCCATTTCTCAAACCTTTTACTGCGCTCATTCCTATGCTCGTGATGGTTCCTGTAATAAAAGTCGTAACTACTCCGGGAATATTCAAATGCCGTACTGTAGCGCTTTGCATGCCCATTGCAATTGCTGATAACAAAATAGAAATGTAGAGAATAGTGGTATCAAGTGGATTACTTTCTTCAAACCAAATGAGAGCAAGAATAAAAATAATCAACAGCTCAAAAGAAAGGCTTAAAATAATATAATACGACCACGCTTTTTTTGTGTTTTCAACGATCATTGCACCAATGAAAGCGCCGGTAATAAATCCTGCCAAAGCCGCTAATGAATGAAGTGAGTTGGCAAGCTTTCCCTGGCCAATTGAAAGGCCGAGTAAGATCGTATTTCCTGTCATATTTGCTGTGAATACGTGATCTAGACGGTAGTAGCTCATTACATCAATACTTCCGGCAACACAAGCTAATAAAATCAACATTATATCAAACCAAATGGAAGAATGCTTGCTTTTCATGATTGTGTTATAACAATTTTGAAATCAGTAAAGGAAGAAATAATGCGATTTTATGGATGCCCTTCCTTCCTGGCCAATTCTCCTTCATCCAGATCGTCGTTTTCATCCGGCTGCATATCCGGATCTTTTTCAATATCCTGTTCAGCCTGTTCAAAAGCTTCTTCTGTTCTTTGATGTTCTTTTTTAGATTGCTGATTCTGGAATCCTTTATTTTCGAAATTTTTTTCAGGCATAAAATTGATTTTACTGTTTTACATTCTTTAAAACAGTATTAAATATTATGCCAGTATCAATCAGGAAAATGAAAAAGCAAGTTGAGAAAAAGAAGGTTTAAGGATCTTCTTCCTGGAGGGAATCGCTGAAGCGATAATTTCATCCTCAATTTGAACCACTTCTGTTTCCTGGTATCTTGATGCAATCGTCACCTTTACATTTCCGCAATGTTCATTAAATAAGCGATGAACCAAATCAGGACAATTATTATTTTTTGATAGATGAGATAATAATAAATGAGTCATAAAATGCGGCCGGTGATTCAGGAAAACTTCTAACGCCTGTTTATTGCTTAAATGCCCCTTGCCACCGCGAATGCGCTTTTTTAAATGAAACGGATAATTCCCTTTTTCCAACATTTCTTCATCATAATTTGCTTCCAGAAAAGCAGCATGGCATTGTTGAAAGTATTTCTTCAAATTCTCGCAAGGCGAACCAATGTCGGTAAAAACGCCAACGCAGATTTTTTTAAATGAAATTATAAAACTGTAAGGATCGCTGGCATCATGAAATTTTGGAAAAGCGGTAATGTATAATTGTCCAATATTCACAGCTTGATGTGCATTGAAAACTTTTACAAGCTGATCATCAAAAGTTAATCCCCCATGTCGCATCGTAAGTGGAGTGATATAAACAGGCAACTGATATTTTTTTACCAGAACCGGCAAACCTTTAATATGATCAGAATGTTCGTGAGAAACAAAAACGGCCTTTACATTTTCCATCTTCAACCCCAAGCGTCTCATACGCTTTTCAATTTCCCGGCACGAGATTCCGGCATCCACCAAAACCGCATCAGTATTGGTTCCTATGTAATAGCAATTACCGTTGCTGCCAGAATTTAAAGAGGAAATGAATAACGACATTGAAGCAAAGGAAAGGATTTTGCCGGAAGCAAAAACAAATTTTTTTGCACGTACTAAAATATTTTTTTGCGAAATATTTACCACCTTTATTAAAAACAATCTAATGAGCCTTTTATTAAACAGAAAAACTTTTGGTGATAAAGAAAACTCCGGGAATGTTCTTTCAAAAGAAGATGCGAATCAATTACTGAATGAATGGGTTTTGAACGAAAGATCGCGACTACATATGCTGCAGGTTGCAAACCTGATGAAATCGTGGGCAGCAGAAAAAGAACACCTGGATGAAAAAGACCAGTGGCGTTGGGAAATGGCCGGATTGCTTCACGATGCGGATTGGGATCAGTGGCCTGAATTCCATTGTAAAAAAATTATTGAAGAACTTGAGAGAAGAAAGATTGATCCTGAAATTATTCATGCAATTGCTTCTCACGGTCCGAATCATTTTGGTGTGGAACCCGAAACCAAAATGGATAAAATGCTTTATGCTTTTGATGAATTATCAGGACTGATTCATGCTTATTCTTTAATGCGTCCCGTTGGATATGAAGGAATAGAATTGAAAGGAGTGAAAAAAAGATTGAAAGAAAAATCTTTTGCTGCTAATGTTTCAAGAGAAGAAATTCTGGATGCATGCCACAGGGCAGGAGTTTCTTTGGAAGAAATCATTCAGTTTATTATTTCACACCAGGGAAATGTTCAGTTATAAATTCACTGGTTGAAAGATTTTTAAAAGTTTATAAGTATATTTATCCACATAAAAAATAAATGTTATCAATATTTATCATTCAATAAGAAAAGCGTTTGGAAAGCTAAGCGACCTTGCTGAAACCCTTATCGGCAGCGAGATTGTGCGTCTTGGTGCCGACATTAAAGACAAAATAAAACAAGGCGAAAAGATATACAATTTTACAATTGGCGATTTTGATTCTTCCATTTTTCCTATTCCAGAAAAGCTGGAGCAGGAGATCATTGAAGCGTATAAAAACAGGTTCACTACTTATCCTCCGGCTGATGGCATCTTAGCATTAAGAGAATCCGTTTCAAAATTTATCAAAGAAAGAGAAGGCCTTGATTTTAATACCAATGAAATTTTAATTGCAGCGGGTGGCCGTCCTTTGATCTATACTTTATACCGTGCTTTGGTGGACAAAAACGATAAAGTAATTTATTCAGTTCCCAGTTGGAATAACAATCAGTATGTTCATTTTACAGAAGGACGCCATGAAGTGATCGAAGCAAAGCGGGAAAATAATTTTATGCCGTTAGCAGAAGATATTAAGCGACATATTCACGATGCGACACTGATCGCTTTATGTTCACCTTTAAATCCTACCGGAACAGTTTTTAAAAAGGAAGAATTGGAAAAGATCTGTGACATCGTTTTAGAAGAAAATGACCGGCGCAGCGATGAAGAAAAGAAATTGTATGTGATGTATGATCAGATGTATTGGATGCTCACCTATGGCGATACAGTTCATTACAATCCGGTCAGTCTCCGGCCTGAAATGAAAAATTATACCGTTTTTATTGATGGTATTAGTAAAGCTTTTGCAGCAACCGGAGTTCGGGTGGGCTGGGCTTTGGGACCTGAACATGTGTTGGCAAAAATGAAAGCGATCAATAGCCATGTGGGTGCGTGGAGCCCGATGGCGGAGGAACATGCCACTGCGAAATTTTTGCTAATGAATGATACGATTGATGAATATCTTTTCAATTATAAAAACGAACTGGAAGAAAGATTGCAACTGATTTATGAAGGATTTCAACAATTGAAATCAGACGGTTTTTCTGTGGATGCATGTGCTCCACAAGCGGCCATTTACCTCACAATACAATTAAGTCTTGTCGGTAAAACAACAAATAATGGTGATTTTCTTTCTACACAATCTGATGTTACTTCTTATATTTTAAATGAAGCAAAGCTTGCGGTGGTGCCATTTTACGCATTTGGTGCTCCAAAAGATTCTGATTGGTACCGATTGAGTGTTGGCACTTGCAAAAAAGAAGAAATTCCCGCAATGCTGAGCCAACTGAAGGAAGCGTTGGGGAAACTTCAGTAAATTTTAAAAAGAGGTATCAATAACTTTCAAAAAAGTATTGATACCTCTTTATTTTTATTAAAAGTAATTACGCTTCTGTTGCTGATAAAGATTTAGCGGCAGTGTTGATCAAATTATTTTTCAACAGGTATTCTGCAATTTGAACTGCATTGGTTGCAGCACCTTTTCTCAGGTTGTCGCTTACAATCCAGCAATTTAAGGTGTTTGCCTGTGTTTCATCCCTGCGAATTCTACCTACAAAAGTTTCGTCTTTTTCATGAGCCGTTAATGGCATTGGGTAAATGAAATTTTCTACATCATCTTCAACAACAACGCCCGGAGAATTGGCTAAAATTTCTTTTACTTCATTCAAATCAAAATCATTTTCAAACTCAATATTCACGCTTTCACTGTGGCCGCCCACAACAGGAATACGAACGCAGGTTGCTGTAACATTGATCGAATTATCGCCGATAATTTTTTTGGTTTCATTCACCATCTTCATTTCTTCTTTCGTGTAGCCATTGTCCAAAAAAACATCAATATGCGGAAGCGCGTTTTTATCTATTGGATATTTATAGGCCATTTCGCCTTTCACATTATTTCTTTCATTTTCCAATTGCTGAACGGCTTTTACGCCAGTGCCGGTCACACTTTGATAAGTAGAAACAACCACTCTTTTGATCTTGTATTTTTCATGGAGAGGATTTAAAACCAACACCATTTGGATAGTAGAACAATTTGGGTTGGCAATAATTTTATCTTCTGTGGTTAAAACATCCGCATTTACTTCCGGAACTACCAATTTTTTTGTAGCATCCATTCTCCATGCAGAAGAATTATCAATAACGGTAATTCCGGCTTCTGCAAATTTTGGAGCCAAAGCAAGGGAAGTACTTCCGCCCGCTGAAAACAAGGCTATTTCAGGCTTAGCCGCGATTGCGTCTTCTGCGGACACTACTTTATATTTCTTATTTTTGAAAGTAATTTCCTTTCCAATAGATTTTTCAGAAGCCACTGGAATTAATTCTGTCACCGGAAAATTTCTTTCTTCGAGCACCTGTAGCATTTTGCTGCCTACAAGTCCGGTAGCGCCCACAACTGCAATTTTCATTTTAAAAATTTTTAGGGTGCAAATTTATTCATTCCTTTTTTATCATACGCTGTTATTCAATAAATATTCCTTAAATGAAAAGCTGTTTCACAGTAAACGAAGAAATAATTGTGATTCTTTTTCATGTATCGCAAATAAAGTAGTTATTTTTATTCAAAATCTGCTTTTATGAGAGAAAAAATCATCGCTTTCTTTTGTTTACTGCTGCCTCAAGCTTTTGCTTCTGCACAGTTAGTGGAAGATTTTTCAGACGAAGATTTCAAAAAAAATCACGCCTGGATTTTTGACACGGCTGATTTTAAAATCAATAATTCTTTTCAGCTTCAAAGTGACAACACTGTTGCTAACAGCAGTTTTTATATAAGCACTCCCAACGAATTTGCTACTTCAGTTCAATGGGAATTTTGGTTGCAAATCAATTTTAATCCTTCTTCATCGAATTATGTAGACGCTTATTTGACTGCATCTTCCAGCGATTTAAAAGCAATTTCTAATGTTGGTTATTTTGTAAGAATTGGAAATACGGATGATGAAATTTCGCTTTACAGAAAAGATTCAAATAGCACAATTACAAAAATTATTGATGGTGAAAATACAGTTTTGAATCACAGCAGTAATGTGATGAAAATAAAAGTGATTCGGAATCAATTGAATCAATGGATGCTTCAAAGAGATTTGAGCGCAACAGGAAATTCTTTTGTGACTGAAGGAACGATAACAGATTCCACATACTCAACTTCAAATTATTTTGGGTTTTTAATCAAACAAAGTACTTCCTCTTTTTTTCAAAAGCATTTTTTTGATGACATTGAAGTCAAAAAGTTTGTTCCTGATATTACTCCGCCAAGAATCGTTTCTGTAACCACTATTTCTTCAATAGCGATCGATGTTTTGTTTGATGAACCTGCTGAGCAATCAACAAATATTTTTTCTAACTATTCAGCAAATAATGGTTTAGGAATGCCATCAAATGTAATTATTGATTCCAAAAATCCTGCACTCGTTCATCTTACTTTTTCGAACAATTTTACTAACGGCCATCGCTACACGTTAACGATAAATGGTGTAAAAGATCTTTCAGGAAATGCAATTCAAAATGCAAGCTCAATTTTTACTTTTTATATTCCCCAGCAATACGATATTGTGATAGATGAAATTTTTGACGATCCTTCGCCACAGGTTGGTTTACCCAATTATGAATGGATTGAGATCAAAAACACTTCTGCATTTCCTGTAAATTTGAAAGGATGGAAAGTAAGTGATTTAACCAGTGCCAGCGGATCTTTCAGTGAATTTATTTTACAACCAGATAGCTTTCTTATCGTTTGTTCTCCAACTGCTTTTTCCGCTTTATCTTCTTTTGGAAAAACAATTTCCGTTAATAATTTTCCTTCACTTGACAATGATGGTGATTTGATTTCAATTGGCGATGCAAATGGGAAAATAATTCATGCAATTCAATATTCTTGGAATTGGTATCAAAACGATTTGAAGAAAGATGGCGGTTGGTCGTTGGAAATGATTGATACAAAAAATCCTTGCTCTGGTTCTTCAAACTGGAGAGCAAGTAAAGACAATAGCGGTGGAACTCCAGGTAGAAAAAATTCTGTAGATGGAATCAATAAAGACATCAATCCGCCGAAAATTTTGAATGCTTTTACCAATAATTCAACAAGTGTAACAATTGTTTTTAATGAACCTGTTGATAGTTTGAAAGCTTCTACAGTTCATAATTACAGCTTTGACAACGGTTTTGGCGCAACAAATGCAATTGCCGTTTCTCCGTTATTTAACAAAGTAGATCTTACATTAAATCGGGCAATCTCAGAAGGAATTATTTATTCTGTAATAGCAAAAAATATTTCTGATTGTTCAGGAAATGTCATTGATTCAAAAAATTCTGCAAGGTTTGGAATTGCTCAAAATGCAGATTCTTTCGATATTGTTATCAATGAAATTTTATTCAATCCACTTCCTTATGGCGTCGATTATGTTGAATTGTACAATCGTTCTGAAAAAATAGTCGATCTGAGTAAAATTTATATTGCCAACAGAAACAGCACCAATACCGTCAGCAGTATTACTCAATTAGCGGCAGAAAGTTATTTATTATTTCCAAAAGATTTCATCGTTGTTACAACCGATGCCGAGGTGGTAAAAAGTCAATATATCACAACAAATCCTGACGGCTTTTTGAAAATGAAAACGGTGCCTTCTTTTTCAAACGATAAAGGAAATGTGATTGTTTTAAATGCTCATGGAAGTATTATTGACGAAGTAAATTATTCTGATAAATGGCATTTTGCTTTGTTGCAAGATACTAAAGGTATTTCTTTGGAAAGGGTTGATTATAATGGACCTTCGACGCAAAATAATTTCCATTCCGCTGCTACTTCTGCTGGTTACGGCACTCCGGGTTTTAAAAATTCTCAATATAAAATCAATGAAGAAGTTGTGGGAGAAATAAAAATTACTCCTGAAATTTTTTCTCCTGATAATGATGGTCATGAAGATTTTGCATCGATCGATTATAGCTTTCCTTCTGCCGGATTTGTTACAAACATAACCATTTTCGATGCTTCGGGGAGGCCGGTTCGTTATCTCCAAAAAAATTCTCTGAGTGGAATAAAAGGTTTTTATCGCTGGGACGGATTGGACGATAAAAGTAAAAAATTGCCACAAGGGATTTATATTATTTACACAGAAATTTTTAATAAAGAAGGAAAGAAGAAACAATTCAAAAACACAATTGTACTGGCAAGAAAAAATTATTGATCATTTTAAAAAAATTATACATGAAAAAGCTATCAGCAAAAAATAAAAAGCACATGTTTCTTTGTTTACTGTTCATACTTTTTTCTTCAATCAGTTTTTGTCAAACAAATGATGCAACAATGATTCGATATGTTTTGCAAAAGCAGGAAGACGCATGGAATAAAGGCGATTTGGAAAATTATATGCAGGGTTATTGGAAAAATGATTCGGTAATGTTTATCGGAAAATCTGGAATTACTTATGGATGGCAAAAAACTTTAGATAATTATAAAAAAGGCTATCCTGACAAGAAAGCAATGGGAAAATTAAATTTTACACTTCTTGAAATCAAACCAATTTCACCAAAATATTATTTTGTGGTTGGCAAATGGTATTTGAAAAGAACGATGGGAGATCTACAGGGAATTTTCACTTTGTTATTCAAAAAAAATAATGGCGAATGGTTTATTGTAGCAGACCACAGCAGTTGAGAAATTAATGGATCAAAAAATTATTAAAATCAGAACTGTCGCCATAAAAAACATTAAAGTCAACAGGCGCGCGAATGCCATCTACACGGCATTTTTCGCTATGCTGCCAAAATACCCAACTCTTTTCTATGCGTGGTTTTTCGGGTTGTAAATAATGCGCTATCCACAAAGGATATTCTTCAAAACCTGTTTGAAAATAACGCTCATAAAAATCAATGTTGGTATAAATCACCGGCTTTATTCCATAATGTTTTTCAACTTCATCCAGCCAGATTTTTACATTTTTCTGCATGTCTGCTATCGAAACGCCAAGGCTTTTTTCAACATCAAGAACTGGTGGCATATCTCCCGATTTTAAACTCACCATCTGAATAAAATTGTCTGCCTGTTTTTTGGGGCTTCGTGTTGCAATAAAAAAATGATAGGCGCCTTTTGGAATGTTTTGTTCCTCAGCCTTCACCCAATTTCTTCTGAACTGATCATCCACAATGCTCGTTCCTTCTGTTGCTTTTATAAAAACAAAACCAATTTTGATTCCATTATCTTCCATCGATTTTACCTCTTTCCAATTGATTACATTTTGATATTTGCTTACATCAATACCATGTATTTCAAAACCATTCGGAATCTCAATCTGAAAGCCTGGATAAAAAACGTGTGGTTTTGGAGTTAAAAATTTTGTAAGAAAATATATAACTGTAATTAGCAGGCAAAGCCAAAAAAATATTTTGTAAAATGACCTTGAAGAACGTTTCTTTTTTCGTGCCACAACCGTTAGCTTAAGAGCAATTTTTATTTATTGCCTGATGATTTTTTTCACAAACTTAACACCATTATCCGTTTGTATTTTCAGAAAATAAATTCCTCTTGCGAATGCTTGTGTATTGAGAGTTGAGAACAAAGAATTGCTGATTTGAAAATCTTTTTTCAAGATTAAACTTCCTTTACTGTCATAGATTTTTACATGTGCTTTCGTGTCATTGAAATTTCTAAAGTAAAGATTGATCGAATTAAGAAAAGGAGAAGGAAAAATTTGGATTACATTTTCTCCTCCAACATCGGCTATTTTTTCAGAAGTGTTATTTTTTGTGATGAGCCAATAATCAGGATCGACAACAACTGTGTCGGCAATAAATCCAATGTCTTTTATAAATGTTTCGCCATTCGTTTTGTTATTAACGACAATTGTGGTTTGTTGATTTGCATTTTTGAATTGCAATGCAACAGGCAATTCAAAAAACGTGATCGAAGGATCGGAAGTAGTTTGATTCATTTTGATACTTACTGAATTATGATCAAGTTGTCTCCATTGAACATCATAGGATGGATATCCTTGTCCATAAAACCATTCTTTAAAAAAATAATCGAGATTTAAGCCACTTACTTTTTCTAAATTTCTTTGAAAGTCTTTTGTTCGTGCAAATCCGTATGCGATAGAAGTATCATTGAAATAACTTCTCATTCCTTTAAAAAAAACACTGTCGCTCAAAATCCAGCGAAGCATGTATAAAAGATGTGAGCCTTTTGTATAACTCAATCTTGAATCAAAAATGCGATTGACATTAGTTGTGTCAGTAACAAACACAGAACCGCCGGAAAGAGAAGTGATATTTTCAATTTCATGTTTTCGTGTATCCCTCACCGTTAAAGGATATTTATTTTCCATGTCCATACTGGCAAGATGTGTTGCAAATCCTTCATTAAGCCAGATATCCTGCCAGCTTCCACAAGTGATCTTATCTCCAAACCATTGATGCGCCAACTCATGCGCCATCAGGCTTTCTTCAGGGGTTACAATAAAAGTAGAAGTCTGGTGTTCCTGGCCGCCGCCCCAGCCAAATTGAACCTGTCCGTATTTTTCGTTTATAAAAGGATACGGACCAAAAATTTTGCTGAAGAATTGAAGTGAAGCTAAAACCAGCGGCGTATTTTGTTGAAATAAAGAAAGACTTTCGGGATAGCAAAATGTTTGCATGAGTAGATCTGTATTTCCAATCTGAACATGATTTTCAAATTCTGAATAATTGGTTACGGCCATGCAAACAAGATAAGATGCAATAGGATAACGATGTTTCCAATGAGTGGTTTTTTCATTTCCCAAGATCACTTCACTTTGACGTAACCCATTTGAAGCTGCTACATATTCTTTTGGAGCAGTGATATAAACATCAATAGAATCGGCTTTATCATCCAAACCATTTTTGCAAGGCCACCAATCGCGGCTTCCATAGGGTTCGCTCAATGTCCAAACAATCGGAGTTCCATTATGTACAGAATTTACAAATGAGCCAAAACCCGTATTCGGCGGCACTCCGTGATAATAAATGCTAACAGAATCAAAATTTCCTGTAGGTTCAGAATTCGTAAAGTTTATCTGTACCGTATTGTTTTGTTGCGCAAAGGAAAGTGAAGTATTTCTTTGTTTTACACTATCCACTTTCAATGAATCAGAAAGATCATAAACGATAAAATTAGTTGAAGAAGTGATTTTAAAATAAGAAGTAACACAACCATCGATAAAGCGAAATGCTGGATCAGTGTGCCATTCAAGCCGATAATACGTAACATCAAAATTTTGGGAAGCGTTGGTTTCACCTCTCATTCTTAAAGCGTGTGAATAACTTTGACTCTCAGAAAAAGCAATGGCATGAATTTTGCCTAAATGAGTATAAAGTTGTTGTGCTGAAGCCTCTGAATAGAAAAATATAAGGAAAGCAAGAATTTTTTTCATAATTTCATTTTAACGGTCGGTTAACCTCAAAGCTTGCATTTTAAGCTTTTGTGAATTATCTTTGGCCGGCTCTGAAACAAAAATATAAACATAAAGTTCAATCTTTTAAAAATAACTGAAGACCCATTTTACTAAATCCGGCGTTATTAAAACGTAATAATTATTTGACTCGAAAAAAATTCTCAAATGAAAAGTATTCAATCAAAGAGCTTATTAACGTTGATTATAATTTTTTTTATAATTGGCTTTAGCACTTCAGCGAAAGATATTATCGGTTTCACAGGCGATAATTTTTCAGATTCAACAGTTGATTCCATTTCAACTCACGTACATCTTTCCAGCACTCTTGTAAAGAATCCTAACTGGGTTGCTTACCCGGAAGGACTTGAAGAACATCGCGATGAGAGCCAGGCGTATGTAAAAAGCTATTCTAAAAAAGAACGTAGTTATATCATTTACATGTTCAACAGGGGAAAAAACTTTTTTCCAAAAGCGGCCGAAATTTTTGAAAAATTTAATTTACCTGATGCATTTCAAATGCTTCCGGCTTTGGAATCCAATTTTACAGCAAACGCAGTTTCAGTCGCAGGTGCCGTAGGATATTGGCAGTTCATGAAAGAACTTGCTGAAGAATATGGTTTGCATGTGAGCAAGAAAAATGATGAGAGAAAAAACTTTGTAAAATCAACTGTTGCTGCAGCAAAATTTTTCCGCGATCAACTGGAATTTTTTAATAATGATATTCTACTTACTGTTGCTGCATTTAATTGTGGACAAGGTGGCGTGAGAGCGGCAATGAAAAAATCAAATAAATCAGAACCTGATTTTTGGGACATTAAAAAGTATTTGCCGACAGAAACAAGGATCTTTGTGATGAAATTTATTGCGCTTAATGTGATCTCTGAAAATTATGATAAATTTCTTCATCACAAATTAAATTTCAATGAGCCACCTTTGATTCAACTGGCTCTTGTTGATTCTACAAAAGTTGATAATTCCGTAGCTCGAAACTCTTTATAACGCAGTTACATTCCACTTGCTTTTTACGCGTTATCTTTGACAAATGCCAAAGGTAAATTATAATGACAGCATTAATTTTTTGTCGAAGCTAACCATTCGAAGAGTTTGGAATGCGACAAAAGTGTATGCAAGTTATTTTATTACCCGGCTCATCAAAAAGCCTGTGCAATGGGGCTTGCCGATTTCTATTTCCTTTGAACCGACAACTTCATGCAACCTCAAATGCCCTGAATGCCCAAGCGGATTAAGAGAGTTTACAAGGCCAAGAGGAATGTTGAAAAAAGATTTTTTTACAAAAACGATCGACGACATTTATAAAGATATTCTTTACCTGATCTTCTATTTCCAGGGAGAACCATACCTGAATAAAAATTTTTTGGAAATGGTTTCTTATGCTTCTTCAAAGGGGTTATACACAGCCACTTCTACCAACGCACATTTTCTTACAGATGAGATGGCAAAAAAAACTGTCGAAAGTGGTTTGGATAGATTGATCATTTCTCTTGACGGAACCACGCAGGAAGTTTATGAACAATACCGTCGCGAAGGAAATATTGAAAAAGTAATTGAAGGCGCCAGGAATATTGTGAAATGGAAAAAAGAACTGAAGAGCAAAACGCCTTTTGTATTTTTTCAGTTTTTGGTGGTAAGGCCAAATGAACATCAGATTGAAGATGTGAAAAAATTAGCAAAAGAAGTAGGTGTTGACGAAGTGCGTTTTAAAACAGCGCAGGTTTATGATTATGAAAACGATCCCAACCAACTGATCCCGAGAAATGAAAAATACAGCCGTTACAAAAAGAATAAAGAAGGACAGCAAATTGCTAAAAATAAATTGCAAAATCACTGTTCAAAACTCTGGGAGGCCAATGTAATAACCTGGGATGGAACGGTGGTTCCATGTTGCTTCGACAAAGATGCAACGCATCGTTTGGGCGATTTGAAACAACAATCTTTCAAAGATATCTGGCAAAATAAAAATTATAAAAAATTCCGACAGGATATTACCACAAGCCGCAAGAACATTGACATCTGCGCCAATTGCAGCGAAGGATTGTCAGTTTGGAAATCCTAATTATTTGTTCGGTTACTATAAAACTTCTCTTTTAAAAAATTAGTTTTTTTCAAGTATTTTTATTGAATGAACAGTTTTAATAATCGCCTAAGGCAAATCGTTTTACTGGCTGTGATCATCGTGCTGGGCGTATTGATCCTGAAGTATTTTTTTATTCTGTTACCCGGCGTTTTGGGCGCGATCACTTTATACATTCTCAGCAAAAAAAGCTATTGTCATCTTATCGATGAAAGACACTGGAGACCCGGCTGGACAGCTTTTCTTTACATTTTTGGTTATGTCATTATCATTTGTTTGCCGATTTATCTTGCGATCGTTTTATTTGTTCCTAAGATCGTTGCGATCGTTAATAATCCTGATCAGATCATTTTTATTGCAAGAAATATTTCTACAAAAATTCAGCACCTGACAGGCATTTCAATTTTGAATGACGGAAGTTTACAAACCGCAATAAAAAATCTTGCAACAAAAATTCCAGGTTTTTTTATGACAACAGCAAACATTATTTCTAACCTACTGCTGATGTTTTTTGTGTTGTATTACATGCTTATTCATGGAACAAAAATGGAAAAATACCTGGAGCAATTGATTCCATTAAAATATACTAACCGCGAAATTCTTGGAGTGGAAACAACGGTTATGATACGCGCAAACGCTATTGGAATCCCTTTACTGGCGCTGATCCAGGGCGTTGTCGGGGCGTTAGGTTATTATATTTTCGGCGTGGGTGATGTGGGCGTTTGGGGATTTCTGACGGCCGTTGCTTCTTTGATTCCAATTGTTGGAACAGGAATTATCTGGGTTCCTCTCACTGTTTATCTTTTGGCCATCGGACAAACATGGCAAGGCATTGGATTAGGAATTTACTCTTTAGTGGTTTTGTCTAATGTTGATTACATCGCTCGTATTACCCTCCTTCGCAAAATTGGAAACGTTCATCCGCTCATTACCATTTTTGGAGTGATCGTTGGCCTCGGGATCTTTGGTTTTCTCGGTTTGATTTTTGGCCCGCTACTAATAAGTTATTTTATTGTACTGGTAAAAATTTATCGTAATGAATTTAACTCCGTTCCGATAACTCCACTGCACGAAGAAGAACCAGTAGTAGGAATTGAAACAGAAGGACCTGAAGCGAAGAAGTGAGTCTGATAATCAGTATAGTTTTAAGAAATGAATTAAAATCAATGGACCACATTTCCCATTTATCAAAAGATAAAAAACTTAAAAAAGTAATAGAATCGCAGCCGGCTTTTGTTTTGGAGAAAAGAAATAAAGTTTATCTGCGTTTATGCTCTTCTATTTTAAGTCAGCAATTAAGCACAACGGTAGCAAAGGTTTTGTACAAAAGATTTTTAGCTCTTTTTGAAGGAAAAGAACCTACGGCAAAACAAATTTTAGAAACGCCGGCAGAAACATTTCGCAGTATCGGATTTTCAAATGCCAAAGCTTCCTATGTGCATAATGTTTGCCGTTTTTTTATTGAAAATAAAATTACTGATGCACAATTACATAAAATGTCGAATGAAGAAGTCATTGATCTGCTGACGCAGATAAAAGGCGTTGGAAAATGGACAGTAGAAATGATCCTGATGTTCACCCTTGGCCGTGAAGACGTGTTTGCGCTCGATGATTTGGGATTAAAACAAGGTGTTATCAAGTTGTACAATCTGAAAGAAACGGATAAAAAAATTCTCTTGAAGAAAATAGAAAAAATTTCATTGAAATGGACTCCTTACCGTACTTATGCTTCAAGATATTTATGGAACTGGAAAGATAATCCTCCTGAATTATAGTAAACGAACA
>JBQCIM010000106.1:0-22155 GCA_051953735.1 Ginsengibacter sp.
AAACATAAACGATTTTTTCTGGGAGAGTCGCTCTTTAAATGGACGTTTTCTTAATAAAATTATTAATAATGAAATTATGAATATTAAAAATAAAATTTTATATTAATCAGATGTTTTTGTATTAATAATTTTTTTTATAAAATAACCGGTGTAAGAAAACAAACACGCCTCTACAAAAATCAATATAAATTCTTCTTCATACCTTCAACCAAAAATTAATCTTTGTCTAAAAACCAGATTGAATCATTCAAGATTGAAAAATCTATTCATAAACATTTAAAAATATAAATCATGAGTAAGTATGCAAATGCCGAATGGCAAGGAACAGGAAAAGAAGGTAAAGGAGTTTTGAGTACTGAAACAAAGACGTTGAACAATGCGCCTTTTACGTTTGCTACCAGGTTTGGAGATGCAAAAAATGGTACCAATCCTGAGGAACTGATTGCAGCTGCACATGCAGGCTGCTTTTCTATGAAACTTAGTTTTGTGTTGAATGAGGCAGGTTATACTGCTGATAAGATCGAAACAAAATGTGACATTACTTTTGGGGATGGCGTAATTTCAAAATCACACCTCACCGTAACGGCAACAGTTCCGGGGATCAGCAATGAAAAATTCCAGGAATGTGCAAAAAATGCAAAAGAAAATTGTCCGATCTCCAAATCGTTAAGCTCGAACATTGATATCTCAATGGACGCGAGTTTAAAACAATAGATTGATAATTAGTAGTAATCAGTAATTAGTGTTCAATTGCTAATTGCTGATTATTTTTTTCTTTGTGAAGAAACATTGATACAAGCTTTTAAAATCTTCCCACTTTAAAAGCGCTGATGTCAATTGGTGTGCTTCTCTTTTCAATAATGTCGCTGATGATTTGGCCGGCAGCTGCACCTTCCGAAATTCCTAACATGGCATTGCCACCGGAAATTAAAAGGTTATCGAAACCCGGCGCTTTTCCAAGGTAAGGCAATCCATCCGGCGAAACGGGACGAAGCCCTGTCCAGATTTTATCTTTAGGCGGAAATTCAATGTTTAAACCCGGATAAAATTTTTTTACAGAATTAAAAATGCCTTCCATTCTTTTTATTAAAACGTTGTCGTTAATACCGCTGAATTCCATAGTACCGCCAATGCGAAGCATGTGTTGCCATGGCGTTACAGCACATCTGCCATCAACTAAAATCGCTGGGTAACGAATATTTTTTTCAACGTATTCGTAAGTATAACTGTAACCTTTTCCTCCTTCAAGCAATAATTTAACTCCAGCCAGCTTTGCAACCTTTGCCAGCCAGCTTCCGGCTGACAGCACAATTTCATCTGCCGTAAAAGTTCCTTTATCCGTTATTACTGATTCTATTTTTTTATGATTCTTTTTAAACCCGGTAACTGTTGTGTTCAGTTGAAAGTTGACGCCATTTTTTTCTAAGTAATTTTTCATGGCTACCATGAATTTCCCGGGCTGGATGTGCGCATCATCTTTGAATAACAGCGCACCATAGATATCTAACTCAACATCCGGCTCGCGTTTTTGCAATTCTTCCCGATTCAAAACTTCTACTTCAAGATTGAATTTTTTAGCGCCTTCCAATAGTTTCAATTCGTCTTCGAATGCTTTTTGAGAATGGCACATCATCATGCAACCGATTTCTTCCATATCAAAAACATCACCGATATCGTCTCTTATTTCGTTCATCAAACGACGGCTGAGATTTAATAATTCACTCAAATGCGGTGCGTTTTTTTCAACCGCTTTTTGATTGCTGTTTTGATAAAATTTTAAGGCCCACTGAATGAAAGGCAGATTCAGTCTTGGCTTGATGTAAAAAGGACTGGTACTGCTCAGCATGTATTTTAATCCTTCAGAAATAATACCGGGAGATGCCAGTGGTACAAAATGACTTGGTGATAAAAAACCCATGTTGCCAAAAGAACAATTATTTGAAATATCACCCCTGTCAATAACAGTTACTTCCAAATTGCTTTTTTGCAGATAATAAGCGGCGCAAAGTCCATTCACTCCGCCGCCAACAATAATAACCTTTTCCATAATTAAATTATTAACTCTTTCTGCGCTTCCAGTAAACAAATAAATATCGCAGATTTTATTTCTATTTTAAATCCTATAACTTTTATTCCGCTTTTAACTGATTTCTCAATAAATCGTCAAATACATCTCTCTTTCTTATCAGAATCGGTTTTCCGTTTTTTACCAATACTTCCGCGGGTTTTAACCTTGAATTAAAATTAGAAGACATTTCAAAACCATAAGCACCGGCGTTATAAAAAACCAAATAATCTCCTTCATGGATTTCACTGATTTTGCGATCAGTAGCAAATGTATCCGTTTCGCAAATGTTTCCTACTACAGTATAAACTTTTTCAGGTCCGTTTTCATTGCTGATATTTTCAATCCGGTGATATGCATCATAAAACATCGGCCTGATTAAATGATTGAAACCACTGTTCACTCCTGCAAAAATGGTGGAAGAAGTTTCTTTCAAAACATTGACCTGCGTAATAAAATATCCTGCATCGCTCACTAAAAATTTTCCAGGTTCAAACCAAATCTGCAACGGTTTATTTCCAGGATTTGGATTGTTCAAAAATTCTTCTTTTACTTTTGCAGCAAGAAGATCGATGTCGGTTTCAGAGTCTCCTTCTTTATAAGGAACTTTAAAGCCTCCGCCAAGGTCAACAAATTCGAGTTCTTTAAAAAAAGGAATAATGTCAAATAAAACTCCGATCCCTTTTACAAAAACATCAACATCTTTAATTTCACTACCAGTGTGAATATGCAATCCCTGGATGAACAGATTATTTTTTTCAACTACTTCCAAAACTTTTCCCAATTGATCAACCGGAATTCCGAATTTGCTTTTGTCGTGGCCTGTTGAAATTTTCAAATGCCCTCCTGCTAAAATATTCGGACGTAAACGAATGCCAAGCGGATAAGAATGCCCAAACTTTTTTCCGAATTTTTCTAAATTAGAAAGACTGTCGATATTAATATGAACTCCTGAATTTTTTGCTTCTTCGATTTCATCAAAAGCGATTCCGTTAGAAGTATATAAAATTTTTTCAGGAGGAAAACCAGCGTGCAACGCAAGTTTCACTTCATTGATAGAGCTGCAGTCAACATTGGCTCCAAGAGATTTAATGTATTGAAGAACATTAATATTGGTCAACGCTTTTGATGCATAAAAAAATACAACATCCTGTTTGGCAAAAGCATTTTTTAATTTCTGATATTGTTCCGCAATTTTCTCAGCATGATAAACATAAACAGGAGTTCCAAATTCATCAGCAATAGCAGCAAGTTGATTGTGGGATAAAACCTCGGGCATTGACGTGTGAGTATAAAAAATTTATTGAAGACAAATAAAAATATGAAAATAGGAAATAAAAAAATTGCAACAGAATCAGCTAAGCATTTTCTTTCGGATCAGGCTTTCGATGTTCCGTTATTTCATCAACCGGCTCTAATCTTTCTGATTCGTTTTGCTTTTCTATTTTTTTATTTTCTTCTCTTTCGATTTTAGTTGCTTCAATAATTTCATGGTTTAAAAATTCTTTGATCTTTGGAAGATCATCAGAAGAGTTTATGCCAAAATAATCCATGAAATATTTAGATGTAGAATAGATCAACGGTTTTCCTACAGCATCTTCTCTTCTTCCGGAAATAACGATCAATTCTTTTTCTAAAAGTTTTTGAACAGCATAATCGCAATTGACTCCGCGGATCAATTCGATCTCAGATTTGGTAACAGGTTGTTTGTAAGCAATAATAGCAAGTGTTTCTATTGCAGCAACAGATAATTTTTTCAGAAATTTATCTCCATTCAGTTGTGCAATTGTTTTATGATATTCCTGCTTGGTAAGAAATTGCCAGCCGCCGCCGCTTTCTACTAATCCAAATGCAAAAAATTCTGACTCATATTTTTCTTTGATTGCATTGACCGCTGCCTCTACCTGTTCTGTAGTGGCATGGTCTTCAATAAATCCCATTGCATTGTTGAGCAGTTCAACAAGTTCATTTGTTGCCAGGGGTTTGTCAGTGGCAAAAATCAATGCTTCAATATGTGGGATGATGAGACTTAATTCCATTTCTATTTCATTAGCAAATCAGCTAATCAACAATTGATTATCCCTGCAAAGCTGCTGCGCCACTTACAATTTCTGTAAGCTCTGTTGTAATAGCAGCCTGTCTTGCACGGTTATAACTTATCTTCAATGCTTTCAAAAGTTCATTCGCATTTTCAGTCGCTTTATCCATAGCAGTCATCCTGGCGCCATGTTCGCTGGCGTGGGCGTCAAGAATGGCTTTGTATAATTGAGTGTTTAAAATCTTCGGCATCAGTTCCTGCAACAAAACTTCTTTTCCTGGTTCAAAAATAAAATCGGCTTTTGTATTTCCTTTTTTCGGCTCAGACTTAGGAACCGGTAAAAAGGGTTCTGCAATAAATTTTTGTGTGGCGGCATTTTTAAATTCACTGTAAACAATATCCACTGCATCTACTTCGCCTTTCGAAAAAGCATCCATTGCATATTTTGCAGCTTCAGCAACATGCTCAAAAGAGAGGTCAGAAAAAATATTCCAGAAGCGATCAATTACTTTAAAATTATTTTTCAAAAAATGCTCATAGCCTTTTTTGCCCAACGGAAGAATTTCTACATTTCCTTTTGCAAGCTGGCTTGCATATTTTTCCCTGATATCGAATTTGGCTAGTTTAATGAGATTGCTGTTGTAGCCTCCACAAAGCCCGCGATCGCTGGTAATAACGATGATCAGCACTTTTTCTACTGGCCTTTCCTTTGCCAAAGCAAGATTAATATCGCCTTCAGCGTTGCCGACGATATTGCTGAGCATTTCCTGAAGTTTTTGCGCATAAGGACGCATTTGAATAATGGATTCCTGTGCTCTTCTCAATTTTGCCGCACTCACCATTTTCATTGCTTTGGTAATTTGCTGCGTGCTTTGAACGCTTTTTATACGGTTCCTTACTTCTTTTAATGCGCCGCTCATAAATTTTCCTGTTTGTGGGGTGCAAAGGTAAGTGAATGAATGTATAAAACATACTGTTTGAGTATAGAAAAAGCGCTAATTTTTTGCTTAAAAAAAAAGAAATCATGTTATTTGTCGGTTTACTGTAGCAGAAATTTTAACCGTTAAGAAATTAAGATTATTAAGATAGTTCTTAATATTTTTTAGCTTGTTAATCGTTTCTATGAAAAATAAAAAGCATTTATTTGATTGTTTACTATGGAGCCAATGAAATTCTTACCTGAACACCGGCTCTTGTATCAACCGTCGGAGCAGACGACGAAATATATGGATTTACTCTTCTTTGATCAAAATACAATTTAATGTTGATGCGGTTGCTGATATAATAATCCAATGTTGGACTGATCGTAATTTCCTTGCTTCCGTTTGTTGCAAAAGCACTGTTTTGATCTAAAATACTGTTGGAAGTAACGTTGTTCCTGATACTAAAGTTCAGTTGAAAATTAATTTCATTGTCTAACTTTTTTGTATCCTTCTTCGTGAAAGGAATTTTAAACGGAAGCTTCAATCCACGCTTGCGGAAACCGCCGCCAAAAGTAATTTCTGTTGATCGAACTTCACTCAACTGGTAATCTATCAAACTCAAACTCAGCTGCCGTTGCTTTGAATAATCAAATTTCAGATTGAGTTGGTTGGTAAATGTCATATCGACACCCAGCAATGGAGCAAATTGTTCCTGGATAGTAATATTCGGCACTAAGAAAAATGGAATATAATTGTGACTTCCGCTGGTGGTATCGATAAATGACGGATAACCATACCTTGAAACATCCTGGTAATTTAAAGCAGACGTAAAGCTGTTCATTCCAAGACTTGCATTATACGCATGTGTCAAAGAAAAATTCGTAAATATTTTATCAAGACCTGGAATTCTGCTTAACCCGTTATAAGCAACGCGCCAGTTCGGTTTTGGAATAATTGCGCTGAAAGGATTTGATTTAATATTCGAGTTTTGTTGTTTGATGAGCGCCACTTTTGTCGGATCCTGACCAGTATAAGCCGCGATGAACGCCGGAACCAAAACATCCACAGAATATCTTCCATAACCCAAAGCATATCCATCCGCGCCTGTTGGATTTCCGGCGATTTTATTATAAGTATTTTGAGCTCCTAATCTTTGAGATAAAATTTTCCTGTAATCCTGGAATTTCAAAAATGTTCCGGAAATTCTGTTGGGGTCATATTTCCCAAATAAAGTATTGAAGGAAATATAAGTAACACTAAATCCACCGTTGATATAAGGACTCAAATGAGAAAAATGATCACCGGTGCCTGTGGTATCTTTAAAAGTTTCAGAATAATTTTTGGTAAAAGTTTTTCCAATATTCAGATCGATTGTAAGATCTCGGACCGGTTCCAATTGTGCCGCGATATTTATCTTCTGATCAAAACTTTGCATGAAAAGATCATTGAACAATGAATCTTTTGTAATCAAACCTCTTTTTGCCGCGTTATTCAGCCAATTGCTATCAGGTTGTTTTCCCATAATAAATCCAAAACCAGGCGCCATACTTCTGAAATCTTCTCCTAAAATTTTGGTACTGTCTGTATATCCGGGCAATCTCGTATTGCTCACCTGTGCCACCGTTGCGTTCACAGATTTAATACTTGTCAAAAGTTTTCCCAAAACTCTTAAAGCTCCGTTTACTTCAGGCAATGCATTTGGGTTTGGTTTTGCCGTGGGAATTTTTAATTGTTTTGCTGCAGAAGTGTCAGCAGGATTCGAACGTTGACGTGGTTGTCGTGGTTGATCTAATGCTCTCAGCCATTTAGATTTATTATATAATTTTAAGAAATCCATTTGGAAAGTTGCATTTTCCTGTTGGCCATTTTCCAAAAAATTTCCAAGATTCACTGCCAGCCGTGAAGCACCGATCCAACTGTAAGTGGCAGTATAATCAAATCGAAGATTCATCCAATCGGTAAGTGGGAATTTGTTCAAAGGCACACTGTAAGAAAGATTCACCGTTTGATTGAAAAGCACATTTCTTCCGCCATTAAAAAAGTTTTGCCTTACACTATCTCTTTTTTCTTTCGTATCCAATCGCCCGAAAGGCTCGTCAATTACTGCGTTATTGATGGCAGAATAATCGAGTGTCAGTGAATGTGTCAGTTCCCATCTCAAAATATAATTTCGGTTGAAGGTGAAATACTTATCAAAAGATTCAGGGGTAATATATTTATCCCCCCCAATGCTTCTTGGGCGTAAAACTCCAAACTGCCTGAAAACATCTGCTTTAAATGTCAGTTGACTGGGAATTGGATTGATGTTGAAATCTTTGATCAGGTCAAACCAATGGGTTTTTGTTTTCTTAAACAGTTTTTTAAATGGGGAAATAAATTTCGGCTGAGGCATAAAATTATACCCGACACTTCCCTGCTGTCTTGTTACATTATTATATTCTATTAATGGATTATGGGCTTCCGTTCGCGTATAAGTATAGCTCAAATCCACATTTTCAATATCCCATAATTGCGGTTTTTTATTGCTCGTTCGGTTCTTATGAACATTGGTAAAACTGATGGTTTTAATGGAAGCAAAATCAATCGCATTATTTCTGATAGAATCTTTTTCAGCTTTTGTTTGAGCGGCATTCAGTTTTTGTTTCAATGTCAGATCCATATCAAAAGGATCATATTGCGGCGTACTAATTGTGTTGGTAATGCTTGCATAAAATGGAATAGATAAAGCTGCGGCCTTCGGCAAAAGTTTTCCAAGCTCCAGTGTAGCTGCTGCATCAAACTGTACAAAATTGTCTTTATACCTTTCATTAATTTGTTGTTCCAAAGTTCCAAAGCCATTGCTATGTGTATTTGCGGAAACGGAAATGGTTCCAAGATCGGCAAGATTTGCATCAACTCTTTCCAACGAAGCCCAACCTCCTTTTTCATCCATAGACGACAGGCGCAATTCATTAAACCATAACTCGCCACACGCGGAAGTGGCATTCGTATTTTCCACGCCCATTAAAATACCGGTTATCTGACCAAGATTTGGATTTCCCATAATCGCATAAGTCTGCCCATTGGATTCCTGCTGTGAATACAAAGTATTTAAAGGCGTGTTAGAAAGATTTCTCCTTGTTTTAAGAGAAGTAAGATCAGCAAGATCCAGATCCAGATTATTGCTTTTGATCCATAAAGTATCATTGTAAGCATCACTGTTCGCATTAAGTCCAAGATTCAATGGAGTTAATTTTAATGGAATTCTTACTTCGTAATAATTATTTACAAAATCGCTTCCAATGCGGATTACAGCGGTAAGATCATTATTATTTAAAGTGGTCCCTTCCTTTTGCTCAGCATGAATATACAACTGCAATTTCTTGAATTGTCTCAAATCTCTGTTGGCATAAGTTTGGAAAACGGCTTTTCCATCGCCTTTTGCAAGACCACAAAACTGCAGTGAAAGTGACTGTTCATTCTCCAGAAGATTAACTCCGTTATTGCTCAAAGTCTGAACTCTTTGAATGTCTTTCGGGGTACGATAAGGAAGAGGAGAACGTTTATCATTTTCCTCAATATTTACTGCGCCAACATTAAAATCAGTTTTGGAAGCAGCGGAATAATTGCCAGTTGTATCCAATTTGTATTCAAATTTTCTCCACGTATTTCTTACAAGGCTAAGTGTTCCAAAACGAACAGTGACGCTATCTTCAAAGCCTGTAAGAAACATTCTGATAAACCGGATCGATTTAAAATCAGGAATATTACCCACTTTTTTATCATAAGAATCGATTGGAATTCTTAACTGGTACCAGGTTTCATTTCTGAAAGAACCATCTACAAGCTTCACTCCAACCACTTTTTTATCAACAATATAATTGCTACCAATGCTCATTTCCGGATCAGTTGGTGGTTTCAGGTCAACGATATATTGGAAATATTCTTCGGTTTCATTGAGTGTATTATCACGATTCAAATCTTCCTGGTCAGGATACATCGTTGCTGCGGTAGAAAATTGAGATTTATTATCTGCGATTGGAGAATTTCCCTGTGGATTATTAAATTTCTTATAGCGCTCAAGGATATCAGCTTTTTCTGCATCCAAGTTATTTCCACGATAATATTGATAATTATCTGAAGAAGGATCGGCAAGCGCATCACGATAAACTTTTGAATTAGCACCAAAATTTGCCGCTAAAATATTAAGATAATCATTTCTTCTGAATGAAACTTCAGCGCTATCCGTCAGACCATCGAAACCAACATCCTGGTAAGGCCGGTCGGCAGGATCATTACTGAAAGCATTGGTAACCTGGATCGGATTTCGAGGGACCAATCCCCAGATAGAACGATCCACCTGCGCTGGCAAATTAGGCGTTGGCAATCCATTTTCATAAAACCTCCTGGAATCTTTAAGCACATCTTCCGAGATATTTCCAAGGTCAATATAAAATTGTCCGCCACTACTTGTTGGATCTTCAATAAACGGATCCTGCACCCAGCATTCAATATATTCAATATTTGCCGTCTCAAAATCCGTCTGATCCAGGCTTCTCATCAATCCGCCCCACTTTGTTTTGGGAAATAAAAATTGTCCGTTTGAATTCAGGTTGGCCCGGGAAGCCTCATAATTATATGGTCCACGATCTTTTGGATAATAAGAAAGATCAAAAGTGATCAATTGATTTTGTCCAAAATCCGTTGTCTTTTGAGGGAAAATTTCTGTTTGAGATATAGCACGTGTTCTTGGATCAGAAAGAAATGCTTTATTATCTCTCAATGGATTATTAATGTTTTTAGGATCCTGCAAAGTCGGTTCTATTTGGTACCAGGCAATTTGCGCCCTATTTTTTCCATAAGCCAAACTATTGCTCGAATCAGATTCAGGGAAAAGGATTCTGCCGGTTTTGTCTGTAGCGCCATGAGGAGTAGAAGCCAAAACCCAGCTAATTGGCGGAAAACGAAGATCAATATCACTTTTGCTTCCTTCAAAATTGTCAATATAAATAACACCGTTACTGCCTTTGCCAATTTGCGGCGCATGTCCGGGTTTCAAAAATGCTGCTTCAGCATAAGCACTGATAGAAGAGGATGCAGTAGAATTATAAAAAGGCAGTTTATTTAAAATTTTGGTTAAACGGGGCATATCTCTTCTGTAACTTCCGTCCAGTCCATACATGGTATTGCGGATCGGATCTTCCCCATAATCCACTTTTGTGAAGAAAGGCCTTTCACTAAGACGAACTGCTGTTGCCCCTAAAGCCAATTGTTCTTTGGCGTTATTTTTTGCCGTATAATCGAGCCGCAATCCCATGTAACTTTTCTGCTGCAAACCAAAATTGGCATTGTTTTCATAGTTTACCTGGACAGGAATTCCTGAATTAATGATAGCCTGGTTGATCACTTTAATAGTTCCCAAATCATAATTGATCGTGTAATCAATATTCTCAATTAATTGTCTTCCTCCGGCTGTTACTGTTACTGAACCCGGAGGAATGTTATAACCAATACTGATATCTGCAGAAGAAGAAGTTTTTGCTGTTCCTTCCAATACAAACCGATCGAGATTTGGAAATTGTTGCTGCGCTATAGCTTTAATAGAATCATACAAAGGATAATATAAACTATCTGCCGCCGTAGCCGCATTACTAAAAACTTTCGAAGCAATATCGCGACCAAAAGGTTCCAAAACCGGAAAGATAATCCTGCTGTATTGCGATAAAACTGTATATCCTTCAATATAATCAAAAACACCGTCGGGCTGAGGATCCAATTGAGTGTTCAACCTGTCAAGATTATCCAGCGTTAAAATCGGAGTTCCCTGGTTCAGATCACCGAAAGGAAGATATCTTTTTGCTCCAAGTCCGGGCTGTTGGTATAAAACGTTTAAATCAAAGTCCTGCCGATCCAATGTTCCGTAACCAACGCTATAAACGTTTTTCATCATCAACTGCCAGATCGGCAAATTCGGTCTTTGAGAAGTTGCTTTCAACAATTTCAAAAACAAAACTTTCTGATTGCTGGAAGATGAATCCGGCGGTACGTCCTGTGAAAACTCACCAACCTGGTAAATTTTTCCGTTGTAGGAATATTGAAAAGCAACCGCCAAAACTTCGTCGGCCTGCAGTGGCTGGCTCAGAGAAATAAAACCGGCTCTTTTGTTATAAATGTATTGGCTTGAATCCAGTTTGCGGGCAAATGTTTTTTCAAAATCCTGAACAGGACTTAATCCCATTGCCATTAACTGGTTATTGATCAACGTGGAATTTCTGCTGTTGGGATTGCTGATAATGGTTGCATATTCGCTGTTCGTATTGTTATCAGGAAGATTTCCTGTAACAGTAAAAGGATGAAAAGGATTTTTTTCTCCAAGATCCATCAGGCCTACCACTTCACGCGCATCTGTGGTAGAACCGTTTTTATTCGTTACCCAAACTTCAAGCCTTAAAATTTGAACAGGAGTAATTACAGCAGGCGCATTGCTCATTACTTTATTGTAATTTTCCTTGAAATATTGCGCCAGCAAAAAATGCCTGTTTTCTTCGTAATCATCTCCTTTGATTTCAAAATGAGTGGCAGCATTTCCACCCTGTAAGTTCATTGATTGCCTTTGAGATTTTTGACTTGCTAAAATTCCGGTAACAAATAATTTTCCAAATTGCAACTGTGTTTTAATACCAAAAAGCGATTGAGCACCTGGAATTAGAGAGCCGCGTAAAGGAAAAGAAACATTTCCTGCTTCAAAACGCTTCAAAATCTCATCGTCATTTCCGGTATAATCTAATTTTAATTGATTGGTAAAATCAAAATTAGAAAGCGTATTATAGCTTATCGGAAATTTCAGTTTATTTCCGATACTTGCATTTACATTCAGCTGAGCCCCCATATTAAAATCGAATCCGCCATTCCTCCTCGCGCGTTCGGGAAGTGTGGGATTTTTTACATTTTGTCCCTGGTAGCCGGCCGTAACATCTAGATTTCCCTGCGGTTGAATATCTATTTTTCCATTTCCAAAAAGTCTGTTGAACAAATTATCAAAAACAGTCAGTTTCGGTGTAACAGAGCCACGATTTAAAAAGCTAAGCGTGTTAGCTCTTTTTTTAAAGTAATCTACTTCTGCTTTCTTTGCCTCCAACGCTCTGAACTCATCTGCGGTGTAAGTAGTAGGCGTTCTGTAATAATGATCTCCTACTTTTTCAAAAACGGTATACGTTTTTGTAACCGGATCGTAAGCAACAGAATCTGTGATATTCGGCGGGGTTTGAAAATCATAAATAGCAGGATTGGAAGAAATAAAATCACCTCTCGTGTCGTGAATCGGAAAGGGGAGACTATCATTATTTTTTGCGGAAGAAGAATCCTGCGCAGCAACATACGAAGGCATTCCAATAGAAAATACTATTGAAAAAATCGAACATATTATCAACCCCATATAATTTGGCGTTAATCTCCTTTTATACATCCGCAAAATTATTTAAGGTAGATTTCTATCAAATCGTTTTTAATGCTTTTTTTATTAATGTTTCCAGGTTATTTATTGAAGGTTCGGAAAGTACTACTTTTTTTATTGCCTGTTCGGCAGCCGGCCTCGCAATTCCTAAAGCTACTAATGCATTTAACGCGTCCTGCTCAAAAGTATTGTCAACGGTAAAATTTCCTTCTGCAGTAGCTGATATTTTTGACACTTTATCTTTCAATTCCAGCACCAGTCTTTCTGCTGTTTTACGCCCGATTCCCTTTACACTTTCCAACAGGGAAGTTTGTTTCATTTGTATTGCCTTGCTGATCTCTTCGGGTTTCATAGCAGAAAGCATCATTCTGGCAGTAGCAGCACCAACACCTGAAACACTGATCAACAAAATGAACATATCTTTTTCTATGGTATCATAAAAGCCATATAAGGTATGCGCATCTTCCTTGATCTGTAGATAAGTGTATAATTTTCCCGCATCAAGCTTTTGAATATAAGTATAAGTGTTCAGGCTAATATTAATCTCATAACCAACGCCCTGCACTTCCAAATATACCACTGCCGGTGTTTTATAAGAAAACTTTCCTGATAAATACGCAATCATAATTCTTTGAAAAGAAATTCAAAAATAAGTAATTCGCCTTAATGGGCAGGTTTTTGTTAGTAAAATTATGGAGAGGAGCTAAAAACAAAATCCATTTATTTGTTAGTTTACTATAAAATTGAAAAATTAATTTCCTTGCTTAATGAGTAAATAAAGGTTTTTAAATATTATTAAAAAGTTAAGAAAAGTTAAAAACAGGCCTTTGCAATTCTTTCGCACAATTGTTGCTGCCAATGAAAAAAATCTTCAAAACTTCTATAAAAAATATAAAAATGACTAAAAGCATTACTTTTTCTTTGCCGGCAGAAGCTTTACAAGGCGCTACTGAAGTTTTTTTACTCGGCGATTTTAATAACTGGAACCCTGAAAATGCTCCCAAATTAGAAAAGCAACAGGATGGCTCTTATAAAACTGCTGCTGAACTCGAAGAAGGCAAAACTTATCAATACCGGTTTTTATTGAATGACGGTCGTTGGGTCAATGATTATCATGCACAGAAGTATGTGCCCGTCGAAGGCCTTTACGTTGATAATTGTGTGATTACTGTTCCGGAATCAAAAACTGAAGAGAATAAAAAAGCAGTTACAAAGAAACGCGCTCCAAACAATACGAATGTAGTTAAGGCAGAGCCTGGCGAAGAATCTACGACCAACAAAAAATCAGCCGGCTCAAAATCTCCTAAGAAAATAACAACAAAAACGAAAGCAGCAAAAGCAGCTCCGAAAACAAAAAAGAGCAAATCTGCCTCTGCAGACGACCTCAACCAAAAAGTAGTAGGATCCACTTCAGAAAAGAAAGAGGAAAAGGAATAATTATTGTGATTGCGCTCTAACTGTATCATTCGTTGCTACCAATAAATTTAGTTTTACAAAACTCCTTCTGTTGTTACCTTTATCGCGTTTAAATAATGTTTATGATAAAAGTTGGAGTTTTTGGCGTTGGCCACCTGGGAAAGTTTCATCTGAACAACTGGAAGGAAATTGAAGGGATTAAATTAGTTGGATTTTATGATCCGTCCGATCTGATAGCCGGTGATGTAAAGAAAGATTATGGCTTAAAAAGATTTAAAAATCCGGATGATCTTATTGAAGCAAGCGATGCGGTTGATATTGTAGCTCCAACTACCGCTCATTTCGAATTGATTAAAAAAGCAATTCTAAAAAGCAAACATGTTTTTGTGGAAAAGCCATTGGCAAACACAATGGATGAAGCAAAAGAAATTGTAAAACTAGCCAAAGAGGCGAATATTAAATTCCAGGTGGGACATGTGGAGCGTTTCAATCCTGCTTTACTTGCCGCAAGAGAACACGAACTCAATCCAATGTTTATTGAAGTTCATCGCCTTTCTCAATTCAATCCCCGTGGCACAGATGTCAGCGTTATCCTCGACCTGATGATCCATGATATTGACATTATTCTTTCGTTGGTAAAAAGTAATGTAAAAAATGTATTTGCCAACGGGGTAAATGTATTGAGCGATACACCTGATATTGCCAACGTCCGTATTGAATTTGATAATGGTTGTGTAGCGAATCTTACTTCGTCGCGCATTAGTATGAAGAAGATGCGCAAAATGCGCTTGTTTCAAAAAGACGCTTATGTAGGAATTGATTTTCTTGATAAAAAAACAGAAATTATCAAATACAAATCGCCTGAAGACAAAGATGTTTTTACCTTTGATATTGATACAGGTCATGGTAAAAAAACCATCGCTATTGCTGCGCCGGTCATCAAAGAAAACAATGCTATCAAAACAGAATTGCAAAGCTTTGCAGATGCGATCATGAATAATAAAACTACTGTTGTTACAGAAATTGACGGTTATCGTGCAATGGAAGTGGCGCACATGATCCTCGAAAGGATCAGCCGGAACCAACTCATATAATTCAAAATTTTTCCCTTGCAAAAGCGCTTACACATTGGTTTTTATGCTTTAGGCGACATTGTTGCTTCCATTGTTGCATGGGTTATTTTCTTTTGGATTCATAAAATTCTGGATGGAGAAAATTTTCAGGTCAATAATAAATTCCTTGTCGGATTGATCCTTTATCCTGTAGGTTATTTTATCTTATACCATCTTTTCGGAAACTATAAAGGAATTTATTACAAATCAAGACTGCTGGAATTATTATCCACCTTTTTGAGTACGTTTTTAGGAAGTATTATCCTGTTTTTTATTTTTCTTCTGTACAAAAGATACCAGAATCTTTCTTCCTTTTACACCCAGGTTTTTATTCTATTTGCACTACAGTTTTTCATTACCTACTTTATTCGGTATATATTGCTCACGAAAGTCCACAAACAGCTTCAACGCGAAGAAGTGTGGTTCAACACTTTAATCATCGGCAACGAAGAAAAAGCAAAAGAATTATTTGATTCGATCAATAATAATCATGAAAAAACCGGTTATCACGTTCGTGGTTTTATTTCTTCACAAACAAATAATAACAATGAACCAAATGGAGAAATTCATTTTCTTGGAAACTTACAATCTGCCAGAAAAGTAATTGATGAACATCAGATCAGCGAAGTAATTATTGCTTTGCAAAATGATGAAAGAAGCGGTCTGGAAAGGATTTTACAAACATTAGCTGAAAAAGAAGTAAACGTAAAAATGATGCCAGACCAGGTGGATATTTTAAGCGGAAACGTGCGCACCACCAATATTATGGGCACCCCGCTGATTGAAATTCATACAGGATTAATGAATGCGTGGCAACAAAATGTGAAACAGCTTGCGGATATTTTATTATCGGTTTTAGGACTCGTCATTCTTTCTCCTTTATTACTTTATACAGCCGTCCGCACAAAACTTTCTTCCGAAGGAAATATTTTTTATTCGCAGGAAAGAGTTGGTTATAAAGGCAAACCATTTTTTATTCGTAAGTTCCGCTCAATGATAATGAACGCAGAGAAAAATGGACCAATGCTCAGCAGTGATCATGATGAAAGAATCACCAAATGGGGAAAAGTGATGCGCCGGTGGAGATTGGATGAATTGCCGCAATTATGGAATGTACTGAAAGGTGAAATGAGCCTTGTAGGCCCGCGTCCTGAAAGAAAATTTTATATTGATCTGATCACAAAAGATCATCCTGAGTACAAGATTCTTTTGAAAGTAAAACCTGGAATTACCAGTTGGGGAATGGTAAAATTTGGCTATGCCCAAAATGTAAAAGAAATGATAGAACGGATGAAATATGACATCATCTACATTGAAAATATTTCACTTGCATTGGATTTTAAGATCATGATACACACGATCAGAATTATTTTATTGGGAAAAGGAAAGTAAATAATTGAATTATTTCATTATTGAATTATTGGGCTTTATTGCAGATTTAAATCTGGGTTAAAAAGAAAATTGATTTAAAAGTTTATTTACTGGCTTTTACTAATCATTCCCTCCATTATCATTGTTGTTATTGTTGTTATTTCTTTTAAACAACGAGAAATCATTATTGCCAAATTTATAACTAAGTGTCAGCCGGAAACTTCTCGGGCTTCGGCGGCCATATGTTTCCTGGTAGAAAGAAGGTGTGTTGTAAATAACTCCATATCTTTCTGAATTGAAAATATCATTGACACTGAAAGTAATAGAACCTCTGCCGTTTTTGAAAACATCTTTTCTCATCGCAAAATCAGCAGAAAAGCGCTCCAGTCGTTTTCCCTGGGGAATAACGCGAGGAGAATGGTAATCGGCAGTAAGCTGAAAAGCCAGTTTATCAAACACAGATTTTTCATTGTTGGCAGCTATCTTATAATTAGCCGTAAGTTTCGAACTCCATTGAAATCCTTCATTGCTAAGATTCAATGCATCCTGAGTGGCATTCACTTTCTGATAACCAAGATTTACAGAAGGAGTAATATCAAAGTTTTTTCCCAGTTTTTGTTGCAAAGTCAGTTCCACTCCCAGCCTGTTTTGGCTCTTTGAATTGATAAAAGTATTCAGGATCGCGTTGGGATCAACAGCAGCATTTTGCAATTGTTGAAATTGCTCTACGCTAATCGTATCACTGTAGCGTGTAATGTCTCCAACTGTATTCCTGTAATAGATAACTCCGAGGAAATTGCTGTTGTTTTTAAAATTTTTACTGTAATTAAATTCCAGCGAATTCGTGAATTCGGGTTGCAAATGCGGGTTTCCCTGTTGAATATTTTGTGGGTCATTAATGTCAATAAAAGGATTTAGCTGCCAGAAATCGGGCCTGCGAATCCTTCTCGAATAATTCAACTGAATCTCTTCGCTTTCATTTAATTTTTTAGAAAGATAAAGACTGGGAAACAAGGAATTCCAGATGTTTTTCAAAGAACTTGGATATTCATAACCAAATTGCCTGGCACTATCAATCAACGTGCCGGTGAATTTGGAATATTCACCACGAATGCCTGCTTGGAAACCAATGCTTTTCAATTTTCCGGTGTAAGTAATGTAAGCCGCCTGCACACTTTCTGAATATTTATAATTGTTGCTCAAAGGAAGTTTTGTTTCCAGGTTATTATTTATAGAAAACGAATTGAAAGTGCTTTGATAATTGTTGAAATAGCTGCGCAAACCTGCTTCCAGCTTTTTATTTTCTCCTAATGGATTTACAAAATCAATCTTGGAAGTTACCTGGTTATTGTTATTATAGCCATCATTTCTAACACGGTTGATATCTCCATTGATGCTTCCATCAGGATTGTAAAAAGTATTTAAAATGGTTGAATTATCGGTCACATTTCCATAATTCACATTGACGCTGGCATCCAGTTGCTCACCCTCTTTTGGAAATTTATGAGTGTATAGCAATTGAGTATTTTTTCTATTAAAATCAAAGCCTCCATCAGAAGTTCTTTCGCCATATTTTTCAGGATTATTATTTACATCAAAATATTGCTGAGCCTGGTTTTCATTGTTGATGAAATGGCCATTTACAAATCCCTGCGACAAAGTGATCGTGTTTCTGTTATCTAAAAAATAATCCGCTCCAAATCTTACTGAAGTAAACCGCCGAATACGGTTATTCAGTGAATGTTGATTGAAATAATCTTCTACCATTCCGTTGCTTTTATTTTGCCTGAAACTTTTTCCTTTGGAATCATTGTCAGAATAATTGTAATTACTGCTTACAAAGAAATTAAATTTTCCCTGGCGCAAATTCAGATTGGCGTTTCCTGAAAATCTTTCCGGAATTCCTGCGCTTGCAGAAACAATTCCATTGATACCATATCTTTTATTTTTCTTCAAAATAATATTAATGATTCCACCTGTGCTTGATGCATCATATTTGGCTGACGGATTGGTGATCAGTTCAATTCTTTCAATGTCGTCGGAAGCAATCTGATCAAGAGTCAAAATCGTTGGACGGCCATCAATAAAAATCGTTGGAGTAGCATTTCTTAATTCAATATTGCCATCAACATCCACCGAAACAGAAGGAATATTTTTCATCACATCCAATGCTGTTCCGCCTTTTGAAGTAATGCTTTTATCCACATCAAATATCTTTTTATCAATTCCCATTTTTAGCACGGGTCTTTCTGCCACAATTGTGATCGCCTGTAACTTTTCATGTTCGTGCGACATAATAATATTTCCTAAATCCTTTTGCTGTGCAGTGGCAGAATCATTGGCAAAAGGAAAAACATGATCATACAAAGTATAACCAATCGCCGAGATCTGCAGTTTCAGATTTTGAAAAGAAGGAATATTGGAAAAACTAAAATCTCCATTCGGTTTGCTCAGCATCGCTGCTATTAATGAATCTTTTGTTTGATGAGAAACGGTATCTATTATCGGCACAAAAAGCTGAACAGACGCCGCTTCTATGCCTTTATTATTTTGAATATCAACGATTCTTCCAAACACACTGTTGGCTGTTTTTAACTGGATGACATCTGCATCTGGCGTTGGAATTGGTTCTTTATCGATCTGGGCTGATACATTTCCTGCAAAAAAAATAAAAGTAAAAAGAATAAAAATTGTTCTCATGAATTTAAAAAATCAACGATGCAAAAGCATCAATGTGTTTGAAAAATAATGTTGTAAATCAGATTGTAAGAAATCTGGCTTAAAACCGATCCGGGTAAAACTACAAAATAGTGGCCACGAGAATTGTACCGCTTATACCTTTATAATTAAAGAAGGAGCAAAATTTTAACAGTTAAGTTTTGAGTTTTCTGTAAACACAATTCATCGAAGAAGTGAAAGACTTCAATATTAGTAATGAAATATAAAAATAAAAAAACCGGCTTTCGCCGGTTTCAATTTTATGATTAAGAATTCTTATTTCCCCACTACTTTATATTCAACTACTCCATTATTATCTTCCTGCTGAAGATAAATATCATCAGGAGTTTGATAGAGTTGTTGACCATTAAGTGTAACAACTTTAGAGCCTTCAGGAAGCTGGGAAATTATATCGCCGATTTGCAAAGAAGAAGGTGAATTATTGATATCTCCTTGTGGTTCTATATTATTTTGCGGTTCCACAGTGTTATTTACCACACCATTTTTCCCAACAACAATGAATACATCATTTCCATTGGCATCTCTGTCTGCTTTATAATAAGTGCCATTCAGTTCATACAATTTTTCTCCATTAATGATTACAGAACGTGCGCCTTGTGGCAAAGCTGAAACGGTTGCTCCCATTGGCGCATCTACAACTTCATAATAATTATCGTATTGGCGATAATAAATTCCATTGTAATAATAAAAAGGAATTCCGCCTATAAAGATCCTTGTGTAGCCAAAGGGCAAAATGCTGATCTGAAGGCCAAACGGCGGGAATATCGGCATATAGTAACCATCATAAAATCCGTAAAAATAACCGCGGTTGTAATAATATGGATGGCCACCAAAACGAATAGAAATAAAGCTTCGAGGAATTACAGTATAACGTGGCCCATACATAAAAACAGTTCTGCGTCCATAAACATTTCCGTAATAGCGGTTGGGTGAATAATATGGATGATAACTGTAATTGTTTCTGTAATAATTATTCCTTACGATTTCAGTTTGCCTGTAACGGTTATAATCATTTCTGGCAACCATATTTCTCTCAGGAGAATTATACACTCTTGTAGTGGAGCGTTGGTCTAACCGCGGAGTTTGATAACTACGATCAGGTGTTCTGCTGAAAGTTCTTACCGGGGCGGATCTTGTGGTCATTTGCCGGCGTGATCCTGAATTATTATCTCGGTTTCTGCCGGAAAACTCGCGGGTTCTTTGCGCGTCAACACTGCTGAAAATTCCGGCAGTGAGCGCTGTTAATAAAAATATTTTTATGACTGTTTTCATATGACTTTTTTTAGCTTTTTTAAAACTATCTACCAAATTTAAACGAATTCTCTTCAGTTCTTTTGTTAAATAATTTTATTTATTTTTTTACGATTTACGGATTTATTTTTTCTCAAAAAGTTTAATCCGCCAACCCAATTATTTTAAAGAATTAACAATTTCCGGAAGCATTTTTTTGAGTTAAACGATAACTTTTTCTGTTTGTTACACTTACCTGATTTTTTAATCCTTTCTACGGGCATGTTTATTGTGCCTTTTTTTATTATTCATTTTAAAATTTTAACTATGCCTGACAATAATCAAAAAAGAGTAGCGATTATCACTGAAAATGGTTTTGAAGAAGTGGAATTAACCAGTCCCAAAAAACAAATGGAAAACGCTGGAATAAAAGTGGACATTCTTTCTACAGAAACAGGAAAAGTAAAAGCGTGGGATCATGATCATTGGTCAATAGAATTGCCGGTCGACAAAAATCTGGCTGATGCCAATCCGTTTGATTACGATGCTTTAATGATTCCCGGAGGCGTTATTAATCCCGACAAGATGCGCATTAATAAAACTTATATCAATTTTGCCAAGGATTTTTTAGAATCGGGCAAGCCCGTTGCTGCCATTTGTCACGGACCTCAGTTATTAATTGAAACCAGCTTATTAAATGGAAAAAAAATGACTTCATACCCCTCAATCCGGACAGACCTGGAAAATGCAGGCGCAACATGGCTTAATAAAGAAGTTGTAGTTGATACGAACCTGATCACCAGTCGCAGTCCGAAAGACCTGGACGCATTTAATGAAAAATTATTAGAGGCTATCAGAGAAGGGGTTCACGAGGAGGTATAGTTGGATTTCCCGGAAATAGAAAAATATCCTTCCGCAACTGTGGAAGGATATTTTTTATGCCTTTATAAGTTTACTTTTTCAAAAAATAAAACGACATTATTTCTTCGTTCACTATTTTTAATAGCGGGTTACCAAAACCAATCCATTGTATTCATTTAATCCATCTCCGGAAATAAAAGCAGTGTCGCCACCAAACTCACGATTTTTCTCAACCATTTCGCCAATAATATCCTGAACATTTGCTTCTGAATCGTTGTCAGGAGAAACTAATTGTACCACATTATTTTTGACAATTGCCGGCTGATAATATCCTTTCTTAACAAACAATGTTCTTCCTCTTCCTTCGCCAATTGCCCGCCAGATTTGAGTAAAATCGGTGAGAAAAAGCTGAGCGCCCACGGCATTGGAAAGTTCCGTAAGTTTCTGTTGATTTTTTTCTTCGCTCCACTTTTTCACAACCGGCCAAACATCATCAATAATATTTCCGGCATTTTCAGAATCTTTGTTCCCGGAAATAAATCCGGCAACAGTTTCTTTTCGCCGCGCCACTTTCATATATTCTGCATAATTCGGTTCGTCGGTACAAATAAAAACCGGAAGATCTTCATCTTTCTGCAATTGATTCAATTCTTCATCAACATGAGTAAAAAAATCTAAAACCAAGCTGGTTTCCTTGTTGATCAATTCTCCTTCGCCCGGAACTGTGTAAGAATTTTCTTTTGGAAAACCGTCCTTCACTTCACGTGTTTCTTTGTCAGCCCATGCCTGGATCAGTCGTGCTTTCTCTCGGCTAAGTACCAAAATAAAATAATTCGGATCTTCTTCTAAAGCTCTTACCAGATCGCGTGTAGCAAAATTATTTCCAATAACAACCTGGTTTTTTATGTTAATCGGAACACGGATATATTGGGAAATTTCCCGGCTTACAAAAACCCCAAGCCCTTCTA
>JBQCIM010000107.1:0-18141 GCA_051953735.1 Ginsengibacter sp.
GCCCAAAAAGATAATGAGATTTATACCAATTTATTCATCACTTGTGATGCCACGTTAAGTGTTTCCGGGAAACCCGTTGAAATCCATCAACAAAATAATTATCCGTGGGATGGCGATTTAAAATTTACTGTCAACCCCAAGAAATCTTTTGCATTTTCCATGCTGATACGTATTCCGGGATGGGCAAGAAATATAGCAATGCCTTCAGACTTATACTCATTTGAAAATAATTCAGATGAGAAAGTAAGTATTTCAATTAATGGCAAAGAAGTTTCTTATTCAATGAAGAATGGTTATGCGGTATTAGAGAGGAAATGGGAAAAAAATGACGTGATCGAAGTAAAGCTACCGATGCAGGTGAGAAGAGTAGTTGCCAATTCTAAGGTAAAAAATGATATAGACAGGGTTGCTTTACAGCGCGGTCCAATCATGTATTGCGGCGAATGGATTGATAACAACGGTAAGGCTTCTAATGTTATAATGCCTGCAAATACTGAGTTTGAAACTTCTTATAATCCTGATCTTCTTAAAGGCATAGAGACCCTTCACGCTGAAGTTCCGGCGGTTATCATTAAAAACGATGGTAAAAGTATTCAGACACATGTACAAAAATTTACAGCAATTCCCTATTATGCCTGGGCTAACAGGGGTGCGGGTGAAATGATGTTGTGGTTCCCTGAGACAGTAAAGGACATAGAACTGGTATCGAATGAATAAATTTTAAATAAAGAAGACCAAATAAATAATTTATAATGATTGATCTTAAGAATCTTGAAGTTTGGTTTGTAACAGGCAGTCAGCATTTGTATGGTGAAGAGACACTTAACAAAGTAGCCGAACATTCTAAAGTTATTGCCGGCTCATTCAATGAAAACAGGCATATACCGGTCACTGTTGTATGGAAGCCAACAGTAAAAACTCCCGAAGAGATTTATAATATTTGCATGGAAGCGAATACTGCAAAAAATTGCATCGGAATTATCGCTTGGATGCATACTTTTTCTCCGGCAAAAATGTGGATCGGCGGGTTGAAGATCCTGCAAAAACCGCTCTGTCATTTACATACTCAATTCAACAGGGATATTCCATGGGGCGATATTGACATGGATTTTATGAACCTTAATCAAAGCGCTCACGGCGACCGTGAATTCGGTTTTATGATGACCCGCATGCATATTCGAAGAAAAGTAATTGTGGGTTACTGGCAGGATACAAAAGTGGTGGAAAGGCTCAATATATGGGCACGTGCTGCTGCAGGGTGGCACGATTGGCAGGGAGCAAAATTTGTGCGGTTTGGCGATAATATGCGTTATGTAGCCGTAACAGAAGGGGATAAGGTAGAAGCGGAAATACAATTTGGATATTCTGTAAACACGCATGGAATCGGAGATTTGGTAAAGGTGATTAATGAAGTATCAGATGCAGATGTAAATCAGCTTATACAACTTTATGAAGACAGTTATCAACTGGACCATGTTTTGAAAAAAGGAAATGAGAGGCACCAGTCCTTAATTGATGCAGCCCGGATAGAACTGGGCCTGACCTATTTTTTGGAACAGGGAAATTTCAAAGGCTTTACCGACACTTTTGAAGACCTGCATGGAATGAAGCAATTGCCGGGCATCGGGGCACAACGAATCATGGCCGCCGGGTATGGTTTTGCTGCTGAAGGAGATTGGAAAACTGCAGCCCTGGTCAGAGCAATGAAAGTAATAGGCAGCGGTTTGCCAGGTGGAAATTCTTTCATGGAAGATTATACGTATCATTTTAATACCGCAAATGAAATGGTGCTCGGTTCTCATATGCTGGAAATTTGTCCCTCCATTGCACACGGAAAAATTAATTGTCAAATTCACCCCTTAGGAATCGGAGGTAAAGAAGATCCGGTTCGTTTAGTCTTCAATGTCAGCGGAGGCAGTGCGCTGAATGCTTCTGTAATTGATCTTGGAAACCGTTTTCGTTTATTGGTGAATGAAGTGGAAGCCATCTCACCGGTGCAAGATCTGCCGAAGCTTCCGGTTGCCAGAGTTCTATGGAAACCGATGCCTGATATGGCTACCGGTTGCGCTGCATGGATATTGGCGGGTGGCGCTCATCACACTTGCTTTAGCCAAAACTTAACGGCAGAGCATCTGGAAGATTTTGCTGACATGGCAGAAATTGAATGCCTGCTTATCAGTAAACAAACAAATATCCGGGATTTTAAAAAGGAATTGAGATGGAATGATCTGTCGATAAGATAACCAGTGAGCAGTCTGATTAATGATTTTTCAACCAGTAACAAAAGATAAAATAATCACTATGCCTTATCTCTTTAACCAATACTTGCTTGATGGCGGGTTAATTTCCTTAAACTGGGCAGATCTTCTAATCATCATCATTTATTTCGTGATGGTGTTGGGAATCGGATATTACCTGGTAAAATATACTAAAACCGGTGATGATTTTTTTCTTGCCGGAAGAAAGATGACCATGTGGATTGCAGGACTTGCTTTTATTTCCGCCAATCTCGGTTCACTGGAACTAATGGGGTGGGCTGCATCTGCCTATCAGTACGGTATTTTGGCGGCTCACTGGTATTGGATCGGCGCGATACCGGCGATGCTTTTTTTAGGAATTATCATGATGCCGTTTTATTACATTTCCAAAACACATTCAGTACCGGGTTATTTAAAATTGCGTTTTGGCAATAGTACGAGTATGTTGTCGGCCATTTCTTTTGGCTTTATGACCGTGCTGATGAGTGGTGTAAATATGTTTGCGATGGCGTTGGTAATGAAAGTCATTCTTGGCTGGGATTTAAATTTCAGTATCTGGGTGTCTTCCATTACGGTGATGGTTTATGTCATGTTAGGCGGTTTGCTTTCTGCGATATTCAATGAAGTGTTGCAGTTTGTGCTCATCTGGGCAGGAGCCTTGCTGGTGCCGATTCTTGGCCTTGTAGAAGTTGGTGGCTGGAAAGGTATGGTTAGCAGAATACAGCACAATCTTCCTCACGGAAATTATACGCACATGTGGAGTACATTAGGACATTTTAATGATAATCCGATGGGCATTCAATGGATTGGAATTGTTTTTGGATTAGGTTTTATTATTTCATTTGGTTACTGGACAACAGATTTTTTGGTCGTTCAGCGTGTATTATCGGCAAAGGATTTACGGTCTGCGAAAATGGCTCCAATCATTGGTTCGGGATTTAAAATGCTGGTTCCTTTGATTGTGATTTTGCCTGGTTTGATCGGTTTGGCGGTGATGCCGGGTTTGGTAGGCCAGGCACAGGCAGCGGCAACAGGAGCAGCGAGTTATAATGAAATTCTTCCTTTAATGATGGCACGTTATCTAGGGCCGGGATTATTGGGATTGGGAGTTACGGCGCTTATCGCCGGATTCATGTCTGGCATGGCGGGCAATGTCACTGCCTTCTCTACCGTGTGGACTTATGATATTTACAGGCCGATCCATTTTAGCATTACAAAAAAAGAAGCTACTGATAAACATTATGTAAAAATGGGCCGGTGGGCTACTTTTATTGGCGTTCTTATCAGCATTGGAACGGCTTATTTAGTAGAGAATGCGGCGAGCATAATGGATTATGTTCAGGCTTTATTCAGCTTTTTTATTGCTCCATTATTTGGCACCGTAATTCTTGTAATGTTATGGAAAAGAACGACAGCATCTGGCGGCTTTTGGGGATTGCTCGCGGGCACATTGGCTTCTGTTGGAATGTGGGCATGGGTAAGATTAGACCCGCGTGCACTGGCGATCATCACAGGTTCGGCTGATGCAAAAGCAATGGCGGAAGATATGTACCGAGCCCTGTGGTCGTGGATCATATGTGTGCTGGTAACAGTAATTGTTAGTTTTGCAACTAAGCCTAAGCCTGTTGAGCAGTTGGTTGGATTAGTAAGAGGTTGCACGGATTTGCCCACAGAATCACATCTGCCATTAATGAAACGTCCGATTTTCTGGGCAGCAGTTGTATTCATTGCTTTTATTATTTTACAAATTATTTTCTGGTAAAAACTATTTTTTATGCACGAAGAACACGGATTGTCTATATGGTTTTTTGTAGGGGTGTTGTTAACCGTATATGGCATTATTATTTTGATTGCCAACATCCCTGCTTTTTCCCCGATTCAAAATCAGCAGGTAGTTTTGGAACGATTACATGCCGGCTTGTGGTGGAGTATTTTATTGATAGTGCTTGGAGCACTTTTCCTGATCCTTCATTGGCCAGGGAAGCATTCTGCGCTTGACGATAAGGATCATAATATCTTATCTGACAAATAAACTTATGATCAAAGATCAATTATCATATTAAATTGCAAGAGCCTAATACGTTTTAAAATAATTGTGTTGATTCCAAATCCTGTTTGCTTTGAACACTTACCTGCGACCCTTTTGTCATGAAAACAGATTTTGGTTTTTCATTTGACAAAAAAGAAAACTGCCCGCCATATAGAGAACCAAAATCGCAATCAACTGAATAAGAAATAACTTTTAAAGTTTCCCAGGCAGGATGCTCCACGTAATATTTTGAAGTTTTTGTATCGCTGTTTTTTGAATAACCCCAATAATGATTCAGAAAAAAATTCTCGCAACTGGAATCAATTATTTTTTGAGATCTTTTGTTGGTTGTCGCACTCAGTCTATTCCACTTGTCTTTGTAATTCCATTCGTAACCCGCCTCAAAATTTTGACCGTTGTCTAAATGAAAATGTTTCATATTCATTGTGGCATATTTTTCTCCATAGAGATAATTGGCAATAAACGAGATGGCTCTTTTTGGTACAATTTCTTTTATAAAAACAACTCCTTTTCTCCAGTTGCCATGATCATTGTAGCGGACGTAAAAACGAAAATTTACTTCTTCAAAATTCTCATGCAGAGGAATGCTAAGACCAAATACTTTTGTGTTCAGAAACATAAAGCCAACAAGACTTACATACGTTTCACCTTCATAAAAATCCAGCTCAGTTTTATAAGGAACATAAGGCGATAATATCTCTTTTGGCACCACATAATTTGCCATCACAAGATTATTCCATTCTGCCCGTAAAAAATGTGTTTTCATATTCATTTGCTTTAAACAAATAATTTGAAATCATCATCACAATTGAAAAAAATTCGGCCTGAATTTTATCAGTACAATAATCTTACCTTAATTGTTTCTTTTACGTCTTTCAATAATTCCAACGCTTCTTTCGACAGATTTTTGTTGACATCCAAAACCACATAACCTATTTCGTCATTGGTTTTTAAATATTGAGCAAGGATATTGATTTTATGAGAAGAAAGTTGTGTATTAATCTCAGACAATACACCAGGAACGTTCTTATGAATGTGCAAAATGCGATGTGTATTTTCATTCAACGGAAGATTTAAAGGCGGAACAGAATGTGAACCGGTGGTAATTCCTTTTTCCAAAAAATTAAATAATTTATTGCTGACGTCTTCACCAATATTTTGCTGCGCTTCTTCTGTTGAACCTCCAATATGAGGAGTCAAAATTACATTGCTCAAACCTTGCAAGGGTGTGGTGAATTTATCACCGTTTTTCACAGGCTCTTCAGGAAAAACGTCGATTGCTGCGCCTCCCAAATCATTATTTTGCAAAGCTTCTTTAAGTGCATTTAGATCTACCACTTGTCCTCTTGCATAATTAATGAGGATCGCATTCTTTTTAAAAAATTTGATATTGTTTTTGTTGATCAGATTTTTTGTGGAAGGAAGATCAGGCACATGAAGTGTAACAATATCGGCTTCTTTTAAAACATCTTTTAAAGTTTTTTTACTCTCCGCGTTTCCAAGTGGCATCTTTGTTTCCGTATCAAAAAAGATCACTTTCATTCCGAAAGCTTCTGCAAGCACACTAACCTGTGAACCGATATTTCCATAACCAACGATACCTAAAGTTTTTCCACGAAGTTCATGGCTTCCTGTTGAATCTTTCATCCAGATTCCTTCGTGCGCAGATTTATTTTTATCAGGAATGCGGCGTATCAGCATGATTGAGGAAGCCATCACTAACTCAGCAACAGAGCGGGTATTGGAATAAGGGGCATTGAAAACAGCAACTCCTTTATCCGTTGCTTCGTGAAGATCCACCTGGTTGGTTCCGATGCAAAAACAGCCGATGGCCTGTAATTTTTTAGCATTTTTTAAAACTTCGGCGGTGATTTTTGTTTTGGAACGAATTCCTAATAAATGAACATTTTTTATTTCTTTAAGTAGTTCAGTTTCAGTCATTGCGCCAGACAATCTTTTTACTGAAGTATAACCTGCCTCAATAAATTTTTCGGCAGCGGTTTTATTAATGTTTTCTAAAAAAAGAATATTTATTTTTTCTTTAGGATAACTGGTAATTTTTTTCTCGGGCATATTAAAATAGTAATGTAATATTGCAAATATAGCCCCTAAATCCATGAAATTTTTTTGATGAGACCTTTAAATTTTATTTCAGCCTTTTTAGTTTTATTTTTTATCATTTCTTCCTGCGGCTCTACTACTGTTAAAGTAAAAGCAGATCCAAAAGATTCCACAGTTTATACTCCGCCTGTTCCCGGCAAAATTCCGGAAGATGAATTGAACCGATATCGCAACGAGGTAGAAGATTTTTATCAAAATAAGTTGATCAGAACCGGCTTTAACGGCGGCATTCTTGTTGCAAAAAAAGGGCAGGTAATTTTTGAAGATTATCACGGGTATTACAATCTTCAGAAAAAAGATTCACTTACCAGGCACAGCGCTTTTCATCTTGCTTCTGTATCCAAAACATTCACTGCAATGGCGACCTTGAAGCTGGCGCAGATGGGAAAACTTTCTTTGGATGACGACCTTAAAAAGTTTTTTCCCAACTTTCCTTACGATAATATAAAAGTGAAAGATCTGCTTGATCACAGAAGCGGGCTTCCGAATTATTTATATTTTATGGAAGAATTGGGCTGGGACAAAAAACAACATGCTACCAATAAAGATGTGCTTGATTACCTGATAAAATACAAACCGGCTGCAACAAAACCGGACACACATTTCACTTATTGCAACACCAATTACTGTTTGTTGGGCCTGATCATTGAAAAGGCATCCGGAGAATCTTATGCAGATTTTTTAAAGCAACAATTTTTCATTCCGTTGCATATGAATGACACCTATGTTTTCAATATAAAAGACAGCGCTACGGCCATGCCTTCTTATGATTATCGCGGAAGGCAGGAAGCCTTTACTTTCCTCGATTGTGGCATTGGTGATAAAAATGTTTACAGCACTCCTGAAGATCTGTTGAAATGGGACCAGGCCATGTATACCAATCAAATTTTTAGCAAAGAAACTTTGGAAAAAGCGTTCACTCCCTACAGTAATGAAAAACCCGGCATCAGAAATTATGGTTATGGATGGAGAATGAACGTATATCCGAATGGCAAAAAAGTAATTTATCACAACGGATGGTGGCATGGAAATAATGCTTCTTTTATCAGAATGATCCAGGATTCGGTAACCATCATTGTTTTAGGAAATAAATACAACTCCAATATTTACCAGGCAAAGCAAATGGAAAAAATATTTGACAATGCCTTTTCAGCTCCCGGAGATGAAGAAACTGCAGAAATGTCTGAAGGCAGCAATGAAGTAATAAAACCAGCTGTAAAGAAAAAAAGAGCGCCTGCTAAAAGGACGTCCAGCAAAAAACATGTGGTAAAAAAGCACGTTGTAAAACACAGGAGATAATCCTGGTAATTCCCTTTTGATTCTGCAAGTAAGCCAATCAATACTGCCTTTTCCTATTTTCTTTAGAGAAAAACTTCTTAAAATAGAGACGGCTTTTTATCCGGTAGTAAATCGATAAGTGTTTTTTTATTTTCCTTTTCCTCAGGATAAAAACCGCTTTTTATGCAAGAAAATAATTTTAAAAACGCATTTACCGCGTATAATTACCTTTATTTCATCAGCACAATCGATTGATTTGCAGCTTTTACGTTTAAAAACCTGTTTTTCCTGAAAATATTTATTAACATCGTTTTGCAAATAACCGCAACTTCATTCCTTTGTTATTTTCCCCCTGAAACTATTGTAAATAAAGGGTTTTTAAAAGTATGTGATAAAATCTTGATTTTTTATTGAACCGGATTACTCACAATCATGCGGTAATTATCCACATTTTTGCCTGATTTGTCAAAAAAATATTGCAAAACATGCTTGTTAAATAACTTTAAATGCTATGTTTGTTCAATCAAATAAAATTAACAAATGCTTAAAGTAGAGAGACAGGCTTTTATTCTTCACCAGGTAAATCTTCATAATAAAGTCTTGTCTACTGATTTGAGTAAACAAATAAAAGTTTCAGACGATACGATCAGAAGGGATATTCAGCAATTAGCCGATGTTGGAAAAATAATAAAAGTTCATGGCGGTGCCTTGTCTCCGTCGTTTCATAATACTCATACCTCTTCTAACGAAGTATATGCGTATAACCAGAAAAAGATCATTGCTCAAAAGGCAATCTCACTAATTAAAGATGGAATGTTTGTATTAACGACAGGCGGAACAACTATTATCGAAATGGCTAGAGCGTTGCCTCCTGAGCTTCACGCCACATTTATTTCAGGAAGTGTGCCGGCGTTAGCAGAATATATTGTTCATCCAAATATTGAAGTGATAGCCATAGGAGACAAAGTTTCTAAAGATTCAAAAATAACTGTTGGCTCAGATGCGATATCGCGGATCAAAGAATTGAAAGTAGATCTGTGTTTTTTGGGCGCTTCGGCATTTAATCTTGAGACAGGCGTGTCTGATAACGACTGGGAGGTGGTTCAGGTAAAAAAAGCGATGGTAGAATCAGCAGAAAAGTTAGTATGCCTGACGATTGCAGAAAAATTGAATTCGCGTCAGCCATTCCAGGTGTGCGAAAGCAGGAAGATTAATACTTTGATCACGGAGTTGCCTGCTGATGATCCGCTATTAAGTCCTTACAAGCATTTTGGAATTGATGTTTTGTAAAACCATTAAATCGAATCAATTTTTAGAGAACAATCAAAAGAAAATTATTAAACCCGTAAAACGAAAAAAAGCCATTTTTATTCGTTTACTGCAAATCAAAAAATAAAAACCTGCTTCCTTAAACAAACAATCAATCATCATTAAAAAAAATGTTATGACAATTAAATGGACACTCCCTTTTCTTTTGGGAATACTTTTCTGTCTATCGTCTTTTGCGCAAAACAAAACGATAACAGGAAGTGTTTCAGCCGAGGATAACTCTCCTCTTCCCGGGGTTACGGTAAATGTAAAAGGGACCAATCATTCTGTAGTTACAGATGCATCGGGAAGTTTTTCAATCTTCGCCAATACCGGACAGACACTGGTATTTTCTTATGTTGGTTACAACAGTAAAGAAGTGGTAGTTGGAACAAACAATTCAATCTCTCTTTCTCTAAGCCATAACCAGGCAAATAGATTGCAGGATGTGGTAGTGGTTGGTTATGGTACTCAAAAACGAGGCGATATTACGGGCTCCATTTCTACCGTTGATGTCAAAAAAACATTGGTAGGAAGGCCTATTGCTGATGTGGGACGAGGATTGCAAGGGGCTGTATCGGGACTTAATGTAACAATTCCAAGCGGAGAAGTTGGTTCAGATCCTATTCTGACAATCAGAGGTGCCATGACTTCTTTCCGTGGAACCAGCAGTCCGTTAATCTTGTTGGATAACGTTGAAATTCCAAGTATTCAGATTGTAAATCCAAATGAAATTGCTTCGATCAGTGTACTGAAAGATGCTGCCGCAGCATCTATTTATGGTGCAAAAGCATCTAATGGTGTTATTCTGATCACCACTAAAAAGGGATCGGGAACCAGTAAACCGCAGGTTACTTATTCTGGAAACTTCTCATGGCAAAATGTTTGGAAAGATCTTAAAATGGGAGAAGTTGACGCATTAAAATATACTGTAGATGCTGCAGAGCGCGTAGGAACGTTTACTCCAACCGGTGCATTCTATTATGTGGACAGAGCCAGCTATAATAAAGCTGTTGAATGGCAAAAATTATATGGAGGAAGTATCGGTTCTAATGATCCGACTGTTTTTGGGCGCGACTGGTATGTTCAAGGTTCCGGTAATCAAAAAATGGGCGTGAGAACTTATAATCCCTACGATTATATGATCAAAGAATGGGCTCCTACCCAGCAACACGATATTACTGTTGGTCAAACTGTAGGAAAAACTTCTTTCAATCTTGGGCTGGGCTACCTGGATCAGAGCGGAATGATGAAACCTGCAAAAAAAGATGATTTTACCCGTTATAATGCTTCATTAAGAGTTTCAAGTGAGATTAATAAATACATCACCATTCGGGGCGGTGCCATGTATTCAAGAAGAAATAAAGATTATGCATACGTTACAAATTCTACCACCGCAGATCCGTGGCTTTATCTTTACAGATGGGGACCATTGTATCCTTTTGGCAATGATCAAAACGGAGACCCGATCCGCAGCCCTGTAAGCGAAGCTGCAGCTGCTAATACGGCGAATATTTTGCAGAACTATAGTAACATTAGTCTTGGAACTACCTTAAACTTTACTTCTAACTGGAAACTGGATTTTGATTACACTTACAGCAACCAGGATGAAGTTTGGAACAGACCCGGAACCAGATACACTGCTGCCAATTCATGGGTAGCACCAAAAGCGAGAGTAGATGGAGATGGAAATCCTGTTTATGTAGACAGCACCGGTACAGAAGTATCATCTACTGCACCTGGAGCAATGCCTGCATTTGATTTATCTTATGACACATATACTTCCTTAGGTGCCAATCCTGATCATATTTATCGCCGCACTACCAATTTTTACAGCAATACTTTCAATGCCTTTTCTACTTATAATCTGAACCTGAATAAGGATCATCAATTTAAATTTATCTTAGGTTTAAATAGCGTAGGTGCGAACACTGAATGGCAGTCGCAGCAGGTTAACCAACTGTCTGACATTCACAATCCTCAATTTAGTTTTGCATTGGGCACTCCCCCGATCATTGATGGAGATAAAACATGGGAGTCTCAGCTCGGTTATTTTGGTCGTATCAACTATTCGTATAAGGACAAATACCTGCTTGAAGGCAACCTTCGCTATGATGGTTCTTCCAAATTCCCGTCAAACCTTTGGTGGAGATGGTATCCTTCAGTTTCTGCAGGCTGGGTTATTTCCAATGAAAAATTCATGCAATCGCAGAACCTGGTTAACTTCTTTAAAATTAGAGGTTCATGGGGATCTATTGGGGATCAGACAGTACCGAATACTTTGTATCTGCCTATTATGCCAAGCGGGCTTTCCAGCTGGATTGGAGGCAACGGAGCCAAAGCTCCTTATGTTGGCACTCCACAAGCTATACAGCATGATATCACCTGGCAGGATATTGTTACCAAAAACCTGGGTGCCGATCTATCCTTCTTTGAAAATCATTTAACGCTCACATTCGATCTTTATCAACGTGATACAAAGAATATGATTGTTCCTATGGAAGGAATTCCTCTTACTTACGGAACCAGTGCTCCGCAGGGGAATTTCGGATCGCTTCGCACGAATGGATGGGAACTTACTGTAGAAGCAAATCACCGCTTTAGCAATGGACTTGGAGTTAATTTCATGGGAAATATTTCTGATTCCAAAACACGTATTTTGCTATATGGAACATCTACTGGTGTAAACAGCAATTATAATGGTAAAGATATTGGTGAGATATGGGGATACAAAACAGACCGTTTGTATCAATTATCAGATTTTGATTTAGGATCGGATGGTAAACCTCAGCTGATCACATTAACTGCAGATGATGTGCCTGCACAATATGTAGGCAAAAAAGCTTACAAATTAAAACCTGGAGCACATGGTGAAAAACCGGTTTACCAGGTATTTTTACAAAATTCATCCAACTTCTTCTTTGGTCCTGGTGATGTGAAGTTCAAAGATTTAAATGGAGACGGAGTAATCAATAATGGAAGCGCTACTCTTTCTGATCATGGTGATCTGGCAGTAATTGGCAATTCTAATCCGAGATATATTTATGGGTTTAGATTAGGCGCTGATTACAAAGGTTTTGACATCAGTATTTTCTTTCAGGGAGTAGGAAGCCGCCAGGTTTGGGGAGACGGATTTTTAGCTATTCCCGGTTATAATTCTGCAGATGGTGCTATGCCTGAAGCTATAGCTGGCAATTACTGGACTCCTGATCATACAAACGCTTTTTATCCGGCAGCTTACAACAACGCAGGAAGCAATGCAGCTAATAATATGCAGGTTCAGGACAAGTATTTGTTAAATATGGCCTACCTGAGACTTAAAAATCTGACAGTTGGTTATTCTTTGCCGCAAAATCTTCTTAAGAAAGTTCATGTTAACTCTCTCCGGGTTTATGGAGCATTAGAAAACTTTATCACATGGGATCACCTCAGAGGATTGCCAATTGACCCTGAAGCTATTAATGGGTACTCTATGTGGAATACTTCCAATTATAATCTTGGACGTACCGGAATCGGAATTCCTGCCTTCAAAAGCGTTTCAGTTGGTGTTCAATTAAACTTTTAAAAAAATGAAAACGATGAAAAAATATAATTATCTAATGGGTATTGGAATAGCCTGCCTTCTATTCACTTCGTGCAAAAAAGACTTTCTCGACAGGCCGCCCTTGACAAGTTATGAAGATTTGGATGGGCAATATTGGAGAAATGAAGATGACATCCGGATGTTTGCAACCGGATTTTACACCAATTATTTTAATGGCTATAATACATCTTTCACTGCCGATTACACACCTGTAAGAGGATATACATTTGATGATGATGTTACCGGCAAAAATGTGCAATCTAATTTTGAAAGCAGTGTTCCCTCTTCTAGGGGATCTTCTTCTGAAGCAGCAGCATGGCTTGCACAATATGCCGGACCGACCTGGGATTTTGCCTGGGTAAGAAAAGCAAATATTTTAATTGACCGCGTAGAAAATGTAGCGAAGCCAAAAATAACTGACGAAGCATACCGCCACTGGAGTGCTGTTGGTCGCTTTTTCAGAGGATATGAATATAGCCGCCTCGTGAGTGTTTTTGGTGATGTGCCTTATTTTGGAAGAGTGGTAAAAGAAAATGAATTGGATACACTTTACAAGGACAGAGATCCCAGAGGTTATGTAATGGATAAAGTGTATGATGATTTTCAATATGTTTTGGCAAATATGAGGGAAAATGACGGTACTCAAAACTTAAACAAATATATAGCTGCTGCTTTTATCTCAAGATTCATGCTCTTTGAAGGGACTTACGAATATTACCATAATCTCGACAATGCGAGAGCTACTAAATATTTGCAATTGGCAGTGCAAGCTGCGGAAGTAGTTATGAATAGCAATAAGTACAGCTTTGGCAGTGATTTCAAGTCACTCTTTTCTTCAGAAAATCTTGCAGGGAATCCGGAGGTAATCTTATATCGGGCTTATGATGCGGGATTGGGAATTACCCATTGTATTGGCTCTTACTCTAACGGAACCGAAACTGTTGGTGTAGATCCTAATTTAGTATTGGTTAAATCATTCATAATGAATGATGGCAGTGTTTGGGAAAATTCTACTGATTCCAATGCTGAAGATTTTTCATTTACTAATTTGGCCAAAACCAGGGATCCGCGTTTTGAAGCTTCATTTATTGACCGGCCAACAGGCGCTTCAACTACTTTATTATACGGTTATAAATTTGCCTCACGTGATGCCATCACTTATATCGGAAAAACTTATCCTGCTGCATGGGGGAGCAATACCAATACAAGCGATGCTCCTGTGATCCGTCTTGGTGAAGTAGTTTTAAACTGGATCGAGGCAAAAGCAGTATTGGCTGAATATCTTGGTGGTCCAGCAGTAACCCAGGATGATATTGACAAATCCATCAATGCAATTCGCAATCGTCCTTTGGACGCTCAAGCTATTCAAAAAGGCGTTACAAAAACAGCTCCTCTGGAATTAGCTTCTCTACCCAACGATCCTTCAAGAGATAAAGATGTGCCGGCACTGATTTGGGAAATTCGTAGGGAAAGACGTATGGAATTTGTATTTGAAGGCTTCCGACTGTTAGATTTAAAGAGATGGGGTAAACTTCAATACATGGATTTCAGCACCAATCCTGATTATTTCCTTGGTCCATGGGTAAATCTGCCTGTAGAGTTTCCATCGGCTTTAACTGCGTCCGCTGCGACAAAGGGCAATGTTAAAGTAAAGAAAGAAGATGGCACGATCGTTACTTATAATGGAAGCAATGCAAGTGATATGGTTGGCTTCTGGATGGTAGACAATGCCAAGAACAGAGATATATTTTCTGACAAGAATTATATGTCTCCGGTTGGACAATCGCAAATAAACGATTACAAGAATAAAGGGTACACACTTACTCAAACAGCTGGTTGGTAATACTACCAACGGTAAGATTAAAAGGAGGCTATCTCATAAGGATAGTCTCTTTTTTATTTATATATATATTACTGTTTTTAAAGAGAGTGACCTTTTTCAGTAAAGCACCAAATAACAGCAATTTCTTTTCTTCATATTTATTGCGTCCAACTTTTGACTAAAAAAATACATTTATTGAGTAAAACAAGACGATCTTTTAATTCATTTCTTTTTTAGAATTGGACAATTGCCATATTTGCGTAAAATTTTGCGGTTTTTCAGTAATTTCTCGATTTTCAGGTGCGTTATTCGCGTCTTTTAACATTTTCATCCTATATATTTGAGAAACAATTGCTTTAACAAATGCTTAAAACCGAACGACAAGCGTTCATCATACACCAAGTTAATCTGCACAACAGGGTACTTTTGACCGAACTGACAAGCCAGATAAAAGTATCTGATGATACCATTAGAAGAGACCTTCAGGAATTGGCGGAATCAGGCAAAATCATCAAAGTGCATGGTGGCGCTTTATCACCTTCATTTCATAATGGAAATGGCGCTTCAAAAGAGGTTTATGCATATTCTCAAAAAAAGATAATTGCCAAAAAGGCTGCTTCGTTAATAAAAGATGGTATGGTTATTCTCACCGGCGGTGGTACTACTATCATTGAGCTTGCACGTGCTTTGCCGCCTTCTCTCCATGCAACCTTTATTTCCGGAAGTATTCCGGCTCTAAGTGAGTATATTATTCACCCCAATATAGAAGTTATTGCTATCGGTGATAAAATTTCAAAAGATTCAAAAATTACCGTCGGCTCTGATGCAATTTCAAGAATAAAAGAGTTGAAAGTTGATCTGTGCATATTGGGAATAGCTGCTATCAACCTTGAAAGTGGAGTTTCCGACAACGACTGGGAAGTAGTCCAGGTAAAAAAAGCGATGATAGAAGCTTCGAAACGAGTGGTATGTTTAACTATTGCAGAGAAGATCAATTCACAGCAACCCTTCCAGGTGTGTGATAGTAAAAAGATAGATACGTTAGTCACAGAATTGCTACCAGAGGATCCGGTGTTAGAACCATATAAACGTGCAGGAATCAGAGTTTTATAATCAAATACTTTATATATTTTTTTAAACATTCATCATTAAAATTTAGCTATGAGAAAATTCATTACGTTTCTTGTTGTAATGCTCGTATTGCAACTGCAGCAAAAAGTTTTTGCTCAAGAGAGAACAATAACCGGTACAATTCTCTCTACCGATAATACTCCTGTGCAGGGAGCTTCCATTGTGTTGAAAGGTAAAAAAACGGGTACCAATTCAGATCTGGATGGAAAGTTTAGCATCACGGCGAATTCCAGGGATGTGTTAGTAGTGAGTGCGGTAGGGTTTACTACCCAGGACGTTAAAGTGGGCAGTTCTTCAAATATTTCCATTACGTTGGAGAGATCCCAATCGCAATTGCAGGAAGTGGTGGTAACCGCTTTGGGTATTAAAAAACAGGAAAAGGCATTAGGATATTCAGTGACTCAGTTGAATGCAAATGAATTGATGAAAAACAAGAATACCAATGTCATCAATTCTCTTGCAGGTAAAGTTCCCGGTGTAAATATCACGCAGTTCAGCGGTGCTCCGGGTGCAGGAGCTACTATCACTCTTCGCGGTGGAACTTCAACCTCAGAGACCAGGCAAAATCAGCCATTATTCGTTGTAGATGGAATTATCTATGATAACTCAACAACCGTTACTGGTAATACTGGTACGGACGGGTTGTCTCGCAGTAATACCACTTACTCAGACCGTGTCATGGATATTAATCCTGAAGATATTGAAAGTTTGTCAGTTTTAAAAGGGGCTGCTGCTGCGGCTTTATACGGTTCGCGTGCTGCTGATGGTGTCGTTCTGATTACCACCAAGAAAGGAGCTGAAGGCAAAGTAGTTGTAGATTTCAATAGCAAAATAAGTACTTCATGGGCTGATAAATTACCTCAGGTTCAAACCGAATTCGGCAATGGCGTTTATTCCACTAATGGGGTCTTAACTACTGATGGAGTTTATAGTTCATGGGGACCAAAAATACCTGCTGACAGTACTATTTATGATAATATCGGCAATTTCTTCCAACATGGTACCATTTACGATAATAATGTAAACGTATCGGGCGGTTCAAAGAACGGTTCTTTTTATCTGTCCGGATCTAACTTTAAGCAAACCGGCATCGTTCCGGGTACAGGTTATGATAAAACAACTTTTCGTTTTAATGGCGAACAGAAATACGGTGGTCTGACATTAAATGCGAATGTTGCGTATTCTGTTGCAAATACCGATAGAACATTAACTACCGCTGGCTTGTATGGAAGTGGGGTTGGAAGTATGCAAGCACTATACGGTTGGCCTACTACTTACAATATAAAAAATTATATAAATCCTGATGGGACGCAACATCGGATATTTGAAGGAGCAATTCCTGATTTAAAAGATGATATTGACAATCCTTACTGGATCATCAATCAGGATAATTTAACATCAAAAACCAATCGATTCACTGGTGGTATTAACGGCAATTTTAAAATTACCAATTGGTGGGATGTTACCGGACGTGTGGGTTATGACCAGTATACTACTAATGACTATACATTTATTGCTCCTGGATCTGCATTGATTCCACTTTATCAAAATGGACGTCTTAGCAAAGACATGGTTAATTATACCTACATCACAACAACCGTGATGACTAATTTTCATAAAAGTTTCGGTGATTTTGATACTCACCTGATGTTGGGAACCACTTCCGAGGATTTCAATACCAAAAATCAAAATCTTTGGGGGTATGGATTCAGCACCCCAGGAACTATTAGCTTTAATAATATGGAGAACACCAATAAGTTCTTTACAGATGCTACAACCAGGAGGCGTTTGGTGGGAGCTTATGGAGAAGTAGGTGTATCCTATAAAGACCTGGTTTACCTCACCGCAACAGGACGAAATGACTGGTCATCTACTTTACCTGTTAAAAACTGGTCTTATTTTTATCCTTCTGTCAGTGGTTCTTTTATTTTTTCACAACTGCTTCCTCCAAGTAATTTTCTTTCATTCGGTAAATTGCGCGCAAGCTGGGCGAGAGTAGGTAAAGATGCCAATCCTTATGCCACTAACACATACGAAAACCCTCCTATTACTATTGGCAATTATATGGGTGTTGGGAATCAATACTATTCTGGTAATCCCAATTTGATACCTGAAATTCAAAATTCATGGGAAGTTGGGGGAGCATTTAGATTTTTGAATGATCGTATTGGTTTAGATTATACCTATTATCATAATGAAACGCAAAATCAAATTGCACAACCACGTTTAGCTCAATCCGGTGGATTTATTTTCAGCGCTCTTAATTCCGGCTCTGTAATCAACAAGGGGATGGAAATAGCGCTTACAGGGAAAGTAGTATCACACAAAAACTTTTCATGGGATGCAACGTTGAATTTCTCTTATAACAGGGGTAGATTAGGCGCTTTCCTTCCTGGTGTCGCTTATTTTTACCCAACAGACGCTCAGTTTGGAACCATAAAAGCAGCATCTATTCCTAACGGTGGTTATTTCCTCGGAATAACAGGTCAGGATTATTTTCGTGAAACTGATGCAAATGGAAAAGAAATTGCAAATGGACGCTACCTCATAGATCCTACAACCGGATTATATAAAATCAATGCTACCAATC
>JBQCIM010000108.1:0-3988 GCA_051953735.1 Ginsengibacter sp.
GATTGGTAATTGCGCAATTCACTATTTCTATTGCATTGATCATTGCGACGGTTGTTGTTTATAATCAATTGAATTATATGCGAAACCAGGATTTGGGTTTTAGCAAAGACCAGATGATAGTAATAGACACGAATGGCGATCCGGCAAAAAATGCATTTGAGCAAGCCGTTAAAGAATTGCCTGGAGTAAAATCAGTAGCGATGTCGGGCAGTGTTCCCGGCGGAAACAATCCTGGCGCTTATTCTGAAATAGAAAATAAAAAAGGTGATATGCAAATTGCCAATCTCGATTTATATTTTGTCGGCTTTAATTTCATCAATCAATACAAAATAAAGATGGTCGCGGGCCGTGGTTTCTCAAGAGATTTTGCAACAGATACCACACAGGCAATGGTTTTAAATGAAGCGGCAGCAAAATTGTTTGGCTACACTTCGCCTGAACAAGCCATAGGCAAACGTTTCAAGCAATGGGGACGAGAAGGAAAAATTATCGGTGTGGCTAAAGATTTTCATTTCAAGTCTTTACAGGAAGAAATAAAACCGCTAAGCATGCGTATTGAACCCGATGCAAGCAATCTTATTTCTATCAATGTGGCAGCAACTAATTTACCAAAGACGATTGCTTCTATTGAGAACAAGTGGAAAACACTTATTCCCGACAGGCCGTTTAGCTATTATTTTTTAGACGAATTTTTTAACCGGCAATACCGTAGTGAACAAAGATTCGGAAACCTGTTTTTAAACTTTGCGATACTCGCTATTTTTATTTCCTGTCTTGGATTATTAGGTCTTGCCTCTTACAGCACGCTACAACGTACCAAAGAAATCGGCATCAGAAAAGTGATGGGCGCTTCTGTTTCAAATATTGTCAATTTGTTATCGATTGATTTTTTAAAGTTGGTTTTCATTTCCTTTGTCATCGCAGCTCCGCTGGCCTGGTTTTTCATGCATCAGTGGCTGAAAGATTTTGCGTATCGCATCAATATTAATTGGTGGATATTTTTATTCGCTGGTGTTACTGCTGTGCTCATAGCATTGTTTACAATAAGCTTCCAGGCCATCAGAGCAGCAATTGCAAATCCGGTGAAAAGTTTGAGAACAGAATGATGTGCTATTGAAAATAAACCGGATCATATGTAAAATTTAAAAATAAAAAATTGGAAGTATTTGTTGGTTTACTAATACATAACAGCCATGTACAAACGAAAATAAAATCAGGCAAATGAGGTTTGAAAAATCAACAAATAAATGAAAATGTTGCGCACAGAATAACGAGTTTTTGAAAACAAAAATCTCCGGAAGGCCGGAGATTTTTACCCGCTATTGATTGAAAAACTATGCAAAGAAGGGAGTTACAATTGCTACGATCTGATCTTTTGTAAGAGGTTCATCAAATGCTTCTGATGCAGCAGCAGCAGATATTTGCTGGCCTCCGATATTGGTGATGGTGACGCCTGCCTGCGTTACATTTTCTTCACCATTATAACTTGCCTGAACAGCAGAAGTAGCAATGCCGCTTTGATCTAAAGTGATCCATGGTTTTACTTCAACACCTGGAGGAATCAACAGATTTGCTGCCTTTCTCATTTCACGGATATGAGCAGCATGCCTTGCTTCAACAGAATGGATCTGAAGAGCAGCTGTTAAATAATCATTGTTTGAGATCAGGTTCGGTGCCTGTCCTTTGTAAGCGCGAACACCAGTGTCTTCAAAGGTTTGAGCCACTGCAAGCATGGTTCCCCAATCAGAAAATACATTTGGGAAAGTTCCTTTTGCAGTGAAATCAAAATTAGATGCAGTAAACGAAACCGGTGTTCCTCCTGCTGTAGAGATAGCTGATTTCAAAAAGCTCACATGCTCGTTTTCGTGATCGCGGATGATCGTTAATGCATTCATCGCATCTGCCGAAGGAGCAATTCCTGAAGCGACTGCCTTGATATAAAAATTGGATTCGAGATACTCAAGCGTGAGTGCAAAATTCAACGTATCCAAAATAAGATCGGTAGGCGCTGTTGGCGATGCATAAGCCTTTTGAAACATAGAACCAAGAGCAAATGGAATGGAAGCGAGCGCAATCTTTCCGGATGTTTTCACAAAGCTTTTCATCGCGCTTCTGCGGGTATCAAGCCTGTCGTAAACCTCAGGATCTGTTTGTTCAATTTCTGAAAGAATATTTTGTAAGTTCATAATTATAAGATTTAATCGGTGGGTAAATTACTTGCATCAACTTTTGTTTTTAAAAAAGCTCCTGCTATTGACAAAACTTCCTCCGGCTCACGTTCCATATCCAAACCGTTCATGTCAACAACAGTTGAATCAGCAAATGAATTCGGAGTGATCATATCGCGAATCCATGCCGCATGTCGTGCTTCCACAGAAACAATTTTTCCGGCAAGAGTGAGATAGTCAGGGTTGGTGATCAGTTTTCCTGCGCCATTGTAAGCGGAAACGCCAAGATCCTCAAACGCTTTGGCAGTACCAAGTACGCTGGTTCTGTCTGAAAAATCAACTGCGCTGAAATCAACCTGCAATGATGGAATTGCTTTTGTGGAAAGAGCAGCTTTAAAAAATTCACGATGCGCAATTTCATGATCGCGGATATCCGTCAAATACGACTTTTCCATGTCAGTCATATTTTTAAAAGGAGAAGCTACCACCTTCATATAGAACGCCGCTTCCAGTTGCTCCAGCGCATAAGCGTAATTTAAAACGCCGATGTCGCCGCTTCCAAGATTGATGCCGCCCTTCCCCGGATTATTCCCGGGATTGTATTTTTTGCAGGCTGCTGTTGTTACCATTAATGCCGTGCCTGCTCCCATTATTCCAAAAAATTTTCTCCTGGAAAATGGTTTAGCCAAGCCCTCGTAAACGATGGCTGGTTGTTCTTCTTTCGATTCGTTTAACATAAATGAATTGATTAAAATGATTAAAAAAATTATTTCCGAGTCTCATAACTCTTTATTATTTACGAAAGAAGATGTCTTTTGGATTTTATTTTTAAAAAATAAAAATTTTTAAACACTTGTTTAAATAAAAAAAGCCGGCCCGATGCCGGCTCTGCTTAAAAGAAAATCTCATTTTTTTTAAGGAAGTAAAACTTTGTTGATCACATGGATCACACCGTTGCTCTGATTCACATCAGCAATCGTAATCTTTGCAGTGTTGCCATTTTTATCAGTTACCATCAGGTTATGCCCCTTCATAGTAATGTACAGATCTTCTCCTTCCACCGTTTTTAATGTGGCTTTGCCATTATTTTCTTTTACCATTTTCATCAGATCCATTGAGGATAATTTTCCTTGTATTACATGATAAGTGAGAACAGAGGTAAGCTTTGCTTTATTTTCGGGTTTTAGCAAGTTGCTTACAGTGCCCGCTGGAAGGGCATTAAACGCTTCATTGGTCGGTGCAAAAACGGTGAAAGGTCCTGCGCTTTCGAGCGTTGGTACAAGATCTGCGGCTTTTACAGCGGCTACCAATGTTGTGTGGTCTTTAGAGTTTATCGCGTTCTCTACGATGTTTTTCGTAGAATACATTTCTGCACCTCCAACCATTTTTGTTTGAGCAAAAGTGTTGACAGATAACATTGCTGCAAGGATGAACAATCCTAAAAATTGAATTCTTTTCATTTTGTAATTTTTTTGTGAATGATTTTATTGCATCATCTACGCAGTTACAAAATGATTGGATTTAATTTTAAAAAAGGAAATTAAAACGGGTATAACAGTGATGGTTACACGAAAAGAAAAAACAAATCCATTCTATTTGTTTCTTTACTAAAAAAAGCTTGTTGTCATGCGCTATTGCCGCCGTCTGATCTCCGACCAACGGCATACACAAGTAAGCATACTGTCTTGTCCTAAAATAGGTTTACACAAATTAAGTGTAAAATGGAATATCAAAGCTATTATGTAAGCAAAAATGTTTACAGCATTGAGTTAAAGCATAAAATATGTAAAGAACATATTAATGAAGGTACACGGCTTGGA
>JBQCIM010000109.1:0-6802 GCA_051953735.1 Ginsengibacter sp.
AAAATTTCTCCACGGCCCAAAACGGTGATCTTCGTTCATCGCTGTTTCTGGCATGGACATAAAAATTAGTTCCTTCCTTCCTTCGCAATCTTTTCTTTCCACGCCCGTTCGAACGTCATCGCGAGGCACATAAATAAATATTCATCGTTTACCAAAAATTTCCTTGCGCCGTGGCAATCCCCTTTGTGAACCTTTGTGCCCTTAGTGCCTTTGTGGTAAAAAAAAATCTTTGCGCCAGCAAAAGAAAAATCTCTTCCCGCCTGAAGAATTCGTTACATTGTGAAATAATTAGTTCACTAAAAAACTTTATTCCGTGGTCGGTGTCCTCACCGACCACTACAGCCGCGAAATGATCAGCCAATTCATTCATCGGGCAGAGGAATTTGAAACACTACATAAGCATATAGAATGGGGTGTCAATTCGCCATTAGATTACTCAGATTCCGGAACTTCCTTCCTTCGCAATCTTTTCTTTCCACGCCTGTTCGAACGTCATTGCGAGGCGCATAAATAAATATTCATCGTTTACCAAAAATTTCCTTGCGCCGTGGCAATCGTCTTTGTGAACCTTTGTGCCCTAGCGCCGTTGTGGTAAAAAAAAACCTTTGCGCCAGCAAAAGATAAATCTCTTCCCGCCTGAAGAATTTGTTACATTGTGAAATAATTAGCTCACTAAAAAACTAACGAAGCAACAGTATATTTTTGACAGCCCGATGGGCTATTAATGGTAAAATACTAAAAAGATGAAAACAATATGTTACGGCAACATCACCTCAATAAGCAGCTGTTTGCTGATCAATAAAAAAGGAGGTGTGCTATGAAGGCGATCGTTGTAACGGACAAGGTTGCCGGAACAGCCGGCATGAAGCTGGTGGAGCGGCCCGAGCCGCAGGCATCCATAAACGACGTCGTCGTTCAAATTCACGCCTGCAGTTTCACTGGCGATGAGCTGTCGTGGCCCTCAACCTGGACCGATCGCTCCGGTCGCGACCGGACGTCATCGATTCCCGGCCACGAAATGGCCGGAGTGGTCACCGCCCTTGGCTATGGCACTACGGGCTTTTCTGTCGGACAACGGGTGTTTGGCCTCACAGACTGGTATCGCGATGGTACCCTGGCGGAGTATGTGGCGGTTGAGGCACGCAACCTCATACCGCTGCCAGCCGATGTTGACTTTACAGCAGGGGCAGCCCTCGTGATGCCGGGGCTCACCGCGTGGCAGGGCCTGTTCGACCATGGCCGCCTCAGGGCAGGCCAGAGGGTACTCGTGCACGGTGCGGCGGGTATAGTCGGTTCGATGGCGGTGCAGCTTGCAAGCCAGGCCGGTGCATACGTGATCGGAACCGGGCGTGCTGCCCACCGTCAGGCGGCGCTCGACTTTGGCGCACACCGGTTTGTGGATCTTGAAAACGGCGCTTTGGAAGATGCCGGCACGGTCGACCTGGTATTTGATGTACTCGGCGGCGACATCGCTAACCGGTCTGCGGCCCTGGTTGGTGCCGGAGGAACGTTTGTAACCGTCGCCGGTCCAATCGCGGCACACCCTGCCGGCGTCCTTACTATTGATTTTGTCGTCATACCCGATAGTGCGCAATTAACTGAGATCGTCCGGCGGTTCCGGCAGGGCGATCTGCGTACTAATATGGGTAACATCGCTACCCTCGACGATGCAATTACTGCCTTCAATCCGGCCAACCGGGGAAAGGGCAAGACCATCATCCGCGTTCTTCCATAAGGGCCAGGGAGAGGGCGACACAACTTTGGAAAAGGAAGGTCTTAAGATTGCAACATGGATATTTTTATTATGACCGATCAACCTGTTACTTGCCCGCTCTGTGGAGCAGGAGCAGAAATAATTCGTGAATTTAAAGAAGGCAATTTATGCTCTCAATTATGCAAATGCCCCGAAACTGGCTGCCACTATTTGTTTATAGAACAGGAGGATGAATTTGTAGAAACAAGGAATCAACATGAACATTAAATTCACCTATCTCTATCGCGACGCTGCACATTATAAGCAGTACCATGAAGTTGTTTTAGCAAATCCAAACGAAATACAATTTTTAAGGTTCAAAAATTCGGCTGTTTTGATGCAAATTTGAGCAAATTTATGGTACTGAAATAATTCGCGAATTCAAGCAGCGATACTGCTGAGCACAAAAACGGTGGATCATTCCATGGCCGGTATCCTCATCGGCCAGTTTGGAGAATCAGTCATGATAATACACCCACCCGTCAGAGTCAACCAAATATTTATTAGTCTCTTTTAAATAGTAATAGTCTATACGACCATTAAAACCAATATCAACCCAATTCCAACTGTTGGTTTCCGAATAAATACCTGGAATACCTGAATAATTTACCAGGTAATAAACATTGTCCGCCGTAATTGTTATATTATTAATGGTCTGCTCATTGGAATTATATTGCGGATAACTATGAACATCGCCCTGGTAAGTGTTCGGATCAATAATGGCAAGCGAGGAATTCTCTGCGCCAATATATAATCTTCCATCAGGCGCTATTTTAAAATCAAACACTTGATTGCTCACATATTTATAATCGATACTTACCAGTTTCCATGTGTCCCCGTTATCTGCTGATACTAAAAAGTTATTGAATTCATCAAACAACATCAGCCGCCCGTCAGGATGTCTTCTTATGTAATAAAAACGTTCAGAAATGCCACCTACAACCAGTTTTTTCCAGAAATTGCCATTATCGGTAGTCCTGTAGGGTCCATCAGAATAAAAGCTTACAAACATAGCACTATCTTCCACCAGGAAAGAAGTAGGTTGCCGCATGTCCAGTAAACCGTTGTTGATCGGTTCCCATTGCTTCATGTCTTTTGAGAAATAGAGGCCATGGTCTTGCGTTAATACATACGCCCAATGCATACTGTTGAACTGCACATCTATTACTTCGTCGGAGTAAGGAATACCGCTTATGGGGTACCAGTTTAAGCCGCCATCATCAGAAGTAAACAAACCCTGAGCAACCATATACAGTTTACCGTTGTCACTATTTATCTTATTGTTAATCAGGCTGGCAACACCAGTTTGGGGATATCCACAACTCCTGCACCAGCCACTCGGTTTCACGGCAGTGGCAGTAATGGTTACACTATCGGAAGGTGCACTATAATAATCACCTCTGTCGTAATAGTTATTGGTCAGACTGTCGGTATAAATATAAAAACGCACCTGCTGCGTGGTGCTATTGCAACCCATTCTCCAGTTTAAAACCAGCGTACCTGCCGAGTCTTTTCGCATAGGATAGGTTAGCAGGTAGGTATTTTGCATAAGCTGGCCGTTTCCCTGCACATACCTATAGCTTATCCAAAAATGGTCGGAAGTATGCCTGGATGTAACCGCCAATTTGATCGTATCGGGTAGTAATTCGCCAAATACACCCGACTGATTGTTACCTTGTAGAACCGTTAGCTTTCCCGTCCCGTGAGGAGATGCAGGTAAATCATTTACTTTTCTACAAGAGACTGTTAGCAGCATACCTGCTAACAGCAGGCAAAAATTGGATTTTAGGATGGTGTGCATATTATTGAAGGGTATAGGTATAAACATCATTATTCTGTAAGGCAAACACAATCGTTGAATCTTTAATGCATACTTTATTCAGACTAAACACACCATTATCAGCTATGACAATTGGCTGCCAGGTAACACCTCCATCAATAGTTTTAGAGATTTCACCGGCCGCTGAAACAATATAGCCGGTATTATCTGAAAAAAACCGGATTTGAAGGATACTAAAATGTAAACCAGTATTAATGATTGTCCAGTTGCGGCCTCCATCTACTGTTCTTATCATTGCGCCGTACTCGCCTGCTGCAAATCCTACATTGGTATTAAGAAAATAAATTTTTTGAAGATTGTTGTTCAACTGAACCGACTGTTCCTGCCATGTTTCACCTCCATCAGTTGTCCTGATCACCATTCCGGCTTGTCCACACGCAAATAGCGTTTTACCATCTATATTGCAAATGGAATTTAAGGTGTTAATGAAGTTAAAACCTGTGTAATGTTTCCAGCTTGCTCCACCATCTACTGATTTTGCAATCTGACCCTGAACGCCGACAGAAAAAATAGTATCTCTGTTTAACATACAATAGGTGGAACTTCTGTTACCGGATGTGGGCGGCGTCCAGGGGCCTGACGTGAAGGTAGCGCCACCATCATTGGTAAAATAGGCATTATTGCTGGCAACAATTGCGATACCGGTATCCCCGCCGGAGAAGGCTAACTGGTAAAAATCGCTTCGAATAGCATTCTTAGAAGTCCATGTGGCACCGCCATCATCTGTGGTTATATAACTTTCGCTGCCGTCTCCTACTACGATACCATGTTTTGCATCCGAAAAATGCAGATCCCAAAATTCACCGTAACTGCCTGTATTTTTGAAAACAGGATCCCAGGGGCTGGCGACAGTCGCATGGATGGTTAGTGAATCAAGCGGGGAACAGGTTAACTGCTTACAATCAGCATAAAGATAAAATGTGGCCTGCTCTGTTGCATCGCCGCCTACCTCCCACATGCCTTTTACATAATAACTTCCATTGACCATGTAGGCGTTAGCTATTATATAACCGTTATTTATTGTTTTAAAAGAATAAGTATAATGTTTTTCGTCTCCGGGCTTGTGTGGAGTAATTTTAATTACAATGCTGTCATATAAATGCATGCCCGGTGTTCCAATTTGACCGTCACCACTGATGAGTTCCATTTTTCCTTTTTCAACGGGGGTTGCAGGTATCGTTGAAGGGTCGTCTTTCTTCTTACAACTGATAGCTGAAATAACCATTAGAACAGCCAATACAAAAGGTCTGGTCATACACATAAGCAATTTATGTTGACGAAATGGTATCAAACGTACTTAAAACTTTTATATCCTGACACAATAACAGTGGAATTTTTTAAAAAACAGTAATAAACCATTAGCTGGAATAGATATTTTTATCGAGACCCACCAACCTGTTACTTGTCCTCTCCGGCGGTCAGGAGCAGAAATAATCGTGAATGTAAACTTGATGATCTGCCGGTATAGTTATGCAAACGCACGACTAAGCACTGCCAATATTCATTTATGACACAAGTTGATAATTCCAAAATCATTTAACAGGTAAGTAAAAGGTACCATTGGTTATTTTCGTTACAGTTCCCTGGGAATATACTGCAACGTTACCAGAAAAGCTCCCACTGACAGAGCCAGAAGTGATGTTTGAAAATTTCACTTTTACATCGTTTGGAAAACCGGCATCATTAGAAGTCTGCAAAGTTGTACCATTCACGCCAGGATCATATTCATACACCTGGATGGTTACATCCTGATTTACTGCCTGGGTAGTATCTATGTATGTATTTGTGGTATTAATTGGCGAAGGTGAATAGACACCGACGGTAATATAGTTGGAACTATCTTCATTAAAAGCGTACAAATTGAACCAATAAACATGATGAGAAGGATCAGAATATATCGCACAAGATGTCTTCGTTTTAAAAGTTTGTTTTGAACCATTTATATCGAAGGAAATATTGTACGAAGATGGATTGCTTTTTTTGCAGGAGCAGATGAAGATAGAAATAATTAAACCTGCTGCTACTATTTTGCTTAGATATTTTATTCTCATTTAGTTAGTTTTTTATTTTTCTTTTTTGTAGGGTTCGATTGCGTTTCGGGACTCAATGTTACAAAATAAATCTTACATTTAATACTCCTCCCGTGCTTCAGATTCTCAGGATCAGATTTGTGCTTACTCCCTTTTCTTTTTTGTTTTTACTGCATGGAAATAAAAAGTACCATATTGTTTAGGAAACACTTAATAGTGAAGAAGCGACTTATATCTGGCACTTTGAGAAATCAAATGGATGCTCTCAGACAAGGATTGAACGAGATAGAAACGATACTGCAACAAATAAAAACTACTATTCCATGGTCAGTGTCCTCACCGGCCACTCCAGAGACATCAAAATGCATTCATAATATTTTTCAGTAAAAAATCTGTTCTCACATTAAGGGAATAAAAAAAGCAAACTTACGTTTCCCCCAATAGCGCAATTACCTAAAATCGAATTGATAAAAATTGGTTTATGGCCAAAGATTGGAATCTTCCCGATATGCATTTTAAAGAATACGATTGGGACGATGAGACAGACCACAACTGGCAGGAATTCTGCGGTATAGAAGAAACGAATGATATCCCAACAGCAGAACAATCAATTGAAGAATTCATGGAAAGAATTTCTTTCATTGTCAAACAATTGCTTCACTGAAAAAGTAACAAAACCATTTCAACTTTTAAAAAATATAAAGCAGGAATTACCAAAACGAGATTGACCTCCTATTTCTATTAGATGCCATTTCCATCTTCCTCGTTGCTTCCACCCCAAACCAAATATTACTTTTTCGACTTTAAAGTATTGACCTTCTTATTTTTTAAAACCGTTTTTTCTGTTTCAGCAGTTTTGGTTTTTTCCTTAAATAATGCGTTCACATCAATAGAAGGTAAAATATAACGGCCATGAGGGGCATTGGCTGTAAGAGATGAAATAAAGCCTCTTAAACTGTTCAGGGCAATAGAAACTGCAGAATATTGTAATAGATTATCCATATCTTCCTTGGAAAGGTTCGCTTCAGGTGATAATTTAAAAAAAGCAACACCTTCTGCAAAAATCGAATAACCAGGCAAAATAACCTTGCCCTGGTTAACGGACACTTTAATAAACGCCCTTGTTATTTTATCTTCTTGTTCAGGTAACGCAAAATCAATATCCAATTCATAAGAAGC
>JBQCIM010000110.1:0-19697 GCA_051953735.1 Ginsengibacter sp.
AGTTGCGGAACTGCCTCTTCCAATACCGCAGCAGTTGTGATCAATCCAGCTACTACTATAGGTACACAGCCAACAGGAAGCACCTATTGCCAGAACGGTACCGCTACTGCCATGACTGTGGCAGCGAGTGGCACAGGAACACTGACCTATCAATGGTACAGTAATACCAGCAATTCAAATACCGGTGGCACTTCTCTTGGCAGCGGTAATGGTGCACAGACTGCCTCTTATACACCACCTACCACTGCTGCAGGAACTACTTATTATTATGCTATTGTAACCGGTAGTTGCGGAACTGCTACTTCCAATACCGCAGCAGTTGTGATCAATCCATCTACTACTATTGGCACACAGCCAACTGGAAATACCTATTGCCAGAATGGTACCGCTACCGCACTAACTGTTTCAGCGGCTGGCACCGGAACACTGACCTATCAATGGTACAGTAATACTACCAATTCAAATACGGGGGGAACTTCTCTAGGTAGTGGTAATGGCGCACAGACTGCATCTTATACACCACTTACGACTGCTGCGGGAACTACCTATTATTATGCTATTGTAACCAGCAGTTGCGGAACTGCCACTTCCAATGCTGCTGCCGTTGTGATCAATCCAGCTACTACTATAGGTACACAGCCAACAGGAAGCACTTATTGCCAGAATGGTACCGCTACCGCCATGACTGTCGCAGCCAGCGGTACCGGAACGCTTACTTATCAGTGGTACAGCAATACTACCAATTCAAATACAGGGGGGACTCCTCTTGGCAGCGGTAACGGTGCGCAGACAGCGTCTTATACACCGTCAACTAATACTGTTGGAACCGTTTATTATTACGTTGTGGTGACTGGTAGCTGCGGTACCGCTGCATCAACTACGGCCTCAATCATTATAAATCCTCCTACAACCATATCAACCAATCCAAATAGCACCGCTTATTGTTTGAACGGTACAGCTACTGCAATGACGGTTTCAGCCAGTGGCACCGGAACACTGACCTATCAATGGTACAGTAATACTACCAATTCAAATACAGGCGGAACTTCTGTTGGAAGCGCCAATGGGCGCCAAACTGCCTCATATACACCACCTACCACTACTGCAGGGACCACTTATTATTATGTTACAGTTACAGGTGGCTGCGGAAGTATTACCTCGAATACCGCTGCTATCGAGGTAGATGCCCCGCCGGTTGCAGGTACTATAGCGGTTACCGCGTCGTCCAATTCAACGAACCCGACTATGCTTTGCCAGATCAGCGCGACCCATCCGTCTAATAGTGCCACATTTACTATTACCGGTGCAACAGGTACCGTTACATGGCAACAGTTAACGAACGGTGGAACATGGACAACTGCATCAGGTAGTATTAGTGGCAATTCTTTAACTATTTCCAATCTTGCACAAACCACTTTATACAGGGCTGCCATAGTTAACGGCGCTTGTACTACACCGGTTTACACCAATATTATTCCTTTGCAATGGATCCAGGCACTCCCGCCGACCAACCCTACAGCCACTCCTTCCACCATTTGCCTTGGACAATCTTCGGTTCTGAGCGCTAATACCGGGTATCTTTCAACAGGAATTGACACAAGCCAGGGAGACTTTCAAAATGCGAATCCGGCCGGATGGAGCAAAGACGGTCAGAGTACCGGCAACTATTTACCTTCTAAAGGAAGTAGTAATCCGACCAGTTTTGCCTGGTTAGAAACTACCAATACCGGAGGATCCACTAATAATACTATCGGAGGAATTGATTACAGTAGCCCCGATCCAAAATTCGCAATGGTTGCTGGGAACACAACTTCAATACTGGAAACTCCCGTGTTCGGTCTTATTGGCCAGGTCAACACTTCTCTTAGTTTTATCCAGAGCTACAATTTCCTAAATGGAGCTACTGGCACAATTGACATTTCCGTGGATGGAGGCAATACCTATACAACTACCTTAGCTACTTACTCAACCCAGTTTGGAGTTTCGGGAAGTAAAGGTATCATGCAAAGTACTACAATTGATTTGTCCAACTATGTTGGGATGTCTAACCTGAGAATAAGGTTCAAATTTAATGGTACCACTAATAGTGCATGGGCAATAGACGGTTTAAATACTCCAGGCGCTGCACTACCTATCAGCTATGCGTGGTCAGGTACCATCCTGAGCGGGACAACCGGAATTCCAGTAACAGCTACACCACAAACTACCGGAACCAGCTATTATACGCTTCAAACGACTATTGCCGGCTGTCCCGGAGGGCAGGTTCAGGTTCCTGTAGTTGTTAACCCGCTTCCTACTTATGGTACTGTTACCCAAACTCCTGTTTGTGATGGAAGCAATGCCACATTTACGTTGAACAATCTGACACCTTCAGTAACTTCTACTATTGTTTATAACATTAATGGCGGTACTTCACAAACAACCACTGTTGCTGCAGATGCGAGCGGAAATGGAACCTTTACAGCTCCATTAACGTATGCGAACAACGGACAAACCCTTACCATAACCTCTATAACCAATCAAGCAGTGTCTACTAATTCTCTTGCATGTAGCGTTGCTCCGAACATAAGCACTACACTCACCGTTTACCAGGTGCCAACAGGAACTGTTGGTGGAAGTACTGCTGTTTGTCAAAACGATGCTTCTCCTTCTGTCACTTTCAATTTTACAGGAGGCACCTCACCGTATACGTATACTTACCAGATCAATAATGGTACTCCAATTACCACTACTTCCAGCAGTATCCCTGTACCTACAGGAACACCAGGCACTTACAATTATGTGCTTTCCAGTGTCCAGGATAACAGTGTATTACATTGCTCTATCAGTCCGAATGCAACTGCGACTGTTGTGGTCAATGGTAAAGCTACCGTAACACCAGTGGCTGATCAATTGGCTTGTCCCGAAGGTACTATCAGTTTTACTGAAAATGCTACCAGTACACTCGCTCCAACCTACACATGGCAGGTAAGTACTGATAATGGAGCCTCATGGAATACAATTTTAGCTGCTGATCCGGATTATTCTGGTCAGACAACCAGTACCCTAACTGTAAAAAACATTACAAGTGGAAATACAAAAGATGGTTATCTATACCAGACCAATGTGATTGCTTCTGCTGCATGTCCGGTTCCGTCATCTCCTGCAAGATTGACGATCCGCAACATCTGGTATGGCTATACGAACACAGACTGGAATACCGCTACTAACTGGTCGGATAGTACCGTTCCGTCACAAGCAAGTTGTGATAGTGTTATCATCCTCAATGTTAGTAATAAACCGATCCTTTCAACAGGTGCAAACGGGTATGTGAACCATCTTGTAATGAGGCCGGGAGCTAAACTTACTATTACTGCAAATACGATGCACATTGCGGGAAGTATTACTGATGATAATATGGCAATTGATGCAACAGCCGGTACAATAGATTTGAATGGCGATAAAGAACTTTACCAGCCAACCCAGCAGCGTGTCATGCAGACTATTGCAGGCCACATGTTCAATACTCCGTATAATAATAATTCCGGCAGGTTGCTGAATCTGCAAATCAGCAGTCCAAACAATGCGACTGTTGCTCCGCTTAGCGCTCTCAATGATACCTTAAACATTACCGGTGCCCTTTCATTTGGTAATGTAAGCAATGTTACTCTGCATACGGGTAATAACATTACGCTTGTTTCAGATGCCAATAATACGGCGCGGGTAGCAGATATTACCAACAACTCAGCTAATTCAGGAAATACTTTTGACGGATGGGTAGAAGTAGAAAGGTATGTCCGGCTTGGTCTTGGAACCGATCAACATCCGAAGGCATGGGAATTTTTGGCTACGCCAACAGTGGGTCAAAGCACTTTCCAAAGCTGGATGGAAAATGGAAATCTCACTTCAACCGGATACGGTACCCGGATCGTGAGTCCTTTTGGAACCGGCTTCGATGCAACTCCTACCATTTATCCATCCATGAAATATTATAAGCCAGGAACCAACTTTGATCCTACAGGCCCTGACTGGCAGGGAATTATGAACACGGGCGATCCGATATTCAGCCAGAATGGTTATATGCTCTTTATCAGGGGAGACAGAAGTATCCCGGGACCATTTGATCCACCGAATTCTACCCGGATGCGGACAAAAGGGCAATTATTAACTTATGGACAAACTGTGGCAACTGGCGCAACCGGTATCTTTACTTCTATTGGCAACCCTTATGCATCACCGATAGACTTCAGCAAAGTGACCAGGAATAATGTCGATGGCTTCTATACTGTGTGGATTTCTTACCTGTATGGAAATTATGGTTATGGCGCTTATGAAACCTACACCAATATAGGAGGACAATATGAATCGACCGATGGCACTGTGGACAATATCATTCAAAGCGGACAGGCATTCTTTGTGCAAGGTGCGAGTGGCGCAGGCAGCCTGACCTTTAATGAAACCAATAAAGCTACAGGACCTAACAGCAACTTTGTATTCAGGGGAAGTACTCCTGCTGATGTACAGCTACTCAGAAGTAATTTGTATTACCTGAACGGTGATGGAAGTACTTTTAAGGCAGACGGGGCTATGGTACAGTTTGGCGATCAATACAATAATAAGGTTGATGGCATGGATGGAAGGAAATTCTTTAATTCAGGAATCAACCTGAGCATTCTGAAAGATAAGATCAATCTTGTGGTGGAAAGGAGGCAATTACCGGAAAAAGAAGATACCGTATTTATGACCTTTACCGGTGCTTCTGCCAGAAATTACCGCTTTGTATTTGTACCTATTGGATTGCAATCCACAGGCTTGCAGGCGTATCTTGACGATCATTATCTTAAAACATTGACGCCTATCAACATGACTGACAGTACCATCATTAATTTTAATGTGGTAAATGATAAAGGCTCTTATGATTCAAAACGATTTGATATCGTATTCAAAAAAATGATCATTCTGCCGCCGGCATTTGTAAAGGTTGCGGCAACACCTGATGACAGGGATGTGAATGTTGACTGGACCGTAATCCATGGTAAAAATGTTGCCGGATATGAAATAGAACGGTCAACTGATGGGTTCCAGTTTGCTAAAGTAAACAGTGTGACCGCTTCTGGCAGTGACAGTAGCAGCTACCATTGGGCTGATCCGTTTGTATTACCAGGCTATTATTATTACCGGATCAAGATGATTGAAAAATCAGGAAAAGCAGAATACAGCAATACCGTTAAAGTATTGATCGGCAACGGTAAATCCATGATCTCGATCTATCCTAACCCGATCACCAATGGTATCATTAACCTGCAGTTTATCAACCAGCCAGCAGGTAAATATGGTATCCGGTTAATGAACCAGCTGGGACAAATCATTGTGTCCAAACAAATTGTACGAATGAACGGAAGTAACACTGAATCTATTCAATGGAATTATAACCTGTCGCATGGTGTTTACCAATTAGAAGTGCTGTATCCGAACGGGGAAGTAAAAGTGATCAAGGTAATTTATTAAACTTACTTATCAGAAAATGAGCCTTCAGTAACATCATACTGAAGGCTTATTGCATTAATACACAGATACTTATAAAAATATTCTGAAAAAAATTAAAACATTTATACTATTTTCAAATAATATTCGTTTAGTATGGATCAGACTTCATCGTCATCCATATCCAGACGTATATGAAAAAACACTACCTCTTACCTTTAGCCCTGTTTTTTTTATCCAGCTTTGCTTTTTCTGCTCCTCGTTCCAGCGGAACTGAAATCACCCGCCTGATGCGAATGAATTTATACGATTTTAATGCGGACGGAAGTATCTACCGGCTTGACGGCACGTTTGCCCAATATGGTGATGAATACAGTAATGACATTGACGGGGAAGACGGGAGGAAAATGACGAACCCGGGTATCAATGTTTGCTTACTGCGAAACCAGATCAATCTTGTTGTAGAAAGAAGGCATAGCATTACTGCTGACGATACTTTATTCTTCAATATGTGGGGACTGCAACGAAAAACGTATCTTATGAAGTTTGTAGGGATGAATCTTGAGCAGGAGGGCCTGCAGGCGTATCTCGAAGACAGTTACCTGCATACCAGTCAGCCGGTGAATTTGAATGACACCACAGATATTAAAATTCAGCTCAACAGCGATCCTGCTTCTGCGGTTCCTAACCGTTTCCGGCTAATTTTTACCCTTGCATCGCCTGTTGTACATTTTACTGCCATTGCCGGACAGCAGACGCTGCTCAACTGGAGTGGCCGAAACATTGACAGTGTAAGGAAATACTGGATACAAAGATCTTTCAACGGAACGGATTTTTCAGATATCGGAACCATTACATCACCGGCTTTTCTTTCTGAAAATTTTCAATGGGCAGATCCTTTTCCGGGAAGTGAGAATAATTATTACCGCATTAAAAGCCTGCAGAATAACGGCGAAATATCCTACAGCAACATCATTATGACCAAGGCGCTTCAAATTGCAGGAAGTATTCAACTGTTTCCTAATCCTGCGAAAGCAAATAATATGAATCTGAAGATAGATCATCAACCGGCAGGGAAATACAGGGTGACGATCTTTAATTCATTTGGACAGGCAGTGATGCAAACCTCCTTTAATTTTGCCGGCGGGGACGGCGTTCAAAAAATTGCCAATAATGGATCACTATTACCAGGAATATATCACCTGCAGGTGATGAGCCCCAATGGAGAAAAACAAGTATTAGAAGTACTTTTCTAAAGTCAGGAGAGGGTTTGATGCGAATTCCGCACCGCCCTGAAAAAATTATGATGAATTGATTTTCCGGTTACAAATTTTGTTATCTTAGCATTATATTATTGCTTCTATGAAAGGTAAAAGATTGACCAATTTATTGGTTTCGTTATTAATATTATGCGTTGCTTTTTTACCTTTTCCGGTAAATGCACAAGGTAGTATTGGAGGGGGAGGTGGCAGTGTTGGTGATCCGGCTTGCGATCCGCAATGTAATTGTCGGCCTGATATGAGCATTTGTCCAATAGACACCTATGTTTATGTCCTTTTAGGAATTGGCGTTCTTTATGGTGTTTGGAAAGGGAAGGGGAAGTCAGTTCGTAGTTCTTAGTTTGTAGTTCCTAGTTTGTAGTTAGTTTGTAGTTATTAGTTTGTAGTTATTAGTTCAAATTATTGGCCTTATTTATTTAATTTTCCTCTTTTTTTGCAGGTCAAAAAATCCACTTTTTTTATCAACATTTTGTTAGAAATTAACTATCTCAAACAACATTCAATTCATATTTTTCGTTTAAATTGCAGGCACTGAAAAATGCGCATTGTCCATTAATATTGCCATTTCAACTGAGTATGCAAAAACCCCCAAATTCAAAATTTAAAGACAGCTGTGAGACAGAGGTGAGTGGTGAGTGGTCAGTGGTGAGTGGTTCAAAGTTCAAAGTTAAAGGTTCAAACTTTAAGGCAGCCATTCTGGGCGGTTTTGTTATGTTGTTGTTTTTCTCATCGTGTACTACCACCAAAAATACCAATTATTTCCAGGGAATCAAAAATGATACTACTATCACTAATTTGGTTTCGAAAGATTTTGAGTCTAAAATTCAGAAAGGCGATCTGTTGAGTATTACTGTTGCGAGCCTAAGCCCGGAGAATACGGTTATTTATAATGCACCTCAAAATATCCAGGGGACTGCGACCGGGTATTTGGTGGATAAAAACGGTAATATTAATTTTTTTAAACTAGATACGCTTCATGTAGAGGGAATGACACGCAAGCAACTTAAAGATACGCTGGAAAAAGATCTTACTCCTTATCTAGCTCAAACAGTGGTAGCGGTTGGATTTCTGAACAGGCATGTAACCATGGTAGGGGCTTTATCATCAATAATACCCATGCCGAATGATAATATGACGATCCTTGATGCCATATCCTCTGCAGGAGGAATTGGTGATAATGGCAGGAAGGATAACATTTTGGTGATCCGGGAAAAGGATAACAGCAAAGAGTTTAAAAAATTAGACCTGACGAATGAATCCATTTTTCATTCGCCGTATTTCTATTTGCAACCCAATGACATTATTTATATAAAACCTGGTAAAAAGAAAACAGAGAATGCAGGAAGAATCATTTCATACGTTACTGCCGGGATATCCTTTGTGTTTCTGATCATTGATCGTATCTTAAAATAACCCCTAACAACATGGAAGAAGATCAATTTTTTAAGGAAAAGGCGGATTCCAATATCTTCAAGCAGGTAATTTACAAATACCTGCCCTTCTGGCCTTTGTTTGTTATTACGGTTTCTATTTGTATGATCATAGCGTATGTGGATGTAAGGTCAAAAGTACCGATGTATGTTGCTACAGGTAAGGTGTTACTTAAAGATCCTCAAAAGGGTGGTACCGATTCCAAAGTGCTGGATGCGTTGAATATTTTCGGGGAAAAGAAGATCGTTGACAATGAGATCGTGGTTCTGCGTTCTCCCGACCTGATGACGGATGTGGTCAAGCAATTGGATCTGTATGCCCCGGTGTATAATGAAGGAAATGTACGAACTGAAGAACTTTACGGTTCTAATTCCCCGATCAAATTTATTGCCTTAGATAAGGAACATTATAACTTATGGGGAACTTATTATTTTTCTGTTGACTGGAAGAACAAGGTTGTTCATATTGACAATAAAAATATCCCTTTTGATTCTACTGTAGTTATAGGAGGCAATGTGATTCGTTTAGAAATAAACCACGGCTATAATCATAATGTAACCGGCAAAAATTATTATGTACAATTTATGCCTCCAGGCGCTGCTGCAGGAGGCATTGTAGGCGGTTTAAGTATTTCTCCTTATTCCTACCAGTCTACTATTTTAAATGTCAGCCTGAGAATTGCAGTCCCTGAAAAGGGACGTGATATTCTAGCACGCTTATTCGAATTATACAATGCAAACGGAATTGAAGACAAAAATGAGATCGCTGATAAAACGGTTCATTTTATTGATGACCGCCTGGATCTTGTATCGGCACAATTGGATAGTGTGGAAAGGAAAATTGCCGGTTTTCAATCCAAAACCTCTGCTGTTGATCTTTCTACGCAGGCAAGCGCTTATTTTGGGAAAGTGACTGATCTGGACAAACAAAACAGTGATATAGATTTAAAATTAGATGGTTTAAATGAACTCTCCTCCTATATTCACTCCAAGGGTAATAAGCCCGGAACTGTACCCGCATTAATATTACTTAACGATCCGACTCTTTCTGGTTTATTAGATAAACTTTATACCGCAGAAACGAACGCTAAGGCACTTGAAAGTGTAACGGGTGAAAATAATGATGCGCTAATTCTTGCCAATGCCGAAGTAGTAAAGATCCGTGGCGATATTGAAGAGAACATGGCCAACATCAGGAAAAGCCTGCTCACGGTAAAAAGCCAGGTAAATGACCAGATCAATGCTAACAATTACCTGCTTAAACAAGTGCCTGAGCAGGAAAGAGTATTCTTAGATATCAGCAGGCAGCAGGCGGTTAAAAATAATATTTATACCTATCTTTTACAGAAACGAGAAGAAACGGCTATTTCATCGGTGGCTACTACGCCGGATCTGAAAGTGGTTGAATCCGCTTCTTCTTATGGGCCTATCAGCCCGATCGCCAAAAATTTTTACATGTCGGGCCTTGTCATAGGATTACTGGCAGCCGCGTTCCTGGTTTTATTAAAAGAGATATTCAGCCGTAAGGTATTGTTCCGCTCTGAAGTAGAAAATAAAATGGAGGTTCCGATCCTTGGGGAGCTGGTACAGGTAAAACAGAAAGAGCCCATCGTTATCATGGATGGCAAGCGTACCGTAATTGCAGAACAATTCAGGTCGATCCGAACCAATCTCGCTTTTATGGGGCTTAATGAAAAACACAACACCCTGCTGATCACATCGAGCATTTCGGGTGAAGGGAAAAGCTTTGTTGCCATTAATCTTGCGATCAGCTTTACGCTTACGGGTAAAAAAGTGGCCCTGATGGAAATGGACCTTCGGAAACCCAAGCTTAGTAAAATTTTAAATGTAAAGAAAACACCCGGTATTTCCAGCTACCTGGCAGGAAAAGCTTCTATTGACCAGATCGTCAAGCCAACTCATATTCCCGGGCTCAATATCATTTCTGCCGGACCAATTCCTCCCAACCCGACCGAATTGATCCAGGGAGAAAAATTCAGTGAACTGGTAGCGGACTTAAAAAGCCGCTTTGATTATGTGATCATGGATACCGCACCTGTTTCGCCTGTAACTGATGCCCAGTTACTACAATCATTCGCGGATATCAACCTGTTTGTTATACGTCATGCGGTTACTCCACGTGTATTCCTTTCGATGATAGAGGCGTTGCAGAAGCAAAAGAAATTCAAGCACATGTGCCTGGTATTTAATGGCATCAAGCCACGGGGGTTTCATATTTACGGATATGGTTTTGGCGGTTATGGAAATGGCTATGGATATGGATATGGATATGGCTACGGATATGGATACGGTGGGGAATATGGGGGTGGGTATTATTTGGAAGAAAGGCCGGGGATTTTGGCATTGGTTAAAAAGATGTTTCGAAATTAGTTTTTAGTTCTTAGTTCGTAGTTTGTAGTTGAATTGCCACAAAGACACAAAGGCCCGAAGGAATATAGTTAGGTTGTAGTTCGAAGTTTTTAGTTTGTAGTTTTTAGTTCGTAGTTGAATAGCCAGAGTAATTAGCTGATTGGCTAATGTGATAATGTGCTAATGGGAGGAATCAGGTGATGGATAATCCGAAATTGCAAAAATTTGAAATGGAGGGAACTCAGTTTAAAATGGATGGGACTGAGGATGGCGAAGCCGTGTTAATTTGCTAATGTGCTAATTTGCTGATGTGCTAATGGGAATGCATTATTTGGCAGATTGTTTGAAATGTTTGGGGTTATTAAAATTAAAATTGGATGACAGAAGAAATAAAGAAAACGTGGTATGCGGTATATACAAGGCCGAGATGGGAAAAGAAAGTGGCTTCCTTATTGCTGGAAGCGGGAATTGAAAATTATTGCCCGATCAATAAAGTGACAAGGCAATGGAGTGACCGGAAAAAAGTGGTGCTGGAACCTGTTTTCAAAGGATATGTTTTTGTGAAGGTGGAAGAGGCGAAGAAATGGGAGGTGAAAAACATCTCCGGGGTTTTAAATTACGTGTATTGGCTCGGGAAGCCTGCTCATATCAGGGATGAAGAAATTGATCTTATCAAAAAATTCCTGAATGAATTCAATGACGTGCAGGTGGAAGCAAAAGGATTTGTGGTTAACAGCGAGGTGCGGATCAAACAGGGCGTGCTGATGAATTATCATGGGATTGTAGTGGAAGTGTTGGGAAACAGGGCTGTAGTGAAAATTGATTCGCTGGATCTGCAATTGAGTGCGCATTTTGATAAGAAGAATTTAGAGTTGATTTAGTTGGAGTTTCCGCCACCAGGACTCAAGGCTTGTGGAACGCCACAAAGACGCAAAGACCCAAAGAGGCACAAAGTTTTCGCCACTAAGACGCAAAGATTCAAAGAGACACAAAGAATTTGAAGAGTCGCGTGAAGCACCAAGAAACCTCGGAGACAGCGTAAGACAAAAGATTGTCATTTTCTGCCACAAAAACCTAAAGACTCAAAGAGACACAAAGAATTTGAAGAGTCAGATGAAGGACTAAAAGGCCGGAAGAGAAAAGATTTTCATTTTCTCTACCTTCGTGATCCTTCGCGGCTTCGTGCCTTAGCGGCAAAAAAAATCATTCGCAATAATTAAATAATGGAGAAAGATTCTAAAATATATGTTGCCGGGCATCGTGGGCTTGCTGGTAGTGCTATCGTCAGGAAATTAAAAAAGGAAGGATTTGAGAATCTTATCCTTCGAACCTCATCAGAACTTGATCTCCGGAATCAAGAGGCGGTGCAGGCTTTTTTTGAAAAGGAAAAGCCGGAATATGTTTTTTTGGCGGCGGCAAAAGTTGGTGGTATCAACGCGAACAATACTTATCCAGCCGATTTTATCTATGACAATCTCTGCATTCAGAATAATGTGATCCACCAGTCGTATAAAAATGGGGTGAAGAAATTATTATTCCTGGGAAGCAGCTGTATCTATCCCAAAAATGCAGATCAGCCTATTAAAGAAGAATATTTTTTAAGCGGCTACCTCGAACCAACCAACGATGCCTATGCAGTGGCAAAAATTGCCGGAATCAAAATGTGCCAGGCGTACCATAAGCAATATGGATGCAATTTCATCAGTGCCATGCCAACCAACTTGTATGGGCCGGGTGATAACTACGATTTGAAAAACTCGCATGTGCTACCAGCATTACTCAGAAAGTTTCATGAAGCAAAAGAGAATCATGAGGCAACAGTAACGGTTTGGGGCACGGGTAAACCGCGGCGCGAGTTTATGCATGTGGATGATCTTGCTTCAGCGTGTTTCTTTTTGATGCAAAACTATGATGAACCAGGCATCATTAACATCGGTACCGGTAAAGATATTCCGATAGGTGAAATGGCGAGGATGATCAAAAAGATCAGTGGCTATGAGGGCGAAATCATTTTCGATACGTCTATGCCTGACGGCACATTTAAGAAACTATTAGATGTGAGTAAACTGCATCAACTTGGATGGCAACCTAAAATTGGGTTTGAAGAGGGGGTGAGGAGGACGTATGAAGAAAAGTTCGGAGTTCGTAGTTTGTAGGTCGTAGTTGGGGCCACGAAGACGCAAAGGCTCGAAGGGGTGCGAAGAGGTGAAGGTTTAAAGTTGAAAGTTCAAGGTCGAACGTTGGACCAACGACGCAAACGTGATTGGTGAGTGGTGAGTGGGGCCGCGAAGACGAAGGCGCGAAGGGGTACGAAGAGTTGAAGGGGTATCGATTCTGATTTATAAAAAGGAAAATCATTAACTTTACTCAAATTAAAATAAAGCGTGAATTACAAGATATCATTTCAGGAGATGAGCGAAAAGGGGAAGAGAGTCTTATCAAAACAACCCAAGCTTACCTTAGAAGAAGTAAAGAAAAATCTTCAGAAAATACGAATTCAAGCTACTCAAGACAACAGGAAGAAGAGAAATTAACACAGTTCGTTTCCGCCAATGATCATTGGATTTCAAAAGAATACTTCATTCAAAATAAAATTGGAGAAGGCGCCGAGCAGAAAGTTTATTTAAATGAAGATGGTGAAACCGTTACTAAATTAAATGACGCTGTTTTTTATGTTTACTGGCTGGATTATTTGAATAATTTATTACTTCATAATTATTTTTTCCCAAATACTTCTTATACTTTGAAAGGGTTTAAAAACGTAGATAAGCAGTTGTTCGCAGTTGTGGAACAAAATCTTATCAATCCTGAAAAAATTGTCAATCTGGACCACATAGAGCAATTTTTGATTAATGGAGGTTTTATTAAACCCAAATTTTTTAAAAATGATTATACCCATACAGATTTGGGAATCATTTTAGAGGATCTTCATGAAGAAAATGTTTTTACCTCAGAAGGAGTATTGTTTTTTATAGATACTGTATTTTATCTAACAAATGATTTTTATAAAGCAGTTGAATGAGGTATCACGTAAACAGAATCAGAACAACTCTTTACAAGTGACAAAGACTGCAAACAATATTTGAGACACCCGTCAACGCTTACCCAACTACAAACCACGAACTAAGAACTAAATTCCGTGTGTAGAATTTCAGGTATTATTAATAAAAGTCTTCCTATTGAGCAATTGCATTCAATGGTAAAGGAAATGTGCACCATAATGAAGCATGGGGGGCCGGATGATGAAGGCATTTATGGTGATCCGGAGAATGGGCTTGTTTTGGGGCACCGGCGGTTATCCTTAATAGATCTTTCTGAATGCGGGCATCAGCCAATGGGTTATGCTAATGGAAGGTATGTGATCACTTTTAATGGTGAAATTTATAATTATAAAGAATTAAAAAGGGAGCTTGAAAGAGCGGGCGCCTGTTTTAAAACGAATAGTGATACTGAGGTGCTCTTAGCGGCATTTGCTACCTGGGGAACAGCTTCTTTTAACCGGCTGAATGGCATGTTTGCTTTTGCCCTTTTAGATAAAGCCGATTCAAAGCTTTATTTGGTAAGGGATTCATCAGGCATCAAGCCACTTTACTATTCCATCACCAAAGAAGGTCTTGCTTTTGCTTCAGAGATAAGGGGATTTAAACCAATTCCCTATTTACAGGAAGAGAATGAATTGTGGCCCGTTTACCTGATGGCGTACGGCCACTTGCCGGAGCCAATTACTGTTTTGAAAAACGTGCAACCGCTACAAAAGGGTAGCTATCTTTGTTACGATCTGCAAAAAGCGGCTTATAAAATCGAGGCCTTTAATCAATTTCAGTTTCGCGAACGAATTTCAGACAGGCATGAGGCGCTGCATTTGTTGAAAGAAAGCCTTCAGAAATCGGTAGAAAGGCATTTGATCGCTGATGCGCCAATCGGTGTTTTTTTGAGCGGTGGGTTAGACTCTGGTATTATTGCCCTATTGGCCAATAGCAATAAGAAAACTGCCTTAAAAACTCTTTCACTGTATTTTGAAGAAGATCAGTTTTCTGAAAAAAAGTACCAGGACATTTTACTTCATCAATTAGCTTGTGAAAGCAACCAACTCTTGCTGAAAGAAGATCAGTTCCATGAAAATCTTCCCGGCATATTTGATGCTATGGATCAACCGAGCTGTGATGGCATCAACACCTGGTTTATCAGTAAATATGCGAAGGAAATCGGCCTGAAGGCCGTAATGTCAGGTATTGGCGGAGATGAACTTTATGGCGGGTATCCTTCTTTCAGAAGAATGCAGAAGGTTTCTATGCTCGAAAATCTTCCTCATGAAATATTGAAACCAGGCAAATTCAGCGGCTTTAAAAGCCTGCGGCGTTTAGGCTATCTCAGAGTAAAAGGGGCTGCAGGTAAATATCTTTTCCTTCGCGGACAATTTATTCCACACCAGATAGCAGGCCATCTGAATATTTCTGAAGAACAGGTTTGGAAGGTTTTGCGGGATCAACCGCAGTGTGACAATATCAGATCACTTGGCACTTATAACCAGGCAAGCTGGCTGGAGCTGAATCTTTTTATGCAAAACCAGTTGCTGAGAGATGTGGATGTAATGAGCATGTCGCACGGGATTGAGATCAGAGTGCCTTTTTTAGATAAAGAAGTGGTGGAGCTTGCCATGAATTTAAAGGGAGATGTGAAATCAAAAGGCCAGTTTCCCAAACAACTTCTAATTGATACCTTTAAAGAAATTTTACCGGAACCCATCTGGAACCGGCCCAAAATGGGCTTTGGTTTTCCTTTTAAAAAATGGCTTGAAAATGATGATTATGTGAAAAGCCTGATCGATCCGGGAAGCAGGGAGTATCACCGGTTTGCTTCAGGAACCATGCATTGGTCGCAGTTTCTTTCGCTGATACTGATTAAAAACAGAACCGCTGCCACTATTTCCCATAAAATAAGTGGTAAACAACTTTTTTCCTTCAATGGTTATTCTGAAAGGCTGCAAAAGAAGCCCGTCGAAAAAGTAATGTTTCTCACATTGAGAACTTTTTCTGTAACCGGTGGGATTGAAAAAGTGAGTAAAGTGGCAGGAAAGGCTTTGGATGAATTATGTTACGAAGCCGGGAATGAACTACAGGTTTGTTCGATGTATGATGAACAGGGGGATGTTGATGAGAAATACGTAAATGAAAACAGCTTTACCGGTTTTGGAATTAAAAGAGTGAAATTTACAATTGAATGTATATTAAAGGGGAGCAAGTTTGACACCGTTATTTTAAGTCATGTCAATTTGCTGCCAGTGGGATACCTTGTTAAAATATTTTCCCCGAAAACGAGACTCGTATTGATCGCGCATGGGATTGAGGCATGGCAATCCTTCTCGCGTATGAAAAAGAAAATGCTTTTTAAATGCGATACCATCCTTTCCGTCAGTAAGTATACGAAAGATGTTTTAGTTGCTAAAAATGGCTTTCCGACAGAAAATATACGGGTATTGAATAATTGCCTTGATCCTTATTTAGGAGAACCTGTTGTAAAAGAAAAGGATCCTGAGCTTTTGAAAAAATACCATTTAAAGAAAGAAGACACTGTTTTGATGACCCTGACTCGTCTTGCTACCAGGGAAAGATATAAGGGATATGATGTGGTAATTCAAAGCCTGCAAGATTTAAGAAAAACCAATCCTGGATTAAAATATCTTATCGTAGGTAAATATGACCAGAAAGAAAAATCGCGGCTGGACAAAATGATCAAGGCTGCCGGATTGCAGGAGCACGTGATCTTTGCCGGTTTTGTGGCGGATGAGGAACTTGCGGCTCATTTTAATCTTGCTGATATTTATATTATGCCGAGTGAGAAGGAAGGTTTTGGAATTGTATTTATAGAGGCGATGTATTACAATAAACCTGTGATTGCAGGAAACAAAGATGGTTCTACGGATGCGTTGTTAGATGGTAAACTGGGGCTGTTGGTGAACCCTGAAAGTATGGAGGAAGTTAGTGCTGCTATTATGAGGATGATCAGGAATAAAGAACAATATTTACCGGACAGGAAGCTTCTGATGGAGCATTTTAGTTTCCCGGTTTATAAGGAGAAATGGAGGGAGGTTCTTAGTTTGTAGTGCTTGCCACTAGACGCAAAGGCGCAAAGGAGCACACGAAGCCAGTTTGTAGTTTGTAGTTTTTAGTTCAGAAGTTCCGGATATAAAAGACTCCAACTGCTTCTTTTAAATAGAGGTCCCAGCTGAAAAGGGTTGAAAAGGTGGGGATGCAATCCCAGATTGAGGAGCTGCCTCTTCCGGTGGTGTAATTACAGGGAAAAGGATCGACGGGGACTCCTGCTTTTTGGAATGTGAGGACTGCGCGGGGAATATGAAAAGCGGAAGTGATCAGCAAGTAGGGTGGACGTAAGCCAACAGAATCCAGGATGATCTTCGAATTAGCTGCATTTTCTTTTGTATTGTTCGATTTGTCTTCAATAAAAATAACCGAGTCGGGAACGCCAAAAGCAAGCAATTCGCCTTTTACCCAGGCGGCTTCCTGAAAACTGTTTTCATCGGTTTTGCCATTTCCACCACTTATGAGGATGTGTTTGATCTCACCCAGTTTATACAATTTCACTGCCTGTATGAACCTGTCGGCAGAAGCATTAAAATACCCGTTGGCGTTCTCATCAGGGCTGGCAAATCCTCCCGGAACTATTCCACAACTATAGTGCAAAGCGGCGTTGACCGGAACAGGGGCAGGCTGCCATTTTTTTACGTACCAGTTGAACAGCCACCCATTGCCGAAGACGATAAATACAATTAGGGCAAGGATCCAAACAGCCTTTTTTAAAGAGCGTTTCTTTACCAACCAGCCAATAAGGAGGAGAACAATGAGCCAGTTGAAAGGAGATAAAACCCAGGATAAAACAGCAGAAGCGAATTGGTGCATGAAGGAGAATTTTTTGATAAAAGTACAGGAAGGGGAAGGATTTCAAAAATCAGATTTTCGGATTACACAAATTACAGGAAAATGTGTATTTTAGATTACACTAATCACACGGATTACACAGATTACACGAAGATGTATATTTATAAAAGATGTAAATTTGGTAAACCTAATAATGGAAGTAATAATGGAACAGGTAACATTTGAGACTGATAACAAAAAGGACATTAATTTATTAATTGCTATAGCCGAAAAGTTAGGAATTAAGAAGCATGTCATATCTGAAACAGACATCGCCGGGAAAAAAGCAAAAGGTAAGTTTGACTTTTCTAAGTTATACGGAAAACTCGAATGGAAGGGAGACGCGTTAGCAGAACAAAAAAAGATCAGATCTGAATGGAAATAAAATTGCTGCTTGATACAAATGCGATTATAGCTTTATTAAAGGAAAATGAAAAATTAAAAAAAGCTGCGAGTACCGCTGATGCCATTTTTATTTCAATTATAAGTGAATTAGAGTTCAAGTCCTTTACAAATTTATCTGAATCGGATCGCAATCTATTTGATTCTTTTACATCTATTATCGAAGTATGCGATTTGTAAGCCACCAATACTATTCTTAAAAATAAAATTATAGAAATCCGAAACACTTATCGTTTAAAATTACCAGATGCAATAATTGCGGCAAGTGCGATACTTAATGATGCGATACTTGTAACTGCCGATCATGATTTTAAAAGGATAAAGGAACTGGAATTAATGTCAATTGCATAAGTATTTTTACACCGATTTTTTAAAAGCCTTCTTTACCACAAAGACACTAAGGGCACAAAGTTTCACAAAGAGTCCGTTCTTAAAGAGGACCTTTAGTGTGAGAAAAAGTTTTGAGAAATAAAAGAGAAAATCATTTTGAAAAATACCTATTAAATCTGAGAGTTAACTTATATTTGTTAAAGATCTATTTGTAAATTCTTATACCTTTTCTCATGAATAAAACGATCCACCAGGGAAGAAATATAAAGCGTTTCAGGGAAATGCTGGGAGTTAAACAGGACGCGCTGGCTTCCATGCTTGGCGATGATTGGAACCAGCAAAAGATCTCCCTGCTGGAACAAAAGGAACAGATCGATGATCCTTTACTGGAACAAATTGCCGGACAGCTCAAAGTGCCGGCAGAGGCGATTAAGAAATTTGATGAGGAAACGGCCATCTTTAATATCCAGAACAACTTTGAGGGATCGAATAAAGGGGTGAATAGTGTCTATGCTGGTAACACCGAAAATAATCAGTGCACTTTTAATCCGCTCGAAAAATATGCAGAAGCGATAGAAGCAAATAAAGAGCTTTATGAAAGGCTACTACAATCAGAAAAAGAAAAAAATGAGCTTCTACAAACGATGTTGAGTGAAATGAAGAAAAGAAATTAGTTTACCTGGTCTTTTTAAGCAGGTATCAAAATCATCCATCACAAATCGCATGAATTCCCGCCGCGACTTTATTAAAAATTCAACCCTTTCCCTGGGATTGCTCTCTTTGCCATCGTTGCTATCTGCAGAAAGAAAGGCAGGAGACAAAGCAAAGAAGATCATTTGCGTGGGTGGCCACCCAGATGATCCGGAAAGCGGTTGCGGGGGTACACTCGCCAAGCTGAGAAACGCCGGCCATGAGGTGACCATCATTTACTTAACCACGGGAGAAGCAGGCATTCCTAGCAAAAGCCATGAGGAAGCCGCTGCCATCCGAAAGCAGGAGGCGATCAATGCGTGTAAAATATTGGATGCCAAACCGGTCTTTGCCGGACAAATTGATGGAGATACGGTTTGTAATAATGACTGGTTATCAAAGATGAAACAATTGATAATGGATGAAAAGCCAGACATCGTGTTTACACAATGGCCGGCCGATTCCCACCAGGATCACCAGGTAGCAAGTGTGCTTACCATACAAACGTGGATAAGGGAGCCGCAACAATTTTCCCTCTACTTTTATGAGGTATGCACGGGCGAACAAACACTTATTTTTCATCCTACTGATTACGTTGATATCACTGAAACCCAAGAAGAGAAGAGAAAAGCGGTGTATTGCCACGTAAGCCAGGATCCTCCGGGAATTTATGCATGCGGACATGCAGACATGGAAGATTTTCGGGGAAGAGAATTGGGGGTAAAAGCAGCAGAGGGCTTTGTAAGAATGACCGGTAAATTAGAAGGAGGATTTGAAGGGTAAAATAAGAATTGATT
>JBQCIM010000111.1:0-92567 GCA_051953735.1 Ginsengibacter sp.
AAAAAACTTCTTACCGCACTTGGGCTAAAAAATAAAATGCCGTCATAAGTTTTTGAAACGGTCTGGGGATTTTCAATTGTGTTGTAAACTATCAATTCTTCAACATCAATTCCATTCCTGTTTAGTTCTGAATGCAACAAATCCCTTCTTTGATTTCCACAAAAGAAAACGACCTGTTTTACAGATTTATCTTTAATTATTTTCTGTGATAATCCTTCAGCATCCTTTGCTACAGCTACAATTGATAAGTTTAAAAAAGTATCCTCAACCGTCTTTTTTGTCGAAGGTTCGATGCAAAATATTTTCCAGTTAGTTTGCCCCTTAACTATTTTTCCCACAGCATTTACAGCATTGGAACTGGTAAAAATTGCAGTAATATTTTGTTCAGATAATTCAATAACCCGATTTTTTATTTCATCAGAAACTGATTCTTCTGTTTCGATAAAATTTAAAGAGTCAATACGAATATTATTTTCATTAGCAAATTCTATGAACGAATCGCTGATCTTTTTTGTACATAATATTTGAACCTTATTTTGCATTTCTGATGTCGTAAATTATTTTTTTTGCCTCTTCATTGTGCAATAATTCTTCTGCTGCGTTCACTCCCACATCGTTATAATTTTCAACATCCGCTTCTTTGTAGATGTCAAACTTTTCTTTTCCATCCACACTGCAAACATTTCCTTTGAAAATAATTTTATCATTTTCAAAAACCGCCAAAGCGCTGATTGGTGTTGAACATCCGCCTAATAAAGTTCTTAAAAAATCACGTTCGATCTTTGTACAAATTTGTGTGGCTTCGTCATTTAATAAGGAAGCAGCAGACAAAGAAATATCATCATTTTCTCTACAGGAAATCGTGATTGCACCTTGCGCCGGCGCAGGTAACATCCAATCCAAATCAATAGAATTTTCTGGGCGAAGATGAATTCTTTCTAATCCGGCAGCAGCAAAGATGGCGCCATTCCAATCATTCTCATCTATTTTTCTCAAACGTGTGTTTACATTTCCGCGAAGGTTTTCAATTTTGTGATTTGGATAGCGATGAAGCCATTGTGCTTTGCGGCGAATGCTGCTGGTAGCGATGATGAAAGTTGACGGTTGAAACTTATTCAATCGCTCCGTAATTTCCTTTTTATTCCCTTTAAAAACTAAAATATCCTTGTAGGACGCCCGCTTCAAAACCGCAGCCTGCCTGATTCCTGCTGCTAATTGAGTAGGAACATCTTTCATGGAATGAACAGCCAAATCAATTTTATCATTAAGCAAAGCTGCATCAAGTGCTTTCGTAAAAATTCCCTGAACACCTATTTCATAAAGCGGAGTAATCGTGTCTTTATCACCTTCGCTTTTTATAAAAATCAATTCTGATTCAATTCCTTTTTCCTCTAACTGATTTTTGACGAGTGACGCCTGCCACACAGCCAACTCGCTTTCGCGGGTTCCTATTCTGAAAGATTTTTTTTTCATTGAAGATAGCTGCTTAGAGCATTTAAACAAAGACAACCGCGGTTATCTTTTTCTTTTAATTTCAAGGCGAGAGACGAAACAGTTTTATGAATTCTTTCATCATCTCCTTCGTCTTTGTAATAAATCTTACTTAACTCAAAAAGTTGCGATTTTACCATTCGAAGCAATGGATTATTAAACTGTTGACGATGCCACTCTTCAAGGCTGCTGAGCGTTTCATCAATTATTTTCAAAGCTTTTGGCACTTCGGCCTGGCGACGGGAAATAGTTTTATTCAGGATCATCGAAACTTCATCTACATTCAAAACTGTTGCTCCTGCTACATTTTTTACATCAGGATGAACATTTTGAGGAACAGAAAGATCAAGGATCAGGCGGGATTTATTTGTTGTAAAAAATTCCGGAAAAATCGAATACGATGATGATGCAGAGCTTACAATAATAATATCAGCATCATCAGAAGCAGATGCAAGTTGAGAATAAGGAACAAATTTTCCATTATAATTTTCCGCTAATTCAATAGCTTTTTCGTCAGTTCGGTTGGTGAAAAAAACATTGGAAACAGGAAGATAATCGTTCATATTTTTCGCAATATGATTTCCAAATTTTCCGGTTCCGACCAACAGAATTTTTTTATCAGAAAGATCCGCTATTTTTTCTTTTATAATTTCAATCGCCGCATAAGAAACAGAAACAGTTCCTGAACTTAATTTTGTTTTCGTTTTAATTTCTTTTGAAACCTGCAACGCATAATTGATGGCGCGTTCCATGAAATTATTGATACAACCCAATTCCTTTGCAACCTTCGCAGATTGCTTTAACTGAGACAAAATTTCATAATCTCCAATGATCTGTGAATCCAGTCCTGACGCCACTTTGAACAAATGTTCTATCGCATGAATTCCATGATGAATATAACCATGTTCTAAAAATTCTTCAATGCTGCTATTCGAATGATGGCTAAGCATTTCCGCAAAAACTTTTGGATCGTTGCAAATGCCATAAACTTCAGTTCTGTTGCAGGTGGACAAAGCAAGACATCCACCGATTTTTTTCATCAACGCTTCCTGAAGCAATTCAACTGTTTGGTCTGAAGAAAGAGAAAATTTTCCGCGGATGCTCATATCGCTTTTACGATAATTGATCCCAACAATACAGAAGCTATTTAAAGTGTTGTTATATGAAGTATTTAATATATCCATTCTCGGCCTGCAAAATTATTTTTAAAAACCTATTCAAAAGTCATTAGTAAGTCATTCCAAGCGCATTTTTATGATTTACTTTAAACAACATCCATTTTATTCACCCGCATTTATTTTTTCAGCGCTTACATTTGCAGATATTTATCAATTTTATGGGCACGAAATTAAGGAAAGGAATTGTATTAATAAACCTTGGCTCTCCTGATTCAACAAAAGTTCCGGATGTCAGAAAATATTTAGACCAGTTTTTAATGGATGAAAGGGTAATCGACAAGCCTTGCTTGCTGCGCGCTTTGTTGGTAAAAGGAATCATCGTTCCTTTTCGTGCAGCAAAGTCTGCAGAAGCTTATAAAACCATTTGGATCAAAGAAGGTTCTCCATTAATCGTTTACACAGAACAATTGCGTGATGCTTTACAGGAATTGGTCCCAGAGCCGGTTGAGATTTCAATGCGTTATGGAAATCCAACTCCTGAAGATGCTTACACGGCATTATTAAAAAGAGATCCGGATATTGAAGAAGTGATCGTTTTGCCACTTTATCCTCATTATGCAATGTCTAGTTATGAAACCGCAGTAGAATACATGAAAGAGTTTTATAACAGGAAAAAATATCCTTTTAAATTATCTTTCATTCCGCCTTTTTATAACGATAAAAATTATATCAACGCGCTTTCTGAAAATATCCGGCCATACATTCAGGGAAATTATGATCATCTTTTATTCAGCTATCATGGAATTCCGGAAAGGCACATCCGGAAAAGCGATATTACAGGCTGCCATTGTTTGCAATCAGAAAATTGTTGCGAAACTTATTCTCCGGCACACGATTTTTGTTATCGTCACCAGATTAGAACGACTACCAGATTAGTTGTTGAGCAACTTCAAATTCCTGCTGATAAATACAGCATTTCTTTTCAATCAAGATTGGGAAAAGGATGGCTGACGCCTTTCACAGATTTCAGATTGCAGGAAATGCCACAGGAAGGAATTAAAAATTTGCTTGTAGTTTGCCCGGCTTTTGTCAGTGATTGTCTTGAAACGTTAGAAGAAATTGCCATCCGTGGAAAAGAAATGTTTCTTGCAGCAGGCGGAGAATCTTTTGAAATGATTCCTTGTTTGAATACGAATCCGCTTTGGGTAAATACAATTGAACGAATGATAAGAAAAGCTTCAGAAAAACTTCCTGAAATCTCACCGGCAACTGCAAAATAAACTATTCACATTTATCTTTCACCATGTACTTCTACGTAAAAGCGCTTCACATTATTTTTATCGTTACCTGGTTTAGCGGGCTTTTTTATATTGTAAGGCTTTTTGTATACAGCGCAGAGGCAAATGATAAAACAGAACCGGAAAGATTGATCCTTCTGAAACAATTTGGCATCATGCAAAAGCGGCTCTGGTACGGCATTACATGGCCTTCGGCAATTCTTACTTTAATTTTCGGCACATGGATCGGAATCTTATATGGAAGTTTGCCAGCGTGGCTTTTGACCAAACTTTTTTTCGTCGCAGGATTGTTTGCTTACCATATTTTTTTGCATACCATCTTTCGCCAACAACAAAGAGAAATTTTCAGATGGAGTTCACAACAATTAAGAATGTGGAACGAAGTGGCGACGATTTTTTTAGTGGCAATTGTAATGCTCGCAGTTGTAAAACAATTATTAAGCGCCGCTCTCGGATTTGGCATTTTGATTCTGCTTATAATTGTTTTGTTTATAGCTATAAAAATTTATAAACGTTTGCGCAAAAATTAATTGCCCAAGTGAGCAAAAAAAGATTGAGTATATTTCTTCGTTTACTGATTTTTCTATTATGAAGAAAGACTGGTTTTCACCAGTCTTTCTTTCAAATTTAAACAAATAAAATACTATCGTGTCGAATCTGCACTGCTGGTACTGCTGGTTCCTTTATGATTTCCATAATGGTGTCCTGACCTTCTTGTTTTATTTGTAGAGGAGTGAGACATTGTACTGTTTGCACTTTTGCTTTCAGATTCCATTCCATTAGTTCCGCTTGCACTATTACGATGGCTCACCGAATTGCTATAATTGTGTTGATGCGTTTTAGTGGTATGATTCTTTTTGTGATGCGTCTGCATGGTGTGATGTGTGGTATCTTGGCCGCTTGTGGTTTGGCTTTTTCCGGTAACTGCAAAGAGAATTGCAAAAATTAATACGATAACTGTTTTCATAAAGATTTTTTTAAAGGTTTTAAATAAGTTTTTAAAGTAAAATGAGGGTAAAATATATGCCAAATCACTTTTGGTTTGGAAGGTGCATTCAATTGAGGAAAAAATATTCCACCTTTTAAAAACACATATTTTAATGTAGAATGGAATCTCCAATTTTGGTCATAGAAGTTTCATTTTATTTGTGCCTAAAAATGTTTGCCGCTTTTCACTTATAAAAAAAGAAATGAAATTATTTATTGCTTTACTGGCTACAGACTAAAAGAAATAAATCAAAATATTAATTGCTTATATTAGGTGGACTTATTGTTTTAAAAAACAAAGATCATTTATGAATTCACGACGTGATTTTTTAGGAAAAATTACCACAGCTGCTATCGCATTTCCATTTATAAAAAAAGAGAATTTATTTATGAAACAAAATAATGAAAACGAAGTTTTGAAAGTTGCAATAATGGGACTGGGAAGTTATGGTACACGTGTGGCAGACGCAATGCAGCAGTGCAAAAAAGCAAAATTAGTTGGCTTGATCAGCGGAACTCCTTCCAAATTATTATCATGGCAAACCAAGTATCATATTTCTCCTGGGAACTGTTATAATTACGACAACTTTGACAACATAAAAAGCAACCCGGAAATTGATGCAGTTTATGTCATTACTCCCAATGCACTTCATCATGACGAAGTAATAAGAGTGGCGAAAGCAGGAAAGCATGTGATTTGCGAAAAACCAATGGCAATTAATCCAACAGAAGCAAGAGAAATGATTGAAGCGTGCGAAAAAGCAAACGTAAAATTATTAGTTGGATATCGCTTGCATTTTGAACCACACACTTTAGAAGTCATACGCCAGCGTTCTTCAGGCGAATTTGGTAAAATTACTTTCTTCCAGGGTTTAAGCGGATTTGCTATTGGCGATCCAACTCAATGGCGGTTAAATAAAAGTCTTTCCGGCGGAGGATCTATGATGGACATAGGAATTTATTCTGTAAATGGTTCCAGGTATATGATTGGTGAAGATCCGGTTTGGGTTACTGCTGAAGAAACAAAAAATAATCCCGGGAAATTTAAAGACGGCATTGACGAAATGATGCAATTTCAATTAGGCTTTCCAGGAGGCGCGGTCGCTTCCTGTCTTTCTACTTACAGCATGAATAATCTCGATCGCTTTTTCCTTGATGGCACTGAAGGCTTTGCAGAATTATATCCGGCAACAGGATATGGCCCGATCCGCGGAAGAACGAATAAAGGTGAAATAAATCAGCCTGATGTAACCCAACAAACACTTCAAATGGATGAAATGTCAGATATTATTTTGCGTGGAAAAACACCAATTGTGGCTGTTGATGGTGAAGAAGCTTTAAAAGATTTGAAAATCATCGAAGCAGTTTACCAGGCAGGAGCAACAGGAAAAAAAGTTCAGCTCAATTGGAAAGAGTAATATTTTTACCGGCTTCCATGTGACTTAATAATACTTTCGGTCATTTTCAGATAAATATACTTGAGTTCAGCGTTCGACGAAAGCGCCTGCAAGTGACGGTTTAGCGTATAAATATCATTTCTTATAGCAGGGCCGGTTTGGCTAAGAAAAGGAGAAATTTGTTTTGCTCTTAACGTGGTTTCATCTATTGACGGAAACAGATTTTTAAACTCGAGTCTTTCTTTTTTACAATAAATTTCTGCCAGGGCATACATGTGATTGGTAAAATTGCTGACAAAAACCGCCGCCACATGATAATTCAATCTTTCTGTATCGTTTGCTTCGATCACATTGTTTGAAAGTGTTTTCGCAAATCCTAAAACCCGATGCAAAGTTTCCTGGTTGTTTCCATCAATTAAAAAAGGAATTTCAGGAATATGGTCGCTATATTTAGAAAGTGTTTGTAAAGGATATAAAACACCGTAGGTAGAAGTTGTATCTTTTAAAGCATTGATTGAAACAGCGCCAGCGGTATGAACCACAAGTTTATTTTTTAAAGCCGGCATATCAAAATGATCAAGAGAAGCGTCGTGCAATGCGACAATATATATATCAGCATCAGCAAATTCGACAGTTTTTAAAGAAGCAGAGGAAGCGAGATAGGATGAAGCAAGAGTTTGGGCATTTTCTTCTTTTCTGCTGACGATTTGAACAATATCATGACCCGCTTTTGCGATCAATTCACATAAAATAGTTGCGGTGTTCCCCGACCCAAGCATTACAACTCTCATTGACACAGTTTTAGTCTAAGTATTTTTTATCAATTAGCAATTGATCTTGTATAACGCTTTTATTGCATAAAAAATATGTTAGCACAGGTTAATTTATTAAAATCTTTGGTTATTCTTTTCGTTCTTTTAAATAGTTCAAAAGAGTGAAAATGTTTCTCAGTGGGGGTTACGAAGATAAAAAAGGCATTTTATAAAACAAATTTTCTATTAAAAATTTCATTTTTAATTTTTAAGCTAATATTGCAACCGTGAAAAAATTCCGATATTCGGAACTTTTCAGGAGTTAAGAACAGGTATAGAATTGGAAAAACTAAGTTATTATGGCAAAAAATTTATTGATAGTTGAGTCACCTGCGAAAGCAAAAACCATAGAAAAAATACTTGGCAGCGATTTCGAAGTGAAGAGTTGTTATGGCCATATCCGTGATCTTGAAAAAGACGATATGGGTATCGATGTAAATAATAATTTTCAACCACGTTATAGAGTTCCCGAAGACAAGGCAAAAGTGGTAAAGGATTTAAAACAATATGCAAAAAAGTCTGACACTGTTTGGCTGGCATCGGATGAGGACCGTGAAGGAGAAAGTATCAGCTGGCATTTAGCAGAAGTGTTAGGACTTGATGTAAAAACCACCAAGAGGATCGTATTTCATGAGATCACGAAACCAGCTATTAATGCTGCCGTACAAAATCCGCGATTGATTGATATGAACCTTGTGAATTCTCAACAGGCACGAAGAGTTTTGGACAGGTTGGTTGGTTTTGAACTTTCACCGGTTTTATGGAGAAAAATAGGAATGAAAGGCGGACTCAGCGCTGGAAGAGTTCAAAGTGTAGCGGTAAAATTAATTGCAGAAAGAGAAAGAGAAATTAACGCATTTGTGCCAACAAGCAGTTTTAAAATTGAAGCAACGTTAGCTGCAACTGATCCATCAGGAAAACGAATTTCTTTCAAAGCAGAAGATGGGGGAACAAGAACCATCGAAGCTGCCGAGGATTTTTTGGAAAGGTGCAAAAATGCTACTTATTCTGTAAAAGACATTATTATAAAACCAGCAAAGCGTACATCTGCAGCGCCTTTCACTACTTCTACCCTTCAGCAGGAAGCAAGCAGAAAATTGGGATATGGTGTAACCAAAACGATGCTTCTTGCACAAAAATTATACGAAAGCGGAAAGATCACTTACATGCGTACTGACAGCTTGAATTTGTCAGCCACCGCAAAAGACCAGATCAAAAATGAGATTCTGAAAAATTATGGCGAAAATTACCTGCAATTGCGTAATTACAAAAATAAAAATGAAAGCGCGCAGGAAGCCCACGAAGCAATTCGGCCTACAGACATGAGCGAAAGCAAAATTCACGATCCTGAAACCGGCCGCCTTTATGAATTGATCTGGAAGCGAACTATTGCCAGCCAGATGAGCGATGCTATTTTGGAAAAAACAACCGCTAAAATAAAAATCAGTACGGTTCCAGAAGAATTGACAGCTTCAGGCGAAGTTTTGAAGTTTGATGGATTTTTAAAAATTTACAATGAAGGAAATGATGATGACGACGATAATAATAATGGTACTGGCGAAAGCCGGCTTCCGGCCCTAACTGTAAATCAGCATTTGGATTTTGAAGAAATGACTGCAACAGAAAAATTTACACGTCATGCACCACGATATACAGAAGCTTCGCTGGTGAAAAAATTAGAGGAATTAGGAATTGGAAGACCCAGTACCTACGCTCCTACTATCAGTACTATCATCAAAAGAAATTATGTAGAAAAAAGAGATAAGGAAGGAATCAAACGCGACATCAGGATCGTGAAACTTTCTAAAGAAAACGATATCAGCAAATTAAAAATTTCTGAAAACACGGGCGCAGAAAAAGGGAAACTTTTCCCAACGGATCTTGGCCTCGTGGTAACTGATTTTTTGAATCAGCATTTTGATAAAGTGATGGATTATTCCTTCACAGCCAATATTGAAGAAGAGTTTGACAAAATAGCTGAAGGCAAATTGCAATGGAATAGTATGGTCGGCGAGTTTTATAAACCTTTTCATTATTCTGTTGAGCATACTCTTGAAAATGCAGAGCGCGCCAAAGGAGAACGTGAATTAGGAATCGATCCAGAAAGTGGAAAACCGGTTTTTGCCAGGATGGGAAGATACGGCCCGATGGTGCAGATCGGAAATGCAGTGGACGAAGAAAAACCGCGATTTGCCAGGTTGAAAGCAACTCAAAGTATCGAAACCATCACGCTGGAAGAAGCGCTTGATCTTTTTAAACTTCCTTTAAATTTAGGAGAATATGAAGGAAAAGAAGTTTCAGTAAATGTGGGAAGATTTGGGCCTTATATAAAATGGGGTGAACAGTTTATTTCTATTCCAAGAGGAGAAGAACCAACAGAAGTTGATCTGAACAGGGCAATTGGAATCATTAAAGCAAAACAGGTAGAAGATGCGCCAATAGGCTATTACGAAGAAAAGCCGATCACAAAAGGCAAAGGCCGTTTTGGCCCGTTCATTAAATGGAATGACCTTTTTATCAATGTTCCAAGAGCTTATAATTTTGACAATCTTACCCAAAAAGATTGTAACGAACTGATCGAAAAAAAGATTGAAAAAGAAGCCAATCGTTTTATCAAACAATGGCCTGAAGAAAAGATCGCCATTGAAAATGGCCGTTGGGGACCGTTCATTCGTTTTGGTAAAAACATGTTCAAGCTCGGAAAACGAACTCCTGAAGAGTTAGAACAATTGCAACTGGAAGATGTAAAGAAAATTATTGTACAACAGGAACCAAAAGCGTTTGATAAAAAAACAACGGCAAACAAAAAATCTGCCCCCAAAAAAGCAGCAGCAAAGAAATCTGCTACTAAAAGAGCTGTGAAAAAGAAATAAAGGTTTTTGTTGTCGGAAATTCAATAAAAATATTGTTAGGTCAGTTTCGTATTTTGTAACACAGTAGTACTTATATACCTAAATAGTACCGATACTTTTCGACTTATAAATCTTGTCAAAATTTGTTTTGAGACGGTATATTGAAAAATTTTTAAGGACTTTTTTAAAAGCATACACATTTTTTTGTTTGGATACAAGACAGTAAACAAACAATTAATGAGAATTATATTTTATTCTTTTGAGTGTAATCTTTTTTTTATCGAAATAAAAAGAGTCACCTCTGCATTATTCCAGTCTTTGCTTTTTTTATCATACACTTCAAAATCGACATTATAAAGCCTTTCTAAGTCAGAGTTCCAGATATCTTTCCAGCTATTAGCAACAGAATCAGGCATTCTTCCCTTTGCAAAATTTTTTTATAAGTGCCATCAGGAATTAATAAACTAACAAGACCTTCAGGAACATGCGTACCTTTTATTACTTAGTCTTTGTTTTTAAACTGATGCGAATCAGCTGAAATTCTTTAATTGTTATTCTATTCATTATTGTGTTTTTAATAATGGTTCCTGTCTTATTCCTTCCCTTCTACCACAATCACGATTTCTCCCTTTACGGTTTTCTCGTTAAAATAATCATGAACTTCCTGTAGGGTTCCGCGTTTATTTTCTTCAAAAACTTTTGTCAATTCGCGGCTTACACAGCATGGCCTTTCTGCGCCAAAATAATCTATAAAATCTTTTAAAGTTTTTACCAAACGCATCGGGCTTTCATAAAAAACCATTGTGCGTTCTTCATGAGCCAGTTTTTTTAGTACAGTTTGTCGTCCTTTTTTTAATGGCAAAAATCCTTCAAAACAAAATGTATTCATTGGCAATCCGCTGTTGACCAAAGCAGGAACAAAAGCCGTGGCGCCAGGAAGGCATTCTACTTTAATATCATTTTTGATGCATTCACGAACCAATAAAAAAGCCGGATCACTTACGCCCGGAGTCCCTGCGTCTGTGATCAATGCCATTGTTTTTCCCGAAGATAATTGGCTGATCAAATGGTCCAGAATTTTATGTTCGTTATGCTGATGATAAGGAGTTGTTGGCTTATCAACCTGGTAATGACGAAGAAGCGTTGAGGAAGTTCTGGTATCTTCTGCAAGAATTAGATCTACCGATTTCAGAACTTCAACAGCACGAAATGTAATATCAGCAAGATTACCTATTGGAGATGGAACGAGATAAAGCATTTTTTTAATGTGCTGATGTGCTAATTTCCTGATGTGCTGATTTGCTAATGGGCTAATTATCTTATTAGGTAATTGAAATGGTAAATTCTTCCATCACAGGATTTGCCAATAATTTTTCTGCTGCTTCCTGTGCAATTGATCGGGCTTCTTCTGTAGAATTTGCTTCAACATTCAACTGAATATGCTTTCCAATTCTTACATCTTTCACACTTTTAATTCCTAAGTTGGCAAGTCCACCCAGCACTGCTTTTCCCTGCGGATCAAGCAATTCTTTTAAAGGCATAATTTTTATTTCAGCTACGAAATTCATCTAATTTTTTTTTGGGTTAATGATAATAAAACATAAATGATAAAAACAACCGGCACAGCAATCCAATGCAAAAATAACGCAGCAATAATTGTCACGACGAGTAAAATAACTTTTGGTAGATTATTCTTTAAAGTAAAATCTGAAAATTTTAAAGCCATCATCCTGTGATTGCTTACCATCAGAAAACTGAGCACGATAATTGACAAATACAAAAACCATTTATTGATGATGATGTTATTGACTGCCGGCATAAAATCAAAATGCAGGATGAGCGGAAACGATGCGATCAATAATCCAACAGCAGGGACAGGAACACCTTTGAATGAGTATTGCTGATCGGTATCTAAATTAAATTTTGCAAGGCGATAAGCAGCAGCACAAGCGAGAATAAACGCCGGAACCAAAGCCCAAAGCGAAACATCCAATCCATTCTCTTCTCTTGCAAAACTAAACCGCAATAACTGGTAAAGAATTACTGAAGGAGCCACGCCAAAACTCACCACATCACTTAATGAATCCAACTGTTTTCCCAATTCGCTTGTTGCTTTTAATAAGCGTGCAACAAATCCATCCAGAAAATCTATGACAGCAGCGATGATGATGCAAATAGCCGCCCAGCTTATCTTTTCAGGAATATTAAAACTGCTGCTGTATTGATCATTCAGATAAAAAATCACACTGTTGGTTTGCAATGCAAATACAATTGCGATGCAGCCGAAGAATAAGTTGAGAAGCGTGAAGAGGTTTGGAATTATTTTTCTCATATGAATAATTAACGGCTTTTCATCAACGATTCAATCTCCTCAACAGTAATTGGGATATTCTTCATCAAATCCTTATTTCCATTTTTAGTGATCCAGTAATTGTCTTCAATTCGGATTCCCATTTGTTCTTCTTCAATATAGATTCCAGGCTCAATGGTGAACAACATTCCGGCTTTTACCGGTTCAGTTCTTGTTCCCAGATCATGAACATCAATACCAAGATGATGGGAAATTCCGTGATACAAATATTTTCTGTAAGCTCTGTTTTCCGGATCTTCATTTTTGATATCAGACTTTTTCAACAAACCGATCTTTTGAAAAATTTCTGTGGCTTTATCACCTACTTTTTCGGTGTAATCATTAATGCTGATGCCGGGTTTCAAAATGGAAGCGCAATAATAATGCAGATCAAGACAAGCGTTGTAAACTTCTTTTTGTCTTTTTGAAAACTTACCATTTACAGGAACAGTTCTGGTCAGATCAGCAGCATAATTTCCATATCGTGCACCAAAATCCATCAGGATCAGTTCGCCATCTTTGCACTCCTGGTTGTTGTTTACATAATGCAATATTCTGGCGCGATCGCCGCTGGCAATGATACTTCCATAAGCCGTTCCTGAAGCGCGTTGCGACAAAAATGAATGCATGATTTCTGCTTCAACTTCATATTCCATCACACCTGGTTTTATAAATTTCAACAAACGCCGAAATGCATTGTCGGTGATATCAATTGCTTTTTGAACCACTTCAATTTCCAAAGGAGTTTTTATGGCACGCAACTCTTTTAAAATTCTTGCGCTGCGTTTGTAATTATGCAACGGATAACGCTGACGCATGTAAGCAGCATAGCGATAATCGCGAACCGGAACTTCATTTGCCTTCCGGTCATTTTCGTTCGTGTTCAGATAAATGGTATCAGCCAAATGGATCCATTGTTGAAGCAATCCTTCCAATTCATCCAGCCAAACGATTCTTGTCATGCCGGAAATCTTTTCTGCTTCGTCTTTTCTGAACTGATGCCCGTTCCATTTTTCTTTCAATTCATTCGGGCGCACCAAAACCAACACTTCCCGATATTTTGGATCGGGATTATCAGGAAATAAAATCACCATTGTTTCCTCCTGCTCAATGCCTGAAAGCCAGAACAAATCGGAGTTCTGTGCAAAAGGATGTAAGGCGTCGCCATTGTAAGGCAACTCATCATTGCTGTTAAATATGGCAATTGAATTTTTATCCATTCTGTCAATAAACCTCTTTCGGTTTTGAATAAAAATTTCAGGATTTAATGGTAAATATTTCATATTGTAACAAGTTTATCTTTAAAATATTTTTCGTTGATTAATACAATTTTCAAATTGTCTGTCAAATGCGTTGCAATATACACGAATAAAATATTTTAAGTTTTTTATAAATGAGAAGTATGTAAAAGCTACACAATCACAAAAATTTTTTTTTATTCTTTTCAATGATTTCGAAATTCCAATATCATTTTATTTAATCATTCTGAAAATTCATTGAAGATAAATTGTTGCAATCTTTTAAGAGTAAGATACAAACACAGTAAAACCGGCCGTTTTGGGAAGGTCAAAAAAATTCAATAGCTAACTTTGCACTGAACCAAAAAACGGATTCATGTCAGTGCCAACTATGTTTGCAGTTCCAAAGAACCTTCTATTTTCTATAGGGCTGCATTCTGCAGAAAATACTTTTTATCAACTTTCACCTGATGAATTAACAGAGCAGTGTCTTGAAAGAAATGAAGGAGTATTAAATGACACAGGAGCTTTGGTAATTAACACAGGGAAATTTACTGGCCGTTGTCCGAAAGATCGCTTTATTGTAAAAGATAAGATCACAGAAAATTCAGTTAACTGGAACGACATTAATCAACCGATCGAAGAAAAATATTTTAATGGTCTTTATAGAAAAATGATCGACCATCTGCGGGAAAAAGAAATATGGATCAGAGATTCTTATGCATGTGCTGACCGAGAATACAAAATCAATATCCGAACCATCAATGAAGATCCGGCGAGCAATTTATTTGCATGCAATATGTTCCTTCGTCCATCGAAAAAGGAATTGGAAAATTTTAGTCTGGACTGGTATATTATTCACACTCCTTCTTTTTTTGCTGACCCTTCTGTTGACGGCACACGACAAGGAAATTTCACTATCATTAATTTTACAAAAAAAGTTATCCTGATCGCAGGCTCTGCATACACAGGCGAAATCAAAAAAGGAATTTTTTCCATTCTCAATTTTATATTACCACATGATAGAAATGTACTCAGTATGCATTGTTCAGCTAATGTTGGAAAAGAGCATGATACTGCGGTATTTTTTGGATTGAGTGGAACAGGAAAAACAACATTGAGTGCCGATCCTTCAAGAAAATTAATTGGCGATGATGAACATGGCTGGACAGAAAATGCGGTCTTTAATTTTGAAGGCGGTTGTTATGCAAAAACGATTGATCTGAGTGAAGAAAAAGAACCTGAAATTTATAATGCTATCCGGCCGGGAGCTTTAGTAGAAAATGTAACCTTCTTCCCGGGAACCAATAAAATTGATTTTGAAAGCAGGAAGATCACTGAGAATACAAGGGTAAGTTATCCGTTGAGTTTTATCAGCAATGCGTTGCATCCTTCTATTGGCGACGTGCCAAAAAATATTTTTCTTCTGACGGCCGATGCATATGGAATTTTACCGCCAATAAGTAAGCTGACTCCAGCCCAGGCTATGTACCAGTTCATGAGCGGATACACCGCAAAGATCGCCGGAACAGAAGATGGTGTCAATGAGCCAAAACCTGTATTCAGCGCCTGTTTTGCCTCGCCTTTCATTCCATTGCATCCTGCAAAATATGCAGAGATGTTTGGTAAAAAAATAAAAGAAAATGATGTAAACGTTTGGATGGTCAACACAGGCTGGAGCGGCGGACCTTATGGAGTTGGAAGCCGCATAAAATTATGTTACACAAGAGCAATGATCTGTGCGGCATTGGAAGGGAAACTTGAAAATATTGATTATAAAAAGCATGAAGTTTTTGGAATGATGATGCCAACAAACTGTCCGGGAGTTCCGTCGGAAATTTTAAATCCGCGCGAAACATGGAAAGATAAAAATGAGTATGATAAAATGGCGAAGGAACTCGCGAAGAAGTTTGTAGAAAACTTCAAAAAATTTGCCAGTCATGTGAATGAGGAAACATTGAAATCAACGCCTATAGTGAGTTAACGAATAAGCAGAAAAAAAAGAAATGTTGTTTTTTGTTCGTTTACTGACTTATTATTTATAACCTATTACTGACAACTTTTCCTTAAAACAAACCATATAACTGAGCATCGATCTGGTTAATGATAATCCCCAAATCTTCCTCTCTTTCCGCAAATTTATTTTTGTCTGCATCTACAATTAATAAAGGACCTTCTTTATAATTTTCAATCCATTTATTATAATATTCATTCAGTTTTTTTAAATAATCCAAACGAATATTTTCTTCATATTCGCGACCCCGTTTTTGAATTTGCGCAACCAATGTTGGAACAGATGCATTGAGATAAATCAACAGATCCGGCGGCTGCACCATCGATTTCAATGTTTCAAAAAAAGAATAATAATTGGTGAAATCTCTTTTAGTCATCAGCCCCATGTCATGCAGATTTGGAGCAAAAATATTTGCATCTTCGTAAATCGTTCTATCCTGGATAACGGTTTCTGTTCCGCGCTGAATTTCCAGTAATTGATTGAGCCTGCTGTTTAAAAAAAATATCTGAAGGTTAAAACTCCAGCGCGGCATTTCGTCATAAAAATCATTGAGATAAGGATTGTGATCAACATCTTCAAACTGCGGAATCCATTTGTAATGTTTACTTAACAATTCTGTCAAAGTAGTTTTTCCTGCCCCGATATTTCCGGCAACCGCAATGTGTTTTGGTTTTTTTGATTTAGCCATTTGCTTCTGATAATTTTTTTCGATGTTTTATATTCTTAAATGAGGGCTCTTAAAAGTAAATATAAAATCAATACGATAAATTTCAGAATTATTTTTTATCAGAAATTGCAAAATAATTCAAACCCATCGCATCTCTCACTTGCCGCATCGTAACCTCTGCATTGGCAATTGATTTCTCAGCACCTTGTTTCATCACTTTAGTAAGATAGTTTTCATCTTTCAAAATGGCATTTATTCTCTGGCGGATTGGCGAAATAAATTTCACCATATCTTCTGCCAACTTTTTTTTCATGTCGCCATAACGGATAGAACAGTTGTTGAATTTTTCTTCAAAATGATCAACGGTTTCTTTGCTGCTTACCAGTTTCATCAGCAAAAATAAAGTTTCAATATAATCAGGTTTTACAGAATTATTTTCTGTAGGACCATTGTCGGTTTTGGCTTTCATGATTTTTTTCGTAATCGCTTCATCTTCATCAGAAAGATAAATCGTCGCCATTTCATTTTCACTTTTACTCATTTTGCCTGAACCATCCAGCGACGGAACTTTTATCAATTCATGATTAAAATTAAACGCATAAGGTTCAGGAAAAACTTCGCCATAGCGATGATTGAAACGGTTCACGTAATTTCTCGCAATCTCCAAATGTTGTTCCTGGTCTTTTCCGACAGGAACATATTTGGCGCGATGTATCAAAATATCCGCTGCCATCAAAACAGGATAGGTTAATAACCCTGCATTCACATTGTCGGGATGCTGGCGGACTTTATCTTTAAAAGTTGGTGTTTTTTAAAGCTCGCCTTTGTAAGCAAGCATATTCAGATAGAGATACAATTCTGCAGTTTGGTACAAATGGCTTTGACAATATAAAGCTACTTTTTCAGGATCCAATCCGCATGCAATATTTTCTGCCAAAACCCTATGAACATTAGCTTTCAGACCCTTTGTATCAAGATGAGTAGTGAGAGAATGCAAATCGGCCACCATGAAATAGCATTCAAAATCTTCCTGCATTTTCACATAATTTCTGATGGCACCAAAATAATTTCCAAGGTGCAAAAAACCTGTTGGCCTGATACCGCTCATTACTATTTCTTTCTCCTTTTTCATAAGGGAGCGAAGATAAATAGTTTTTGGTTTTTGAGTAAAAGTGTAAACTTTCAAAAGGGTTTTAAATTCCATTTTAAACAAAAAAATTTCTTTATCATCATCAAAAAAATGATAAGCGGAAGAATCCAATTGCCTGCGACAAATGATACAAGAATAAACCTGCTATATTTGCCCAATGAACGTAAATGACGCATTAATAGAGAAACTTGCCAACTTATCAAGACTTGAATTTGCAGAAGAAGAGAAAGCAGAAATAAAAAATGATCTTGAAAAGATGATCGGCTTTATTGATAAATTGAACGAACTGGATACAACCGGCGTAGAACCGTTGTTGCACATGAGTGATAATGTAAACATTTTCAGAAAAGATATAGTGAAAGGAGAAATAAGCCGAAAAGATGTTTTCAGAAATGCGCCTTTGCACGATGATGAATTTTTCAAAGTGCCAAAGGTGATAAAAAAATAATCAGCAAATGTGAAATTCATACCAAACTAAAACTAAGAACTAAATGATGCCTTCAATAATTGAATTAAAAGAAATTAAGAAAAGTTATTTTCTCGGCAAACAGGAGTTGAAAGTTTTGAAGGGAATCAGCCTTGAGATTTTTAAAAATGAATACGTTGCTTTGATGGGACCAAGCGGCAGCGGAAAATCAACGTTGATGAACATTCTCGGTTGCCTTGACTCTCCAACTTCAGGCACGTATATTTTGAATGGCGAAGATGTAAGTAAAATGCCCGACGATGATCTCGCTGATGTTCGAAATAAAGAGATCGGTTTTGTATTTCAACAGTTTAATTTGTTACCTCGTTTAACTGCTGCAGAAAATGTGGCGCTTCCATTAATTTATAACGGTACCACCAAAAAAGTACGGACTGAATTAGCGCTTGCAATGCTGGAAAAAGTTGGATTAGCAGACAGAAGCCATCATAAACCAAATGAACTATCCGGAGGCCAAAATCAGCGCGTGGCGATTGCAAGAGCGTTGGTAAATAACCCTTCCATTATTCTTGCAGATGAACCTACAGGAAATCTTGATTCAAAAACTTCAGTAGAGATCATGAATATTTTTGACAAGATACAAGCCGATGGAAACACTGTCATTTTAGTAACTCATGAAGAAGATATCGCCGAATATGCGCATAGAATTATCCGTTTAAGAGATGGCATTATTGAAAGCGACAGATTGAATGAAAAGAAGATCGTGACTGTCTGAATCATTCCTCAAATTTTTTTCTTGCTACTTTTATATTTCCAGAGAATAAAACTGATATAATTATGGCAATGAAAATTTATACAAAAACCGGTGACGCCGGAAAAACAAGTCTTATCGGTGGAACCAAAGTTTTAAAAAGCGATCCGCGAATTGATGCGTATGGAACTGTAGATGAATTAAATTCTTATCTCGGTGTTGTTTCTGATTTTTCAAATGATGAACATTCAAAAAAAATTTTAAAAGAAATTCAGGACCGGCTTTTTACCATTGGTTCTGAACTTGCCTGCGATCCGGATAAAAAAATTAATATGCCCATTCCTGATCTGCACGAAAGTGATATTGAATTGCTTGAAAAAGAAATGGATGAAATGGACGCGCAACTTCCACCCATGAAAAATTTTATTTTACCTGGCGGACTTCCGGCTGCTTCTTTTATGCATGTTGCCCGTTGTGTTTGCAGGCGTGCAGAAAGATGTTGTGTCAATTTAAAAGAAAAACGCAGCGAAGTAAATCCTTTAATCATCAAGTATCTTAATCGCCTCAGTGATTATTTATTTATGCTGGCGAGATATACTTCTATGAAAAATAATGCTGCGGAAATCATCTGGAAAGCACGGGTTTAAAAATCTTTTTGCAATTATTTGTTGTTTTACTGTCAATTCAATCAAACTCTTACCTGTACAGCATGCAATTTTTCACTAAATTTGCACTTCCAAAATAACAATAATGAAAACTTCCAGCATAATTATTTTAGTTGTTATTGCAGCCGCCATTGGTGCTTTGTTAATGTATTCTGTAGATTTTTCCACTTACGATACGATTAGTTCTGCCAAACAAAAACAAGGGCAATATGTGCATTTGATCGCAAAGCTCGATAAATCAAAACCTATTCAATACGATGCATTAAAAGATCCTAATTATCTTTCTTTTTATGCCGTAGATAGCCTTGGCAACACCACTCAGGTTATTTACAGGAATACCAAGCCGGCCGAGCTGGAACAAAGTGAGCGCGTGGTTTTAAAAGGAAAAATGGAAGGAAATGTTTTTGAATGCAATGACATTCTGCTCAAATGTCCATCTAAATACAAGGACGACAAACAACAATTAGAAAAAACGGTTTCGAAATATTAAAACTCATCATGACTTTTGAGAATGAACATTTACTACCGGGACAGGTAGGTCATTTTTTTGTACTACTTGCATTTGTTGCGTCCATCGTCTCAGCTATCTCCTATTTTACTGCTTCTAAAACAAATTTAGAAACTGAAAAACAAAAGTGGATACGCTTTGCCCGCGGTGCTTTTTTTGTTGAAGTTTTTTCGTTGCTTGCGGTCTTTGGATGCATTTTTTATATCTGTTCCAATCATTATTTTGAATATCTCTACGCTTATAAACACGCTTCAAAAGAATTAGAGCCAAAGTATTTACTGGCGTGTATTTGGGAAGGTCAGGAAGGAAGTTTTTTACTATGGGCATTGTGGCATTGTGCACTCGGAACCGTATTAATTTTTACTGCCAAAAAAAGAGAAGCACCGGTAATGACTATTATCAATGTCGCTCAATTCTTTTTGGTTTTAATGATCTTAGGATTATACATTTTTAATGTAAGGATCGGAAGCAGTCCTTTTGTTTTGACAAGAAATGAATTGATGGGACCAATCTTCTCGCAGCCAGATTATCTTAGCTTTATTAAAGACGGGGTCGGATTAAATCCTTTATTAAGAAATTACTGGATGGTAATTCATCCGCCGATCTTGTTTTTAGGATTTGCCAGCACTATTGTTCCCATTGCATTTGCATATTCATCCTTGATCGCAAAAGATTGGGGCGGTTGGGTAAAAGCCGCGCTACCATGGACTTTGTTCAGTGCTTGTGTATTAGGAACCGGGATTATGATGGGTGGGAAATGGGCTTATGAATCACTTTCTTTTGGTGGATATTGGGCATGGGATCCTGTTGAAAATGCAGCCTTCGTGCCATGGCTCATTCTCGTTGCGGGATTGCATTGTATGGCGATTTTTAATTCTACCAAAAATGCGTTGCGAGCTTCTTACTTTTTTATAATTCTTACTTATTTGTTCGTCCTCTATTCTACTTTTTTAACCAGAACCGGAATTTTGGGCGATACTTCCGTTCATGCATTTACAGAAGCCGGAACAGCAATGAATATCCTGATTGGGATTTATGTAGTAGCCATTTCGATTCCTGTATTTTATTTATTTTTCAAAAACTATAAAAGCATTCCGGCGATTCAAAAAGAAGAAGACATGTCTTCCCGCGAATTCTGGATGTTTATTGGCGCATTGATCCTTTTTCTTTCCGCATTGTTTGTAATTTCTATAACTTCTTTACCGGTTTATAATAAAATATTCGGAACGAATTTAGCAGATCCTGCAGATCGTGAATTTGCTTACAATAAAGTGCTGGTGCTGGTTGCGGTGGTGGTTGGTTTATTGACAGGAGTTTCGCAGTTTTTAAAATATAGAAATACAGGCAAAAAATATTTGATGCAGAAAATTGCCTGGCCTTTGGGAATTGCTGTTGTCGCAACAGTATTGCTTACCATTTTTTATCCCATCGATTACACCAAAAAAGGGCCTGGATTTTTAATTGCAATCGATCTTGCTTTGTTCGCATCCATCTTCTCTGTTTTGGCAAATGCCTTTTATCTTCAATCAGTTTTGAAATGGAATTTAAAAGCAGGCGGAGCCGCCATTTCACATCTGGGTTTTGCTTTGATGATCGGCGGAATGCTCATTTCTTCAGGAAATAAAAAAGTAATAAGCGACAATAGTAAAACCGGTTTGTTTATTCCATTTGATAAAGATCCTACAGGAAGAGGAACAGAAAACCCGATGGAAAACCTTACTCTGTTAAAAGAAGTTCCTACCCAAATGGGAAAATATACTGTTACTTACGTAAAGGATTCAGCATCCAACGAAAAAGACAGAACCTTTTACAACCTTCATTTTCAAAAGATTGATAATGCTTCCGGAAAAGTATCCGAAGACTTTTATTTATCGCCTGATGCGTATCGCATGAAAGACAATAATCTTACTTCCAACCCCGGAACAAAGCATTATTTAACTCATGATATTTTCACTTATATCTCAACCATTTCAGTTCCAAATGCTGCAAAAGATACCACCACTTTTAAACCACATGAACTAAGCATTGGAGATTCTGTTTTTTATTCAAAAGGATATTACGTTTTAAATGATATTCTTAAAAATCCAGACAATGACCGATTTCATTTTGCACCGACAGATACGGCGCTTGTAGCGGATATTACCGTTTACGGACAAGATGGAACCAGGCATAAAGCTTATCCGGCGCTTACTATCCAAAATCAGCAAATTAATTTCATCGACGATACGGTTTTCTCACAAAATCTTTACCTGGACTTTGCAGGAATAGCATCCAATAAAAAATTCAAGATCAATTCCAAAGAAACTGATAAGCTTACAGATTTCATCACATTAAAAGCCTATTATTTTCCGTACATCAATTTGGTTTGGCTCGGACTTGTAGTTATGTCCACAGGTTTTATTGTTTCTTTGGTAAGCCGTGTGAGAGCGCCGAAAGTATGGGCTTATTTGTCAATCGGCCTGGTACTGGCATTTTTATTTTATTTGTTCCTTCTGGCAAATAATTAATATTTTCGGTACCATATTTTTGAAAAAACGTTTACAAATTAACCTTTGTTTTTGCGTATTTTAATTATAAATTTACCAAAACAATGTTTCCGAAACTTAAAATATCGCCGTCCCTTTTGCTGCTGGTATTTTTATCCTTTTCGTTCAATAAAAATTCCGAGGCGCAAACTTCTCAACCTACTGCTCCTGTTTTTTCCCAATATGGAGTGAAAGATACTCTTATTTGCCAGGCTGTAGTTTATAATGGCGATACTATTGAAGCGAAAATTCTTGCCGGAGTTTATGTTTGGGGAAAAAGAGATCAGCGTCGGGAAGAATGGACACGATTGAGAAATGCTGTGTATGTAACATATCCTTACGCCCGTCGCGCAGGTTGGGTTTTTAATGATATTGAAAATCATATTGCTCACAATCCCAATAAGCAGGAAGTAAGCCGGTACATCAACAGCCGCGAAAAGGAATTGAAAAAAGAATTTACAGAACCACTAAAAAATCTTTCCGTTTACCAGGGAAAAGTGTTGATGAAACTGATCAACCGCGAAACTGGCGGCACAGATTGTTACAGCATTTTAAAAGAATTCAAAGGTGGTTTTACTGCCCGTTTCTGGCAAACCGTAGCGTTTGTTTTTGGTAGCGATCTGAGGCAACCTTACGACGCCAAAGGCAAAGATGCCGAAATGGAATCTATCGTAAAAGAAGTGCAAAGAATGTATGGTTATTCTGGATAAACATTAAAGGTTGATCGCAGAATGGAAATTTATTTTGTCAAGTGATCTGACTTATTTTGCAAGCAGTAATAGTAAGCAAAGAAATAACTACAATTCTTATTTTCCGCGATGACAGCTTTTGAAAAGATCCCTTTTTAGGCGCTTTTAATCTTGATCACAATCCTCTTATCGGTTTTGTTTCTACCTGTGGTAATATTATGCCCTGAAATAGTCTTCCAATTCGTTCAAAGTGTCTGACGAAGTTTGAAGGTCTTTGATAATGACTCCTTTTTCCATTAACAAAATTCGTGTACACACATCCGTTATATTATTGAGATCATGACTGCTTACCAAAATTGTTACCTGCTTTTTTTCGTTTAATTCTGTAATCATGTGAATCAATCTTATCTGGGAGGAAGGATCGAGATTGGCAAATGGCTCATCCAGGATCATAATTTCAGGATTCTGCAATAAACAGCCTGCGATGCCTACTTTGAATTGGTTTCCTTTTGAAAGATCACGAATATATTTTCCGCTTTTTAAAATAGATCCGTCAAAAAATGTTAGCATGCCCGCAAGCATTTCATCTACATCCGCTTTCGAATGATTATTCAGTTTCCCCACGAAATAAAAATATTCTTCCGGCGTAAGGTAAGGAATTAAAAATCCTTCGTCAATATACGCAGCCGTATACCTTTTCCAATCTTCATTTTTGGAGACCGGTTTATCATTTGATAATACTTCTCCGCGATCCGCTTTTACCAAATCAAGCAGCAAACGAAACAGCGTTGTTTTTCCGGCACCATTATTACCCACCAAACCAATAATTCCTTTGTCAATTTCAAGATGGGGAATATTCACAGCCACTTTGCCATTGTAGCTTTTTATCAGATTATTTATTGTGATCATTTTAAAACTTTATACTGTAAAATTATTTCTCTCTAAATCCTTCGAGCATTTTATACTTATGATTCTCAAATTGCAGGGTTAATTTATCAAGCCACCAATCCTGCATCAGAAAACTAATTAATCCTAAAATTCCGATTGCAGCAATTCCTGCCCAACTGTTGAACAGTAATGCAAACGGAAGATAGATGGCGGCTCCCACGATCAAGATCAGGAAGGAATAAATCCATTGCGCAGCACCCATTCCTTCATAATTAAACGAAGAGCCTTTGCTTAAATCAAGAGCTTTATAGTTCAGTGGACCAATAAAAGCGGTTAAAATACTGTGGATACCAACATTAAAAAGCCAACCGGCTATGAGGATCGGGATCAGTTTCCAACTTAACAATCCGTAAAGCAAACTGAGCAAAAAAGCAACTGTACTGAACGAGGTCAAAAGTACCAGCTTACTTTTTATGTATGTTTTTATATTCATATTGGAAGCCATTAATCCATCAAAATGACTGCTTTGCCAGGCAAAAAGAAATTTGCCATAACTAACCATAAACATTCCTGTGATGAAAATGGAACCCAGCAGCAGAATTCCCAAGTCGTTATGTTGTATGCTTTGCGGTTTAAAGAAAAAATAACCATAAAATAAAAAGATAACAGAAAGCATCATCAGAGAACGCGGCCGTTTGTTCCGAAGGATTAATTTAATATCAAGCCCCATTAAATCACCATAAACGCCAAATCTCTGGAGCCAGCTAAACTCTGCAGATTTTTTTTCTTCGGAAGATTTTTCAAGGTTTTCAAGATAGAAATTGTTTCTTAAAAACCTGCTGTTGTTATACAACGAAGCAATTGCAAATACAATAAAAATAAAGCATAATGCAGGAGTTTTTATAACGGTTGAAAACAGAGCCGCTGACCAGTTTCTTAAAGAAAAAATTTGAAAATAATCGGCTGCTCCTAAGAGAAGAATTACTACAAAAAAACCTATCAGCCACCATTGGTTCAAAATCGTTTTTCTTTTAACGAACATTACGAGAAAGTGATTAAAAAAAGTAAGACTCAAAATACAAATTACTAAAGCCAGTGAAACTCCAGCTCCATATTTTGCGCCAATCACTGTGGTGATAAATGGTAAAAATAAAAACAAAGGCAGAAGTGTGAAGATGGAAAAAAGAGACCGGATATTTAAGAACTGAACCAGTTTGTTTCGTTTAATATTTTGTGTAAGGTAAGGTTGCACTGCAAGTGTAGGAAGATCCTGCATAGTAAAACGCATGATAATATCAAACGCGTAATAATAAAGAATAAAACCAAAAAATATCCGTATCGGATCCTTCCCCGGGAAAGATTCTGATAAAATTTTGTCCAAAGAAAATCCTATTAAAATAGCGACAGCGGTGAGATATAAAACAATAAAGCCCATAAAGATTTGCATTGCCACATTCCTTCCTGTGCTTCGGCTTCTCCAGAAAGATTTCCACTGATGTTGTAATAATGTATAGATCACCTATTAGTTTTGAAGTAACAAGATAGTATGAAAATGTGAAAATGAGCAGTGAAATTAAAAAAATGTATGATCTTAAAATTAATCGAAAGGTTGTTGTTAGAAATTAAAATAACGGAAATAAATTAAATAATTTTCCAGTGACTTGCATTTTAATCATATAAGTTCAAAAAATAGTACGGTTATTGGAGGATTAGAACTCAAATCCTAAGTTATTTTTAACGCAAAAAATAAAATTTTAAAATGGAAACAGTAAGAGCAACAGCTGAAGGCGCAGTTCCGATTAAGGCAAAAGAAGTAAAAGCTTTTGGCACAGAAGCCGCAAACGCAGATTTAGAACCATTGAACATCAGGCGCAGAACGCCTACTCCACATGACGTTGAAATTGACATCCTGTATTGCGGCGTTTGTCACTCCGACCTGCATACAGTTAGAAATGAATGGCACAGCACAAGGTATCCCTGTGTGCCGGGCCACGAAATAGTGGGACGAGTGGTAAGTGTTGGGGAAGAAATTACCAAATTTAAAATTGGTGACCTTGCTGCCGTTGGCTGCATGGTAGATAGTTGCCGGCATTGTGATTATTGTAAGGACGGGTTGGAACAATATTGTGAAGAAGGAAATACCGGAACTTATAATTCACCTGATAAACATCTTGGCACGCAAACATATGGCGGATATTCAGAATGCATTGTTGTAGATGAAAACTTTGTTTTACGGGTGCCCGAGAATCTTGACCTGGCAGCCACTGCACCATTACTTTGTGCAGGCATCACTACCTATTCGCCGCTGAAGCATTGGAATGTAGGTCCGGGGAAAAAAGTAGGCATCGTTGGCATTGGCGGTTTGGGCCATATGGGCGTTAAATTAGCGAAAGCGATGGGTGCAGAGGTAATTGTATTTACTACCTCACCTTCTAAATTTGAAGATGCAAAACGATTAGGCGCTGATGAGGTGGTGCTATCAAAAGATGCGAACCAAATGAGCCGGTATACACGCAAACTTTATTTTATTCTGGATGCAGTTTCTGCACAACATGATATCAATGCTTACCTGAACCTGTTAAGAGTGGACGGAGCATTAGCATTGGTTGGAGCGCCGGAAAATCCCCTTCCTGTGGCGGCATTCAGCCTGATTCCTTCGCGCAGAAGCTTTGCCGGTTCAATGATTGGTGGTATTGCTGAAACGCAGGAGATGCTTGATTTCTGTGGCAAGCACAATATTGTGGCAGATATAGAAATGATCAATATTGAGCAAATTAATGAAGCTTATGAACGCTTGCTGAAAGGAGATGTTAAGTACCGGTTTGTGATTGATATGGCTTCTTTAAAAAACAAAAATGCTGAGCAGGCAAAGAAAGATTAAACTTTTTCTGATTAGTGAATTGTCAAAAATAACATCTCAGTCCGGACCTGCCGGTTTGTTGATTTTTTGGAATTAGAAATGCTGTTTATTGTTTGTTTACCGGAAAGTCTTTTTGAATGGTGAAAGATTCACTGAATCGCATACATTTTTGCAAAAACAAAACTGCTATTGCATTCAATTTATTACTTTCACTTCTTAATCAGACAATCTTCTTTGATGAAAAAATTATTTACTACACTCTGCATTCTGGTATTTTCTTTTTTCTATTTTTCTGCGAATGCTTACCTGCGGCTTCCGGATATTTTCTCAGATAATATGGTTCTGCAGCAGCAGACAAAAATTTCTTTTTATGGATTTGCGGATCCGAGACAAAAAATAAAAGTGATTGCGAACTGGAATGAAGACACTTTAAAAACGACTGTTTTATCGGATGCAAAATGGACTGTAGAACTCCAAACACCAAAGGCCGGAGGTCCTTACCAGATAAAAATTATAGGTGATACAACTATCACAATTCAGAATGTATTGATCGGTGAAGTATGGCTTTGCTCAGGACAATCAAATATGGAATTTAGTGCGGACTGGCACCTGAATAATTATGAGGAAGAAATTAAAAATGCCAATCATCCTGAAATCCGTTTTTTTCATATCCAAAAAATTACTGCCCCTTATCCTCAGCAGGAAGTGCGTGGAAAATGGGAAGTTTGTACGCCGCAAACAATGCATTCTTTTAGCGCAACCGGATATTTTTTTGCCAGAACACTTAATCAGCAACTTCATCAACCCGTTGGTCTCATAGAGTCCTGTTGGGGCGGCACTCCTGTTGAAACATGGACGCCGGTTGAAGTATTTAAACAACATGAAAACCTGGCACTTTCTGGAACGAAATTAAAGCCCTCGGATGGCTGGCCGGTGCGTCCTGCAATTGCCTATAACGCAATGATAGCGCCACTTATCAATTTTCCCATCGCCGGAACCATCTGGTACCAGGGAGAAACCAATACTGCCAATCCTTCAACTTATGAAGAGGCATTTAGTGATATGATAAGTTCGTGGAGAAATCTCTGGCAAAAGAACTTTCCCTTTTATTTTGTACAAATTGCCCCCTTCACTTATGGCGATAATGAGGATGGTGCATTGATAAGGGAAGCACAGTTAAAAACCTATCGTCATGTACCTAATACCGGAATGGTAGTGGTAACTGATATTACCGGCGATACAACAGATATTCATCCCAAAAATAAACAAGATGTAGGAAAACGGCTTGCTAATTGGGCCTTGGGCAATACTTATGGAAGAACAGATGTTTCTTTTTCAGGTCCGCTCTATCGGTCAATCGAAATAAAGGGAAATAAAGCAATCATTCATTTCGATTTTGCCAGGAGCGGATTGATTAAAAAAGGCGACAAACTTACGGGTTTTCTTATTGCAGGAACTGATCAAAAGTTTGTTCCTGCCACAGCCAAAATTCAGGACAGTATGGTGTTGGTTTACAGCCCGCAAGTGCCCCACCCGATTGCTGTAAGAATGTGTTTTACCAACACTGGCATACCCAACTTGTTTAATAAAGCCGGCTTACCAGCTTCGCCATTCAGAACCGATAATTGGGAAGGAAAATAGAACTCGTAGCATCTTTTGTTCGGTCATTTTTATTTTGATTTTTCTTTTGATTCAGCAGGGTATATTGAAATAAAAAATTGCGTTATTTATTTGTTTACTGACATTAAAAAAACCTTTAAAGCGCCTCTGCAAAATACATATCCATTTCCCCTTTATTCTTTGCTTCTATTTTTCCACGATAAATCAGGTGGAATTTTTCTTTCACCAGGTTTCGTGTTACTTCAGATATATTCACCCTGTTAGGTTCAGAATTTTGTTCCATTCTCGCGGCAATATTTACCGTATCGCCCCAGATATCGTATTGCAGTTTTTTGGAACCAACCACTCCGGCAATCACGACGCCGGTATGAATGCCAATGCGCAATTGAACCTGTTCTTTATCATTTTCTTTTAAAAGTTGCTTGGAAAACTCCTGCATTTCGAGTGCGGCATGAACCATTTTTTCAGCGCCGTCGTTTAATGTTTTTCCAATGCCTCCAATAGCCATGTATGCATCGCCGATTGTTTTAATTTTTTCCAATCCATATTTTCCAATTATTTCATCAAAAGCACGAAAATAATTATCGATCATGTTGATCAGTTCTTCCGGGTTTAGTCTTTCCGAAATGTTCGTAAATCCTTTGATGTCAGCCATCATTACCGTTACATTTTTCAATTCCTGCGGAGTAACTTTCCCTGTAGTTTTCAATTCTTCAATTGCTTCCTTAGGAAAGATATTTTCGAGCAAACCGGATATTTGATTCTTTTCTGTTTCCAAAGCAAACGTTCTTTCTCTTACCTCAGTTTCCATATTTTTATTTAGATAAGCATTGTCGAGCAGCATGGCTATTTGTGAGGAAATGAGGTTCAGCGTTCCAATTCTTTTCGCATCAAATATTCCTTCCGTCAGATAATTTTCAAGATACAATAATCCATAAAGTTCGCCTTGTTTGAGGATTGGATAAATCAACACGGAAAGCGGCTGATGCGCTACAAAATAGGGGAGTTCAGCGTATTCGGGTTGCCGTGCAGGATTATTGATCACCAATAATTCTTTCACCCTTCCTACATACCGGATCACACTTAAAGGCAGCACATTTACATCCGGGTATTCTGAAACAGATTTCGCTCCTTCTTCTACCGTAAAGGATGCTTTGATCAACAGGTCAGCGCGGTTCCTTGTTAGAATATAACCCGTATCTGCACCCGAATTTTGAATGACCGTTTGCATCAGACTTTCAATCATTCTGTCAATGTCTTTGGTATTGTTGATCGTATTCGATGTTTGCAAAAGAAGATTCATGTCTGCATTTTGCCATCCGTCTGCGCTTGAAGTAGTTTCTTTTGTTTCCTGGAGAATGCTATTTCCAAATACATTTTCAAATTCCTTTTCGAGGAATTTCACTTTTCGCAATGCGCCCCATTGCAGGTAAGTGCGGCGTGCATTGTCGAGATATGTTTTTGCAATGATCACATTTCCCGATTCAAAATGAAACCTTCCGGCGAGTTCATTGGCGAGCGCTTTTATGTTCGTAAATAAATACTTATCCGCGCTTTGAATTGCTTTTTCATAAAGCGTTGCCGTATTGGCGGCTTTACCGGAAACCCTTGATGATTCAGCTTCCAGAAGAAGGTATAATGCCTCGAAATTTTCCGGGCAATTACCCGCCCACAGTCTCAGTTTTTGCAAATGGCCTTTTAACTTCTTCAGGTAAGGTTTTGCCGGTGATAATTTTTTTTCACAAGCCATTACGCAAATCAGTCCTCCATAAAAATTATATTCTGCAAATTCATACCGGTGGTAAATGAACTCCACATATTTGCCTGCCTCAACATATCGCTGCCATGCTTCCTGGTAATATTGAAACTGGTAAAGAATGTTCATGTAAGCAATGTAGGTATCAGCGGCAACCGAGAAGGAGGAAGATGCTACTATTTGCTCCAGTCTTTCGGGCACATTAAAAGACTGTCCGAGCAGCAGGATATTTTCATCCACTCCACGGAGGCAACGCACTGCATGATAATATCCTTCGAGGAAATGACGCGTTTCTTTATCGCCCCGCAGATCTACACCGTGCAAATAATTTTCAATCGACTGTTGCACTTCTGCCAGGGGAAAACCCAAAAGGAATTTTTTCTGGTGATAATGAAAAATACCATAGCCTGCATAGATCGGGTCGCCATTTGAAATACAACCGTTGATCAGTTCCTGCATGTTGTCAAACTCAGCTCTTACCGGCATAGTCCAGTGTTGAACAAAATTATTATACACGATGCCCAGCTTCCATTTCAAAACAGTGTAGCCCAATTGTTTGTTGATCACAATCGATATATCCGCCAGTTTTTTGCCTGCTTTATAATCAGCAAATCCCTGGGCGAGGATCATTCCATATCCAACATAACCAAATGAGGCGACGCCATTATTTCCATAGCGCAAAGAATAACTCACCATCTTCATTACATCCCACGCAAACAGATTTTGATCATATTGGTAAATGGGAGGAGAAACAGCCAGTGCGAATTCCAAAAAGCGTTTTTGCTCTGCATCGGTCATTACCTTTCTTTGCGGCAAAAGATCCAGATTCTTTCCTCTTAAGATCCATTTGGCTTTGATGATATCTTTGAAAACGATCATCATGGTGAGGGATTTACTTTTGGGCATTCGCAACCCATACAAACGAAATCCTGCTCTGCCCGATTCAACAGCTTTTTCTTTTTCTTCATTGGAAGTGTACATATAAACTTTCAGGATCAACACTTCCAGTTTATCTATTCTTGACTGTGATTTCTGGTACAATTCATCCAGGTCCTGTTCAGCTTCTTCGTATTTCCCCGTTTGATATTTACACGCCGCTCCCTGGAGGTAAAATTCATAAAGCTGCCGGTAGTGATCATTGAAGTTCAGAAACTCTTTCCCTTTTTTAAAATACTCAATTGCCGAATCATAAGCAGTGGAATCCATCGCTTTTTTTCCTGCCCTCATGTTTACATCTACCAAACTTTCAATGTCTTCTTTTTCCTTTATGAACCGGCTGCCGAGGTTGAGGTGATTGGCAATCACAAAAATTTCTTCTTCTACCTGGGAAGGAGTATAGTTTCTTAATTTGAATTGACCGGCTTTGAAATTAATCATCGCCATTTCCTCTTCATCGACCATTGACAGGCATGCCTGGCGGATGCGATCATGAGAAAACTGGAATCGAACATTGCCAATCCTGTTCAGATCTTCGTTGCTGATGTTTTGTGAAGACCGGCTGTAATGATCCAGGTTTTCATCACGGGTAAACAGATACCCCATATTGATCACGGCCGACAATTCATTCGCTATTGTGTATAACCGTTCACCGGTAAGACTGGCGGTTGTGAGCAGATCAAAACTATCGCCCACACACGCGCCGGTTCGAAGGATCTTTTTCTGAAGCTCATCAAGATTACTGATCTTTTTAACCAGCAATTCGATCACGTTTTCTGCAAAATCATATTCCTCCAAGGCTTTCTTGTCCCATTTCCACAAACCTTGTCCGTCCTTATATAAAAGCCCCGCATCATTCAGCGAGGTAATGAGTTGAATGGTATAAAAAATATTTCCCTGGGTTTTATGAAAGATTTTTTCAATCAGCTCGTCCGGATTTTCAACCTGGTGTTTTAATGTTTCGAGGATAAACTGGCCGGTAATTTCCTTTTCAAGGGGATACAGTTTTATTTCTTTGATGTCCGCTTTTTTCTCCTGCTTCTGCAATGAAATTACCAGTGGGTGCGTCGGGTCCACTTCATTATCACGATAGGCACCGAGGAAAAGAAAATTGCTGATACTGTTATCATAAATCATCAATTCGATCAGCTTCACAGAGGCAAGATCGGCCCATTGAAGATCGTCCAGGAAAAGGATCAGTGAATAATCGCCGGAAGAAAACGCAGAAATGAAGTTTATAAATGTTTGTTGAAAGCGATTTTGCGATTCATCCGGTGAAAGTTCAACCAAAGGAGGTTGTTTACCAATTACAATTTCAAGTTCCGGAACTACATTGATAATAATTTGTCCATTGTCGTGCAAAAAAGAAAGCAGCCTTTCCTTCCAGAAATTCAGTTTGGTTTCGTCTTCCCTTAATAAATTCCTGATCAAAGAACGAATCGCATGAATCAATGCAGAATAAGGAGAGTTGCGTTGTAAGGTGTCAAACTTTGCCTTTGATATAAATGAGGAAGCATTTACCTTTTTTAGAATAAATTCTTCCACCAATCGCGACTTACCCACACCGGAATAACCGCCAATGTACAGCGCCTGCTTTATTCCCCTTAATGAGAGTTGATATGCATCATTGATCGTGGCAAGTTCCGCATCTCTTCCCATCAAGATGGCAGAAATAGTGATATGGCTTACAAAATCCTTTTGCCCGATCTTAAAAGATTCCAGGTAAAAATCATCCTGGAAATAACGGGTACTTTCTTCCAGGTCGTACAACAATCCACTTAAAGTCTGATACCGGTCCTCGGGATTTTTATTGAGCAATTTCATCACGATATCATTCAAAACCTGCGGCAGGTAAGGGTCAAGCGCTTTCAACTGATTTGGCTGCTTTGCAATATGGGCGTACAACAATTCGGCTGCACTGTTACTTACAAAAGGCCGCCTTCCTGCGAGCATCTCATAAAAAATAATGCCGAGAGTATAATAATCTGAGCGGTAATCAATTAGCTGGTTGGTGCGCCCGGTTTGTTCGGGACTGATATAATCCAGTTCGTGGGCACCGGAAAAGTTATAAGAAGTTTCTGTGTGCTTTTTAAAAACCCTGGACGCTGTCTCCAGGTCAGCCACTCTGCACACCTCTTTTTCGGCATCAATCAGGATGTATTCCGGCCTGATATTTCCAATGATCCAGCCATTGGAATGAAAGGAAGAAAGCATTTTGCATAAACTAATGGCAACAGGAACAAAACTGGATGGTAATATTTTACCGTGCTGCAAAAGAAATTTCCGTAAGGTGCAGCCGGCAGCATTTTTAAATATAATAGCCACTGCATCTTTTTCAAGAAGGTAACTAATGGGCTGTAATACGTCGCTCCATTCTTCTTCTTTTACCAGGTTTACAATATTTTTTACAGACTGAACCTGCTTTTCAGTCGGGCTTCGATATACTTTGGCAATAAAATTTTCATGATGCAGGTTGTCCTGAACACGCAGCAGGCTAAACTGTGGCGTTTCCACAATTGTTTCAAAAGGTTGGTATCCGGTTAAGCTGAGCATCTGGTCTTTTTACAGGTCTTTTTCGCCCGGAATCACAATGTTTTCACCCGATATTGCCCTTGCAGTTTGCAGTCCCGACATTACAGTCGCCTCGATACAACCTGCATTAAAACCGTTATCGATCCAGTCTCCGGTAATATACAGGTTTCCAAATGAACCGGTCTGATCTGTTTTCAACCTGAATGCCGAACTTCCGGTAAACGACATCACATACAATTCGGTAGGATCAATATTTGCCCTGAAAAACTGGTCATTGAACCTTGCGATTCCTTCGCCGTTTTTGATGTCAATCAACTTTGAAAAATCAAAGCTATTTTGTCCCTGCCAGATGCCCGGCCAGATATGTGCAGATAATTGTTGCAAATAATCAAGCGCAAATTGCTGGGCCATGTCTGTTTGTGTCTGCGGAAATGTGGTGTCACTAAAATCAGATTGCTGCGCATTTTTTAAAATTTCATCTGCATTTGGTTGAGGAGTTGGTCCACAGAAATAGGCAATATTTTGAGGCGTGTAACCTTGCGGCCAGTTTTCCCTTCCTATGAGGTCGCTCATATCTGCCCACGTATCATAAGGTTCCTGGTAAGAGCCTAAAAGCGCCAACCCATCAGCAGTGTACGGCCATTGCATTTCCTGGATAGAACTATTTAGCCAAACCTGAAAAGCAATCGTACTTACCGGGATCACATTTTTAACCATATTCTGCCAATCAGTATTTTTCGCGATCAGTTCTTTGGCAACCGTTGGCAAGGCGCCAATGGAAATGCCGAGAATTACCAGGTCAAAATCAGTTCCTTTGTGAAGTGTCGGCTGTGACACAGGTTTCCAGTCGGAGTAGTAGGATTCCAGGTTCACATTTCCTGAAAGAATTTCATTCCCTTGTGCCAGGTATTGTGTGTTCGGAAAATTCGGCCATGAAGGCAATTCATTTACCGGAACAAAAGGATTATAATCAGGAACCCCATTGGCAAGGGTAGCCTGGATATCCATCGAAATGGTATCGATACTGTTGTCTGCACCAAGGCCAAGATTGGTGACCTTGCTAAAGAACTGGAACTTCACACCTCTTTGTTGCAACACCTGGTAGATTGGCGCGAAAATAACATCGCCCATGCCGGCCATCATGCGGTAATATACATGTCCTTTGTAGGTCAGCCCAAGCCTCAGCAATCCACGCAAAGCAGTGCCGGCTTCAAAAGTATATTGTTCTTTTCCGCCAAAAACCAAACCATACACCGCCTGTACGATTGCAGAATTAATCGTGATTGAGTCAGCGCGATTCTTTTGCAGCCATTCGCGGTAATCGTAATTATTGATCACATCAAATCCCTTTTCAATAACGTTGTCATCAATCATTCCTCTGATAGTAGCTGCAGCCAGGTCAGCCAAGATGAGAAACCTGCGCAAACTGGTTTCAGCATTTTGAACATCGCCTGCAATTTTTTTGATCCATGCGATCAGATCGTCAAGAATATTTTTCAACAAAGAATAATTCCGGTTATTCGCTGCTATTGAAGCCGAAGAAGTGAGCAATTTTCCCGCATCAGAATATTCGGCATTGGCGGCAACAATCAACGGACTGTATTTCTGTTTCAAAAGAGCCGTGCTGGCCGTATCGGCCTGTATTCTTGCCTTCACCTCCGGCGTAGTTTCTACACTAAATTCTTTTTCTTTCTGGCTGATCCAATCCACAATGCGAATGATATATGCTTCTATGGAAGGCGGAGGAGTGGAAGTGCCGGGCGTAAGGTCATTCGACCATAAGTTAACTGGCCAATGCAGCCATTGCCCGTTAATTTTTTCTTCCAGGCAAATAAAGTCATATCCGGTAAATGCTTCCTGCCAGGTTGCTAAGGGAGTTCCCGGTTGCCGGTTATTCGCTTCGTAAACCTGCTGGATCATGTTGAAAGCATTATCATAAAAACCAAACCATAAATGAAGGCCGTGTTCTTCAATTCTTTCTCCTGCGGCACAGTTTCTGCCACTGGCGCCTTTTCCGCCAAGCCTCCAGCCGATCTGGTAAACGGTGATGTCATATTTTGTTTGCCATGAAGGATCATTGGTGAGTTGAAAAACGGAAGTCAATGATCCCATTCCTCCACCTAAAACTGCTATTTTCTGGATTGCCATTTTTATTTTATTAGAATTTAATGAATTCAATGTAAGAAAGCTTCCAATCGTAATCCAAAAGGAATGAACCCAGCGGATTTTCTGTAATAGCCGGAGAAGACATCAGTCCCGGCGGCATAAACTGGCAGGATGAATTGGTTACGTCCAACCCTGTGGGCGATATATCCTGGTTTTCAAAATTGATCTTATACACCGAACTAACATATCCATAAGGACCATGCTCTATCACCGGCAATTGTAGTATGGGCGCAATTGTCTGAAAATTGGCAATTGATTTATCTGGCTGTAAAAACCCGGCCATCAATGATAAACCTGAAACCAGGGCATTGACTGTATTTTCTTCCAAAACATTAAACGAGCCGGAATCTACCGTAAATCCGGCCATCTGTTTATTGAATTCCCAGAAAATTCTTCCACCCAAAACAGCCAGCAGGCTATCTAAATACAGAACCGGCAAATAACAATAAGGCCCTTTGCCATTATACTGCGGTTCCTTAAACTGCACATACGGCAGCATAACAATAAATTCATTATAGTGAAGATTGAGGACAGCGTCGGAAGCCGCCGCAATTCTTTCCAGGTTTAGATTCGACTTCAGCCAGGTGTCATTAAACATCAGCAAAAGAGGATGGTGGCCGGTAGGTGTATATTGCTGCGGCGCCAAAACCAGATCATCGGGTAGAAGCGATTGTAAAAAATCGGAAGCAGCAGTAAAAAAGGCAAATCTTCCGTGACAATGGCCTTCTAACGGATATTTTTGAAGGACATCCAGCCTTTGTTGATCCCCGGTATTGGCAGGCATGCAGAATTATTTTTAAAGATGTTTAAAATCATTTCAAAAAATTCACAGGGGAGAACGAGAAGTCAGGGGATATTAGAAGATACCAAATGTACAAATAATTTTATTTGACAATAAAATATTATTTGAGGCTATTACAAGGAAAAAATAGTATTTCAACGAAATGGAGAAAAAGCGGATATTTCTTTATTTACTGGAAACAAAGAATATTGCGACATAAGTAATTTAGCAGCAGCAAAGCATGATCAGCTGCAAAAAAAGTTAGCATCAGATCGCGGATTGAAACACTGCCAGCAAATACACAATTACCAACAAACTCATTTCTGAAATATGAAAGGCGATCATTCTTTTGCGAACAGCATTTAATTCGGTTTCTACTTTTTGTCCATTATTTAATTCAGCCACCAACATCTTCAATTTCATTCCGTTGGGCCTTGCAACCAACGTCCCATTCAAAATCAATGCTACCACCAATATCATTTTTATAATGAACCACCATTGTCCGACTACCGCCCAGCTTAACGCTTTCAACATCAGAAAACCGCTGAGAAGCATCAGCAAAGTGCCCGCCTGGATGACAGCCGGGTATTTAGTCATGAGCGGCGCGAGCACGTGTACTTTGTCTGGCGATTCACGAACGTGTTTCCAGATGTGATTTTCAAGAATAAGGCCGCCAATAGAACCACCGGCAATACAGGTGATTCCAATAATGTGGATGAAAAGTCCAATTGAAAATAAATGGTTCATGATTTTGTTATAATAATTGATGTACAATATTTTTGGCAAATATCAGCTTGATTCGATTTCTATAAAATAGAACGAAAGTCATATTTTTCCTACCTGACCTTATTAATTTCAGATGAACCTCACTCCGCCGTTAATTTCAGATCAATAATAAATCCTGGAAAAATTTTACAAGTTAAAAGTATCGAATAATCGATGATTCTCTCAAATATTTATTCATTAAGAAAGGATCATTCGCTAAAATAAGCCGTTAGGTCTAAATAATTACCTTTACAAAAATTAAAATAAAATGAAAGCATTTCTCGGAATGGGACTACTGGGTTCCAATTTTGTAAAGGCCATGCTGCAAAAAGGGCAACAGGTGAATGTCTGGAACAGAACCGCTTCAAAAGCAAAAGCGCTTGAAGAAGATGGGGCTAAGGCATTTGATGACGTTAAAGATGGGGTGAAGAATGCTGATACCATTCATCTTACACTTAAAGATGATGAGTCAGTAAATGAAGTATTAGCGGTGGCAGAACCTGCATTGAAACCCGGCGCAACTATTATAGATCATACAACCACTTCTAAAAAAGGAGCGATAGAGCGAACCAAAAAGTGGAAGGAACGTGGCTTTACTTACCTGCATGCACCGGTATTTATGGGGCCTAAAAATGCGCTTGAGGGCACTGGTTATATGCTTGTATCCGGCGATCAGGATGTGATCAAAAGAGTAGAATCTGAATTAGCGGCAATGACCGGAAAATTAATTAATCTTGGCCCTGCAGAAGGAAAAGCGGCTGCGATAAAACTTACGGGCAATCTCTTTCTTATATCACTTACTGCCGGACTTTCAGACACGCTGGCGTTGGCAAAAGCTGAAGGTTTTGGTGCCGAAGATGTAGCCGAACTCTTCACGCTTTGGAATCCTGCGGCAATGGTTTCTTCAAGACTCAAATCACTTAAAGCCGGAAACTTTTCTCAACCTTCATGGGAGTTGAACATGGCTCGTAAAGATGCAGGACTAATGATAGCAGCAGCGAAAGAAGGAAACGCTAAATTAACAGTTGTACCGGCAGTTGCCCAAACTATGGACGAATGGATTGAAAAAGGTTATGGCAATGACGACTGGACAGTAATTGCAAAGAATAGTATTTAATTGAAATAGCTGTAGTTTCGAAAAGGGTTTCAGTAAATAGCATTTTACACTTCATTACCTAAAAACCGAAAAAGTCCATATTTATTTGTTTACTGCCTTACGATCGCACATACTTATTTAAAGTCTGCAAGTTTTCGACAGCAGCGCCTGCTGTATTATTGAAGTAGGCGTATACTATCTTGTTATCATTTATCCATGTGTTTATATATTCTGCATATCGTTTTAAAAATGCATAATTGTAGTTGCCACGATATCTTGGCTCAGGTCCGTGAAAACGTAAATAAATAAAATCTCCCGTTGCATACTTAAATGGCGTTGCAGATTTAGGCATATCCTGTAAAACCATCGCTGCGTCATACTCCTGAAGCAATTCATACACTTCGCGTTCGTACCAGGATGAGTCGCGAAATTCTATAGCAAGCTTCCAGCCGCTGTTATAAGTTGCTTCACCCAATGTTTCCAAAAGCCCTTGTAACTCATTGAGCATTTCAATCTTTAATGACGGCGGAAACTGAGCCAGCAAACATCCTTTCTTTTCACCAATATGATCAACTGTCTTAACAAAATCGTTGACATCTTTTGCAGCAAACTTCAGGCTCTTGGCATGAGTTATTGTTTTGGATACTTTAAATGTAAAACGGAAATTTTCGGGAACACTTTCAGCCCAGTTCGCAACAGTCGAACTCTTTGGAAGCTTGTAAAAAACACTGTTTATCTCAATGCTGTTAAATAAGGATGCGTAATACTCTAACCTGCTCTTTCCCTGGAATTCAGCGGGAAATTGAGATCGTGGAATGGGAAGGTTCAGGCCACTGGTACCTGAATAAAATTGTTGGTTTATTGATGGCATTTCAGATAAAGATACATGTTGTTAGTTCCTTTTTGCGATTGCTCTCTACTGTTCGGCTTGGAAACTCAACAATAAAAATTTATTAGTTATAATATTTTCTCTTAAATTAGAGCCAATGAGCTCCGATTCGTTTTTAATTTTTAAGATACTTTTTCTAGGCCTACTCTATTACAATCCTCTCCAATAACTCACTTACAGAATACCCTTCGAAGTTTTGAATAATGTTGATAATCTCATCTTTTGTTGTTTCAGAAATTCTATTCCTTGTAAGTTTTTTAAATTTTTTGATCACGTCTTCCCAGTTAAACGGATTGAGAAAAAATCCTTTATAGCTTTCTTTTTCTGCAGAAAATTTCTCTCCGTTCTTCATTTCAATGGTTACCTGGGTCATTAATTTATCAGGATACGCTTCTGTATTTTTATCAAGGATTCCCGCAAGCTTCACCGGTTTGTGAAGCGGAAAGCTGGTATGCACATCTACCTTCTGCAACAGTTCCTGCACATCAGGCTGGTTGATCCTTTCAGGAAATAATTGTTCCGGATAAACCTGCCCGTCAAGGAGCGCAACGGCAACTACATAAGGCATGCTGTGATCCCCGGCTTCTTTGGTATATACCGTTTTCCGGTCGCCATATTCTCCTCCGCCGACAATATGATAAGCCGTAAGAAAAGTAGTAACATCGATCTTTTCAATCTCCAGAGGATCAAAAGAATGTTTTTCTTTTAGCTCCAAAGCCGCTTCAACAGTGGGTTGTGAATGAACTTCAGCATTATAGCTTTTAAGAATACAACAACGGATCAGGTCAAATTTTTCCTGTGTCCAGTCGTGTTTCAGTTCCATTCCATAGATCGCGTCATAACCTTTTTCAGGTTTTTCAAAAAGATCGATCGGGCCGGTCATTTTATTTTTTGCCAGCAATACAATCGTTGCGCAGCCCGCATTTACCGACGAAGAAGCAAAACCTTTCCATTCGGTAGTATAAGCCGCGCGGCAGGTAACCAACGGATCAAAAGCACATCCTGCGATTCCCAATGCACAGGCCGTCTCTGCTTCTGTCAACGATAAAACCCGCGCTAGTTCTGCTGTTGTGGAAAAAGCGAGCAAAGCCGTATGATCATAACCATTAATCATTACCGGCATTTCTTTAGTAAGCCTGCATTCTACCTGGTAACCGATTCCCATTGCCAAAAGAAAATCTTTTCCCGATAATGGAACCAGTTTATCTGATGCAAGCAAAGGACCGATGTTGTCACTCGGGTGACAAGTCGATTCTTTCGCTAAGAAATTATCCATAAAATCAGGATACCTGATGAGTGCGGTAAAATATTGAGCGAGTTTATCAAAAGAAAGATCGCGGATAGAAATGTTTTTATTTTCACCCTGCAGATCTGCAAATGCATTTCTTAATTTAATCACCGGCAATTGATCCTGAGCGAAAATAAAGGAGCCGATGCTGTCTAATAAATGTCTTTTTAATTGATCAACAGTTTCTTCTGGAATATCTTCATATTGCGCGCTGAGTGCAAACTGGCTGATTTGAATCGTTTGTGGGATCATCGGTTTTTTAGAAAAGAGAGGATTAAAAACCGTGCCACAAGAAAAGACGGAAGAAAAGAGAATAAAAATTTATACCGGCGATGTATATACGAAAATATTTGAACTATTTTTTTGATTCTACAAATTCATTCCACCGGAAACTTCAATCCTCTGGCCATCGATCCATGCTCCGTCATCGCTGCATAAAAATGCGATCACACCGCCAATATCCTTTACCAATCCTACTCTTCCCAAAGCAGCTCTTGATGCCAGCATTTTTTTCCGATCAGGAAAATCGCGGTTTCCGCCGTTATTAAAATCAGTCTCAACCGGTCCGGGAGCAACCACGTTTACGGTAATTCCTCTTGAACCAAGATCCTTTGCAAGATAACGAGTCAACACTTCTATTGCACCTTTCATGGAAGCGTAAATAGAGTATCCGGGAGTAGCATATTTTGTAGTGCCCGAAGAAATATTGATGATTCTTCCATTATCGTTGATGAAAGGCAACAATTGTTGTGTCAAAAAATAAACGCTCTTGAAATGTATATTCATGAATTGATCAAACTGCTCTTCAGTCGCTTTTTCAAAAGGAATATTGGCGCCAATACCGGCATTATTGATCAGAAAATCAAATTTATTGACATTCCATTTTTGCTGAATCGTCTGTTGAAAAACATTTACAAAATCGCTGATGGACGAGATCTGGTTGGCGTCGAAATGCAGTGATGCCGCTTGTTTTCCGGTTGGATCAATTTCTTTTACCACTTTTTCTGCTGCTTCTTTTTGTGATGCATAAGTGATGACAACATTATGTCCGTTCTCAGCAAGTCGCAATGCCATTTCTTTTCCCAAACCACGACTTCCCCCGGTTATTAATGCAATTTTCTTTGTCATAATCTCGATTTAAAATGTATGTAAAGTTATTATAGATTGGTTATTTATTTTTTTTCTTATTCCATATAATCGTTTAGGTCTACACGAAAAACTAAGCCAAAAAATTTCATAAAAAACATAAAAAAAGTAGTACCGGAAATGATACTACTTTTAAAAAATAAAATATGAATCTTAATTATTTCTTCGTTTACTGTTAATGCTGGACTGAAACGAACTTCATCTATTTTTTAGTACTAAACAAACTACTTTTTGGAACAACTTTTACTTTATCCCCATCCTTTAAAGTTTTTGAGACAACGTCGTAAGGCCCTGTCACCACTTCATCTCCTTCTTTCAAACCGTCAGTGATCTCAATGTAATTAATGTCCTGTATGTCTGTTTTTACTTTTTGTTTTTTTACTTTTCCGTCAGCCTGAACCACAAAAACAACTACATCAAGATCATTGGCAGCGTTGTTATTGTTGATATCTGTTTGATCATTGACGGCAGGATTTCCCATTTTATTTCCTGTCGAATCATTTTTTTCGCGGGTTGTTACTGCATTGATCGGAATGGATAAAACATTAGTGTGCGTCTTTGTCTGAATATCTGCACTGGCGCTCATTCCAGGGCGGAAAGGGAATCTTTTTTTATGTGTCGGATCAATTAAATCTTTATAAGAATCAGGATTGAGACGAATATAAACTTTGTAATTGGTAACGTCTGTGCTGGTATTTGACAAATCATTTTGAGTGGCAGCGCCATTATTGCTGCTGGCAATTTGAGTAACTACCCCGGTGAATTTTCTATCATTGTATGCATCTACTTCAACTGTTGCGCTATCTCCCAAACGTACTTTTGGAATATCATTTTCACCTACATCCACTCTTACCTCAATCTTGCCCATATCTGCAATGCGCATCATTTCTGTTCCGGCCATCATTGAACTTCCTACAACGCGTTCGCCTTTTTTTACACTAAGCAAAGAAACAATTCCATCCATTGGAGATCTCAATGTAGCAAGGCTTAGATCTTTGTTTGCTTTTTGCAATGCGGCCTCAGAACTTTGCACTCCTGCTTTACTTGCTTTAACGCCTTGCTTTGCGGCGTTTAAATTGGCCAAAGCGGTTTTATAAGCAGCATCAGCAGTATTAAATTCATTTCTTGAAATTACTTTTTCATCATACAATTGCTTTTGCATATCGTATGTTTTTTTTGCCTGGTCCAGTTGAGCTTCCAATGCTCCCAAAGAGGCCTGAGCATCCGCCATTTGTGCCTGCTGCTGATTTACGATCGCCGCAGCCTGCTCTCTTTGAGTATTATAAATATCACCATAGATTTTTGCCAGAACCTCTCCTTTTTTTACGCTGTCCCCCTCCTGCACATTCAGTTCTACAATTTCGCCGGAGATATCAGGACTTAATTTTACTTCTACTTCAGGATAAATTTTTCCGCTGGCGTTTACTGTTTCAACAATAGTTCTCCTGGCAACTTTTTCAGCGCTCACTTTAATGCCTTCGTCTTTTCCAATAACACCGGTTACTTTTAAAATAATGAGGAGCACAATCAGAATTACTAAACTAATTATAATCCATTTCAGCGTTTTATTCATATTTTCTCGTTTCTAAATTTATAGTATTTGGTTACTTCCAATTAAAATTTTAATCCTGTTCCTTTGTAATATTCTAATACTTTCATTTTGAATACATAATCAAACTGGTTCAAGGCATACTGCAATTTTGCAGTAAACAAATTGTTTTGATTGGTGATTAATTCAAGTGTTCCTATCATTCCAACTTCATATCTTTTTAAAGTATAGTCGTACGTTTTTTGCGCAGCGTCAACAGCTCTTTTTGAAGAACTTAATTTCTCCATTGCAACATAAGCAGCATTATAAGCCTGGTAAATATTTTGTTTCAAAGTTTTATTGTCAAGGTCTTGCTGATACTGAATGTTTTTAATATCGATCTTAGTTCTTTGATAATTTGCTTTTGCCTGCCATCCGTTAAATAAAGGGATGGAAAGACTGATGCCCACCGATTGTCCAAAGTTGTTGCTGAACTGGGTTCCAAACGGATCAGAAGTAATATAACCATTCTTTCCTCCGTTGGTGTACAAAGGTTTTTCAACATCAATATATCCGCCTGCATTATCACTTACTACCAGTCCGCTCGGCGCATAACCACTAAATATTTGTTCAAATTTTGGCGTACGGAAATACCCATAATTAGAACCGAGATTTCCAAAAGCAGAAATGGTGGGATACAACATTCCTTTGGCAGCAAGACTATTTTTTTCTGCAGCTTTCAGATTGTATTCATTCATTTTTTGTTGAGGCTGATTGGCTAATGCTGATGCATAAACGCTTTCTGGCTGAAGCTCTCCAATGGGCATCACAGGAATCTGCTCCATTGGCGGCTCTTCAATATCAAAAGAATCTCCGGCGTCAATATTCATATATGCTTTCAAAACGTATTTTGCCTGCGCTACATTTCCTGTTGCCGAGATCAAATTCGCCGTATCATTTGCCAGTTGTGATTCAAGTTCTGTCGCATTAAATTCTGCCATTGCACCGGCTGCCACTTGTTTATACACAAGATCCAGTTGTCCTCTTGATTGTTGTACCTGAACCGCTGCGATCTTCTCCTGCTCCAGCGCCAGCAAAATTTGTAAATAAGAATTGGCAACCGTCAATGCAATATCGTTTTTCATTTTATCCGTCGCTGCCTTTGCCGCTTCAACCGACCAATGATTCGCAAGTATGGTATTTTTCTTTGAGAACCAATTAAAGATCTGAACACTCGATTGAAGATTTAAACCAACAGAAAAATAATTTTGATTTTCCAAAATGCCTGTGGAAGGATTTTGCGATTTTCCATAACGCAATCCTTCGCTGTTAGAAATGTTGGCAGTTGGGATTTGTGAAAGACGGCTTTGTTTATAAGTGATTGCTGCAAGATCAGCCTGCAAAGCACTTTGCTTTACAGAAATATTATTTTCCATTGCGTAATGAACACATTCCAACAAAGTCCATTTCTTTTGCGAATAACCTAACGTACCCAAAAAAATAAAAAGGATCAGTAGTTTAATTTTGATATGCATAAAAACAAAAATAATGATTTGAAGGTAACACAAATAAAGAGATGGATAAGTGGCAAAATAATAATATTCAGGAAGGTAATAATCGTTTTAGCAATAAATTATTCTTCCCAAGAACAGCAAAAAAAATTCAATTTTTTTCTTTGTTTACTGTAAATAACGACAAAGATTTTCAACAATAATTGGATAATTGAATAATTCAATAATTATTCTTCCATTGCCTTCAATCCTCTTTCCAGATCTTCAATAATGTATTGGGGATCTTCAAGCCCAACATACATTCTCAGTTGCCGTTGCTCTTTTTTATTAGAATCAAAATCCTCTTCTTTTACAGAAGCACATCCCGGCATGATCAGAGATTCATAGCCACCCCAGCTTACTGCCATAATAATGTGTTGAAGGTTTTCGCAAAAAGCTTCAATTTTTTTTATTGAATTAGTTTTCAGGTAAAAAGAAAACAATCCACCGGAGCCTTGCATTTGTTTTTTTGCCAGATCATATTGTGGGAAATCTTTGTCAAAAGGATACATAAGATCTTCCACTTTTTCATGGCTTTTTAAATAATTCACTACCTTTTCTGTGGTGTCAGAAATACGTGAAATCCTTGTCTGCAGCGTTCTTAAGCCTCTTATCAACAACCACGCATTGAAAGGTGTGGTGCCGATTCCCATGTTCATATATTCGCTGCTGAAGATCTTTTTGACCATCGCTTTGGTGCCACTTAATACACCCGCAACCACATCACTGTGGCCATTGATATATTTGGTAGCGCTTTGCAAAACAAGGTCAATTCCTAATTCAATTGGCTTCTGATAAAGAGGTGTGCAGTAACTATTATCACAAATGGTAACGATCTTTTTTGCTCTCGCAATTTTTGCAACTGCCGCCAGATCCTGCAAATAAAAAGTCCAGCTGTTAGGCGATTCCAGATAAATCAATGTGGTATTATGCTGAATCGCATTTTCAAAATTTTCAACATTTCTTCCATCAACATAAGTGACGGTTACATTAAATCTCTGCAAAACATTGTTGAACATTTTTTGCGCCCAGGTGTAAGGTCTTTCTACAGAAATAATATGATCGCCGCTTTTGATGTTGGCAAAAACAGCGGTAAATATTGCCGCAGCGCCGCTGTTGAAAACAAGGCAATCTTCTGCAGAATCAAGCGCAGCAAGCTTTTGGGATAAAATCTGAACGGTTGGATTTAAGCCACGGCTATATAAATATCTTGATGATTCATTCTCCAATGCGTCTCTGAAATCATCTACTTTTTTAAAAGCAAAATTGCTGGTTTGAATGACCGGCGGCGCAATAGCATTAAAATAATCTTCCCGGTCTTCTCCTAATTCATTTAAAATATAAGAAACTGTTTTTGCGTCCATGTCTTTTTTATTTTTGAAATTTCTTTTAATGCTAAATCACATCTAATTACTCATAAATTTTGCCAAACTTCCTTTGCTGAAAAATCAGCTTTTTCTTTCTTTATAAACTCTTAGCATTTGCAAAGAAACCGCCAGCAAGATCAAAGCAAATCCAAAATAAAATCCTGCGCCCAGAAATTTATTTTCTTTAAAGATGATAAAGGCAAGAATGATCGAATAAACCGGCTCAAAATTGTAAGTAAGATTGGTGGTAAATGCAGAGATATGTTTTAAAGCATTCAAACTAAGATTGAACGCGAAAACTGTGCAAACGCCTGCTAAAATGATCAGCCATAAAAAATCTTTTGCTGTTGGAATAAAATAAACCGGCGGAAAAAATTGGAAATAAACCGGAAGAACAAAACACAGCGTAATAAAACCTCCGGTCATTTCATAAAGTGTAACAGTTCGCGGAGAAAAAGTGACGAGTAAATTTTTATTAATGATAGGAAAAAGGCACGCAAAAATTGCTGAAATAATTCCGAAGATAATTCCTGTTTTATATTCGGGGTAAAAATTAAAAATCAGGTAAACACCAGCAACAGCAAGCATTCCAAGCAATACTTCCACAAAATCCACTCTCCTTCTCATGATCAGCGGCTCAAACAAAGAAGTAAAAAATCCGATGGTTGATAAACACGTAACGGAAACAGAAACGTTCGAATATTTGATGCTTCCGTAGAAGCAAACCCAATGCAAAGAAACGATGGCACCGACGCCAAAAAGCTGCAAAATACTTTTGGCGGAAAGCCGCTTTAATTCTTTTTTAAAATACAAAACAATTGCAAGAATAACGGCGCTAAGAAACATGCGGTAAGATGTTAGCAGGCCCTCATTCAATTCAATCAGTTTTCCTAAAATAGCTGTAAATCCCGCAAGTATTACGGCAAAGTGAAGTTGGAGAAATGCTTTTTTCAATGCTTTTAAAACAAAATTTTTTTTCTGAAAAAATCAGAGGCGCAAAATTAGATGAAGAACCTGCAGAAATAAAATTTATGTTGTTCAAAAATGAAAAATAAAAATTGAATTTATTTGTCAGTTCACTGTCGTTGATTTGTGTAATTGGTGTAATTCGTGCAATTCGTGTAATGGGGTTTTAACAAATTAACAATCCTTTGTATAAAAAAAATTGAGCGGATTGAAATGAAGCAATCATAGCTTTATATTTGCCCCTGTTTCGATAAAACCAAAATAATGAGCTATAAACGCATCAACAACATTACCGGATGGGTGATTTGTATCATCGCCTGTTTCGTTTACTTATCAACCATGGAAGCAACCGGCAGTTTTTGGGATTGCGGTGAATTTGCGTCCAGTGCTTACAAACTTCAGATTCCACATCCGCCGGGAGCGCCATTATTTATTATGTTGGGAAGGCTTTTTATGATGCCGTTTTCGGATCCTAACAAGGCGATTCTTGGCTTGAACACGATGAGTGCGTTAATGAGTGGTTTCTGTATTTTATTTTTATTCTGGACCATCACTCATTTTGGCAGAAAGATCGCCGAAAAAAACAATCCGAATCCACTTACGGGCACACAGATCTTTACGATCATGACTGCCGGCGTTACCGGTGCTTTGGCCTACACTTTCAGTGATTCATTTTGGTATAGCGCAGTAGAATCAGAGGTTTATGCAAGTTCTTCTTTCTTTACTGCCATTGTTTTTTGGGCAGCTTTGAAATGGGAACATGCAGTTTCGATAGAAAGAGCAAACGGAGTGAAAGGAAATTTTACTCCTGCTGATAAATGGCTCATTTTAATTTTTTACCTGATTGGTCTTTCAGTTGGTGTGCATTTATTGCCGATCCTTACGATTCCTGCCATTGTGATGATCTATTATTTTACGCGGTATAAAGTAACTAAATGGGGAACAGTACGAGCTTTCATTGCTGCATGTATTATAACAGGGATCGTGCAGGTTCCGATGATTCAATGGACGATAAAACTTGCTTCTGATTTTGACATTCTTTTCAAAAATAGTTTTGGTCTTCCTTTCTTCAGTGGCTTTACCTTTTTCTTTGTATTGCTGGCTTTTATTATTTTCATGTTGCTAAGACTGGCAAAGAAAAAGAACTGGAATTTTCTGCGCCTTGCCATGTGGTGCTTTGCATTTGTGATACTTGGCTTTTCAACTTATTTCACTACAATGATCCGCTCGCTTGCTGATCCTGCAATCGATATGTTTAATGTAGATAATCCTTTAAGTCTTGAAGGTTATCTGAGCCGCGAACAATACGGCGACTGGCCTATTATTAAAGGACAGGATTTTACTGATCAACCTACTGATCAGAAATATGAGGACACTTATGTAAAAGGCACCAATAAGTATGAAAAGAAAGGAAAGAAAATAGTTACAGAATATGATCCTGCAGATCTTCATTTTTTTCCAAGAATGTGGGACAACAGTAACGACCAGGGACATGCCGATTATTACGCCAGCTTTGCCGGAATAGGAAAAGATCCGAAGACAGGACAATATTTATCAAAGCCAACGATGGGTGATAATATTGCTTTCTTTTTCAGCTATCAGCTCAACTGGATGTACTGGCGCTATTTCATGTGGAATTTTGCAGGAAAACAAAATGACTTGCAGGGAATAGACATGGGAAATGTTCGCGATGGAAACTGGCTTACCGGAATTTCTTTCTGGGACAATGCACGCCTTGGCGATCAAAGTAAAATGCCTGAAACACTAAAAACTAACAAATCGCATAACAGGTTATTTGCATTGCCATTATTGCTCGGTATTCTTGGCCTCATTTATCAATATAAAAAAGATAAAGAAGGAAGTATCGTCGTAGGTTTATTATTTTTCTTTACAGGAATCGCAATTGTATTTTATCTGAACCAGGCCGGAAACCAGCCCCGTGAAAGGGATTATGCTTATGTAGGTTCGTTTTATGCATTTGCTGTTTGGATTGGTATCGGAGCGATGTATGTAAAAGAGCTTTTTGAAAAATATATGAACACAAAAACGGCCAATTATGTTGCCGGCGGATTGTGTCTATTAGCCGTTCCTGTTTTGATGGCAAGCCAGGAATGGAATGATCACGACAGAAGTCATAAAACTTTGGCCAGAGATATTGCTGTCGATTATTTGCAAAGTTGCGCGCCAAATGCTATTCTCATCACTTTTGGCGATAACGATACTTATCCTTTATGGTTCGATCAGGAAGTGTTGGGAATCAGAAGGGATGTGAGAGTAATTAATTCGAGCTTACTTGGAACTGATTGGTATATCAATCAGCTTCGTTACGCCGTAAATAAAAGCGCCCCAATTCCTGTTCTGTGGACTCCTGATCAAATTATTGGTAGTGATCGCGATGCCATATATTATTTCCCTGATCTGCCGGGAGCAAAAGTAGATCAGACAAAACCAATGGATCTTTACACAATGATGAAAGATTATGCCGGAAGCGATGATCCTTCAAGAATGTATCAAAACGGTTCTGACTTCCTCAATATTTTCCCAACAAAAAATGTAAAAGTTCCGGTTGATACCAACCTGGTAAGACAAAACGGAACAGTAAATCCAGGGGATAGCGTGGTGAGCGAATTAGATTTTACGATTCCAAAAAATGCATTGATGAAAAATGAAAGTGCCATCTTGAACATCATTGCTGCCAACAACTGGAAACGTCCGATTTATTTTACTTCACCTTATGGCGAACTTGGCTTCGGGCAATATTTAAGAACCGATGGACTTACTTACAGATTGGTTCCTGTGAAGAACAGTGAAGTAAATGGCGACTGGGCTTATAACGCCATGATGAACAAATTTAAGTTTGGAAATGCCAATGTTCCTGGTGTTTATTTCGACGAAGAAAACAGAAGACATCTGAATACTTTGAGAATGCAATATGCACAAGTAGCAATGTTCATGGCAGAACATGGAAAAATGTCGGAAGCAAAAGATTTACTCGAAAGATGTGATAAGAATATGTTGCAACAAAATTTCCCTTATGGAATGGCTTCACGCAGACAGCAACAAGATCAGATTTCGGCGCAATTCTTATATGCTTCTTACCTGGCCGGCGATACTGTTTTAGCAAAAAAAGTTTCTGATGCTTTGCGTGCTGATCTGCAACAACAGATCATGTATTTCAACAGTCTTAATGATGATCAGCAGGCAAACCTGGCTTATGATAACCAGATTGTACAGCAACTTTTGCAGCAGATTCAGGCGATGGAACAACACTTCACGAAACCGGAGCAAACTATTTCCCCGGAAACAGCCAATCCGGTAATTAAAAATATTCCGGTTCCAAGAGACACACAGGTGCATGATAAAACACAATAAAATTGATTATGATTAAAAAAAATCCCGGTTCATTGCAGAGCCGGGATTTTTTATTTTAACACTGGAAGTAATTAAAAAAATCTTTTGTGGAGTAAATTGCAGAGAAGTTGAAGATTCAGAGGTGAAAGTTTAATGTTAATCTCACCTTGAATTAAAGTTGATAGTTGAAGCAGTAAAGAGAGAAATAAATTGCTTTTCTGTTTTTATGAATGGAAGAATCAAACTGTCAATCTTCAACCTTTAACTTTCAACATTCAACCTTATGCGACTCCATCATTTTTCAAAATACGACCCAAACGAAAATAATAAAACACCCTTTCAAAATCTGCTGGATATTTTTATGCAATTGCTCACTTATACCAGTGGTGATGTGGGCGAAGCGCTGAGCTGGCTTACCGAACTGGACAAGCAATACGAACTGACCAACGATGAATATGGGATGGGCGATTTTATTGAAGACCTCAAAGACAAAGGCTATATCGATGAAAACAAACAAAAAGGAGAAATACAAATTACTCCAAAAACTGAACAAGGAATTCGCAAACGCAGCCTCGAAGAGATCTTTGGAAAATTAAAGAAAACAAAATCAGGGAATCATCAAACGTTCAAACCGGGAAATGGCGATGAGATCAATCCCGAAACAAGGCCGTTTCAATTTGGCGATACGTTGGAACAAATAGATTTTACAGAATCGATTCGCAATGCACAGATCAATCACGGTACAGAAAGTTTCATGATGCAGGAAGATGACCTGGAAATCCGTGAGACAGATTTTAAAGCGCAAACTTCCACTGTGTTAATGATCGATATTTCTCACAGCATGATCCTTTATGGTGAAGACAGAATTACACCGGCAAAAAAAGTGGCAATGGCATTGAGCGAATTGATTACGACTAAATATCCTAAAGACACACTTGATATTGTTGTATTTGGAAATGACGCCTGGACTGTGGAAATCAAAGACCTTCCGTATTTGCAGGTTGGCCCTTATCATACCAATACCGTTGCAGGACTGGAACTGGCGATGGATATTTTAAGAAGAAGAAAAAATCCCAACAAGCAAATTTTTATGATCACAGATGGCAAGCCAACTTGTTTAAAAATAGGAAAACGTTATTATAAAAACAGCTTTGGTGTTGACAGAAGAATTCTCAACCGTTGTCTCAATCTTGCTGCACAATGCAAAAAATTAAAAATACCAATCACCACTTTTATGATCGCAAGTGATCCTTATCTGCAAAGGTTTGTAACAGAATTTACCGAAACCAATAATGGGAAAGCGTTCTTTGCGTCGCTGGATAGATTGGGAGCTTTTATCTTCAGGGATTTTGAAAGCGGAAGGAGGAAGACCGTTTATTAAATTATTGAATTATTAAATTATTGAATTATTAAGTTTATATCCTTTAGATGGTTTAGGTTGTTTAGAGGACGAGTGATTAAATAAGTTTGTAACTTCCGTAAAAGAGAAGAGAATTAATCAGAGAAAATTAGAAAAATAAAAATGAACATCGAAAATATAAAAACCTTAGGCGAATTAAAAGAAATTAATTACAAACCAAGATCAGTAAAAGAAGAATTACGTGAGAATCTTATTAAGAAGATTGGCAAAAAAGAAATCACTTTTCCGGGAATCATCGGATATGAAGATTCGGTAATTCCTGATACAGAAAGAGCTTTATTATCACGTCATAATATTTTGTTTTTAGGATTGCGCGGGCAGGCGAAAACCCGGATGGCACGCCAAATGATCGATTTGCTGGATGAATATATTCCTGTCGTGGAAGGCAGCGAAGTGAACGATGATCCTTTCAAACCATTGAGCAAATATGCGCGTGACCTGGTAAAAGAAAAAGGCGACGATACGCCGATCTCGTGGTTGCATCGCAGTGAACGTTATGGCGAAAAATTAGCTACTCCGGATGTGAGCGTTGCAGATTTAATTGGAGATATTGACCCGATAAAAGCAGCGAATTTAAAATTGAGTTACGCTGACGAAAGAGTGATCCATTATGGAATCATTCCACGAAGCAATCGTGGAATTTTTGTGATCAATGAATTGCCGGATTTGCTGGCCCGAATCCAGGTGTCTGTGTTTAATATTCTCGAAGAAGGCGATTTACAAATTCGCGGTTTTAAATTAAGATTGCCTTTGGATATCATGTTCGTATTCACCGCTAACCCCGAAGATTATACCAATCGTGGGGCGATTGTTACACCTTTAAAAGACAGGATCGAAAGTCAGATTCTTACGCATTATCCAACAACGATTGAAAATTCTTTATTCATTACCGAGCAGGAAGCTTCTGTGCACAGCGACCAGGTGAAAAAAGTGCATGTCAGTGATTTGGTAAAACGTTTGGTGGAACAGGTTTCTTTTGAAGCGCGCAGCAGCGAATTTGTAGATAAAAAAAGTGGTGTTTCTGCAAGGCTTACCATTTCTGCTTTTGAAAATGCAGTGAGTGCTGCGGAAAGAAGAGCAATCAGAAATAAAGAAAAAGAAACGCAAATTTGGATCAGCGATCTCACCGGAATTATTCCATCGATTACAGGAAAAATAGAACTGGTTTATGAAGGCGAGCAGGAAGGACCTTACCAGGTGGCGTATAATCTTGTAGAAAAAGCCATCCGTACACAATTTGTAAAATATTTCCCCAATCCTGAATCTTTCAAAAAAAGAAAAACAAGGGAATCAGTTCCTGAAGAAAATCCTTACAAAACCATCACCCGATGGTTTGATGCCGGAAATCAACTCAATCTTTCTTTCGATATGAAGGATGAAGATAAAATTCAGATGTTGTATAAAGTAGATGGGCTTTTTGGTTTTGTAAAAAAACATTATCCCAATGCAAACACGAAAGAAAATGCTTTGTTGATGGAATTTGTGCTGCACGGGTTATCTACTTTCTCCCTGATCAGCAAAAAAGTATTGGAAGGAAAGATCGAATTTAAAGACCTGATGGGAAGCATGATCAATCTAAGTTCACAATCTTTCTCTGATGAAGAACTTGAGTAGTTGAAAGTTCAAGGTTGAAAGTTCAAAGTTGCTAAACCTTCAACCTTGAATTATCTATTTACTGCTTCACTCTTGGCTCTCCGGTATTATCATCATCTTCGCCTTTGGAAGTATTTCTGTTAACATGACGAACGTGAACTGATGGATCTATTTTATCGGCACTTACGGTATATTTATCGCTGATTTCTTTGTATTCGTCCATTTGATCTGGCGGAGTTGCCTGTAATCCCAAACCCTCTTCCTTATTGGCTCCTGAAGGTTTTCCTTTTCCCGGATGAAAAACACCGTTTGCATCTTTTCCTTTGGTTGTTTTTGACATAAGTATTTAATTTACTTTACTGTTGAATAAAAGTGAAAAGGCACTTGTTCTTTCTTATTTCTTTCCTCTACCCTTTCGCTTCTTTTACAGCATTAAATATGCCATTATTCGCCCAGTTCAGGATACAATACAAACTGTTTCATAAAATCTTTTACATTATTTTTTACTAAAGAAATGACTTTTTCATCATCAAGGTTCATCAAAACTTTATCTACAAAATCGACAACGGTAATCATATCATTTTCTTTCATTCCTCTTGTAGTAATTGCCGGAACGCCCACGCGAATTCCGGAAGTTACAAAAGGGCTTTTATCATCAAAAGGAACCGCATTTTTATTTAAAGTAATGTTGGCATGATCCAAAGTTTCCTGGGCTTTTTTACCAGTAATATTTTTATTACGAAGATCGATCAACATCAAATGATTATCGGTTCCGTTGCTGATAAGGTCATATCCTTTTGCATTAAATGCTTTGGCCATTGCCTGTGCATTCTTTTGGATTTGTTTAGCATAAGCTGTAAAATCTTCGGTCAATATTTCTCCAAAAGCAACTCCTTTTGCAGCGATCACATGTTCCAACGGTCCGCCTTGTGTGCCAGGAAAAACAGCCATATCGATCACATGGCTCATCATTCTTGTTTCCCCTTTTGGCGTTTTTAAACCAAATGGATTTTCAAAATCTTTTCCCATCAGAATAATTCCGCCGCGTGGGCCACGCAAGGTTTTATGGGTAGTGGAAGTTACAAAATGACAATGTTCAAATGGGGATTTCAATAAACCTTTGGCGATCAAGCCGGCAGGATGGGCCATATCACACATTACAAACGCTCCCACTTCATTCGCAACGTTTCTGATTCTTTCATAATCCCAGTCACGGCTATAAGCAGACGCGCCGCAGATGATCATTTTTGGTTTTATTTCCCTTGCTTTTTGTTCCAGCATTTCATAATCCACAAGGCCGGTTTCTTTTTTCACTCCATAAAAATGTGGCTCATAAATTTTCCCTGAAAAATTTACCGGCGAACCGTGAGTAAGGTGTCCGCCCATGCTCAGATCCAATCCTAAAATTTTATCTCCCGGTTTTAAAACAGCAAACATCAAAGCAAAATTGGCTTGTGCACCACTATGAGGCTGAACGTTTGCATATTCGCAATTGAAAATTTGCTTTGCCCTGTCGATGGTTAACTGTTCTGATTCATCTACGAACTCACAGCCGCCATAATATCTTCTTCCCGGGTAACCTTCCGCATATTTATTGGTAAGCACACTTCCCATGGCTCGGATCACTTCATAAGAAGTGAAATTTTCTGAAGCAATGAGTTCGATTCCTTCGCGCTGGCGGTTTAATTCTTTGTGGATGATATCAAAAATCGGTTTGTCTTTTGGCATGTAATAAAATTTGCGCAAACCTACTAAAAAGTTGTGAAGGCTGAATCTGAACGAAGAGCATGAAAGGCAAAAAACCGATTCGAAAACATTTACTATATTCACATCCCTTTTTTTACAAACGGATGATAAACTTACAACCATGAAGGCCATTATTCCTGTAGCAGGTGCAGGCACCAAATTGCGTCCGCATACTTACACACAGCCAAAAGCGCTGATTCCGTTAGCTGGAAAAACGATCCTGAGTATCAACGTAGACCAGTTGCACGAAGCCGGCATTAATGAATTCATCTTTATTGTAGGTTACCTGGGCGAAAAAATACAGGATTATATTAATGCAAAATATCCGGAGCTGACCTGTCATTTTATTTATCAGAATGTAAGAAAAGGTACAGCCCACGCAGTTGATCTTTCTAAAAAATTAGTGGGCGATGATGAGGTTTTCATTGCTCTTGGCGACACTATTTGCGAGTATGACATCAAATCAGTACTTAGCTCCCCTTATTCAATGCTCGGTGTGAAAAAAGTCGATGATCCGAGAGATTTTGGTGTGGCAGAAATTGATGATGAAGGTATCATTACCAAAGTGGTTGAAAAACCTTTTATTCCCAAATCCAACATGGCTTTAGTAGGACTTTATAAAATAAAAGATTCAAAATTGTTGTTTAATTGCCTTTCGAACATTATTACAAACGGCATCAAAAGCCACAATGAATTTAACCTTACTGATGCTTTGGAATGTATGATCACCGGCGGCGCTGTTTTCAAATCTTTTAAAGTAGAAAACTGGTTCGACTGCGGAAGGAAAGAATCTCTTTTGCACTCCAATTCTGTTTTGCTTCAAAAATTTGGCGGCACGATCGCTGAGCCAAATAATTTTGAAAATACCATCTTCATTCCACCTGTAAGTATCGCTGAAGGCTGCGACATTAAAAATTCTATTATTGGTCCACATGTGGCTATGGGTGAGAATACCATCGTTCATTCTTCGATCATAAAAGCTTCTATCATTGGTTCTTATTCCAAATTGTATGATGTAATGCTGGATGATTCTTTGATTGGAAATGACACTGAAGTGATCGGCGAAACGCGCTCATTGAATATTGGAGATAATACTGAAATTGATTTGGGATAAATCTCAATCAAATAAATAAAAAAGTAAGCCACCAATAGCAGTAAACTTACAAATAATTGCAATTCTTATTCTCTTCTCACACACTCATATGTAAATTTTGCAAAACAATCGCCTCACCCAATTATTAAACATTGAAATTCCGATCATCCAGGCGGGGATGGTTTGGGCAAGCGGCTGGTGTTTGTGTAGCGCTGTCAGCAATGCCGGCGCATTAGGCGTTATTGGCTCAGGAAGTATGTACCCGGATATTCTCGAAGAAAATATTAAGAAGTGTAAAGCCGCTACTAACAAGCCTTTCGCCGTAAATCTTCCAATCTTATATGCCGATGTAGAACATCATCTTGAAATTATTTTCAGAAATAAAATTGAGATTGTAATCACGTCAGCAGGAAATCCGGCAACTTATACTCCTGTTTTAAAAGATCACAGAATCAAAGTGATTCATGTGGTAGGAAGCAAACGTTTTGCAGAAAAAGCGCAACAATCAGGTTGCGATGCAATCGTTGCAGAGGGCTTTGAAGCCGGAGGACATAACGGAAGAGAAGAAACAACGACGATGGTTTTAATTCCTTTGGTTCGTGAAGCAGTTTCTATTCCTGTGATCGCAGCGGGAGGAATCGCGACAGGAAAACAAATGCTGGCAGCAATGGTTCTTGGAGCTGACGGAGTGCAAATTGGAAGCAGGTTTGTAGCAAGTGATGAAGCTTCTTCCCACATCAATTTTAAAAAAGCAGTTGTTAATTCCCATGAAGGTGATACGATCCTTACTTTAAAAGAACTGGCGCCGGTTCGTATGATGAAAAATCCATTTTATCAACAAATTTTAGAGGCATATTCGAGGCACGCTTCTGTCGAAGAATTGAAAAATATTTTAGGAAGAGCACGTGCAAAAAAAGGAATGTTTGAAGGCGATCTTGAAGAAGGCGAACTGGAAATCGGCCAGGTGAGCGCGTTAATAAAAGAAATAAAACCAGCCGGGGAAATTGTAAAAGAGATATGGCAACAATTTAATGAAGCATTGAAATGTCCTCTTCCATAAATTACGTTGTACATAACCGTTATATTAATACTTTTCGTATAGCCATACTTGTCATGTTCATACAAATCAGTAAACGAACAAATAATACCGGTTTCTTTTTTCTTATTTCAATACAACTTCAGCAAGAACAGGAAAATGATCGGAAGGATATTTTCCATGATAAGTGTCGCTTAATATTCCCCATCTTTTTACCAAAAAATCCTTGGTAACAAAAATGTGATCTATCACATCAGTGCGATCAACTTCTTTTCCAAAATCCTGGAAAGAAGGATTGTTGGCATAAGGATATTTCGCTTCTTTGAAAGTATCTTTTAATAAGCCGGAATTGGCAATTGCCTGGTACCACTGCGTTTCATTGCCACCATTCAAATCACCCATAAAAATAACCGGTTCATTTCCTGCAATCTTTTTGATCTCTTTTAAGATCAGTTTGCTGCTTTCATTTCTTGCGAGGTCTTTTTGATAATCATAGTGCGCATTGAAAACATAAAACTTTTTTTTCGATTTTTTATCCTGCAAATAAACCCACGAGCAAATGCGGTTGCAACAGGTGGCGTCCCAACCCAACGAAGGTTTTTCAGGAGTTTGTGAAAGCCAGAAATCGCCATGCTTTAAAAGTGAAAATTTATCTTTTTTAAAGAAAATAGCAGAATGTTCGCCGGCATCTTTTCCATCATCCCGACCTATCCCATATCGTTGATATTCAGGCAGCGCTTTGCTCAGATCGTTCAACATTCCGATCAAACCTTCCTGCGTTCCAAGAATATCAAAATCATGAAAGCGTATCAGCGCTTCAATTACCGGCGCACGATCAACCCACAAATTTCCTGTGTCAAAATTATTTTCATAACGAAGATTGTAAGTACCGACAACAAAATTTTGTGCATTCGTATTCATGATGAAAAAGAGCGAAACAACTGAAAAGAAATATTTTAATCTCATTGATTTTTTTTAAAATAAGCAAGCGACCAAAATTAATTCAATTAATACTCATCGTTGAAAGCAAAGACAGGTTTACGATACATCCATTGCCCTTCAGTAAAATCAGGGAATTCAACAGTTTGATTTCCTAAAGTAATAGAATGCTCACTGAGTGGAGTGATAGCGCTATAAGCCGCTGCATCATACACGTCCATAGGTGTTGGCGTTTTTCTTTTAATCGATTCAACAAAGGCATGTATCACAAAAAAATCCATTCCACCATGTCCTGCGCCTTTGGTTTCTTTGCTCCATCTTTTCCATAAAGGATGATCATATTTATCAAACCATGCCTGCGCATTATCCCATTGATCATTTTTTTCCGACTTGTCCTGAATGTAAATTGTGTTGCTCACATCCATCCACAAACCTTCTGTTCCCTGCACACGAAAACCCAATGAATAAGGACGCGGATTATAAGTATCATGTTGCAATAAGATCGTTTCTCCATTGGCGCAATTAATTGAAGTGGTGATCACATCTCCGGCTTTGAATTTCACTTTTGCATTTGGATGATTTTCTCCGCCCACTTTTACAATGTGATTATGAAGGCCTCTTGTTTTTGAAGAAAAAGAACAAAGAGAAGTGAAACGATTGCCATGATTGATGTCAATATATTGAGCGATTGGGCCAATGCCATGTGTCGGATATAAATCTCCATTGCGATGAATGGAATGTTCCGTACGCCAATGTGCTTCAGAAAATCCTTTCTCGCCAAACTCAACGCCATGGTCGTATACATGCACTCCGTCATTAAACAAAACTTCTCGTAGATCATGCTGATAGCCGCCCTGCAAATGAAGCAATTCGCCAAACAATCCTTGGCGCACCATATTCAATACTGCCATCACATCGCGGCGATAGCAAACATTTTCCAGCATCATCACATTGGCATTATATTTTTCTGCAGCCTTTACCACATCCCAATGATCCTGCAACGTAATTCCAAGGATCACTTCCGTAGCAACATATTTTAGCCCTGATTCCAGAGCCCCCATGATCATTGGCTTGTGCCATTCCCAGGGTGTTACAATGATCACTCCATCCAGCTTTTCTTTCTGAAGCAATTTCTGCCATGCATAATTATCGCCTGTATAAATTTGCGGCATTTTTTTGCCACTCTTTTCAATGATCAATTTTGACTCTTTTAAAACACGATCATCCACATCGCAAATAGCGATCAGATCTACATCATCTCTTCGTAGTACCAAATCAAGATGACTTTTTCCTCTTTCGCCGACACCAATGATAGCAAGTCTTACTTTCGGAGCGTCTTTTGGCGAAGCAAAAATATTGGTGGAAGGAAAAATCGAAAGTGAAACGCCTGCAAGAGCCGTGTTTTTAATAAAATCTTTTCTGTTCATTTTTTACGAGTTTTAAAAAGAAAATTAAAAAAGGAATTATTTCTTTATTTACTGGATTTATTTTTTTAACTGATCTAAAACCGGAGTTTTTATTGCATGAATTTGTTCCTGCTGTTCATTATTGATTTGCTCAAAAACAGTAATGGTATTCGCACCTTTTTTCAGCCAGCAGCCGGGCAAGTATAAAGTTTGCTGAGGCCCCGCATTCCAGTAGCGGCCAAGGTTACGGCCATTTACAAAAACAATTCCTTTGCCCCATTTGCTCAAATCCAAAAATGTATCGCCGGTTTTTTGAAGAGTAAAAGTACCATTATAAATTACAGGATGATTTTTCGTGTATGTATTACCGTAATGCTTTAGGTCCGGCTGATGATCAAAAGGAAATTGGTACATGTTCCAATTGCCCGTGATTTCATTTCCATCAATGATCACAGGACTGATAATTCCTTTCAGGTTATGAATAATTTCCGCGCCGTAATTGATTCTTCCCATGTTTTCTACAAGAATGTCTAATGTTCCATTGAAAGGAATGTCCACATCACAGGAATAATTTTTATAGTAACGATTCAACTCTCCTACTCTTTCGCCATTTACATAAACCAAAGCATAATCTCTCAAACCTTTCAGTTCCAGTTTTCCTTTGATGGGTTGCGTAAAATGCTTGCTGTATAAAACATAACCGTATCCCTGGTTGAGGGCTTCAAATGTTTGAGGCGTATCGCTTACAACAGGTTTCATTTTTTCTTTTATCTTAAAAAGATCCACCGCTTTGGTCAGTTTGATAGATGGAATTTCAATTACAGGAATTGCGGCAGGAATTGGTGGAATTTTATACGAAACATATTTTTGAAACAGCTCGCGAAGCGCTTTGTATTTTGGCGTTGCCCAACCTGCTTCGCTAATCGGGGCGTCATAATCATAGCTGGTAATATCAGGTTGAATGTCATGTTCTTTATCATAATTGGCGCCACTGGTAAAAGCAAAATTCGTTCCTCCATGGATCATATAAAAATTAAAAGAAACTCCTGCTTTCAAATATTTTTCTGCCTGCGCGACAACACTTTCTGTTGATACTTTTTGAAATGGTTCTGCCCAATGGTCGAGCCAGCCGGGATAAAATTCTGCTACCATGTAAGGGCCTTCGCCATTGTGATATTCATTTACCACTTTTTTCAGATTGTCGATATTGTCTTCACCATTTGCTGTCGGCAAAGTACCGGCAATAGTACCGCCATTAAACAACCAACTACCGTCGGAAGTAAAAAGCGGTACGTCAAAACCGGCATCAACCAATTCCTGCTTTATTGAACTAATGTATGCTTTATGGTCTTTCAAGGAAATATCTTTTCGTTGAGCAACATAAGAACCAAATTCGTTTTCAGCCTGGATCATGATAACTGGTCCGCCATGAGTTATTTGCAAATCTTTTATCTGCGCTGCCAGATGATCAATATATGTTTTGCAGGAATCCAAAAAAGGCTGATTGTAAGAACGGATCACCAAAGATTTTTCTTTTTGCAGCCACCACGGATAACCACCAAACTCCCACTCTGCGCAAGCATAAGGGCCTGGACGCAGGATCACCATCAAGCCTTCTTCCTGCGCGGTTTTGATAAACTTCGAAATATTTTTATTGCCTGTTTTAAAATCCCAAACACCCGGTGCTGTTTCATGATAATTCCAGAAAACATAAGTCGCCACCGTATTCAATCCCATCGCTTTCATCATCTTCAAACGCTGCCGCCAGTAAGCTTCGGGAATTCTTGCAAAATGCATTTCCCCTGAGTGGATCTGAATTGGTTTTCCATCATACAAAAAATTTCCTCCTTTAATTTCGAACGTATGTTTCTGCTGCGCAAAAGATGTGATCATTAAAAACAAAAAAAAGAAAGGCAATACAAAAAATTTCTTCATGTCAGTTATTCAATTAAATAAAAAAACAAGACCGTTCCAAACTTAGAGAAATCAATTGAAAATAATCAAGGCAACCGATTGCGTATTTTATTGCGGAAAAATCATTCACCGGTTATCGGATGAAATTTACAACAATATCAGAATTCAGATTCGGAAAGTTTTATCAAATGTGTTATAAAATTAAGATGTCAATACAGAAATCTTCTTATTTCTTCTTTTACTATAAAAAATCCAAATTAAATGAACGAAACAAACCGTCAATCGCTTAAAAAAAACCGCTCAAAACTTTATTTATTAAATTAAAAAAAGTAAATTCATTTTCTGTTTACATTCGCCCCGCGAATAATCCAATTGGATATGGCAATCTATTGAAAACCACAACACCCAGGGAATGCAAAAAACAATTCTAATTTACGACGACGATCTTGAAATACTAACTGTTTGCAAAGCAATTCTAGGCTTTGAGAATTATCGTGTAGAAACGCGCGCCAATTGCGATGATATTATTAACGATGTCAAAACAATACAACCTGACATCATTTTAATGGATCTGTGGATTCCAAAAATTGGAGGCGAAAATGCCATTAAACTCATGCATGAAAATGAGGAAACCAAACACATCCCTGTCGTTCTTTTTTCAGCAAATGATGAAATAGAAAAGATCAGCAAAAGGATTCATGCCAACGGATTTTTAAAAAAACCGTTTGATATTTCTGAATTTAAGAAAACAATTGAGAGTAATATTTTGTAATTGTTTATCTACCCGAATCAAGCGAAAAAAATAAAATTGCTTTGTTTCTTCATTTACTTTTTATTTCTTATCAGAACGTCATATATTTACTTAGTCGTCTATAAGCAAATCCTATCTTTAAAAAACACGTTCTCCAAACTTTCTGACTTTTAAAGTCTATTGATTTTTTTAATTAACCAGTAAGTATTATGAGAAGGGAAGAATTTTCTGTATTAATTCCTGATGGAGAAAGTGACCATTCTATTAATGTGTTGCGATGCCTCGGCCAGATGGATTCTGTAAGCGTTTTTGTGCTTTCAAGCGATCCACGTAAAGCGGTTCGCTATTCGCGATACTGCAATAAATTCATCAGCTATCAGGATGAAAACTGCGTGAGCACGATAAATGCTATTTATGAGACAGTTGAAAAAATAAAGCCGGATGTGGTATTGCCGGTAGATGTACACACAATTCCGTTATTGTCTGATGACAAAGTTCTTCCGAAACTTACTTCATTAGTACCCTTACCTTCTGTTGAATCCTTTAAAATTGCCAACAATAAATGGCTTCTTGCACAGTGGTTAAAAGTAAATGATATTCCTGGCCCACCTACCGTGTTGTTTAAGCCAAATGACCCGGATTTTGAAGAAAACCTCTCTTCATTTGACTTTCCTGTTTTGCTGAAACCTTCCGGAGGGTTTGGTGGAGAGGGAATAGAATTTTTTGCAGAGGCAAAGGATTTGAATGACTATTGTAAAAAACACGATTTTTCAAGGGAATTTATTCTGCAAACTTTCATTGACGGGTACGATGTGGATTGCAGTATATTCTGTATGAACGGGAAAATAAGGGCTTATACTATTCAAAAAGAATTTATTTCCGGTGCAAATTTCAGACGTGCAGCAGCAATTGATTTTTTTTATGACAGTAACACTTATAATCTTGTTAGCGAAGTAGTTAAAAAACTTCACTGGAGTGGCATCGCACACATTGATCTGCGGTATGATATTGCTGATAATCGGGTAAAGCTGATTGAAATAAATCCACGTTACTGGGGAAGCCTCATGGGTTCTTTTTGTTCAGGTGTAAACTTTCCCTATCTAACTTGTCTTGCGGCATTAAAACAAAAATTGCCACAATCTGAGGGAAGGCCACTTCGATACATTCAGGGAAAAACGGCGATCAAAAGTATTGCAAAAAAATTGCTTGGAAACAAAAAATCAGATTCTGAAACTTCTTTACAATTCATTTTAAAAGACCCCCTTCCAACTATTGTAAATCATTTCCGCCCCGTGAAATAATTCCACTTACATATTATTAAATTAAAAAGGTAGGAGCATTTTTATCTTCCTCATTTCCAATCATTCAAAAGCCTCCTGATCACAATTATTTCACCAGTGTGATAACTGTTGTGATCCGCTAATACCAACGCTTCACGGAAAAGTGTTTGTCCATCGCCATGAGGAAAAGGTTTATAAAGATCATCCGATTTTTTTAGTAAATTGATGAAAGCTTTCCTGTCTTTTTTTATTTGCTCAATACAGTTTTGCCATTCTTCTTCTGAGCCTGGCTTTGCGGCAGAAGGCCAATAACCCTCAGGCCATTTTGGAGATTGATATTTCGGATTTTTAGAAAACTGCAGAATATCAGATTGTGCAATACGGATATGTTCTGCAATTTGCCAAATGCTGTAAGGAAGTCGCGAAGGCTTTTTTCCTAACAAATCAAAAGGAATATTTTCCAGGCTTTTGTCTAAAGAAACATGGGCATTCCCTTTGTTTAAAAGTAGGATAAGATTGGAAAGGATAATATCATCTGGTAAATTTTGTGCTGGCATGAGAAAGTTTTTTTGTGAATGACGTTAATGTAAAAGCGGTAGATAAAGTTAAAATAATGATTTCTATTTTGAAGATCACATTTCAATGCTTTTCTTCTTCTTCACATTTGCATTCCACCAATAAGTAAGTTTCAGCATCAATGCGCGGTTTCTGACAGAAAATGGTGCCGGCCAATAATTGTCTGTGTAAACAATAAAAAGATCTGATGCCGGTTTGTAGCGCCATTGAAATCTTGCATTTACATTGATGTTATCGAGTTGCTCATTGTATTGAACAAAAGTGGTGAAGAATAATTTGTTCGTCATCGTAACATCTATTTTGGGCCCAATCAACCAGAATTTAGTAACGTTCCATGGCGCCGGCAAAACAATATTATTGTAACTCGCATTGACAGTGATGCTTACGTAAGGCTGAAAGCGATAACCAACATTTCCGCTAATATTTGACCGGCTCCCATTGTCATAATACCCGCCAAAACGCGTTGAAAGTCCATAAGTGACAAGGCTTTCAGGTTTTGAAACATAATCAAAACCGGTTGCATACCAGTAATGAAGCGTTCCCGTAGCTAAAGAATCTTTCTTAAAATTGGTAGGATCAAAAGGTTGTTGCAATTCCACAAAATCATGCGAAACCCAGGGAACGAAGGTGCTCTGATCACGAAAATTGAATGCATACCCAAAATACAATTCATCGTCTGTACGCTTTAAACTTGTATTGGTGTATAAAGTATATGTAAGTTTAGGTCCATGCGATAAAATGCTGCCACCTTTTGGAAAAAACAAATATGCTGCCTGCGGATTTAATTCGAAATAGCCTTTCCTGGGAACATAACCGACCTCGGCATTATAGTTTTTGCCGACATAATCGTATTCTCCATACAGAAGCAAGTGACGGCTGTTGTATTGCAGATTACCCGATTGAACAAAATCATCACCGGTTTTTCCGGGAGAAAAGGATTTTAAAAACATCGCCTTTCCGGTCCACACATTATTGGCCGAAGCAAGATTATATTCAAGCCCGATATTCCTGTTATAATCAGAGAAAATTTGTTTGCCGGAATCAAGGCGCTGGTGATAATTGATCGACTGTTTATTGATAAAAATGAAACCAATATTCGACCTTGAAAAAACACGTCGTTGGACAGAGGCTGCGATAAAATTTTGTGTAGGCAAACCAATAGAATCCACCGGCGCCGTTTGCATATCCATTACGCCAATTCTCCAGTCTTTATTCAATCTTCCGCTTAGTCTTGCGCCAAAATTAATAGGAACCCCGAGCCCGATCCTTCTTGAAAAAAACGGGCGGATATTCGGATAACCGAAGTTGGCAAAGAGATCACCATTTTCTAAAAAGAATTGTCTTTTCTCAGGAAAAAATAATTCATAGCGGTCAAGGTTGGTTACCTGCTGATCAATTTCTACCTGCGAAAAATCAGGATTTACGGTAAGGTCTAAATTAAGCGCTGAGTTGATGGCAACTTTTGCATCTACCCCAACATTTTTTTTATAGTTTACCGGAGTTTTATTTTCCTGGTCTTTGCTGAGTCCGGTTAATACATAAGGTATCAAAGAAATATTAGCGCCCGAAGGAGGCGGCGCTTCGTCCCACACGAGGTTTCCGGTGTAAGCCAAAGATGCGGTTGGAAACTGTCTTGGCATCGGCGCCCACGAACTTTTTTCAGAAGTTCTTAAATCATTTCTGCTAAAATTAATTCCCCAAATCTTCACGCCGTTTTTGTACCTGATGCTGGTGAATGGAATTTCCATTTCCAAAATCCATTTATCAGGATAGTTTTTCACTTTGGAGATCCATTTGTTATCCCAGTTCAAATCTACTGATCCGCCATTGTACATGCTTCCATCCCACTGCGCTCCTGCTGCGTTGGCACCAAAAGAAAAACCATTTGTCTGATCGTTGAACGGATCTATGAACACAAGGAAATTATCATTTTTTCCAAATACAAAATCACGCCGTAGCGATTCCACAAAATAACGCCCGGGAATTAGTTTGTGACAAACGACAAGCATATAAAAAGCATGATCGTCGTAACACATTCTTACTTCCGTTTTCACTTTTGCAAAAGAAGTGTCCATCGGCAGCACCATATAAAAATTGGTGGCAGAATCGGCTTTCGTCCATGCTTCATCATCCATCTCACCGTCTATTTTTATTGGCTGAAACGTGCGATGAATGTGCAATTGATAAGATGCATTCTTTTTTTGTGCATCGATTTTAAAAGAAAAAATAAAGATGAATCCAAAAGCAAAAACCAATAACTTTTTCAATCGGTCAGCGAAATATTCGTTCAAAGAAAAGTTTTTAAAAATTAAGAATTGTTATCAATAGCCCCAGCCTTTCATAACTTTTAAATCTTCTTTGCAACATTCAATCGGCGATCTTCCCTGGTAAGATTCCTGTTCAATAATAAATTCAGTAGTGCCGCCTTTTTCCCTGAAAAGATCCACAATTTCTTTCACAGGCAAAATTCCTTTTCCAAGAATAGTGCTTTCGTATTCATCATTCATTTCGCCACCATTTGTTGCTTTGATCTCATCTTTTACGTGCATACTTTCAAATCTTCCCGGATGCTTTTTCAATATCTCCAAAGCGCGGCCACCAGCGCCATACATGTTGCCAATATCAATTTGCTGCAACACTAATTTCGGGTCAGTATGTTCCAGGATAATATCATAGATCTTTTGCCCGTTCAAAGAATATTTGAATTCAAAATCATGATTGTGATAGCCAAATTTTAATCCTGATTTTTTGCAGAGTTCACCGGATTTATTAAACACATCCAAAAACTTCAAAAGATCATCGTAATTCTTGCGAAGGCTTTCATCCAGCCATGGACTGATCACATACATTTCACCGACAGTGGCCGCATCTTCTACGGTTTGCTTCCATACATCTGTAAAATCGTTCGCCCGCGCATCCCAATCTTTTGCAGACATCACAGTATGGCCGCTCGGCATTTTCAGGCCAAGATCTTCCAACACTTTTTTAAAATCTTTGGGAGAATATCCATAAAATTTCCGGTCAACATAATTCGCATGTTCTACATTCTTATAACCCATTGCCGCCAGTTGCTTCAACGTCCCGAGGGGATCTCTTTTCATATCATCCCTGACTGAATAAAGCTGAATTCCTAAAATGAGGTTTTTTGCTGGTTTACTGGCAAAAATCTCGGTGGATAACAAAAGGCTTCCGGCAACTGTTAGCGTACCGTTCACTAAAAATTTTCTTCTTGATAAAGGCATAATGATTGATTTTATGAATGGAATAAATTGATTTTGAGAACTAACTTTCTTTTAATTTCATGCTCACAGGATCCCAGTAAATTATTTTCTTTTTAAAATAACTTTCGTTGCAGGCAAGAGATGGCGCCGCTGCCCTGAATCCAAATACAGCATCTTCCACAACTGGTTTTCCGCCTCTGACAGCATCAAAAAAACTGATGTGATGCTCTACGTCTTCATCATAATTTTCAGGAGTTTTATAAGTGATGTCAGGCTTCTCCGGCCTTTTCTGATCAGCAGGAGAATACTTCTTATTATATTGTTCAAGCAAAGTTTTTTGCATCGCTTCCGGATAAGTTTGCAAGGCATCCCAGCCACCAATTCCAGGCGCTTTCGACATGATGCTGTGATGAACGGTTAATCCATTATAATCAATATTCATCACGCCTTCATCGCCTATAAACTGCACGAGTTGCGAGCCACCGGTTCCACTCACAAAGTTCACTCTCAATGAAAGCTGGAACTGCGGATGCTCTGCTGTTTCAGGGTAATTCATAATTCCGGTCATCACATCGGGCACATTGCGGCCATCTTTCCAATGTGCTAATTCTCCTGAAGCAAAAATGGTATTCGGCCCTTTGGAATCTGTAATAAAATGGGTGTCGGTAATCAAATGAACAAACAGGTCGCCGGCAACCCCGGTTCCAAAGTCACGGTAATTTCTCCACCAGAAAAACTTTTTCGGGTCGTAAGGAATTTTTCCCATGCCTGCAATGTACCTGTCCCAATCTACAATTTCTGAAGAAGCATTTGGCGGCATCGTGTATTCCCATGCACCAATGGCATCCTGGCGATCATACACCGCATTTACCATATTCAATTTCCCGATCTCGCCCGACTTAAATAATTCTTTTGCTTTTGCATAAAGAATGCTGCTGACTCCCTGGCTTCCGATCTGCATCACTTTTTTGCTTGCTTTCTGTGCGTCAATTACACTTTGTCCTTCGCTGATATAATGCACCATTGGCTTTTCGCAATACACATGTTTTCCGCTTTTCAATGCATCTTTGCTGATGCGCGCATGCCAGAGATCTGCAGTAGCAATGATGACGGCATCAATATCTTTTCTGTTCAGGATTTTCCTGTAATCGTTGGTAACAAATAGATCTTTGCCATGCAGTTCTTTTGCCCTTTCAAGCCTTGGTGCAAAAAGATCGCACGCCGCCACCAGTTCCACACCCGGAACTTTTATAGAAGAATTCGCATTGCTGTTTCCCATAATTCCCATTCCAATAACGGCGATGTTGATACGGTCGTTCGCAGAAATTCTTTTTTGATATTGAAGGATCCGTTGTTCCATTTTTTCCTTCTCGGCCAGCGAAGCAAGCGGAGAAGCGGCAAGCGCCAAAGTAGTTCCGGTCAGTTGTTTAAGGAATTTTCTTCTTGAAGAAGCAGTCTTTTTCTTTTGCATGTTTGATGAATTTTAGTAAGAAAGAATCAGATAAATTTTAAAAAATAAATAGCCGGGAAAAAATAAAAGAGCCAAAATTTCTATGAATAAATGTAAAGGTTTTTTAGAAGAAAAGAACGGTTTCAGAATTAAAAAAAATATTTTAAAAAATGAGGCAGTCAAAAAAAATTGATCTTTGCAAAAACAATCTGTAACTTTTACAGCATTTATTCGTTACACGAAAAAATTAAAATTATCATGAAAAAATTATTCATCCCTTTTTTAATGTTGATCAGTGTCAACTTATTTGCCCAGCCGTGGAAATCAGTACAAGGCGACGGAACTATAAAAAAAGAAACACGCCAGTTAACCGACTTCAACTCGATTTTTTCGCATGGCCCGCTCGATGTAAAGATCTCTTACGGAAATTCAAACAGCATCGACGTTGAGGCGGATGAAAATTTGCTTCAATACATTGAAACTACGGTTGAGAACGGAAAGTTAGTGATCAAACCGAAAAGCAATATGAATTTAAAATCAGAATCAAAAATGACCGTTTATGTTTCCATGACAAAAATAAAATCACTGCAACTCAGTGGCAGCGGCAATATCACCGGTGATGGCAAATTTGAAAGTGATGGAAAAACCACCCTCATGCTTTCCGGCTCAGGAAATATAAAGTTAAGCTCCGGCTCTTTTAATGATCTGAGCTTATTTGTTTCCGGCAGCGGAAATATTGATGTAAACGGCGGAAGTGCAGACCAGATCACCGCCTCCATCAGTGGCAGCGGAAACATTGATTGCAGTAGTGTTACAACAGAAGATGCAGATGCAAAGATCAGCGGAAGCGGCAATGTGAAAGTGAATGCAAGCAAAAGCATCAACGCCAACATCAGCGGAAGCGGTAATGTATTTTACAAAGGCGACGCAACCAATATTACCACCAAAACAATCGGTAGCGGCAAAGCCATCAAAATGAATTCTTAAAAGAAACTCAGATAACATTTAAAAAAAGGAATTGCGCCATCGCAATTCCTTTTTTAATAATTAATAATTAATAATCCAGGTTCCGAATTTAACGGACAGCCCCTCCCAATAATTCAATAATTAAATAATTCACTACCCCAATAATTTAATAATTTAATAATTCAATAATTAAATAAATACCCCTCATAAAACTCATGCTTCTTATCTTCGCACTCCATTTAATTTTTAAATGAAGCCTTTTTCTATTCAGGCAAATAGATAATTTAATTTCTAAATTTTACAGATGAAGCAACATCCCAATACGCAGGCAGTGCGTATTCAAATACCCCGTACCAATGAGATGGAACACAGTTCTCCGTTATTTTTAACCTCCAGTTTTTGTTTTAATGATGCAGAAGAAATGCGCGCCACTTTCGCCGGCGAACTGGAAAATAATATTTATTCGCGCTTCGAAAATCCGAATGTCCGGGAATTTATTGATAAAATGTGCGCCTTCGAAGGCACCGAAGCAGGCTTTGCCACTGCTTCCGGAATGAGCGCCATCTTCGGCTGCTTCATGACGTTTTTGAATTCAGGCGACCATTTGCTGAGTTGCCGTTCGGTGTTTGGCTCTACTCATACTATTATCACCAAATATTTCAAACGGTGGAATATTGACTACACTTACGCTGATCTGAAAGATCCTGATTCATGGGAATCTCTGATCAAGCCCAACACAAAAATGATCTTTGTGGAAACTCCTACTAATCCCGGTTTGGACATTATTGATCTTGAGTGGCTGGGGAAACTGGCAAAGAAACACAACGTGATGCTGGTAGTGGATAATTGTTTTGCAACGCCGGTTTTACAAACGCCGGCAGAATACGGCGCCGACCTCGTTATTCATTCTGCTACCAAATGGCTGGATGGACAGGGACGCGTGCTCGGCGGAGTGATCTTAGGGAAAAAAGAACTGGTTCACGAAATCTATCTTTTCTGCAGAAACACAGGCCCCGCCATTTCTCCGTTCAATGCATGGTTATTGAGCAAAAGTTTGGAAACCCTGGATGTGCGTATTCAACGCCATTGCGACAATGCGGAAGCTTTGGTAAAAGCGCTGGAAGGGCATCCGAAACTGAACAGCATCAAATATCCTTTTCATCCTTCTCACCCGATGTATGAAATTGCGAAAAAACAAATGAAAAGAGGCGGCGGACTGATCACTTTTGATCTGAAGGGCGTACTGGAAAGCGGTGTGAAATTTCTCGATGCTTTGAAGATGCTGAAATTGACTTCAAACCTTGGCGACACAAGAAGTATTGCTTCTCATCCTGCGTCAACCACGCACGGAAAATTAGCGCCTGAAGAACAGCTGGCTGTTGGAATTACGCCCGGATTGATTCGCATTTCAGTGGGCATCGAAAATATTGAAGATATCAAAGCAGATATTTTACAGGCTTTGGATCAGTGCTGATATTTTTAAAGAGGATTTGACGAATTACAAATCCTCTTTATTATTTGTTTACTGCTTCTGTCGCTTTTTCTTCATTGATAATATCCAGCAATACCGTTTTTAGTGTATCGACATGATGTTGCAGATCGTCTATTTTTTCGTGATAGTTAACTGGTGCTTTTTTTGAACCCTGATTTTTTTCAGCAAGCTGTGCCATTAAATTTTTTCTTTCTTCCATCGCTCTTAATGTTACCCACATAGAAGATTCAATACTTTTATTTTGCTTCGACAGAAGATCAGTAACAGAAAAAGTATGCCCGGTATGGCATCTGTATCTCAGATGAGAATCATTATTTAACTCAAACAGAACACCGCCACAATCGGGGCAACAATAAAAAGTACATGAGCCGAGTTGTTGCAGGTCATCAATGCTCCCAATTCCTTCTTCTGAGATTTTTACTTCTTTTATAATGTCCGCCGGAACTTTGTTGTCAACATCTTCTCGCGTAGCGATGATCCTGGAAATAGTGCCACCCATTTTGGAAAGAGGAATGCAATAATCAACTTTAATTTCTTCTAAAACCGACAGCGGCATATCGGGATATTCTGCTTCATTCGGATCCTGAACGATGCACGTTCCTCCACATCTTTTTATCGCCACCATCCCTGCTGCACCGTCATCCAGCATGCCGGTTAATACAATTCCTATTGTTCGCCCATCGTATGCTGCCGCTGCCGAGCGAAACAAAACATCAATGGCAGGACGCCAACGGTTCTCAGCCGGGCCGGAGCCCAGTTTTACCAATCCTTTTTTTACGATCAGGTGCTTGTTGGGCTGGGCAAAATAAATATTCCCTTTTTGAATCGGCATATTATCTTCCGCTTCCCTGCAAAACAGCGGTGTATATTCCTGCATCTGGTTCAGCAGATAGCTGCCAATGCCTTTTTTAGACAAATGCATTACTACAAAAAAAGCAGCATCCATTTCTTCATCCAGCTGGCTGATCAATTCAGCAAGTGCAAAAAAGCCACCGGCTGAAGTGCCGATGACAACTACAAATTTGGGTGTTTCTCCTTCCATAAAAATAGTAAAGCAATATTTATGCTTATTTTCTTTTTTTACGGATCAGGTGTTGTTTTTTTTGAAAAATGATTCAACTCTTCAAAATCAGGAAGAGATTTTTTCGGAATGCAGGAGTTTTATAGAGTTTCTCTTGAAAGAATTAAACCAAAAGTGTTGCTTCATTTACCCAAAAAATCGTAATTAAAAGTTAGTTTGCTGTTCCAATAAGTAAATTACGCCGTTCTTTTTTGGGTCAATGTATTGCGCATTTTACGAACATTCATCAGGCGATTTTCGATGCGGGATTTAATTTTTTTCTGAACAAGGTTATGAAAGTGAACCGGAGAATACAATAAAGAAAGAATGGATTCTCTTTTCAGCCTGTTTTTAAATTCATGCCTGAATCCACTTCTCATTTCAGCCACTGCCTGGTCTTTCGAGATCTCTCCTTCTTCAGTAATAAAACTTACACTTTTCAGCGCGATAAAAGCAAGCACGCCACCGATGATGAACAAAAAAGCAAGACCATGCAATTGAAGAAGCGGAATTACCGAAACGCCGTGCGGCCCCTGCCATTGAAAATTCCAAACGAAACTTCTGTTGGAAAAATAATCAGCGAGGAAACCGCCCACTATCGGGCCTAACGAAGCAAAACAGGCAACCACCATATTTTTCACCGTCAGGTAAACGATCGCTTCATCTTTGGATGCGAGCTTCAAACCGATATTGCCGATAGAAAGATTGATACCGGAAGTAGCAATCCCACTCATAATATTAATGACTCCAACTATCAGTGCCACAAAAATAAATGAAGGCGCCATCGCTGCGAAAGGCCATGAAAGAATGCACAAAATATAAAGTGGCGCAGCAATTTTAATGATAGTTTTATTACTGTATTTATCAGAATGTTTTCCCCAGATCTTTATCGCAAAAATTCCCGCAACCTGTCCCATGATTCCAAAAGCAATGATGTAAGAAAGAGGAAGATTCAATGTTTTCAACATGAAAACCGTAAAAAAAGGAGTAGCAATATTTAAAGAGAACGACCAGAAGGAATTGAAGAATAATAATTTGGTATAGTTCTTATCCGTTAGCGGTTTTTTAAACAGCTTCAACATATTTCCTTTCGGAAGATAACTCTTAGGTTCCGGAGTGCGCGCAAGAAGATAGGCAGCCGACAAGCCAATGATACCGCCGGCAATGAACATAATAGAATACGCCGGAAGCTGGATCTGCGGATGAACTCTTTTTATATAATCAAGACCAAGCGCGATCAGAAGACTCAGAATCACATTCAAGGTTTGTGTAAGCCTGGTACGATGAGAAAAATAAGTGCCCAATTTTTTTTCCGGAACGAGGTCTTTCATCCATGAATTCCAGTTGGCACCAGAAACTGAGCCAAAAAAATAATAAAAGAATAAAAGAAATATCAGCACCTGTATGCTGGTGCCTTTCGAAAATAATAAAGGCAGCATGCCAATAACGAGTAATGGGATCCTCGCGCAAATAGTACAAATAACAGCGATACCGCGGCGGTTATTATACTTCTGTAAAAGACGAATGGCAACTAATTGAAAAATGCTTGAAAAACTTGGCAAAGCCGCCAGCACACCGATCTGGACATTGGTGGCGCCCAATAAAAGAGCCAGGGCCACCAGGAAAGTTCCGCCTGTTAATGCAGTCATGGCTTCAGTTACCATGCCCTCCTTAACTACCAGGTTTAGTCCATGCGTGATTTGTCGCTGAGACAGATGCTCAGATGGTTTTAAATTCATAGATTTTGTGGATAGCGCATTTTTTAGGTTGACAAAGTTTTAATTTTTACAATTTGGTATCTCTTGTTGCAAAAATTTTTCCAAATGATCAACTTTAAAAAACAAAATTAAAATAGTTGCCTTTATTAAAACTTCTAAACTTTCATAAAATTGCGTTTTATTGGTGAATTAACATATGAGGTGAAAAGTATGTGCATAAAGAAGTAATGAGTGACGAGTTGGTTGAATTACTACATTATTGAATTATTAAATTATTAAATTATTGTGGTGAATTTTGAACCTTCAATCTTCAACATTGAACATTGAACTTTGAATCTTCACCTTCCTCCTTCGCGCCCCTTCGCGCCTTTGAAACTTGGTGGCATTTCAATAACTACAAACTAAGAACAACGAACTAAAAATCCGCCTTTGAAACTTTGTGGCATTTCAACAACTACGGACTAAGAACAACGAACTAAAAATCCGCCTTTGAGACTTTGTGGCGAACAATTACGAACTAAAAACTACAAACTAAGAACTAAAACAAAAAAAGGCCGAAGATCTCTCTCCAGCCAATTTCCAATAATCCCTTCAGTGTTTACTGTACCACGCGGCATACAGCATCGCTGTAAACCTGTTGTCCGTTGGGTCCAATAACACACATCCTGCACCAGATCTTTGTAGCAGTTGGCAGGTTTTTAAAAGTGTATTTACTGCTGCTCGTCATAAACTGAATCCATTCGCTCTCCGCAGTCAGAGGGTCAAGCGTGTACTGGGCGCAATACGCCTTGGCGCCCTTTACAGCCGGTACTTTTACCACGATCTCTCCGGCATTTTTGCCATCAGACAAAGTAATGATCTCTGGTTTTTTGATCACAATACTTTCTCCCGGTTTGGCAAGATCAAATCCGGATTGGATCAGTTTTGTCCGGTCTCCGTTGGCAGTAGTGCTCACGTAGTTAGACAACTGGATTAAAGATAGGGTTAATGTCCGTCTTGCATCGACCTTTGCAGCAACCGCATTCTTGCTCTTAGATTGCGCAGCGATCAATGAAGCACTGTAAGCCTGCAGTTCCTGCAGGATTTGAGCCATCGAGGGTACCGGGTTCGGATATACATCCGCATGCTCGGCCATAGAGTCATGAATGGTGCCTGCTTTGGTCTCAAACACCGGATCAGGTAATCCTTCAAACGGCGTTTTAATTCTTGGAATTTTCATTGGTTGAAAATTTTGGGGTTAAAAAAAATCCTGTTTTACCAGGGGTTAACGGAGGCAAAGCAAATACACCGGCTTCATTCCTGCAATCCCCATTTTTCAGGATACCACATGTCAAAAAAATTTGCTTTATTCCGCCGGTTTTTCAAGCAGAAAGAGGGTTTTGAAAGTGGTAATTTTTTAAAGAAAAGCCTTAAACTCCACGGTAAATTCACTGAAATCTTTGCAAAAAAAATCGAAGAAATACTTTTTTTAGTTTAAGGTTCAAAGTTGAATGATGGTGTTTGATACAGGATTTTTCTTCAAACTGTCTGAACCAGGGTTCTCAGGATCAGAGGATGAACAGTATTTATCCTGCCAATCCTAAGATAAACACGAAACAGCCTGTGGACTGGTCAGATAATAATTTAATAATTGAATAATTTAATAATTGACTTAATCCTTCCAATCCTAAAATCCTATAAATTCAGACAATTTCTTACACAATATTTTTAATTAATATCTGTTATATACCATTCAATTCTCACATTATGGAAAGGAATCAACAGAAAATAAAGAGTCTTCTTACCAAAAGAGAAAACCAGGTAGCGGCCCTTGTGCGCGAGGAACTTTCTACCAAACAGATTGCGGCTGAGCTGCATATACGTCCTTCTACTGTTGAAAGCCAAAAAAAGTCGATCAGGGAAAAGCTGGGCGTGCTCACTTCTATTGGCATTGCGCTTTATGCTGAAAGGAACAACCTGTGCAGGCTGTTGGTTATCCTCCTTTCCTATCTGCAAACAGACGTTGTTGAAACGGTTTTAGGCTAAACAATCCGCTTTTTGTCTTCCCGGCAGTAAAAAGTATGCTGCAAAATCGTGATTCGACGCTGTAAAATCGCGATCCCACGATGCAGTTTCGCGAATCGACGCTGTAGGATCGCGAAACCATGCTGCAAAATCGCGATCCCACGATGCAGTTTCACGATTCTACGCTGTAAGATCGCGATCCCACGCTGTACTATCGCAATCCCACGCTGCAAGATCGCGAAACTGCGTTACGGGATTGCGATTCTGCGGTGCAGGATTGCGATTCTGTGATGTAAAATTGCGATTTGGTGAGCCGCTTGTGATCCGATAAATTTTGTTTTATCCACTTTTATTGTATGTGAAAAGATTATCTTGTAGTTTGAAAGCCAAATTCTGATTTTTAAACCAAATCTTCCTGCTGTTAGCAAGGGGTGGCAAAGCCTTTTGCAAAAATGACAATTCCTATGTTTTAAACCAGGTTAAAAAGGGTTGCCAACCCGGAGCGTGCAAGAGGTGATGCAAAGTGTCAAAACGAAGGCAGGCGTTTGAAACCAGGCGGCATTCATAGTTTGAGGCATAGTTTCGCCACCAACCTGATCGAAAAGGGAACCGACGTTACCACGATACAAAAATTATTGGGCCATAACGATATAAAAAACAACCTTAATTTACCTGCATACAACCAATAAAGATCTATTAAAAGTAATCAGTCCATTGGATGATTTGAAACTGACCTAAAGTTGTATTTGCGCTATTGCAAGGCAGTTGCGTTTTTTTCCATAACCAGTTGAAAATTATGAACTAAAAAAAATTGTTTGAGAAATAAAGTAGAGTATATTAGCGGAAATACAAACGTAAGCTGCCATAAATTTAACGCGAAATTAGTTTTACAAATTAAGTGAAGGAATATCAATTTCAATATACCAAAATGTGGGACACACTTACTGTGGTTCTCTTAGCAATGGCAACATTTGTTGTGAGTGAATTTTTGGGTATATATCTCAAACTAAATTTACTTGTGACAATAGTTTTAAGTTTTGGTTTGGCTTTTTTATTATTCCAGGCTTTGAAAAGAAAAGTAGTACGTTCTTGTATTGCAAGGCTAAGTGAAAATTCTGTGGAGTTTGATTTCACCAATGAAACCAAATTGATAAATTTTGCTGATTTAATTTCTTTTAAGGACTATAATGGAAGAAATGGACCTATTCTTTATTTAAAAACTAACACTGAGAATTTTAAAATATTTTCAAACAATAACTTTTGTAAAACAGACGACTTCAAAAAGTTTTGTGATGATTCAATAATTCAACTTGACAAATATAAAGCTAAGAATAATTTGACCTTAATTCATAGAGGCTCGATATATTCAACAAAAGGATTTCTTTACTTTTTAATCACCGCTACCTCAATTTATTTACTATCATTTATAATTGAGAGCAAAGAATTAAGACCATATATAGGGTTTGGAGGTGGGTTTTATTTATTAATAATGTGGATTGCATATTACATTAAGCGAGACCTGAAAAGCAAATAAAACGGCAGCTTACATGGGTTTTGCGCAAGCGGGGCTGACGTAATAAACATGAGCATTTGTGCTGCTATCATCAGCAGTCCGGGCAGACCGATTTCTATTGAGCAAACGAACAAATAATCAACTTTTTATTCTACATTCGGCTGACGGTTGGAGCAGACGGGAATTCTAATTTCCCACCTGCGCAAAGCCCTGGCCGTTGGGTGCTATTTTAGGACGACTACAAAATGAACAAATACCAATATAAGAACTTGACAATTGAAGTGCTTGACGAAACAACATACAAGTTTGATTCAACAGACAACAATTTCAACTACGACAAACATTACTTTGGTGACGGTGGACAAGAATACCCACTTCAAAACACGGAATTAAAATTTTGCAGGACGACCAAGTAATTAATAACTGTATCATAATTGCTTCAGGCGGTGCGACAGGGGTTCTGCAAAACTCTTCACTTCTTGACAATGAAAGATTACTTATTTGTTGTTGCGACACAGTGTTTTGTTTGACACTTCCAGACCTTGACTTAAAATGGAAAACACAAGCCGACCAAGCGACCTGTTTTGAAATATTTAAACAGCAAGACGACTACATTGTTCACGGTGAACTTCAAGTAACAAAACTTGACAAAGACGGAAGCAAAAAGTGGGAATTTGGCGGTGCAGACATTTTTGTTTCAATAGACGAAGAAGAACCATTTATAATTGAAAGTGATGGAATTTTACTCACAGACTTTTACAAGACAAAGTACAAAATTGACTTTAATGGAAAACTTCTTTGGGACACACACAAATGACAATAAAAACAGCACCCAACAAGCGCATTGGCGAATAGCTGGGCGTGACGTGCATTCCATCAGCTTTTTGTTCGTTATTGGGCAGTAGTTCCGGGCTGAAAGTTCTCTGTTGAGCTAAGGATCAAAATCTCAACTTTTTGTTCATTTACTGTACTTTTGTTCCGGCTGAAAATTCATTGAATATCCAGCCTGCGCCAATGCGCGAACGTTATGCGATACTTTTGAACATTCATTATGAAAAGTATTTTTTTAAGTAGACCAAATTGGATTCCCTCAGAATGTCGCGATGGACTTAATAACTTTTTATCTCTACTCAAAAGTCACGAACTTGAACCGAGAACCATTGGAGCAACAGACTATCCAAGTAAATCGCCTATGGACGCAGTAATAGATTTGCTTTATGAGTGTGAAGGAGCTATCATTTTAGGTTACCCACAAATACAAATTACTGCTGGATCAATAAAAGATAAAACCATTGAAAAACTAATACCCCTTTCAACCGAGTGGAATCATATAGAAGCTGGATTAGCTCATGCATTAGGATTGCCTCTATTTATCATTCATGACACAAACATCTCACGAGGGATTTTTGATCGAGGAGTATTAAATTATTTTCTTTATGAAAAAGACTTTTGTGATAATTCGTGGGGGATCTCTCCCGATATAGCGGGAGCTCTAACAAAATGGAAATCTCAGTTAAAACCAATTAGCAGAATTGCTTCAAGAATTATCAATAAAGAGAAACCTACAGTAAAATGGGGTTGCTACCAGTTTCTGCCTGACGAAACCTTGTATTGTCCATTTTGTTACAATAAAGATGGCGAGAAAATGGTTACTACTCGTTATGATATGAAGTTTCGTCAATGTACGAATTGCGAGAGGAAAATATCAACAGGCTAAAATCGCATAACATTAGTATTTGCAAAAGCAGGGCATTAGCATAAGGTCTGAACAGTATATCTTTATTGATCAGAAGAATATGCGCTGAACTTTGTACAAGGAATGCCCTGCCTTCGCAAATACTTCAACGTTGCCTGAAATAACAACAGACCTTTATCAACTCTAACCATGACAAAGAAAAAAATTTTACTTTTTATTCCGTTAATCATTATTACAGCACTATTAATTTATTGTTGGACTACAATATTGTTTACAGACATAATTGCAACTTGGCAACATTATATGGCGCTCGGACTTTTTGCAGTGTTAGTTTTCTTATACTTCAAGAGTTTTAATAACACAATTATTGCAACAGGACTTTATCTTTTGCTTGCAACTTTTAACGGTTTATCAATGACGCCGACAATAAATACGAGTTGGTTTAGAATTGGGACTTTAGAGACGCCTCCTTTTCAAATTTTATCTTTGGGACTTCTTGTGCTATTTCTTATTTTAAATTCTGATGCATTGGTAAATTTGTATCTTGACTATAAAGAAGCGAAAACTCAACACAAGACTTAAACATACTTCAGGCAACATTCGCCATTTATGCAAGCATGGCTGACGTGCTAACAATGAGCAGCAGAATATATTTCATCAGTAGTTTCGGTGAAAAAACTCTAATGAGCGATAGGAATAAACATCAACTTTTAATTATAAATTTGGCAGCGGTTTCGGCAGAAAGGAATTCTAATTCCATGCCTGCATAAATGCGTGGCCGTAAGCCGCCATTTTTGGGCAATGTTCACAGTTGGAACCACAACAGAAAAATCATAACTTCGGACAAATATTATTTGAGCAATGTTAGTAGAGCGAACAAGCAAAGAAGTAATTATAAGACTACCTGCTTCGGTAGACACTGAAGATTTGCAAGACTTTTTGAATTATGCACGTTATAAAGAATTGACGGCCAACTTCAAGACTGACCAGGCAGAAGTAGATAAACTTGCCAATGATATAAACGCAAAATGGTGGACTAAAAACAGAAGCAAACTGATTAAATGAAAATTATCGTTGACACAAACATTGTTTTTAGTGCTATCCTTAATTCAAACAGCCGCCTCGGAAAAATACTTTTGCACTCAAAAGAACATTTCCAATTTTTTTCCTGCAACTATTTGCGGGTTGAAATTCACAGGCACCACAATAAACTTTTGAAATTAACAAAACTCACAGAAGACCATCTTTCTGAACTTGAATCACTTGTTACTCAAAAAATAACATTTATTGATGAACGTGTTATAACAAAAGAACTTTTAATCAAAACCGAAATACAATTGAAAACAATTGACCCGAATGATACTGTATTTGTTGCATTGACAAAACAATTAGACGGGAAATTGTGGACAGGCGACATGCAACTGTATAATGGTTTAAAAGCAAAACGTTTCAAAGACATTATTTTAACATCGGAATTATCATTGTTGTTAGACGATTTAGAACGAGACTAAACGGCGGCTTACATCGCATTGGCAATAGCAGGGCGTGACGTGCATTTCATCAACTTTTTGTTCGCTATTGGGCGGCAGTTCCGGGCTGAAAATTCTCTATTGAGCAACAGAATAATAATTTCAAGTTTTTGTTCATTTGCTGGGCAGACGTTCCGGCAGAAAGTTATAAATTGCCCAGCCATCGCCAATGCTTCAACGTATGAAAAAGCGATCCGTGAAAATCCCTGTAATGCGTGGCAAACACGTTTAGAGATTAACAATTCATCAACGCAATTACATATAACGAAATTTGCCTTACGAAGCGCTTTCTTTATTTTTGCCTGTAAGCATAATCGTTTTTCCCCTGAAAAAAGTTTCTAAAATATTCCTGAAGGTACTGCTGGGCATACTGGTGCTGATCATTGTTCTGTGGATATTGGTGCAGACTTCGTTTTTTCAGACTTTCATTATCCACAGGGTGGCTCACCGGCTTTCAAAAAATCTGAACACAACCGTTTCCATCAAAAAAATTGATCTCGAGCTGTTTGATAAAATGTCGATGACAGATCTGCTGGTTCTGGACAAGAAAAAAGACACATTGCTTTATGCAGGCACAGCAAAAGTAAGCCTGACAGACTGGTTCTTCTTTAAAGATAAAATTACGCTGAAATATATCGGCCTGGAAGATGCGTTTATCAATCTTCACCGGACAGATTCTGTCTGGAACTACCAGTTTTTAATAGATTATTTTTCAAGCCCGGTGAAGAAAAAAGTGGATACCTCTTCCAATGCCATCGATCTTGATCTGAAAGTGCTGAATTTAAAAAATATCAAAGTGTGGCAAAGAGATGAATGGCGCGGAGAAAATATGCTGGCTTCGGTAACCAAATTAAATGTTCACGCAGACGAATTTGATACAAAAAACAACATCATCAGGATCAGCGATATTGTTCTGGATCACCCGTCCTTTTCTCTCTATGATTATACGGGCAACCGCCCTGAAGACACTACTTCCACGCCGGATGAGGAAACTCCCGACATAAAAGGATTGCAATGGAACACCGGTAACTGGCGGCTTTCGGTAAATAATCTTTCCATGACTGACGGCCTTCTTGCCGTGGAAAGAGAAGGCAATTCTGCCCCGGTGATGAATGAGTTTGATGAAAGGCACATTGTCGTTTCTTCTATCAAAGGGAACTTCAAAAATTTTACTTTGATTGGCGACACTTTAAAATCCCAGGTTGCCCTCTCTGCCAAAGACCGTGGCGGGTTTGTGATAAAAAAGCTGGATGCTGATTTTAAATTCACTCCAAAGATCATGGAGTTTAAAAACCTGGATATTGTAACCAACAACAGCCACCTGCGCGATTATTATGCCATGCATTACAATCATTTCAATGACGACATGCAGGATTTTATTCATACCGTTACGCTCGACGGAAATTTTAAGAACAGCGTGGTAAGCAGCGAAGACCTCGCCTATTTTGCCCCGGAAACAAGATCGTGGAATAAAGTTTTCTCAGTCAATGGAATCGCCCATGGAAAAGTGGATAATATTACCGGGCGGAAAATGATCATCAGTGCAGGGCCCGACAATTATTTGGATGGAGATATTAGCCTGAGAGGGTTACCCGATATTGACAAAACTTTTATTGATTTCAGATCGAATGAATTAAGAACCAATTACAATGAACTTGCGCGCCTCATTCCTTCATTGAAAACCATTACCAGTCCCAATTTAAGCGCATTTGGAAATATTCGTTTTTCGGGAAGCTACACCGGTTATATCCGTGATTTTGTAACCTATGGAACATTGACAACTGACATTGGCGCACTTCAAACTGATCTTCATTTGCAGATCCCTGATGTAGGAAAACCGGTGTACCAGGGAAAAGTGTCTACCGCTAATTTTCAGCTCGGAAAATTCATTGACAACAGCGCCATCGGAAATATTGTTTTTGATGGAAAGATAAATGGCAAAGGTTTTAACGCCGATAATATTGATATCGGCGTGGATGGCAATATCAGCAAAGTAGAATTTAACGGTTATGCCTACACGAATATCATTGCTCACGGCGATTTTAAAAACAAGCTTTTCACGGGCCGTGCCAGCATCAATGATCCTCACATAATTGTTGACACTTTGGTTGGTTCCATCAATTTCAGCAAAACAAATCCCGAGTTTGATCTTGAAGCAAATGTTACCAAACTTCATTTGAAAAACCTTGGTTTTACCAACGACAGCATTTCTCTAACCGGCAAATTCAAACTGAATTTTACAGGAAATAATATTGATAATTTCTTAGGCTCTGCGAAATTGTACAACGCTGTTTTATCGGATAATGGAAAGATATTATCATTTGATTCTTTGAAGATCAGTTCTACTTTTATTGATGGCAAAAAATTATTAACAGTAGCTACCAATGAGCTGTATGCCAGCATTAACGGCACTTTCAACATATTGCAACTTCCGGATGCCTTTCAATTATTTCTGAATAAATATTACCCCGCCTACATTGATAAACCGAAGAAAGCGATCGTCAATCAGAATTTTAATTTTGTGATCAACACAAAAAATGTGAGCGATTATGTGAATTTATTCAACACAAAAATTACCGGTTTTAATAATTCCGTGATCCAGGGTAATATCAATATTGCCACCAATTCACTGAACGTGCAGGCTCATGTTCCAAAATTCGATTACAGCAATATCAGTTTTAATGAAACGGATTTTACGGCAACCGGAACAAAAGATACGCTTGTTCTACAAGGTGATATTGATGATGTAGTGATCAATGACAGTCTTCATTCGCCTGACACCAGGCTGAGTGTTGTTGCCAATAATAATATTTCCGACATCAACATCCATGCTACCGGAAACGGAACATTGACCGATGCCGATCTTTCAGCCATTCTTGAAGCGAAAAAAAGTGGTTTTAAATTAACCTTCAATCCGTCTACTTTTATCATCAATAAAAAACCATGGCAGATCGCAAAAGACGGGGTTCTTGAACTGGATGATCATATGCTGATGGCAAGCAATCTGAAGCTTTCACAAAACGGCCAGGAGATCTTTCTTTCCACGCAGCCTTCGTCTATCGGCAACAGCAATGATGTGGTGATAGCCGTGCAAAACCTGGTGGTGGAAGACATTACGCCGTTCTTTCTAAAATCACCAAAACTTGCAGGTTTGTTTAACGGCAATATTCGTGTGAATGATCCATTCGGAAAGATGTCGGTAGAGTTTGATTCAAGGATCGATCAGTTCAGATTTGAGAATGATTCTGTAGGCGTTATCATTGCCAATGGCGAATACCTTTCTGTTCCGGGAGATTTAACCGTGAATATGATCTCCAACAATAACCTGTATAATTTTTCCGGAAATTTTGGATACCGTTTTAAAGATTCCAGCATCAATCAATTGAGCGGTTCGGTTGTTTTTAATAATTCAGAGATTCACCTTCTTGAAAATTATCTTGGAAATATCTTTACCAACATTTATGGAAAAGCAACCGGCAAATTAACGATCTCCGGAAAAGCATCTGCGCCGAAATTAACGGGGAGTCTTCGGCTGGATAAAACCGCGCTGACAGTGGATTACACACAATGCCGCTATAGTTTGAAAGACAGTTCTATCATCACTTTTAATCCGGATGAAATTGATTTTGGAAACATAAAACTAATAGATACACTTAAACATACTGCTACACTTTCCGGCAAAATTTATCACACCTTTTTTGATAATTTTTTCTTCAACGAGCTTCATCTTAAAACCGATCCTATCGGAAACCGGCCTGCGCGATTTACGCTGCTGAATACCACAGCCCGAGACAACACTGAGTTTTACGGCCATGTGGTTGGCCAGGCAGAATTATCACTCAATGGTTTTATCAATGATATGCAACTGAATATTGTGGGTGAACCAACGGACAGCAGCCATATTTATTTGCCTACCGGAGAAACGGCAGAAAGCAGTTCGATGGATTATATTGATTTTATAAAATTCGGTCGCGAGATGACCGCTGACCTGCGTGCGCGTGAAAACACTAATATAAAAGTGAACATGGAATTGACCGCAAATCCATTGGTAAAAATTGATGTGATCCTGGATGAAACAACCGGCGATGTGATCAAAGCCCAGGGCAGCGGAAAATTAAATATTACAGCAGGCACAAGAGATCCGCTGACCATCAGGGGAAGATATGATATTGAACAAGGACAGTACACTTTTAATTTTCAGACATTTTTAAAAACACCGTTTACACTACAACAGGGATACATTGAGTGGCAGGGTGATCCATATCTCGCCAACATGAACATTGACGCGGTTTACAGGGCGCAGAATGTAAACCTGAACAACATCCCAACCAGCACTGGCTACAGGAATATCAATGGCGATGTAGATATTATTTTTCAGTTAAGAGGAACACTAAAAAATCCTCAACCGGAATTTGAATTTCAATTTCCTTTTGACAACCCTTTGAAATCAGATCCGATTGCGACGGAGTTTTTAAAGACAAGATTCCAGGAAGACAAAACTGCGCTGATGAACCAGGTGGCTTCGTTGTTGTTGTTCAATCAATTCATGAACACCGATCAGCCATTGCTAACAGGAAACAATACCGGCAATTTTGTAACAAGAAGTGTGGGACAATTACTGTCATCCACTTTATCAACTTCGCTGAATGAGTGGCTGCAAAAAGCGTTGAAAACAAATTCTGTAAATCTCATCACGAATATCAATACCTCTGATTTTAATTTTCAAAAAGGCGCCACACAAAAGGAACTGCAAAACGTTGGAAATTTTGGTGTGAAGACTGCTTTTTTAAACAATAAATTGTTGCTGACCGTAGCCGGAAATGTAGACTACAGGCTTGGCCAGGCAGTAACTACTTCCAACTCGAACTTCTTATTTACACCCGATGTTTCGTTTGAATATTTAATAAGTCCTGATGGGCATTTGCGTGTTATCGGTTTCAACAGAAGCGATCCTGATCTTGGCGATATTGCCGGCGTAACCAGGAGAAACAGAACGGGAATTCAACTTTCTTACCGCAAGGATTTTGATACGTTCGCAGAGTTTTTTACCAATCAAAAGAAACAAAGAAGAGTGAGGAAATGAACCCGTGAACAGTGAATGAAGAAATAGATGCATTTCTTTTTTTTGCATAACAGTAATGCATACACGAAATAATTCTGCTGCCAAATAAAAAACCTGCAAGCATTTAAAACTTGCAGGTTTTCTAAAAAAGAGTTCATTTTTTATTTGATCGAAACAGGCACTTTCAAATTTTCCCATTCAACCACAAAACCATTTTTAGTTACATTAATTTTCATTCTTTCATTGAAAGAGGAAGATTTTTCCGGTTTCACCGTCACACGCAACACATCATTGGCCGGATCTTCTGTTGTAGTTCCTTTCTCATCTTTGATTCCCCAAACCGGCTTTCCATTATCCATTGTTTTTGAATTGAAAATAAATGTCCATTCTTTTTCACCCGGAGTTGCATAGAGGGTATATTTTCCTGCAGCCAGTTTTTTACCTTCTACCTTAATGTCCTTACTTGTTTCGAAAGTAGTGGCCTCATTTGCACCCAATCTCCACACTTTGTCATAAGGAACCAGGCCGCCCCAGATCTTTCTTCCTTTAACAGCGGGGCTGCTGTAATTGATAGTAATATGTGAGCCAGCAACAGTACCAGTAGCGGTTTCTGGCGGACTTGCTCTTTTAGATTTATCTGCCTGCGCAAAAATGAGCGAGCTCGTTATCAATCCAAGCATGGTTAAAAAAAGGCCTTTGGAAAAAATCTTTTTCATGGTAAAAAATTTAAAGGTTTAAAATAAAATTTTGAGATATTAAAATTAATGATTTAATAAATTGATTTTAAAAGAAATATTTATGAATGGTAGATGAAGATCTGTTGCAAATAAAAAAAACCAATAAAAGTTTGTTTACTGAAAAGCGATTCACGGATTTTTATCAATTAATTTTTTTCTCTATCATCCAAACATGGCCGAACGGATCTTTGATTTGTGCCTGCCGGTATCCATAATCATAATCCTGCGCAGGATTGATTAAAGTAGCTCCGGCGTTTAATGCATTTGTTACAACACTGTCAACGTCTTCCACAAACAATCCAACCAGGCACGTTATTCCCTTATTTTTTAGCGGTTCCAACTCTCCACTTTGTGGCTTCTCTTCATGAACCTGAAAGATGGCGCCGTTAATAGAAAACTCGGCCACATGCACACTTCCATCATCATCATTGAAACGCCTTAGTTCTATGGCTCCAAGACCATTCTTGTAAAATTCGATATCAGTAACGCCGCTCTTAATGAAGAGTTGTGGCGCAAAAAAAGTATTACTGCTTTGCATGATAATTAAAGATTAGAATTAAAGTTAACAGTAAGTTGCGATAAAACAGTTATGGATTTTCTCTTCCAACAAATTTTCCTTTTCCCAATAAAAAGCTGATCGCTTTTGTTACGTTTTTTTCAACTGTTTCTTCCTGCTTCAAAAAAGAAAAATATTTTACTATCTCCAGCCGAAGCGATGGCCGCAGATTTTCAAAAACTTTTTTTGCTTCGGGATGATCATTCAACGCAGTCTGAAGCTTTGGATTCATCGCGATCTTTCGTTCTTCTTTATCGAAAGCAATTTCGAATTTTGCAAAATCACCTACTTTCTTTTTTGCCATTCTCCGCATCGAAGTGTTTAGATAAAGCCGCCAATGGCCGCTGTATTTGATCAGCGTTTGAATAAATTCATGTCCTTCCATTTTTATTTTCACCGGAATTTTTCCTTTGTCTTTTCCGGCTTCTTTAAAAATATTTTGCAACACCTTTCCCGGTAAAAAAACAAAAGGATTAATTCCAATGATTTCAATTTTGGCGGTAAACTTGTTCATGCCGCTAATCTATAAAATAAAAAGTGGATGCACGAAGCAGATTATTTTTTTTCATGCTGCGCGAAATTTTTGCTTAATTTTATTCAGTCAAACGCCTCCATTCAATTTTTAAATTCTTTTTTTATGATTGAAGTTATTAAAGGCCTGCCCCCGTATGTTGCCGGATTCCAGGCAGACGATGTGATTACCGGCCGTGATTATGATGAAATCATCAATCCTATTGTTGAAAAAATTTACAAAGAATTTGGAAAAATAAATTACCTCCTTGTTATCAATACGCCGCTTGGCAATTACACGGTTCAGGCGTGGATCAAAGATGCGTTACTGGGTTTTGTTTATTTTACCCAATGGAGAAAGATCGCAATCGTTTCTAAAATGGATGGTGTAAAAACTTTTACCAACGTTTTCGGCAAACTGATTCCAGGACAAACAAGAGGTTTCATGATGGACCAACTGGCACAGGCAAAGGAATGGATTTCAGAAAAAGATTGACGATTAATCAAAATCGGATTTCGACTTATTTCTTCTTTCACTGCTAAGTATCTGCAAAAATTACAACATTGTAAACACTTCCCATGCAATTAGTACGAGACTTAGAACAAAGAAAATGATGCTGATTACTTTTAAACCTTTTTCTTTTCGTGCCTTGGAAAATAAAACAGAAGCAACAATTAGAAATACGATTTCCAAAAAAGCAATAAGACCAGCACTCTGCATCGGTTTTGGAAAAGCACTAAAAAATTGCGTCGTTGCCTGATCAAAAGAGGCTGCGCTTTGTAAGATGACCATCCATCTGAAAATATCGGCTGCAACGAGAATAAAGAGAATGAGGGCAACAACAAAAAAAATCTTGTTTTTTTTCATTTTGCATGTTTTGAAGTTGTGAAAAAACTTACTACCATCCCAAATCCACGCCATATACATCTTTCACAGCGCGTCTTGCTGCATAATAACCGCAAAGACCATGAACGCCGCCGCCCGGAGGAGTAGATGAAGAACATACGTAAATTCTTTTTGCAGAAGTGCGGTAAGGCGACAATCTTAAAACCGGACGGGTGAAAACCTGGGTTGCAATCGCTGCGCCGCCATTAATATCTCCGCCAATATAATTGGAATTATAATCCTGCATATCACTTGTGTTCATCGTATGACGTGCAAGAATGCAATCGCTAAAACCTGGCGCAAACCGTTCTATTTGTTGTTCAATAGCGTCTGTCATATTTTTCTGAGATCCGTTTGGAACATGGCAATACGCCCACGCAGTTTGGTTTCCTGCAGGTGCTCTTGATGCATCTGCCACACCTGGCTGCACTAATAAAACAAAAGGTTTTTCAGGGTACATTCCTTTCCAGATCATTTCTTCGCTGTTGCTGATCTCATCGATGTTTCCGCCGATATGCACTGTCGCCGCTCTCCCGCATTTTTCATTCAAAAAAGGAATTGGCGCAGACAATGCCCAATCCACTTTAAAAACTCCTTCACCATATCGGTAATCTCTCAACTGCCATTTGTATAATGCTGAAAATTGTTCACTTCCAATAGATAGCAATTGAGCTGGAGTTACGTCGAGAAAAATGATTTTAGACGGCGGCAATTCCACCAGAGAAGTAATTTTATTTCCAGTTTGAATTTCGCCACCGAAAGATTGAAAACAAGCGGCTAATGCATTCGTTAATTGTTGTGCGCCTCCTTTTGCCAACGGCCACCCACTTACATGAGCCAATGTATTCAAAACAAGCGCAATGGAAGAAGTAGTTATTTTATGCAACGGAAGCATTGAATGTGCTGCCATTCCTGCAAAAAGCGATTGAGCTGCGTCTGTGTGAAAATTATTTTTTGCAAAATGAATTCCTGAACTAAGCGCCATCCACGCAAATCGTAGTTTTTCTTCAGTCGGGTCACTCCAATGAAGCGGCGCCACAAAAGCGGAACGGATAGATGGCCAATTTTTTACCAATGGAGAAAAAATTCTTTGATAGTTGCCTGCGTCTTTGCCTAATTGCGCGGCAGTATTTTCAATAGAAGTTTCTACAGCTATGGCATTCCCATCATCAAATGGATGTGCGATGGCATACCGCGGACTAAGATATTCCAATCCGAATTGCTGAAGGTTGAAATACTTAAAAACCGGTGAATCTTCCGCCAGTGCGAATACAGAAGCGCAAACATCGTGGATAAAACCAGGTAATGTTAATGGGGCGGAACTAACACCGCCTCCTAAAGTTTCTTTTGCTTCTATAAGTAAAACAGAAAGTCCGCGCCGCTGCAAAGTAATCGCGGCTGCAAACCCATTAGGCCCGGAACCAACAACAACGGCATCGTACTTTGTTTTCAAAATGAAAATTTTGTAATGTTACAAAATTCTATCTTATTTTTTTTAGAAACTGATAGTAAACGAAGTTTTAAAGATGTTTTTTTATTTTGTTTTCGCATCCTCCCTTGTTGAAGAATTATTTCGCAAAATAATTTTGTGTTTGGCAACTTTCTTGTGTAAAATTTTCAGCGCCGTTCAGAACCTTGCGATGAGCGATACAATTTCCAAAAAAGAAAAATGGAAAATACTTCCGATAATGAATTGGAGCAAGTTTCTATTGCGACTCCTGGAAAGCCAACCTACTGGCTTACACGCTTCATGATTTTGAGGCTCCTCGGAATTATTTATGCGGTCGCTTTCCTTGTTGCCATTAATGAAATAGTTCCGTTGATTGGCTCTGACGGACTTACCCCAGTTGATATTTTTTTGAAACAGGTAAGTAAGGCTCTTGGCTCTTCCTCAAAAGGTTTTCTGCGATTGCCTTCGATTTTTTGGTGGTTTCATTCAGACACAGCGTTGCTCGTTGGTGCATGGATTGGTTTTGTGCTTTCGCTCGTTGTTGTTGCAGGATATGCGAATGTGCCTTTGCTTGCGGTGCTTTGGTTTTTGTACATGTCTTTTGTACATGTGGGCCAGGAATGGTATGGCTATGGCTGGGAAATTCAACTCACAGAAACAGGTTTTTTGGCGATATTTCTTTGTCCACTATTAGATATGCGGCCTTTTCCAAAACATCCGCCGCCATTTCCGATAATTGTTTTATTCCGATGGCTGATCTTTCGGATCATGATAGGCTCCGGCCTGATCAAGATGCGCGGAGATGAAATATGGCGAAATGGTACTGCGCTTTATTATCATTTTGAAACACAACCAATTCCCGGCCCACTCAGTCGCTGGTTTCATTTTTTACCGCATTCCATTTTAAAAATTGGAGTGTGGTTCAATTTTCTTGCAGAACTTGTAGCACCTTTATTTGCATTTGGTCCTCGCCTGGCGCGACACATTGCAGGCGTGATCATGATTTTGTTGCAACTGATCCTTATCCTGAGTGGTAACTTGTCTTTTTTAAACTGGCTTACAATCATTCCTGCATTGGCGTGCATGGATGATGGTTTCTGGGGACATGTTCTTCCAAATTTTCTGGTAACGAAAGCAAAAGCTGCGGCAGTAAATGCAATGCCTTCGCGACCAATGATGATGACAGCCTGGGTAGTTACTGCAATCGTTGCGCTTCTGAGTATTCAGCCTGTGTTTAATTTGATTTCTCCCAACCAGGTGATGAATACTTCTTACGATCCTTTTGATCTTGTAAATACTTATGGTGCATTTGGAACAGTTGGAAAAGAGAGATTGAATGTAGTTTTTGAAGGAACCGATGATGAAAACCCGAATGACAGCGCAGATTGGAAGCCTTACATCTACAGAGGTTTGCCCGTACGGCTTGATAAACGTCCGCCACAAATTGCACCTTATCAACTTCACCTGGATTGGCAAATGTGGTTTGCTTCTATGGCCACACCAGATGAATATCCATGGACATTAAATCTTGTGTGGAAGTTGCTTCGTAATGATCCAAACGCCACTCAGCTTTTTGCAGAAAATCCCTTTCCCGGCAAGCCTCCGCGATATATTCGCGCGGTACTTTATCATTACAGTTTTGCAAAGCCAGGAAACCCAAAAGAACTTTGGTGGAATCGTGAAAGAGTTTCTATCTGGCTTCCGCCATTATCCGTTAATAATGCCAATTTGATTGATTTGATGAAACAGGAGGAATGGGTGAAATAGTTGAGAATAATTAGTCCTTTGATAGAACCTGTTTCTCTGTACTTTTTAACTTCTATAATAGCCTTTTATTACCGTTTATTTTGTGTAAATTCGAATCTTAAAACAGTTAAGATGCCCGTTATTTCTATGTTTTATGGATTAATAGTTACAATGTATTATCTTTATACGAAACAACACAAGTTTCCTCATATTCATGTAAAATATGGAGAAATGGAAGCTGTTTATCAGATTCCAGGTGACACATTGCTTGAAGGAACTTTACCATCTAATAAGGAAAAGTTAATTCAGGCATGGATAGAAATTCACAAAGAAGATCTGATGGCAATTGGCAATTAGCAATTTCAGGAAATAACATTTTTAAAATTGAGCCTTTAAAATAAAAGTTTATGAATCCGCGAATTGAAACAGTTATTTACAAAAGTCCGTATAAGTTAATCTTGTCCTTCACGAATGGGGAAAATAAAATGTTTGATATTTCTCCTTATCTCACCTTTCCTATTTATCATGATTTAATAGATGAATCTTTTTGTAGTAAAATAAAAACTTCTAACGGCACGGTTGCCTGGAATGATGAAATAGATTTTGATCCTGATACTCTATATCTTGAAAGCAAACCGGTTGCACAACTCCAAACTTCGGAAGCAAAATAAAAATTATAATTGTTTGTTGCTTTACTCTTCCTTCTGTCATGAAAATAAACCTACGCATCCGGAATGACCGGTTCTACAAGCTTTGCAAGCTTTTCTAAAGATTCCTGCCAGCCTAAATAACACAT
>JBQCIM010000112.1:0-80391 GCA_051953735.1 Ginsengibacter sp.
TATTAAATAAAGACAAGCATGAAATTATACCAACATATATTTTACATTTTTGCAGCGGCAATAATATTTTCTTCGTGTGCAGATAAAAAAAATTCGCAACAGCAACAAGGTCCGCCCCCGGCTGTTCCTATTACGGTAGCCACGGTTACTTCTACGAATGCCGTGTATTATGACCAGTATCCGGGAACGATCAATGCTTTAGATCAAATCAATCTGACACCACAAGTGAATGGATATATTACCGGAATTTATTTTAAAGATGGACAAAATGTAAAAAAAGGACAGCTGCTTTACACCATTGATGCACAGGTATATAAAGCGAATTATCAACAGGCAATTGCGAATTTGCAGGTGCAACAAGCCAACCTGGTGAAAGCCGAAAAAGATGCGGATCGATACAATGAACTGGCTCAACATGATGCCATTGCAAAGCAACAGGTTGATTACGCAAATGCAACTTTGGAAGCTACCAAAAAACAAGTGGCAGCCGCGCAGGCTAATGTTGCAAGCCTTCATTCCAATGTGCAATTTGCCAATATCTATGCGCCGCTGACCGGTACCATTGGAATTTCGCAGGTAAAAAAAGGAACCGCAGTAGTGGCCGGACAAACAGTTTTAAATACGGTTTCAACAGACAACCCGATTGCTGTGGATTTTACCGTTGACCAAAAAGATATTTACCGTTTTACTCAATTGCAACAAAGTAAGCAAAACGTTGCGGATTCTACTTTTACCATTGCTTTTGGAGACCAGGTTTATCCATATCCGGGAAATATCAGTGTTATCGACAGGGCCGTGGATCCGCAAACAGGAACTATAAAAGTGCGGTTAAGTTTCCCAAACCCAAAAGATATGTTGAAAGCCGGAATGAATACAACTGTGCGCGTTAAAAATACAGCCTCAAAAAATGCAACCATCATTCCTCATATTGCAGTAAACGAACAATTAGGTGAATTTTCTGTTTTTGTACTGGGCGACAGTTCAAAGGTGCATGAACAACAAGTTGTTTTAGGTACGGCTATAGGCGACAGCATTATTGTAAAATCGGGCTTAAAACCCGGTGAAAGGATCGCAGTCCAGGGAGTTCAGAATCTACATGATGGTACTGTTGTTAAAGTAGGCGGTGAACAAGGTAAATAACGGGATTTAGGTTTTTAGAAATTTATTCAAGAAAATGATCGCAGAAACTTTTATAAAAAGGCCGGTTACGGCAATTGTAATATCAATCGTCATTGTGCTGGTTGGTATTATTTCAATAACCAATCTTCCTATAGCTCAATATCCGGATATTTCGCCACCAACAGTTTCAGTGAGTGGTAATTTCATCGGAGCGGATGCGACAACAGTAGAGCAAACAGTAACTACGCCATTAGAAACGCAGATCAACGGTTCTCCCGGAATGACCTACCTGACGAGTAATAGTACGGCAAGTGGACAAAGTTCGATCAGTGCTACTTTTGATGTTGGTACCAATGTAGATATAGCCGCCCTTGACGTTCAAAACAGGGTAAATGTGGCGCTTCCAAGTTTGCCGGATGAAGTAAAAAGGCTGGGAGTTACGGTTTTAAAACGAAACCCAACCTTCATTGAAGTGCTTGCGTTTTTTTCGCCAAACGGAACTCATGACTTAAAATTTATCAGCAACTATGTAAGCATTTACCTGGTCGATGCGTTGAAACGTGTGCCAGGCGTTGGTGATATTACCGTATTCGGAAGTGATTTTGGAATGCGCATCTGGCTTGACCCTGAAAAACTGGCTGCATTAAAACTTACGCCCGCGGATGTTACCGCAGCTATAAATGAACAAAACCTGGAAATAGCGCCAGGAACGGTCGGTGGTGTGCCGCAACCCAACCCCCAAAGTTTTGAATACAGCATTTTGACCAACAGCCGGATAAATACTCCGGAACAGTTCAAGAATATTATTGTCCGTTCGGATCCGGCTACCGGAACTATGGTTTATCTTAAAGATGTGGCCAGAGTACAACTCGGCCAATTTACTTATGGAAGTAATGCTCTCGTTGACGGTAAACCGGCAACATTTCTTTTGATATTTCAATCACCGGGCGCAAACGCTTTGTCAACCTATGACGGTGTTAATAAGGAATTACAAAAATTAAAAACTACCTTTCCGAAGGATTTAGATTACAATGTTCCATCAGAGTCTGTATCTGTAGTAAAAACCTCAATGAGGGAGGTGATCATCACTCTTTTGGAAGCGCTGACCCTTGTAGTAATAGTTGTGTTTTTGTTTCTGCAAAACTGGCGCGCTACTTTAATTCCGGTTTTGGCAATTCCGGTTTCATTGATCGGCACCTTTATCTTTTTTGTTCCCTTTGGTTTTACCATCAATACCCTTACTTTATTTGCATTTATTCTGGCTATCGGAATTGTGGTTGATGATGCGATTATAGTCGTCGAAGCGGTTCAGCACAATATTGATCACAACAATATGTCGCCGAAAGACGCCACGCGCAAAGCCATGAGTGAAATTTCCGCTCCGGTTATTGCTATCGCGCTGATCCTGGCTTCGGTTTTTATTCCGGTCGGGTTTATCCCGGGAATAGTAGGAAGATTGTATCAGCAATTTGCCATCACCATTGCCGTATCGGTGATTATTTCGGCTTTTGTGGCGCTTTCACTTACACCTGCATTATGTTCTTTGATGCTTAAACATTCTAAAGATGAGAAAGCGAAACGGGGACTCCTCGGAAAATTCTTCTTTGCTTTCAATAACCGGTTCAGAAAGTTTACGAATTCATATTCACGGGGAGTAGCACTTTGGATCAGAAAGTGGCCTTATATCATCGTATTGCTTTGCGTAATTTTTGTAGGGTTATTTTTTCTGTTCAAAGCTAAGCCAACCGGCTTCATCCCACAGGAAGACGAAGGCAGGCTTTACCTTACCTATGAAATGGCCGAAGGGGCTTCTACTACACGAAGTGTGGATATGCTGGCAGAAATTCAGGATAGGTTAAAAGATATTCCTGAAATCAATGTAGCAGGGGGCTTAGCAGGGTATAATGTACTCAGTTCATCCAACAAATCGAATGTAGGAACAATGTTCATCCATTTAAAAGACTGGGATCAGCGTAAAGGAGCGGCTCATAGTCAGAACGCCGTTATGCAGAAGATCTACCAAAAAACAGCCGATATAAAGGACGCGAAAATTTTAGTAATAGGTCCTCCTGCTGTTCCCGGACTTGGTCGTGTGGCGGGGTTTACGTTCGAGCTTCAACAAACCACCAGTACTGACAACATTGAACAGTTTTCTAAAGTAGCTCAAAATTTTGTAGCACAATTGAATAAAATGCCTCAGATAGGCCGTGCTTATACTTTTTTTACCGCCAATACACCGAGTTACCGTGTAGATGTTGACCGTGAAAAAGCAAAACAATTGGGTGTTTCGGTTGCTGATGTGTATTCTACTATGTCAACTCTGCTGGGAAGCTCTTACATCAACGATTTTAATTTGTATGGAAGGAATTTTAGGGTAGTTGCCCAGGCGGACAGTAATTATCGTTCGTCTGTAGCTGATATCGGGCAATACTATGTTCGTAATAACCAGGGAAACATGATTCCACTTAGTTCACTCATTACCAGTAAACTGATTGAAGCCCCAACTGCTATATCTCACTATAATATTTACCGGTCAATAGAAATAAACGGCACGCCGGCAGATGGCTACAGCAGTGGACAATCCATTGATGCATTAAAAGAGGCTGCTGCCAAATATTTGCCCCCGGGTTATGGATATGAATTCTCCGGAATGAGCAGTGAGGAAATAAAAGCGGGCAACAAAACAGCAATGATTTTCGCCATCTCCCTGGTTTTTGTGTTTCTTTTCCTGGCCGCCTTGTATGAAAGCTGGTCTGTGCCGTTTTCCGTTTTACTGGCAGTCCCTATCGGGGCGCTCGGTTCTATCATTGCGCTTACCTGTTTGCCAAGTCTTACTGATAATATTTATGCTCAAATCGGACTCATTACATTGATCGGTTTGGCGGCGAAAAACGCTATTTTGATTGTAGAGTTTGCCAAAGAACGTGTCGATGCAGGAATGGATTTAATGAAAGCAACTATATCGGCTGTTAAACTTCGTTTGCGTCCTATTTTGATGACTTCTTTTGCATTTATCCTGGGAGTTTTGCCATTGGCATTCGCTTCAGGAGCGGCTGCAGAATCACGTAAAACGATTGGCTGGACGGTGTTTGGAGGAATGCTTGCGGCTACCTCACTGGCAATCTTCATCGTTCCGGTTTTATATGTGATAATAACAAAAGCAGCCTATGGTAAGAAAAGGCTTGCTGAATTAAAAGCTGGTTATCATCCGGAGGAACACGAAAATTTTGAAGAAGATATAGACTAAAGACAGTAAACCTATAAATAAATACGATTTTTATTTTGAAAGATCGGGATTTGGAATTTCTGAATCCTGATCTTTTTTTTCTGCAGAAATTCTTTTGAAATACTTTTCAAAACTGATCCAGCAAAAAATAGAAATCAGAACGGCGATGATACTACCAACCGCAACATCAGTTATAAAATGCTGCCCGAGATAGATGCGGCTGTAGCCAACTAACGCTGCTGCCAATAAAAACAGGACTGAAAATTTTTTATTTTTTACTGCAAAGCATAAAATCGTGGCCAAGGCAAAAGCGGATGTAGAGTGTCCGGAAGGAAATGAATGAAAATTGTGCAAAGTGACATGTTCAATGAAATACGGATAATTATCTTTTGCTAAAAACAACGCCGGACGTGCTTCTAAAATAAACATTTTTATGAGCTGAGTAAGAATGCCTGAAATAGCAAAACTGGAAAAGACCATTAAAGCCAGGAATCGTTTTCGGAAAAGAAATAAAATGATAGATACGATCACCGAAAAAATTCCATCTCCCATCATTGTAATGGTAATAAAAAATACATTTAGAAATTTTGAATGGTATGGATTTAATAAAATAAATCCGTTTGCCTTCGAATAAAAGATCCAGAAAAATGCCGCGATCACGAGGAGAAGAAAATAGCCAAGAAAAAATATTTTATTTTGCTTGTAAAGATCGCTTAATGTCATTTTGCTTTTATTCAGTTTCAAAAATAATCAATGTAATTTCATTTCCTGCCAATTTCATCAACTCAAAACATCTGCCAAACAAATATGGCTTCAGTGATCCATTTTGCTCCATGTTAAGAAATTATTACCAAAGTATATAAACTGATGATTTGCAAAAGATTGTTTATATTTTTGCTCAAACTCAAAATATGGCAACTAATTCTATTTTAAAGTTTTTTCTTCCAAAAGATAAAGTGTTTTTCCAATTATTTGAAAATGTATCTGAAACTGTCGTTCAGATGGCGGAAAAACTTAAGGAAGAAGTACATGAAACTGACTTTGCCAAAAGAGAAGCTATTATCAAGCAAATTGAAGATTTTGAACATGTAAACGACGACAATACACACAAGATCTTTACGGAATTGGGAAGAAATTTTATCACTCCATTTGATCGCGAAGACATTCATTATCTGGCTACCGCTCTTGACGATATTTGCGACTACATCTATTCTGCTGCTAAAAAAATCAATTTTTATAAAGTAAGTCCTGATGATATTACTTTTCATAAAATGGCCGATCTTATTTTAAACAGTTGCAGCGAAGTTCGTAAAGCAGTTATCGAATTGAGAGATATGAAAAATCTCAGAAAAATTACAGATGCGATGGTTGCTATTAACAGTATCGAAAACCAGGCTGACGACGTTTTTGATTTCAGTATTGAGCAGCTTTTTGAACATGAGCCGGATGCGAAAGAAGTGATCAAAAAAAGAGAAATATACCAGGTAATGGAAATCGTGACTGATAAATGTGAAGATGCTGCCAACGTGATTGAATCCATCATTATTAAATATGCTTAATACGGAATGTTAAACGCAAACGGCAGAAGGTTAGAAGCTTAATGCCGGTTTGCCTTCAGCCTCCAAAAAATAAATTATGCTCGTTTTCCTGATTGCCATTATTGTTCTTGCTCTTTTATTTGATTATATCAACGGTTTCCATGATGCAGCAAACTCAATAGCAACCATCGTTTCAACAAAAGTTCTCACGCCCTTCCAGGCCGTTTTATGGGCTGCAGCATTTAATTTTATCGCATTTTTTATTTTTCGTGAACATAAAGTGGCAGGAACTATTGCTAACATTATGTCGGAAAATATTATCAATTTTAAAACGATTATTTCTGCCACGATTGCTGCCATTAGTTGGAATATTCTTACATGGTATTATGGAATTCCCAGCAGTTCTTCACACACACTCATCGGAGGTTTGGCGGGTGCTGCTCTTGCTGCGGGCGGATTGGCCGGAGTAAACACGCATCCGGTTTTTATAGCTTTAATATTTATGATTTTGTCACCGGTTATTGGTTTGATTTTCGGGTTTATCATTACGACCATTACGGTAAATATTGCGAAAAGATCACGACCGGCAAAAGCAGAAAAATGGTTCAGGCATCTTCAATTGCTTTCTTCCGCATCATTAAGTTTGGCGCATGGCGGTGGCGATTCTCAAAAGACAATGGGGTTAATTCTAACAGCCATTTGGTTTTATGAAAAAGCGGTTCATGGAACCAACATTTCTATTGAAGCAATGAAAATGCCCGAATGGCTGCCTTTGGCGTGTTATTCAGCGATTGCCTTGGGAACTATGTCTGGTGGCTGGCGCATTGTAAAAACCATGGGAACACGAATTACGAAAGTAAATCCATTGGAAGGTTTTTGTGCAGAGTCTGCAGGTGCGGTCACTATTTTTCTTACCATATTTTTTGGAATTCCTGTAAGTACTACTCATACACTTACCGGTTCTATTGTTGGAGTAGGAGCTACGAAACGCTTGTCAGCAGTGCGTTGGGGAGTTACCGTAAATCTTGTTTGGGCATGGATCCTTACTGTTCCTGTCAGTGCCCTGGTTGCAGCCATTGTTTATTTTATCATTCACGCTTTAAGCTGAAAATAATTAACAGAGCCGCTGTTTCTAACCAAATTTCTCTTACTTTGTAGTATGAATAAAATATTAGTTACAGGCGGTTGCGGCTACATTGGCGCTCATACCATTGTTGATTTGATTGAAAATGGTTTTAATCCAATTTCGATAGATGATAATTCAAGATCAACAACTGCTTTACTTACCGGCATCAAGGAAATTACCGGTGTGACGGTAAAAAATTATAAAGTTAACCTCACTAATTTCGATGATACTCACGCTGTTTTCCAGGAAAACACTGACATTAAAGGCATCATTCATTTTGCAGCTTATAAAGCCGTTGGCGAATCCGTAAAAAAACCTTTGATGTATTACCAGAACAATCTGGTTTCTCTTATGAATGTGCTGAAATGTGCCAAAGAATTTAAAGTTCCCCATTTTATTTTTTCCTCTTCCTGCACTGTTTATGGAAGCCCTGATCAAATTCCTGTGACAGAAGAATCCCCAATAAAACCGGCAGAATCACCTTATGGAGCCACCAAACAAATGGGTGAACAAATCGTAAGAGATGTGACGAAAATATCAGGCTTACAAAGTATTTTATTACGTTATTTTAATCCCGTTGGCGCACATCCTTCCGCTTTGATCGGAGAACTTCCTTTAGGAAAACCCGAAAATCTTGTTCCGGCAATTACACAAACGGCTGTTGGAAAAATAAAAGAACTGGTGGTTTTTGGGGATGATTATGACACAAGAGATGGCTCGTGTATCCGTGATTATGTTCATGTTTGCGACATTGCTCATGCGCATACACTTTCGCTACAGCATTTGATTGGAAATAAGAATGTCCAGGCTTGCGAAGTTTATAATTTAGGAACCGGAAATGGTGTTTCTGTTTTGGAAGCTATTCATGCTTTTGAAAAAGTAAGTGGAGAAAAATTAAATTATCGCATCGGGCCACGACGCCCGGGAGATATTGTAGCGATCTACGCCAATAATTCTTTGGCAAAAGAAAAATTAAAATGGAATCCACAATATTCTTTGGACGAAATGATGAGCACTGCATGGAAATGGCAAATGAAATTAGAGAAAGATGAAGAACTGCACGGTAATGCAAATTTTGCGATGAATTGAAGAATGGAATTTTGTCGAAATAATAAATCAAAGAATTTGCCGGTTTACTAAAAAAAGCGAAAATAGAAATTCAATTTATTTCTTCCTTTACTGCCAATCTGCTTTTGTGGTCCCGCCAGGAATCGAACCTGGATCTGGAGCTTCGGAAACTCTTATACTATCCATTGTACTACGAGACCATAATGATTGAAGGTTGAAAGTTTAAGTTTCAAAGTTCAACTTTTTATACACCAAACGCTGCAATATTACTAGCAAAAATTTTAACGGCAATGGCAATTAAGATGACTCCAAAAAATTTTCTGATGACAAGCAATCCACTGGGCCCTAAAACTCTTTCAATCCATTTCAAAGATTTTAAAACCAGGAAAATGATGACGCAATTAATCAAAATTCCCAACAAAATATTAATGTCGTGATAACCCGCTTTTAAAGACATAATTGTTGTCAATGTTCCCGATCCTGCTATCAATGGAAATGCAATAGGAACCATGCTTCCACTTTTTGGATTGTTTTCCTGTTTGAAAAATTCGATTCCTAAAATCATTTCCAAACCGATGATAAAAATTACTAAACTTCCTGCTACTGCAAATGAATGAACATCAACGCCCATCAGGTTTAAGAATTGTTCGCCAACAAATAAAAACAAAAGCATGAGCGCGCCTGAGGCAACTGTTGCCTGCAAGGAACGGATCTGGCCGCCCATTTTATCTTTAAGCGAAATAAGCACCGGAATAGATCCCAAAATATCGATCACAGCAAATAGAGTAAATGTAATCGTGAGCAATTCATGCTTTGAAATGTTAGCGATGTTAGGCATTCATTTTTTTTCAAATGTAAGAAAGATGATGCAGAGCAATAGTGGAATACTTTTCAAAAAGTTTTGATTTTGCAAGAAAATTTTGAAGCCTTTATGCCGGAAGCAGGTCACAAAAAAAGAAGTTATAATCATTGGTCTCTGATTGCTGAACACAATTCGTATTTGACTGCTTTGGTGCAGTATATTTTCTGGAGACAATTTCTCCTTTAGTAAAAATAACAGGCCTGCTGAACAACGGCCCATCGAAAACAAAAGTGTGAAACTCACCATTTTCTCCACAAGCATCAACACCAGGAGGCAAATCGTTAATAAAATCTTGATCAATTATTCTTCCGCAAAAACTTTTATCAAGATATTTTTCATTCACACATACTACAATCGTTTTAAAACCGAGATCAATAAATTCATGAATCAATTCTGTGGAATCTCTTTTCCAAAGAGGAAATATCGCCTCCATTTGCATCTTTGCCAATTGCTCTTTGCGATATCTTTTTAAATCTTCAAGAAAAATATCTCCAAACACACTATGGGTAAAGTTTTGATGCTGCAACTGGTTCATCGTTTTTATCATTTGCTCTTCATATTCATTCATAGAAGGTTCATCTGGCAAAATTATTTTTTGTAAAGGAATACCAATCGCATCCGCTTGCTGTTCCAATAGCACTTCTCTTACACCATGCATAGAAATCCGGTGATACTGGCCACTCATATTTGTCAAAAGCCTTTCAACCGAATAATTTTTATTATTCAAAATATGATATAAAGCAAGCGCACCGTCTTTGCCGCCGCTCCAGTTGAAAAATGATTTAAAAGCCATTGAGATCGTATTTCATTATTTTATAAGCTAACCTTTACTCCCGCATTGAAATTAAATCCTTTCGTAGTAAATCCGCGCGTTACAAAATATTTTTGATCAGTAATATTTTCAAAATCTGAGAAAATTTTAAAGTATTTATTAAAGTCGTATTGACCGTAAAAACCTAAAGTATAATATCCTTTTAATTCGTAATCTGGTCCGTTATATTGTGGCTCGAATGCTCTGCTGACCATTTTTAAATGGGCAGATAAAAATAAATCTTTGGTTGCCTGATAATTGAATGAAAGATTGAAAACATTTTTTGGCCTTTTATAAAGATTGAAATAAGAAGTGTCTTTGTCTGCAGCATTTGTTGTTGAGATTTTGCCATCAACATAAGTGTAATTGAACGCAGCTGCAAGCTTTGAATTAAAACGAATGGATGCTTCTGTTTCTACACCAAAATCGTTTTGCTGATCAGCATTAATATATTTACTGGCATAAGTTACCGGATCAGTATAAAAATAAAAAACGTCTTTTCCATCGCGGATAAATCCAGTAATCTGTACATTGATCTTACCAGAAAAATATTGTGCTCCGGCTTCGAAGCTTGTTGTCACTTCAGGCTTCAGATCTCTATTTCCATATTCTGAATACAATTGGTAAATGGAAGGAACGCGATAGCCGGAAGAAACATTTCCATAAATTTTATAATGATCATTCAATAAAAAGAAAGGGTCTAGAGAATAAGTAAAATTGGAGCCGTAAATATTATGATGATTGAAACGGCCACCAACTTCCATATTAAATCCTTTCTTTTGCTTCAGCATTAGCGATGCATAATAACTGAATTGTTTTGTGATAGCGCTATCAGCAGAAATCGGTAAAGCGGGGAATCCATAATCAGGTAAATAGATATAAAGCTGACTGCTTGAATTTTCTCTGAAGTCAGCGCCCGTTAAGAACTCCACGTGATCATTGAAATTGATGGTGGTATACAGTTCTGCAAAATGAGAAGTGCCATTATATCTGCCGCTTTGAAATTTAGAAAAGCCACCAACGTCTGTTGAATCATCTAAAAAATTTCTGTTGAAACGATTGTAAGAATATTGCAGCCTTACAAATCCTTTCTTTATTTTGTAATCAATTACTGCTCCTGTGATTAAATTATTGTTGTGATTGGTGTAATCCTTATCGTCCTGGAAAGCGCCGGCATCAAGGTCTGCATGATTATTATTGTATTTTCCAAAGAGGCGGAAAGATATTTTTTTTAAAGGCTTGAAAGAATAATTCAATAAGAAAACATCCTGGTTAAAACCGTCATTATCAAAATGATTTTTTCCGGTAGAATCATAAGCAGATGAAAAGCCATGACTTTTTATTTTATTGTAAGAAATAAAAAACGTTTGTCCATGACCGTTATTGCCACTTAAGGAAACGGCGCCTTTGTAAGTTCCATAGCTTCCGGCAGAAAGATCCGCATTAAAATTCAATGGTTTTTTTCCTGATTTTTTAGTGATGATATTGATCACCCCCGCAACCGCATCAGAACCATATAAAGTAGATTGCGAACCTTTCAGAATTTCAATTCTTTCAATATCATCCAAAGCAAAATTATTCAAATCAAATTCGCTGCTGATACCAGATGCATCATACAAAGGAACACCATCAAGCAGAATCAAAGTGTTGCCTGCCGAGGCTCCCCGAGTATAAACTGTTTGATTCGTTCCTAACGTATTTTCTGCTCCATTAATGATCATTCCCGGTTGCTCGTTGAGCACATCGCCTAAAGTTTTTCCAAAGCTTTTTTGCAACTGCTCCTGTGTGATCACAGTAACTACTTTTCCCGTTTCTGTTTGTTTGATAGGAGCTTTTGTTGGAGTAACAATTATTTCACTCAGCGTTTTTGCAGAGTCTTGCGCATAAGAAGTTGAAGAAATGATCAACAAAAAAGCGCCAATGATTTTACATTTCATTTTTTAAAAAATTTTTTAGATCAGGAAAACGAAGAAATATAAAATTGCGTGGCCGCGACTTTACATGCCTGCTTTTCTCCCGAAAGCGTGATGAAAAAATATAAATGGCAGGTCTTCTGGCTTAGTACAATCTTAAAAGCCTTCCCATCCTTCTTCAGAACAGTGGCGAAAGAATTAAGATTTTAAATTCTGCTCAAATGCAGAACATTCGTACTTTACAGCTACGGGGATAGCTCCGGAATTGAACCGGATTCCCATTTTAATCCCGTTCCGATCCCTATCGGAATTGGGGAACCAATTATGATGCAAATGTAAAAGCAATTGCTTCGTATTTCAAAAAGTATTTAAGGAACTATTTATATTTTGTGCACAATAAGAAACCGATTTATTTGCTGGTTTACTATAAGATTCTAAAAATTATCACTTAACATCCTTTGTTTTATTAAAGTGAAAAATAATTCCCGCATAATAATTTCTTCCAGGTGCGACATTATAATAACGTCCTGCCGCTGCATTGATATCATTCCCAAGGCTGTATTTGGTATTAAAAATATTATCGGCACCCACAAATATTTCAGCACTGATTTTTTTTGAAAAATCTTTTTTATAGCCAAGCCTTGAAGCTAACAGATGATAAGAAGAAGCATAAGCAGAATTGGCATCATTCAGTGCAATCTTATCAGTATAATTATAAGTTATATTCATATAGCAACCAGCTTTTGAAATTATGTCAAAACCAGCCACCACTGTATTTGGCGCAGCTCCGGGTAATTGATTTTTTGAATAATCGGCTTCCAACTGCTTAAAATTACCATAGTGAAAATCGTGTAAAGCATAACTCATCCATGCTTTTGCAGAGCTAATAAAATGAGACGGCATATCTGTTATTTGATAGGAAGCAAAAGTTTCAAGGCCATTCTGTTTTGTAGATCCGGCATTTACATAATAATAAACACCATTGGTATCAATTCGTTGTACAATCGTATTGTTCAAATCAAAAATAAATCCACTGACATCAAAATAAAATTTGTTGCTAAACAACGTTCCTTTAATTCCAACTTCGTAATCCATTCCATCTTCTGGCTGCAGATTCGTACCGAACAAACCATCAGAACGAAGTACCTCTGAAACTGTTGGCGGAGAAAAACCACGCGCAACGCTCACATAAGCTGAAATATTTTTCTTTAGCTGTTTAAGAACCGCAACATGAGGCGCCAATTGGTTTTTAAAAATTCTTCGTTGACTGGTTGATGGTCTTGAAGCAAGATTAATATCCTGTATGGATGATTTATTCAAGCTTGCACCCGCAGTAATTGTCCAGCCGTTGGACAATTCAAAATTCCCCTGTCCAAAAAACATATATTGCCAATTGTTTAAATCATCATCAGATTGCAATGAGTCAGCAACGCCCAATTTATTGCCATAATCTCTTGTATTAAAAAACCCTTTTTGTGCTTCCGTTCCAAAATCAAGTTGAAAGGTGGTTTTGTCTGTTTTCTTTTTATATTCAAAAACGCTTCTGCCTCCAAAATGCGGTTCCTTCCGGTATTCATAAACCCTTATGCCGGGATTGCTAAAGTCCGTATAAGAACCATATAAGGAAGTTGTATTGTGCCAATGACTATCCAATATATATTGGCTGCTGAAACCCGTAAGAAAAATTTTCTGATATATAGCAGCTTTATTTTGAACCGCTCCAGGTTGTGAAATTGTACCAGGCCTTGCCTGTTTGGAATCAGCATTATATTGAGCCAGATTTAATCCGCCGGGTGTTTGGTAATAAAGATCGCTGTACGACATATAAGCATGCAGCGTTTCTTTATCTGTTACTTTTAATTCACTTTCCCACGTAGCAATATCTCTTCGCATCTTTTCCTGCTGCCGATAGCCATCACTTGTTTGATGAGAATAATTAAAACTATTTTTATAATTATCAGCGCCGGTTTTCACATTGACATTCGCGCTATTAGTATTAAAACTTCCCGTTGTATAGGCAAAAGAAATCCCGGGGCGCCAGTTGACAGGCAAAGTATGTATCAGCATCGCTCCGCCAATGCCTGCGCCGTATAAACTGCTCGCCGGCCCTTTAATGATTTCAATGGAATTAAAATTGTAAAAACTAAGTTGGTTTAAGTAAGTATTGCCACTGGGATCGGTAAGAGGAATGTCATTCAGATAAATCTTTATATCGCGCACACCAAAGGGGGAACGTAATGAACTGCCGCGGATATTGAGCCGGTAACTTCCGGGAGAACGTTCTTCCATACTTACCCCCGGTATGATATTTAATGCGGGTAAAATGCTGATATTTCCAAAGCGGTTTAGTTGTTCCTGGCTTGTAACGCTTATCGGCGCTGCCACATCTATCAAGCTTCGGTTTTGTTCATAAGCTTTTACGATCACATTCTCCAATAGTTGTGCGGAATCTTTGTCGGTGGTTTGAGCAGAAACAGAAAAGCCAATAAACAATAGAAAGATGAAAATAATTTTCATTGCAAACCGATTGTGAAACCGAAAAAAATAGGATAAAGTTCGTGTAAACTCCTAGAGAAATGAAAATGCAGGAGTAAGATTTACAAATAAATAATTTTGTAGGAAAGATTCGCAAATGCCTTAAACATTTTACTAACACCACAATATTTTTCCTGAGAAAGTGTTACTGCTTTTAAAACTTTCGCTTCATCTTCTTTTTTTACTTTCAGGGTATAAGTAACAACCACATCATCATAAATTTTTGGCTCTGTTTCCGTAAGATGCCCTTCTACGTTAATGGAAAAAAAACTGAAGTTCACACGCATTTTATTTAGCAGGCTTACCACATCCAAACCTGTGCAACCGGCCAGGGAAGTGAGCATCAGCACTTTTGGCCTGGTGCCGATATTATTTCCGCCGCCCGCAGCATCAGTATCAATTTCTATTTTGTGACCATTTACGTCTGCTGTAAAATTCATTCCGCCTTTGAAAACCGCGTTGATACTATTTACCGCCATTTTATTTTTTTTAAGATAGCGCCAAATTTACTTCTTATAAATGAGATTTTACAGCATCAGAAATTTGCTGAGCACTCATCGCTCCTGATTGTCGCCACAAGACTTTGCCTTCTTTAAAAAGAATTAAAGTGGGCACCCCCTGTATATTAAACTGTTGCGCAGCTTGCTGATTTCTATCTATATCAATTTTGATAACTCTTAATTTTCCGCTGTTATTTTGCGCAAATCTTTTTAATTCCGGTGCCATCATTTTGCATGGGCCACACCAGGTTGCGTGAAAATCCACTAATACGGGTTGCTTGTTTTTTATTACTTCTCCAAATGTTTCCATACAAAAAAAGCATCACAAATTATGCCTGTTTGGAGTTTGCCAAAATGACAAAAGAAGAAAAGCACTTATTTATTTGCTTACTGAGAAGGATATAATTTTATCAGCATAAGTTAATTTTAACTTATGCTCAAATAATTCCCGGAAAACTTTTATTTTTATTTTTAAAAGAAATATTTGTTTATTACCTTTGCCGTCCGAAAAAAAGAACAGTTATGGCCAGAGTATGTCAGTTAACAGGAAAAAGACCGATCACCGGTAATTCTGTTTCACATTCAAATATTAAAACCAAAAGAAGGTTTTTACCAAATCTGCAGAAAAAAAGATATTTTCTTGCAGAAGAAGATAAATGGATCACTTTGAAATTATCTTCTGAAGCAATTCGTACTATCAACAAAAATGGCCTTTACAGTGTAGTAAAAGAAATGAGGGCTAAAGGAGTAAAGATTTAATCATTACATTATTAATTTATTAAAATGGCAAAGAAAGGAAACAGGGTTCAGGTAATTTTGGAATGCACCGAGCAAAAGAATTCGGGCCTGCCGGGCACCAGCCGCTACATTACCAAAAAGAATAAAAAAAATACTCCTGAGCGTTTGGAGTTGAAAAAATACAATCCCATCTTGAAAAAAGTAACCGTTCATAAAGAAATTAAATAATTAGCTGATTGGCTAATTGTAAATTATCAAATTAAAATATCATGGCAAAATCAGCAAAAACAGCGATAAAAACCAAAGATCAGAAAGCAGCAGCCGATGCTAAAAACTGGACAAAAGTGGTTCGTGCAGTTCGTAGTCCAAAATCAGGTTCTTACACTTTTAAAGAATCTATTGTTCATAAAGACAAGATCAAAGAGCATCTGGCAAGTTAATTTTGATTACAAAATTTTTTATTAAAGCTATCCTGCAATAAGTGCGGATAGCTTTCTTTATTTTTACCCTTTAACAATTTTTTAAATGGGAATATTCGATAAAATTTTTGGAAAAAAAGAACAGAAAGAATCTCTGGATCAGGGCTTGCAAAAAACCAAGGAAGGTTTTTTTGATAAAATAACAAAAGCGATTGCCGGAAAAAGCACTGTCGATGAAGATGTTTTAGACGACCTGGAAAATGCTTTGGTGAGTGCTGACGTAGGAGTGGATACAACGGTAAAAATTATTGATGGTATTGAGAAAAGGGTTGCAAAAGATAAATATGTAAATACGAATGAACTGAATCGTATTTTAAAAGAAGAGATTCAATCAATTTTGGTAGATGCGCCGCAAGATACTTCGTATATTAATTACGAACTTCCGGCTGGTCACAAACCTCATGTGATTTTGGTGGTTGGTGTAAATGGCGTTGGAAAAACAACAACGATTGGAAAACTTGCTCATAATTTTTCATTGGCGGGAAAATCGGTGTTGCTTGGCGCCGCGGATACTTTCCGGGCAGCAGCAGTCGATCAATTAAATATCTGGAGCGAAAGAACGAATGTGCCGATCGTGAAGCATGCAATGGGTTCAGATCCCAGCGCAGTTGCATTTGACGCTGTACAAAGCGGCATTGCCCGAAATGCTGATGTGATCATCATTGATACAGCGGGAAGATTGCACAATAAAATTCATTTGATGGATGAATTGAACAAAATAAAAAGATCAGTAAATAAAGCCTTGCCGGGCGCGCCTCACGAAGTGATGCTCGTGCTGGATGGAAGCACCGGGCAAAATGCACTGGAACAAGCGAGACATTTTACGGCAGCAACAGAAGTATCAGCTTTGACGATTACCAAACTCGATGGAACAGCAAAAGGCGGAGTGGTGCTTGCCATTGCAGATCAGTTTAAAATTCCGGTAAAATTTATTGGCGTCGGAGAAAAAGCAACCGATCTGTTGGTATTTGATAAAAAGGATTTTGTGGATAGTTTGTTTGGAGGAGTGAAGTAGGTTGATTATTGAATTATTAAATTATTGAATTATTGGGTAGAGAGGTTTAGATGATTTAAGCTGGTTAAGATAGTTTGATTCAAAGGGTTTAGAAGAATTCGTCAAATTAGCGTAATTCGTGGTAAAAAAATGAAAACAAAAAATAAAAAAGATAAAGTAAATATCATCACACTTGGTTGCAGCAAAAACATGGTGGACAGCGAAGTTTTGAGTGGTCAGCTTGCAGCAGCAGATTTTGATGTGAGACATGAAAGTAAAAAACTGGATCACAATATTGTTGTCGTAAATACCTGTGGATTTATTGACCTCGCGAAACAGGAAAGCATCAATACCATTCTGGAACAGGTAGAATTAAAGAAACGCGGAAAGCTCGATAAAGTCTATGTTACAGGCTGCCTCAGCGAGCGCTACAAACAAAATCTTGAAGAAGAAATTCCCGAAGTAGATGCGTATTTCGGAACAATGGAATTGCCTTTTTTGTTGAGGAAATTTGACGTGGATTATAAAGCAGAATTGGTTGGTGAAAGGTTACTAAGCACGCCAAATCATTATGCATATTTAAAAATCAGTGAAGGTTGTAATCGCACCTGTTCATTTTGTGCCATTCCTTTGATGCGCGGAAAACATGTAAGCCGGCCGATAGAATCAATCGTAGCGGAAGCAGAAAAATTAGTTTCGAGAGGCGTCAAAGAAATCATGCTGATTGCGCAGGAACTTACTTATTACGGTTTGGATATTTATAAAAAACGGGAATTGCCCAAATTACTTCGTTTACTGTCCGACATTCCCGGATTGGAATGGATCAGGTTGCATTATGCTTATCCTTCAAAATTTCCGATGGAAATTATTGACGTGATGAAAGAACGCGAAAACATTTGTAATTATCTCGACATGCCTTTGCAACACGCGAGCAACAGAATGCTGAAAGCCATGAAAAGGCAAATCACGAGAGAAGAAATGGAAGATATTATTGGAGAAATAAAAAACAGAATTCCCGGAATTTGTTTAAGAACCACCCTGATTGCAGGTTTTCCGGGGGAAACGCAGGATGATGTAGAAGAATTAAAATTGTTTTTGCAAAAAATGGAATTCGACCGCGTTGGAACTTTTACTTATTCGCATGAAGAAAATACTTCGGCTTATGATTTAAAAAATGATGTTCCTGAAGAAGAAAAAGAACGTCGCGCCCAGGAAATAATGGATGTGCAGCAGGAAATTTCTTATCGCAAAAATGAAGAGAAAGTTGGCAAAACTTTCAAAGTAATTTTGGATAAAAAAGAAGCCGGAAAATATTTGGGACGCACAGAATTTGACAGCGTAGAAGTGGATAATGAGGTAATCATTAACTCTGAAAGAAAATTAAATCCCGGCGATTTTGTAAATGTAAAAATCACCAAAGCGTATGATTATGATTTAGAAGGCGAGGCGGTTTCAGATTGGAAAAACCAGTAAACAAAAAATAATGATAAATTTTATTTTCCCAATAATTCAATAATTTACATCTTATATCTCTTCCTCAAGTCACTTCTTAATTGATGCAACGGCTCGCTGATACCTACTTTATAAATATGTGGATTATTAAACCGTTTGTGTTCGTCCGGTAATTGCTGCATTCTTTTTTGTACATAAGCGGCCACATCTTTTGGTTCCTGGTTATTAAATAAGCATCTTCCATCTTCCATTATTTTTTCAAGCAATGGTGTGGCCATTTTCACGTCCAGTTCCTTGCTTTTTTCCACATCAAAAGGATGAATCATTTTATCAGGAACAGCGTCGTGTTCAAGAGCAATCGCGTCTGCTGCAAAACAACCGGTTTCGTCCGTAAAACGATAAACCTGTTTGCGGCCGGGGACGGTAACTTTTTGAATATTTTCCGATAATTTGATTTTTGGCTGGCCATTTATCGCACTTAATTTATACACGCCATCCAGCGCTGCATCGGGTTGCCCGGTTGCCAGGCTTGTGCCTACACCAAAGGAATCTATCGGTGCTTTTTGTTCGAGCAAACTTTTGATCAAATATTCATCCAACTGATTAGAAACAACAATGTGCACGTCCTTGAAACCAGCATCGTCCAGCATTTTGCGTCCTCTTTTAGAAAGATACGCAAGGTCGCCACTATCCAATCTTATTGCCTGGAGATGCTGACCTTTTTCTTTCATTTCCTTTGCCACTTTTATTGCATTGGGAATTCCACTTTTAAGCGTATCGTAAGTATCGACCAACAAGGTGCAGTTGTGTGGTTCAGCCTCTGCGAATTTTCTAAAAGCGGTTAATTCATCCTGCTGGCTTTGGATGAAAGAATGAGCCATTGTGCCTACTGCTTTGATATCATATTTTTTTGCAGCAAACATGTTGGAGGTGCTGTCAAATCCTCCCGCAATTGCTGCACGGCTTGCAGAAATTCCGCCCAATGCCTGCGCTCTTCTCAAACCGAATTCGCTCAAATGACGATTTCCGGCTGCAAAGCGCATGCGTGCTGCTTTTGTAGCAATGAGTGATTGAAAATTCAAATAGTTTAATAACAAGGTCTCGATAATCTGCACTTCAGCAAGTCCGCCTTCCACTTCCAGCAAGGGTTCCAGCGGAAATACAATCTCTCCTTCCTTCATCGAACGAATCGTTCCTTTAAAACGAAATGCTTCCAACCATGATAAAAAATCTTTATTAAATCCTTGTTTGTGCAGCCAATCAATTTCATCAGAATTGAAATGAAGCGTTTCAATAACAGGCAATAATTCACCTAATCCGCAAAAGATTACATAACCGCCACCGTAAGGTAATTTTCTAAAAAAATAATCAAAACAAGCGTGCTCATTCTGTTTTTTTTCTTTGAAATATGCCTCGGCCATTGCAAGTTCATACATGTCTGTATAAAGGCCGGAATTGGTGTGGATGGTAAAATTATTTTTTTGCATAATAATAAATGTAGGGAAATTTAATTACGCAGTGATCCCAGCGAAATCAAAATGTTTCTCCGCCATTTCTCTGATATTATTTCCAATGGCCAATGATGCAGTTGCAGCAGGTGATGGCGCGTTCAAAACGTGAATAGAGGTATCGCGATATTCGATTCTGAAATCATCACGTGTGTCTCCGTCTTCACTGAGCAACATCGCTCTAACGCCTGAGCGACCTGGTTTTATATCTTCCATTGATAAAGAAGGAACCAGTCTTTGAAGTGTTTTTAAAAATAACTTTTTTGAAAAAGCACGGCGATATTCATTGATACCAAAACTCATATTTTGGAAAAATAATTTCCACGTTCCGCGATAGGTCAATGCATCAATGGTGTCCTTCCAATTAAAATCCGTTTTGCTGTAACCTTCTCTTTTAAAAGTAAAAACTGCATTTGGTCCGCATTCAATTTCACCATTCGTCATTCTCGTGAAATGCACGCCCAGAAAGGGAAATGCAGGATTAGGAACAGGATAAATAAGATTTTTTATTTTATGTTTTGCTTGCTCAGTTAATTCATAATAATCTCCACGAAAGCCAACTACTTTTTCTTTTACATCCACATGATCTTTGAGCGCTAATCTGTCCGCCTGCAATCCCCCACAAAAAATAGTAAAGCGGCTACGATACGTTTTTTTATTGGTAGAAATAATATTGATGTCATTTTCTTTTGTAAAAGAAGTTGCTTCAGTATTTAAAGCAAGTTCGCTTTTCGGATTGATATGTAAAGCTATCTCAACCATTTTGTCTGTTGCTTTTGCATAATCAATGATGCCGGTGCAAGGGACCCAAATGCCCGCTATTCCTTCGCAAAATGGTTCATGCTGCTTAATTTGTTGGGCATTTATTTTTTCAATTCCTTCAATGCCGTTTTGTAATCCTGTTGCAAAAATTTTATCTAAATAAGGAAGCTCTGATTCATCGGCAGCAACAACAACTTTACCACAAACATCATGAGGAATATCATTTTCTTGGGCAAACTTTACCAACGCTTTTCTGCCTTCTACACAATTTTTTGCTTTTAGCGAACCAGGTTTGTAATACAAGCCGGAATGCATTACACCTGAATTATTTCCGGTTTGGTGAAATGCAAGCCTGCACTCCTTTTCAAGCATAAGTATTTTTAAAGAAGGATAATGTTTCTGGAGTTGATAAAATGTAGCAGCGCCTACGATTCCGCCGCCAATAATTGCAATGTCAAAGATTTCGTTTTCCAATAATGTAGAATTTGGTTGTATTTGTTTGTTTACTATAAGTATAGTTTTACTCTTTGCAAAAATAAATCTTATCATGCATTAGAACTTGTCAAAATAATTAAAATGAAAATTAAAACTGAGGTTGTATAACAGCCATGCTTACACGAAAAGATGTATTTTCTTTCTAATAATTTTTTATTCTAAATTTATAAAAAAATATTGTATGCCTCCAAAAATCAACTGGCCTGAAGCCATCAAACCTCTGATTGAAAAATATAAAGGAAAAAAGCACCCATTGGATTATGAAAATACTTATCAGCTTTTAGTGGGAGTAGTTTTATCAGCGCAGGATTCTGACAGGCATATCAATCAACTTGCACCAAAATTGTTTGAGGCATTTCCAAACATGGAAGCGCTTTCTAATGCCACTCCCGAAACTTTATTTCCTTTCATTGGCTCGGTTCGCAATTATGCTAACAAAACCAAGTGGCTGATCACATTGGCACAGAAAATAAAAAAAGATAGTAAAATTCCTTTGGCTTTGGACGAACTTACAGAGCTTCCGGGAATCGGGAGAAAATCAGCAAATGTAATCAAACGCGAAGCTGGGGCAGATGCAGAAGGAGTTGTTGTTGATCTTCACGTTGTTCGTGTTGCGCCACGGCTGGGAATTGCGACTGGTGCTGATCCAAAAAAGATTGAAAAACAGATCATGGAAGCATTGCCCCCGAAAGAATGGGATGCAGGAATGGCAATGTCATTTTTAGGAAGAGAAATTTGCCGTCCAACGCCAAAATGTGAAATCTGTTTGATGAAACCCGTGTGTGCTTATTATAATGGATGGCTTCCGCAGAAATAGAGTAAACAAAGAAATAATTTGAATTCTTATTTCTCGTTTTTTTTTATTGAGGAAATTCAGAGGAACTAACTCTTACAATTCCACGTCCATTAATCAGATGCCAGTTGTGAAAATCCTGCGGCGCATCAAGGCCGTCGCCATCAAGTATTTCTGTAGGAGTGCGAATGCGAACGGGCTTGTCGGTATAAAATTCTTCGCCGGTTCTGTGGCGGTCCCAGTATAATTCATTGCAATAAAGCGTGTCGCCTTTTGTATTGATAACCACAACGCTGTCTTTTAAAAAAACTTTACTTTCGGTTTCAATATATTTGGCATAATGCGCATCCAGCTTGCTTTGTATATGAAGGCTGTCGTCAAAAAAATCTGCGTGAATCGTTTTGGTAAATTCAATAAACGGAACAGCTTCCTGGTGGCGGAGCATTAAAGGAGCCGTGATTCGTGATTTGGTTATATCGCCAATTGAGTAAATGATTTTTACATCTTTCGCTACTTCAACTCCAATTCTTTTGGCTGTAATTTTATTAATATCTTCCAAAGAATTTTCACAGGATAAAATAAAAAAGCAGCCGGTGATTAAAGCTGCTTTTATTAAATTAAATCTATTGAAATTCCAATAATTCATTGCTAAGAATATTGAATGAAGATAATGAATTACTTCTACTGATATTTCTGCCTTAGAAACCAAATATCACTAAGAGAAAAACCAAGGCTCACTTTGTAAAGACTTTCAGTAAGATTATTTGAATTGTTTCCGCGATTGCCATATTCAAAAGTGAAATTCATAATGCTATACTGATGATCGTAATAACTGTGTTTTAATTTCATAGGAAAAGCGCCTCCAAGGCTAATTGTATAAACAGGAAGTGAATTATCAACAGCAATATAATCCTGGCCAACAGAGAAACCGGCTCTGTATTTTACATAATTAAAATAACCGGTTGAGCCTGGAGAAGCTGGTAAATATTGCAAGCCTACGCGTGCAGTCCAGCTATTTTTTACAAGATCCTGCTGACCAAAAAAACGATAATCAGACCACCTGGTTGTTTCGTAATCTGCCCCGATCAGTAAATGGTCATCCGAATAGGTAAAGCCTGCGCCAAAACTTGCAGGCATTTTAAGTACTCCTTTTTCAGTATGATTATAAACCGTATCAATTGCTTGCTCAGCGGTTGTTTGAGCATTATAATCAAATGTTTCTCTCAAATCTTCGCGGGTTCCTTTATATTGTTGCTGAAGATTTCCATAAGCGCCAAGTCGCAACACTCCTTTGTTTAATTTAGCTGCGTATTGGATTCCTGCATTCAGAAATAATCCTCCAAAATTGCTTTCAGTTCCGTAATGAGTTTTATAATAATCCAGTGTGTCGTTATTAAACAACAAACGGGTATCATAATTTTTAGAGCCAAAAAGATAACCGGTATTAAAACCGATGCTGAAATTTTTGATCTTTAATCCGGTTCCGATAAATGCCTGGTTTATACCACCTGTTCCTTCATAAGTAGTGGTAGAGCTATCAACAGAACGCGTTGAATTGCCAATTTTGTAACTGATATTCGAAATCTGCTTCAATCCAAAAGCCATTCCCCAGGAGATTTTGTTTTTCAAAGCTTTTTTATTTGCCCTTAATAAAGGAAAACCAAATTGCAAATAGGGAATGATGCCATTGTTCGATTTAAAACTTCCTACCGGATCCTTACTTTTTAAATCTCTTCCATCATATTCCAAACCAATATCAAGAGTTGAATAAATCAAATCACTGTAAGTGGCGGGATTGACAGTGTTTACAGAAGTTGGATCAGAATAGCCGGCAGAAATGCCTCCCATTGCCCTGTTGGCAATATTCGATTGCGGAATTAAATTTCCAATTCCATAGCGCGAATAAGGTGAATTTTCCTGGGCAAAGCAAAACAGCGGAAACGCAGCGAGCACAAAGCAGGTAATTTTAATTTTTGATATCATGGTTGTATTTGCTGATTGCATATAAGCCTTTAAGAATCAAATAGGGGTCGGCAAATATCTTATTTTTAAGATGCCGTGCAAAATTGGCCGTATCTCCACCGGTTAAAAGCACGTTAAATTTGCCGAATTTCTCTTTATACGTATCGATGATTCCATCTATTTCAGAAGCCATTCCCAGTAATACGCCACTTAAAATATTGGTTTCTGTGTCGTATCCGATCAGTGGAAAATTCCAGTCTGGTTTTACGATGGGAAGTTTGGCAGTATAATGATTCAAAGCTTTGAAACGCATTTCCATTCCCGGCGAAATGCTTCCTCCATTGAAACTGTTGTATTTATTGATAAAATTATAAGTGATGCACGAGCCAAGCGCTATCACAAGATTGTTCTGTCCTTTGTAAAAAAAAGTTGCAAAAGCTGCCAGGGCCAGCCGGTCTGCGCCAATAGTTTCAGGTTTGGAAACAGGAGTTGTAAAAGGCAATTTGGTGGAAGAATCGAGTTTCACAAAAGATGATCTTTCTGCAAGTAATTTTTCAATTTCCTTTGGATGATCAACAACAGAAGAAAGGATCGTGAATTCTGGGTGGTATTTATCCAAAAGTTGCTTTACGCTTTCTACGTGGTCATTTCCCAAAGGAACCACTTCGGTTAGCTGATCAATAATAAATACGCCACATTTAAGAAGCGTATTTCCAAAATCAAAGCAAAGAGTTGTAGCGCCCAAATGATATTATTTTATGATGTTAATTTGCCTTCAGCATTAAGCTTTCAGCTTTTTAAGAGAGTTTGAAACCGGAAATATTTTTAAAATGACCATTCAGTTTTATTTTTTCTTTCAGGGATTCCATTTCTGCCACTACCGGAATCACTTTTAAAAGATGTCTTTTTAAATATTCCTGCCGCTGCAGTTCGTTCATCAAAGAAAGCAGTTCGTATTCTTCGTCTAAAGTAAGCCCTACGGAATGCGCTATATCATAACTCCACAGATCATCTTCGTTTTTATGAAAAGGCTTTTGCACTTTCAGCATTTTATGCAGCTGTTTGGTTAACTGGATCACTTTGTCCATCAACATTCTCTTTCCATGTTCATGATTGTGCGGATAATTCACAATTGCGCCGGTGTAAAGCTTTTCCGGCACAGAATCGATCTCCTGTAAAATTCTAAAAACTTTTTTGCCTTTGGTTTTGATATCCATTTCGCCGCTTTCATACACTTTGGTAATTTCAGTAATTTCCAAAATAGTTCCCAGTTCTTTAATATTATTATTGATTACCACAGGCATTCCGAAGGCTTTCTTTTTTTCAAAACATTCACTGATCAGTTGTTTGTATTTTGGTTCAAAAATATGCAGATTCAAATCTTCATTTGGATAAACGACAATTGACAATGGGAATATGGGAATAAAATTGGTCATACTAAATAAGAATCATCAATATTTGTTTATTTACTGTCAGATACAGAAATTAATTTTATTATTGTTCGCAAATTACAGCTAAAATAAATTTTAGAAAAACGCGATGAAGACAAGCGGATTAATTGTACTTTCTTTGTTTATGAAGAAACAGATTTTTATCGATGAATAACGAATCCCATTTTAATCATTCAATAGATTTTAAATCTTTAGCTCGTTCTATTTCTATTATTGAAAACGAGGCGCCGAGCTATGAAGATTTGTTATTAAAACTAAAGCCATCTTCTGCAAAAATTATAGGAATCACAGGTGCGCCTGGAGCCGGAAAAAGCTCACTCGTCGATGCTTTAATTGAACAAATGGTTTTGGATAAAAAAAAGGTCGGCGTTCTTTGTGTCGATCCTTCTTCGCCTTTTAATAAAGGCGCTTTGCTCGGTGATAGAATTCGCATGAGCGAATGGTATACTCATCCTGATGTTTTCATCCGGTCGCTTGCCAGCAAAGGATCTTTGGGCGGATTGCATCCAAAAATTATTGAGATTGCTGATGTAATGAAAAGCGCCGGTTTTGATTATGTGATCATTGAAACGGTTGGCGTTGGACAAAGCGAAGTTGACATTGCAGCGCTGGCTGATATTACTGTGGTAATGCTGATTCCCGAAGGCGGCGATGTTATTCAGAATATGAAAGCCGGCCTGATGGAAGTGGCGGATATTTTTGTGATCAATAAATTTGATCGTCCAGGCGCACAAAATTTTTACAACAGGTTGAAACAAATGCTCGGCCCTGTTTTTAATAAAACTTCCGGCGTGATTCCAATCTTCAAAACGGTTGCTTCGTCGAAAGAAGGAATCAAAGAATTGTACCAGAAAATTGAGGAATGGAATTTTGACGATCATTCTGGAAAGAAAATAAACCTGCTAACACAAAAAATCTGGACTTTAATTCAGAATGAAAAGATGAAAGAATTTGACAAAGAAAAAATGAAGGAAGAAATTTTGAAGGCAGTTTTAGAAAAGGATTTCAATATGTACGCTTTTGCAAAAAGATATTTGCCAAATCCTAAATGGTAAAAGTCCAGCTCCAACTTTATGATTTCCTCTTCTCGTTTTGCCACCATTTGTAGCCTACAACTCCAATCGCCAGGTAAGGAATGATCATTAGATAAATAATTCCTGTATTAAATCCTTCAGCAGGTTTTGAACCCATTTGAGCAACGGTTTTTGCACAGATAGAACATTGTGCAAATGCACCGGTCGAAAGCAAGGAAAAGCAGGCCACAGCAATTAATATAAAAAGTACTTTTTTCATAGTTCAAGAAAACAAAGATACGTTCCAAAGAGCAAGGTTTGAAAAAGTTTATTTTTTTTTGAATTAACTTCATCCAACTTTTAGTCAATTTTTTTATCGGTTTTTCTAATTTTTTACAGAATATGGATCATCATTCTTCACTTAGTTTGCAAAATTTTAAAAATTATGTAGGCATCAAATTTCAATTGTATAACAGCCTTTTTACCTCGCTTCCTTTTTATAGAATTGAAAAAACGGGAATGCTTTTGTCGCTGTTTTTAAACATTTGCGAAGAAGGTTATAAGAAGAAATTAAGTCCGCAACAAATTATTGAAGAATTCTTTTTAAAAGATGCTTCCTTTAATACTCAGTCTGAAAAACTGGATTTGCTTTTCAGGTTTATCCAGTTTGTAGAAAGGCAGGTGGTGTTGTTTGATGCGCTGGAAGATGCGGCTTTCAAATATGTTCATGAAATGAAAGGGGCAGGCACTTTGAAACAACTGGAAGTGGAAGTGGTTCAAAATAAAAAAGAAAAAGAGCTGGACAAAAAGCTGAAAGATTTTTCAGTAGAAATAGTTCTTACCGCTCACCCAACCCAATTCTATCCGGGCTCGGTTTTAGGCATCATTAATGATCTTTCGAGGTCTCTTTCAGAAAATAATACAGCGCGGATCAATATGTATTTGCAGCAATTGGGAAAAACGCCATTTTTCAAAAAAGAAAAACCGACGCCCTATGATGAAGCAATGAGTTTGATCTGGTATTTGGAAAATGTTTTTTTTCCGGCGGCAGGAAGGATCGTCTCATTTTTAAAAACTCAGTTTCCGGACGCTGATTATCAAAATAACCCGGTTATTAAAATGGGTTTTTGGCCGGGAGGCGATCGGGATGGAAATCCTTTTGTAAATACAGAAACCACTTTAAAAGTTGCTGACGCTTTGCGTGGTGGAATTATCAAATGTTATTATCTGGAAATCCGCAGATTGAAGCGCAGACTCACTTTCAAAGGAGTTGATGTTCTGTTGGCCGACCTGGAAAAACAGTTGTACAATAATATTTTTATCCCTGAAACTAAAACAGAAATCAGTAAAGAAGATATTCTTAAGATCTTGAACGAAATCAGGGAAATTCTGATTTATCAGCACAACGGATTGTTTCTTTACCTGATCGACGACCTCATCAACAAAGTGCATATTTTTGGATTGCATTTCGCTTCGCTGGATATCAGGCAGGATAGCTCTATCCATAAAAAAGTATTTGCGGCAATCGCTGCTTCCGGAACTTTTTTCCCATCGGATTATCAAAAATTAAGCGATAAGGAAAAGATAGAATTTCTTACAAAAAATACAAAAGCTCTTCCTGAAACAGATTATGGTGATCCGATCATCAATGATACTTTTAAAAGTATCAAAGCGATCAAAACCATTCAGCAATTTAACGGCGAGCCCGGCTGCAATCGCTATATTATCAGCCATTCTTCCACTGCTTTGAATGTGTTGGAACTTTATGGATTGTTCATTTTGTGCGGGTGGAAAAAAGAAAAAATGAACGTAGATATTGTTCCATTGATCGAAATGATCGACGATCTGCAAGACGCGCCCAATGTGTTGAGAATATTATTTGAAAACAAAGAATACCGCGAACATCTGAGGCGGCGCAACAATACACAAACCATTATGCTTGGTTTTTCTGACGGCACAAAAGACGGTGGTTACCTGATGGGAAACTGGTGTATTTATAAAGCAAAAGAACAACTGACGGCTGTTTCAAAAGAATATGGAATTGAAGTGATCTTTTTTGACGGACGGGGCGGTCCACCTGCAAGAGGCGGAGGAAAAACTCACAAATTTTATGCTTCCATGGGAAAAAATATTTCCAATAAAGAAATTCAACTGACCATCCAGGGACAAACGGTTAGTTCAAATTTTGGAACGGTTGATTCCGCACAATATAATATGGAGCAACTTTTAAATGCCGGAATTTCTAATGATCTTTTTTCCAATCGCCATATCAGTCTTGAAAAAAATGAAGAAGAATTGTTGCAGCAACTTTCAGAAGAAGGCTACGAATCTTATATGCAGTTGAAAAATCATCCGGATTTTATGGATTACCTGGTGCAAATAAGCCCGTTGAAATTTTATAGTGAAACCAATATTGGCAGCCGCCCTACGAAAAGGAAAAAAGGAAAAATGAACATGGAAGATCTGCGCGCTATTCCTTTTGTCGGATCGTGGGCACAAATAAAACAAAATGTTACCGGCTATTATGGTGTAGGTACTGCTTTGCAAAAAATGGAAGAGCAGGGAAAGTTTGGGCAGATAAAAAAACTGTATCAAAATTCATTGTTCTTTAAAACCCTGGTTGATAACTGTGAAATGGCTATGAAAAAATGTTTTTTCCCGTTGACGGAATATTTATCAAAGGATAATAAATTCAGTGAGATATGGAATATGATCTATGAAGAATACGAGATCACAAAAAAATACCTTTTTAAACTTACTGGAAATAATGAACTAATGGCAGAATACCCGGTAGAGCAGCTTTCTGTGAGCATGCGCGAAAAAATGATTTTGCCATTGGTTACCATTCAGCAGTTTGCGATGGCCAATATTCGTGAAATAGAAGAGGAACAGGCGAATGATCCTTTGAAGGAAACGTATCAAAAATTAGCAATGCGCTGTTCGTTTGGAATCATTAATGCAGGAAGGAATTCAGCGTAGCTGAATAATAACTAAAGTAACAAATAAGATGATTTTTTATTTTACAATTAACCTGCTAAAGGTTTGTCTTTTCTTCTCTTTACCAATAAATACCAGTCGTTGTCCAAAGGCAAATAACCCAAATCGTAACAAAAAACGTAAACGTTTCCCTTTTTGTTTTTGTAAGTATGTGTCATGTATTTGAATTGAAATCCTTTTTCGATCAGTTTTTCTTTTGTTGTTTTTGCAATATCTTCTTCTGGCTTAAAAAAACTTTCCAGCACCCGTTTATTTTTTCCCAAAGCGTTATTGATGTTTCTGACAAGGTTATTGCTCGTAGCTTTTAATTGATTATTAAACGTGTTGCGGCAATAATCTCCGCAAAATTTTTTATCCGTGCGGCCTTTCAGCAGCTTGTTGCATTGAAGACAGGTAGCAGTTTGAGTTTCGGCTGTCATGCTGATTGTTATTGGTTTGGAAAAGGAAGGTACAATAAATTCTTATATGTACAAGCATTTACAAACGGTTATATACAACTATAAACGAATAAAAACCGAATAACGCTTTTTCATGAATGCATCTTTGTGTTGTTGGTGAAACAAACATCAACTGAAATAAAAACAATTTTAAAACAGTTCATCTAAAAATGAACACAAATCTCAAAGTCATGAATGCATTAAAAAACAAGGTTCAGTTAATTGGAAATTTAGGACTTGCTCCTGAAATCAAAAACACAGAGAACGGAAAAAAAATTGCAAAGTTCTCAATGGCAACAAATGAAACGTATCGTAATTCGAAAGGCGATAAGGTAACCGAAACGCAATGGCACAATTTAATCGCCTGGGGAAAAGTGGCAGATATTGCTGAAAAATATCTGTCGAAAGGAAGTGAAGTAGCGATTGAAGGTAAATTGGTCAACCGGAATTATATTGACAAGGATGGGAACAAAAAATATTTTACCGAGATACACGTGTACGAATTATTGTTGTTCGGAAATAAACCTTCAGCTTAAATTTTTAGCCACGGATTACACGGATAAAGGATCGATCGATTGGAATAAGCAGATAAAAAGTAATTCGTGGCTAATTTTTACCATAAATTTCTTCATTTCGGGAAAATAGCGTAATTCGTGGCCAATTGCTTCCCGTAAAAAACAAAAATTATGGAACCTGAAAATCCGATAGAACATAACGAAAGATTTGATCTTGCCTATCGCTTTGTGACAGAAACGAGTGAAAATATTTTTCTGACGGGCAAAGCGGGAACCGGTAAAACTACTTTTCTTAAATATTTAAAAGAAAACTGCTCTAAAAACATCATCGTTGCTGCACCAACGGGAGTTGCAGCGATTAATGCCGGCGGTGTTACTTTACATAGTTTGTTTCAATTGCCTTTTAATCCTTTTTTACCAACTCCTGCTTCTAAAAGAGAGCTGTTGGGGAAATTAAAATACAATACCCGCCGCCAGGATCTTTTGCGCAAAATGGAATTGCTGGTAATTGACGAAATCAGCATGGTTCGTTGCGATACAATGGATGCAATTGATACTATTTTAAGATCTGTTCGAAGAAAACACGATTTGCCTTTTGGTGGTGTTCAATTACTATGCATTGGCGATTTGTACCAGTTGCCGCCGGTAGCGAAGAGACAGGAATGGGATATTTTGGGGGAATATTATTCTTCAGAATTCTTTTTCGACAGCATAGTGATAAAAGAACAAATGCCGATTCTGATCGAGCTTAATAAAATTTATCGCCAGAAAGAAGATTCATTTGTAAGGCTTTTAAATAAAGTCCGGAACAACGAGATGACGGCCGATGATTTTGAAGATCTTCACAGCAGATATTTTCCTGGTTTCCGGCCTTCGCTTGAAGAAAAGTATGTAACACTTACATCTCACAATAACCAGGCAGACCAGATCAATTATCGTGAACTGCAAAAATTATCAACGCCGGCATTCACCTACAACGCGGAAATTCAGGATGATTTTGCTGAATCAATGTATCCGGCAGAAGCTTCGCTGGTCTTGAAAGAAGGCGCACAGGTAATGTTCCTGAAAAACGACGCGGAAAAAAGATATTTCAACGGGAAGATCGGAGTCGTAAAATCTTTGATGCAGGACGAGATCATTGTCGATTGCGACGGTATTGACATTTATGTTTCGCAGGAGACGTGGGAAAACACACGTTACATTTTGACAAGAAATGAAGGTAAGCTGGATCAGGAAGTTTTAGGCACATTTACGCAATTTCCTTTGCGCCTTGCGTGGGCCATTACCATCCACAAAAGCCAGGGCCTGACGTTTGAAAAAGTAATGATCGATGCCGCTGATTCTTTCAGCAGTGGACAGGTTTATGTGGCTTTAAGCCGATGCATCAGTTTAGATGGAATTGTACTGTTAACAAAAATCCCACCTGTAGCTATTTACAGCAATCAGAATGTTGTGAAAGGCCATCAAACGTTGATGCCAAAGGGTTCGCTTGCAGAAAGGTTCGAAGGAGCAAGACAAATTTTTACCCAACAATTATTAGAAGATATTTTTTCTTTTAACGAAATCAATACGATAGTCGATGTTTTGCAATTCAGGATAAAAGAACAGCAGCAGAAATTAAATAAAGGCGCTGTAGCATGGATCAACAATTTTAAAAATGAATTTACAGCCTTAAAAAAAGTAGGATTGAATTTTATTTTTCACATAGGCACTTTTATGAGAAAAGAAGCGGTGATTGAGAAAAATAAAGAATTACAAAAAAGGATCAATGATGCCGCCAATCACTTTTCTCCACACTTTCTGGCGCTTCAGCAAAATCTCCAAAATCATCCATTGATCACCGAGCATCGGGAAGCAGCAGTGGTTATTAACGAATATCTGAATCAGTTATTTATGCTGATTCATCTTGAAAATTATTTTTTAGAATATTGCAAACAACCTTTTTCTGTCACTGCTTTTTTGCAACATAAAATAAAATACACTCAGCCAAAATTAAATGTCTCTGCTTACGCGAGTGGCAAAAAACAAAGTTTTTCAGACATTCCGAATGTGGAATTGTTCGACACTTTAAAGCGGTGGCGAGATATTGTTTGCCAGGAAAGCAACACGCCGATCTATTTGGTTGCCAATCAAAATTCGTTAAAAGAAATTGCCACTTATCTTCCTTTTACCAAGAAAGATTTGATGAAATTATCAGGTTTTGGAGAAGCGAGAGCGGAAAGATATGGCGATGAAATTTTAGATGCTGTTCACGATTATTGCAGCCGGAATAATCTTGAAAGTAATATGAGTGCAAAATTGCCGGCGCCAAAAAGAGAAAGAAAAGAAAAATCAGCTGAAGAAAAAACTCCTACCAATACTGTCTCCTTCAATTTATATAAAGAAGGAAAAACGATTCCGGAAATAGCCAAAGAAAGAAATTTAAGCACTACAACAATTGAAGGGCATTTGGCTTTTTTTATAAGCAGTAAACAAATAAATATCAATGATCTGGTTTGTGGAGAACACCAATTATTGATAAAAGAAGCACTGAAAACTCATGGCAAAGAGAGTATTAAAGTTTTAAAAGACAATTTGCCAGAGGGTATTTCTTATGGGATGATAAGAATGGTAATCGCTGACCAAAAGGAATAATTTTTTTAAATTTGCAGGCTACATTTTACATCATCTTGAACTGTTATGAAAAAAGATTCAAATTCTATTAGAAATAGTGGCACAAAATCTCAGCATGGCTCTGATTGGAACTTTGATCAGCGAAATGAAAGTTATTATTTAGGAAAGATAAATGAAACAGGCGAAAGCGATGATAACATGCGTTATTACACTGATGGAAAAACAGGCCGCTATTATCGTAAAGGAGAAATCATTCAGCAGGAAGAAAATCCGGAGGTTAAAGAACCTTTTCGAAATAATTCGCATGAAGGTAAAAGGAAAAGAAATTTTAGTTTCAGGTTCTCCGGGAAAAGACAAAAAGATTAGTTAATGCATCATAAACTGCTTACAGAAGATAATTTTATTTCTGAGAGCAGTTAGCAGTAAACGGATAAATAAACTAAATTTCTCTTTCAATTATCGCATCGAAAACTAATAAAAAATGGAGGTCAATTTCGACCTCCATTTTTTATTAAATGATAATTTAAAAACACGATTAATACAAAGAATATAATTCAGGTTTTATTGTTTGAAAACTTTATTGAAATTCTACACTTGGATGATAGCGTTTTACGCGATGCAGCGTATTAACATCTGTGTGATGCATTTCCATCCCTCCCTGTGCACCAAGCTTTAGCACAATATCAGAGGAATGGGCAAAGGTGCCATCGTCATTAAATCTGAAAGTGCTTTCAAAACTTTTCAGCTCTGCACGGCCTAACAAATATTTATTTTGAAGAATACCGTAGCAAGGATCGCCGGGAGTTGCTTTAAAATGAATTTCCCGATCGTTGGCTTTGGCATCGGCTCCGGCCATAATTGCGATTCCACGTCCGAAGACTACCGAACGAATGACCTGTTGGTTTTCTTTGTCCCAAAGAATATAACCCACTTCATCATGAAACGGATCCATCGCCTCTTCTCCGTGCCGCCACGCGGTTGATTTGTAGCTCAGCCCTTCCAAAGATTGCTTTCCATTTTCCTGGATGGGAATTGGTTTGAACCATGCTTTTTCAAAATAAGTAGTTTCGGAAGTTTCGTCGTGTTTGTTGTGATAGGATAAGTCCACTCCCACGTTGCCTTCCCATTCACCAACGAGAGGAGCCAGCGGCCCCAATTTCTGGCCGCCAAATTTTGCATTTTCTGCCATGATATATTTTTTTGATGTTGAATGGCTAAGTTAACGATTCTTGAAGAGAAGATAAAAATGGAACTATCCTGCAGCAGGGAACCTATCGAGAAAGCGTTTAACCCTTCAATAAAATTTAAAAATATTTTTTGATTCTCTAAAAAAACCTCTTGGTCATCTCATTTATTTTCCTACTTTTGCACTCCCAAAAAAGTTCTTTATAGAAATCATTGACTGGGAGTTTCGGTAAAATGCCGGAACGTTAACACCAAAAATTTAAAACATGGCAAAAGAAATTACAGGCTATGTCAAACTCCAGGCAAAAGGAGGACAAGCCAATCCAGCGCCCCCAATCGGTCCCGCGCTCGGTTCAAAAGGTATCAACATCATGGAGTTTTGCAAGCAATTCAATGCAAGAACTCAGGATAAACAAGGGAAAATTCTTCCCGTTCTCATTACAGTTTATGGCGATAAATCTTTCGATTTTATCATTAAAACCCCACCGGCTGCTGTTCAGTTAAAAGATGCGGCTAAAATTCAGTCAGGTAGCAAAGAGCCTAACAGAAACAAAGTAGGAAAAGTAACCTGGGCGCAGGTAGAAGAAATCGCAAAAGATAAAATGTCTGATCTAAACGCATTCACACTCGACAGCGCCATGAAAATGGTAGCAGGTACAGCCCGCAGCATGGGCCTTACCGTTGAAGGAAATGCTCCGTGGGAAAAATAAATTGTAAACAGTCCGATTCCTATCGGGAAAACTTTTGAAAAAATGATCACAAAAAAAAGAAAAGAAGCCAACGCGAAGGTTGATGCCAACAAAGCGTACTCACTGAAAGAAGCTTCCGCGCTGGTAAAAGAAGTAAATACTACCAAATTTGATAGTTCTGTAGATCTTCATATCCGTCTTGGAGTAGATCCTAAAAAAGCAGACCAGGCTGTGCGTGGAACCGTTTCTCTTCCTTACGGAACCGGTAAAACCAAAAAAGTATTAGTACTCTGCACTCCTGATAAAGAGCAGGCTGCTAAAGATGCAGGTGCTGATTTTGTTGGTCTTGATGAATTCATTTCCAAAATTGAAGGCGGTTGGACAGATGTAGATGTAATTATTGCTACTCCTTCTGTAATGCCGAAGATCGGTCGTTTGGGTAAAGTGCTTGGGCCAAGAAACCTGATGCCGAATCCTAAAACCGGTACCGTTACCAACGACGTAGCTGCAGCGGTAAACGATGTAAAAGGCGGTAAGATCGCTTTTAAAGTAGATAAAGTGGGAATCGTACATGCATCTATCGGCCGTGTAAGTTTCACTCCCGAAAAAATCGAAGCAAACAGTCAGGAACTGATCAATGCATTGATCAGATTAAAACCGGCAACTTCAAAAGGTACTTACCTGAAAGGCGTGAGCATGGCCAGCACCATGAGCCCCGGCATTGCGATTGACACAAAATCAGTACAGATCTAAATAACTTATTTGCTTTTGATCCAAAAGCAGCAAATTAAAAAGCATGAACAAAGAACAAAAACAAGAAGTAATAGAAGCTTTGAAAAGCAAATTTTCTCAGTATTCTAATTTCTATATTACAGATACAGAAAGCCTTACTGTAGCGCAGGTTACTAATCTTCGCCGTCATTGTTTCGACAAAAATGTGGAGATGAGAGTGGCAAAAAACACGCTTATCAAAAAAGCATTGGAAAGCCTTGACAACGAAAAATATTCAGGCGTTTATGATTCATTGCACCAGGTAACGGCTTTAATGTTTAGCGAAAGCCCAAAAGACCCAGCAGTGATCATCAGCAGTTTCCGCAAATCTCAAAACGGTGATAAACCCGTATTGAAAGCGGCATTTTTGAACGGTGATATTTTTGTAGGAGACAATCAATTGGTTAATCTTACAAAAATTAAAACGAAGAATGAATTGATTGGTGAAGTGATCGGATTGCTGATGTCGCCAATTCAAAGAGTGATCGGCGCTTTGCAAAACAGGCCCGAAGGTGAAGTAAAAGCTGAATCAGCTACTCCGGCAGAAGGAAATGCTTCTGCTGAAAAAGCTCCTGAAGCATAAAAACAATGTATTTTATTGGTGAAGAACCAATGGAAATAAAACAACAATTTTTTTAAAACCCTCCGCCGGATCACAAAATGAAAAGAAGGCGGAAAAAATTAAACAATCATGGCAGACGTAAAAGCATTAGCTGAAAACTTAGTAAGCTTAACAGTAAAAGAAGTTCAGGAATTAGCTGAATTCTTAAAAACAGAATATGGTATCGAACCCGCAGCAGCAGCAGTAGCAGCACCAGCAGAAGGTGGTGGCGGAGCTGCAGCAGCAGAAGAAAAAACATCTTTCAATGTGATTCTGAAAGCACCGGGCGCTAACAAACTGGGCATCGTAAAAATCGTGAAAGAGCTTACAGGCCTTGGCTTGAAAGAAGCGAAAGAATTGGTCGATGGCGCACCAAAACCAGTTAAGGAAGGTGTAGATAAAGCTACAGCAGAAGAAATTAAAAATAAATTGACTGAAGCTGGTGCTGAAGTTGAAGTAGCTTAATTTCTAAAAAGGAAATATTCAAAAAGCCGGAGTTTATTCTCCGGTTTTTTTGTTTCCGTAGTAAAGAAACAAATAATCCTGGTTTGTATTTTCCATAAAGTACTTTTGCGCCGTTTTTATTCAACTTTAAAATCAATTCATGCGCAAAGTTTTTCTTTTTATTTCAGTATTCTTTCTTTTTTATCACGTTTCTGCTCAGATAATTTCTTCAAACGATTTTGCAGATTATGTAAACCCATTAATGGGAACGGATTCCAAACCAAGTCTTTCCAACGGAAATACTTATCCTGCTATTGGCTTGCCCTGGGGAATGAATCTTTGGACGCCACAAACCGGTAGAATGGGCGATGGATGGGCTTATCAGTATAATGCTGATAAAATAAACGGGTTCAAACAAACGCATCAGCCTTCGCCGTGGATGAATGATTACGGAGAATTTGCCATTATGCCCATCACAGGAAAAATTCGTTTTTCCGAGAAAGAACGGGCGAGCTGGTTTTCGCACAAAGCAGAAATTGCAAAGCCTTATTATTACAAAGTTTACCTGGCCGACGAAGACGTAACGACTGAAATTGCACCTACAGAAAGAGCAGCAAGCTTTCGTTTTACTTTTCCAAAAGCAGATAGTTCTTCCGTGATCATTGATGCGCTCAACGGAGGTTCCTACATTAAAATCATTCCTTCAGAAAATAAGATCATCGGTTATACAACCCGCAATAGTGGCGGCGTGGCAAAGAATTTTAAAAATTATTTTATCATCGTTTTTGATAAACCTTTTAACTATACCTATACTTTTTTGGACTCTGTTATCACAACAGGTTCAGAACAAAAAAGCAATCACGTCGGAGCGATCATTGGTTTTGCCAACACAAAAAAAGGCGAAGTGATCCATGCAAAAGTGGCTTCTTCTTATATCAGTTTCGATCAGGCAGCAACCAATTTGAAAGAGATTGGCAACAAAAATTTTGAAACTGTAAAAAACAATGCAAAAGCCGAATGGAATAAAGTTTTGGGAAGAGTAAAAGTTTCAGGAGGAACCACAGAGCAGTTGCGCACTTTTTATTCCTGCCTTTACCGGATGGTGTTTTTTCCATTAAAGTTCTATGAAAAAAATGCAGAAGGAAAGATCGTTCATTACAGCCCTTATACAGGTGAAATAAAGGATGGATATCTATTTGGCGGCACCGGCTTCTGGGATACTTTCCGGGCGTTATATCCATTTTTGAATTTGGTGTATCCATCTGTAGTAAAAGAAATGCAGGAAGGGTTGGTAAACGATTTTAAAGAAGGAGGATTTTTGCCGGAATGGTCAGCGCCGGGATACCGGGATGTGATGGTGGGAAATAATTCCTGTTCGATAGTTGCAGAAGCGTATATAAAAGGATTGCGCGGATATGATATTGAAACATTGTACAAAGCTTTGGTACACGGTGCCAACAATGAAGGACCTGAAGGAACCGGCAGAACCGGGTATCAATTTTATGATGAATTAGGTTATGTTCCCTACGATGTTGGCATCAATGAAAATGCCGCACGTACATTAGAATATGCGTATGATGATTATTGCATTTATCGTTTGGGAAAAGCTTTGGGAAAGCCAGCGTCCGAAATTGATATTTACAAACAAAGGGCAATGAATTACAAAAACCTGTTTGATCAATCGCACTTGTTGATGCGTGGTAAAAACAAAGACGGCAGTTTTCAATCTCCATTCAATCCTTTCAAATGGGGCGATGCGTTTACGGAAGGAAATAGCTGGCATTATAGCTGGTCAGTTTTTCACGATATTGACGGATTAATAAAATTAATGGGTGGAAAGAAAAATTTTGTACAAATGCTGGATTCTGTTTTTGTGATGCCACCTGTTTTTGATGATAGCTATTATGGTGGCGTTATTCACGAGATCCGTGAAATGCAGATTGCGGATATGGGGCAATATGCTCATGGAAATCAGCCGATCCAGCATATGATCTATTTGTATGATTATGCGGGAGCGCCGTGGAAAACACAATACTGGGCAAGGGAAACGATGAACAAATTGTATAAAGCAACGCCTGACGGATATTGTGGCGATGAAGACAACGGACAAACTTCTGCCTGGTATGTTTTTTCTGCTTTGGGATTTTATCCGGTTACGCCCACTTCTGATCAATATGCAGCCGGAGCGCCTTTGTTTAAACACGCCGAAATTGATTTTGAGAATGGTAAAAAGCTATTGATCAATACGTCGGAAAACAGTGCTGACAATCGTTTTGTTCAATCAGCAACCTTTAACGGTAAGGCATACACCAAAAATTACTTCAATCATTTTGATTTGCAAAGAGGAGGTACGATCAATATTAAAATGTCCTCGAAACCGAATAAACAACGAGGAACTGGCGAAGCAGATTTTCCTTATTCTTTTTCAAAAGAAAATAAATAGTTGATGAAAAAGCGGAAGATAAAAATTCCGCTTTTTTGTTGGTTTACTGATTTAAAAATTTGTTCAATTATTCACTATCATACGCCCATTTCACCAAAGTAGCGCCCCACGTAAAACCGCCGCCGAAGGCTGCCAGCACGATCAGATCGCCTTTGTGCAATTGCTTTTCCCACTCCCATAAACACAACGGAATGGTAGCTGAAGTGGTATTTCCATAGCGCTGAATATTGATCATCACTTTGTCCATGCTTAAACCCATTCTGTTTGCCGTAGCGTCAATAATTCTCTTGTTGGCCTGGTGAGGAACCAGCCATGCAATATCATTCCCTGTCAGATGATTTCTTTCCAATAATTCATAAGAAACATCCGCCATTCCTTTAACCGCGAATTTAAAAACTGCCGGTCCTTCCTGGTAAATAAAATGCTCTTTGGCCATCACAGTTTCTACAGAAGCAGGCTTGTTGGAACCGCCCGCAACCATTTTCAGGTATTGCGCACCGGAACCATCAGTTTTCAAAAGGCTGTCCTGGATTCCGTAACCTTCTTCGTTCGGCTCCAGTAAAATGGCACCTGCCGCATCGCCAAAAAGTACACAGGTTTTCCGATCGCTGTAATCCACAATTCCGCTCATCTTATCAGTTCCGACTACCACCACTTTTTTATAACGCCCACTTTCAATAATAGAAGCGCCGGTAGTAACGCCAAATAAAAATCCTGAACAGGCGGCGGAAAGATCAAAACCAAACGCATTTACTGCACCTACTTCATAAGAAATTATTTGAGCAGTTGCCGGAAAAGTCATGTCCGGTGTAACCGTGCAGCAAATCAAACAATCTATTTCTATAGGATCAATTCCTCTTTTTTTGCAAAGCTCCAAAACGGCCGGCACCGCCATTTTGGAAACGCCCATATTTTCACCTTTTAAAATTCTTCTTTCTTCAACGCCGGTGCGGGTTTTGATCCATTCATCAGACGTTTCAACCATCGTTTCAAGCTCGGCATTCGTCAGTTTGTATTCAGGAACATACGCGCCAACAGCAGTGATCGCTGCGGAAATTTTATTACTCATTTTTGTATCTAAAATATTTTAATTGGCGGTAAAAATACAATATCCAAGTTATTTTCTGAGAGATTCTTACGTATCTTGGGCTTTTATATCAAATCATTTTCCATGAAAAAAAATTTCTGCTCTAAAACTTGTTTTACTGTTCGCTCCTGTTTCTTCGGTTGCTTTATTACCCTTTTTTCGTTTACCACTTTTTATGCGAAAGCCGGAGATTCGATTGCGATCATTCCGAAGCCATTAATCATGCACGTTGATAACGGGCATTTCGCGCTGAATCAATCTACTGCTATTGCTGCCGCCGCTTCTAATCGTGATGTTTTACAAACGATTGAATGGTTTAAGGATCAGATCGCTACTTCAACAGGATACCATCTTGCTAACAAAAAATCTTCTAAAGATGCGATCAATTTAATCCTGAACAAAAAGGCAGATACTTCGCTGCATGATGAAGGATACACTTTAAAAGTTACTCCATCTGAAGTGACGATAACTGCCAATAAACCGGCAGGAATTTTTTATGGATTGCAAACGGTTTTGCAGTTGTTGCCACCACAAATTGCGAGCGTTTCGGAAGTAAAGAATGTGAGTTGGACAATGCCTTGTGTGGATATAAAAGATGTGCCCCGCTTTGGATGGCGTGGTTTGATGCTGGATGTAAGCCGTCACTTTTTTACAAAACAGCAGGTGGAAGAATATATTGATCAAATGGCCCGTTATAAATACAACACCCTGCACCTGCACCTGGCTGACGACCAGGGCTGGCGCATTGAAATAAAAAGTTTGCCTGAACTTACCAAAGTCGGCGCCTGGCGTGTAAAACGCACCGGCCGCTGGGGAACATTCCTGCCCGCTTTGGCCGGAGAGCCGACGCCTGATGGTGGCTTTTACACGCAGGAAGACATGAAGGAGATCATCAAATATGCTCAGGATCGTTTTATTTCCATCCTTCCTGAGATTGATGTGCCGGCGCACAGTCTTGCCTTGATCGCCTCCTATCCGAATCTAAGTTGTACCCAATTGCCTTATTCTGTTAATGCGGGAGGAAGAGGCTATGAAAGAAATGACAATGTTTTGTGCATCGGTAATGATTCCACCTTTACCATGCTCGATAAGATATTTACAGAGATAGCCGCTCTCTTTCCTAATCCTTACATACATATCGGTGGAGACGAAGCTTATAAAGGTTTCTGGGATCAATGTCCGAAATGCCAGAAAAGAATGAAGGATGAACATTTGAAAAACGTGGATGAATTACAAAGTTATTTTGTAAAAAGAGTAGAGAAGATCGTGGAATCGAAAGGAAAAAAGCTGGTCGGATGGGATGAGATCCTGGAAGGCGGGTTAGCACCAAACGCAACGGTGATGAGCTGGCGGGGGATGAGCGGCGGAATTGCGGCGGCAAAAATGGGGCACCATGTGGTAATGACGCCATGGGATTATTGTTACCTGGATCTTTACCAGGGAGAGCCTGAAGGTGAGCCACCAACTTACGGCTTATGCAGGCTTTCTGATTCGTACAATTATGAACCGGTTCCGGATAGCGTAGATGCCAGCCTGATTTTGGGCGGACAGGGAAATTTATGGACAGAATCAGTCCCCACTTTCCGCCACGCTGAATACATGACCTGGCCAAGAGCGATGGCGCTGGCTGAAGTGTACTGGAGCTCAAAAGCCAATAAAAACTGGAGCGATTTTATCAGAAGGCTGGAAGACCAATTTCCGCGCCTCGATGCAGCCAATATTAAATATTCAAGGAGCATGTACAACCCGATCTTTGAACCGGCACGCATTAAGAACAGCGACTTTGGCGTAACCCTTACGACTGAGGTAAAGGGGCTGGATATTTATTACACTTTTGATCAAACGAATCCCGACCAGTTCTCGCCAAAGTTTGATGGAAAGCCGATCCAGTTTCCGGAGGGTGCTACGCAACTGAATGTGATCACTTACCGGAATGGAAAACCGATCGGTGAGCAGATCAACATGCCGAAAGATGTTTTGGTAAAAAGGCTTGATCAGAAGCACCATGTGTATTAGGAAGAAAGGGTTTGCCGCTAAGACGGAAAGGCGCTAAGGCGCACGAAGGGAAAGGGTTTGCCACCAAGGCGCAAAGGCGCTAAGGCGCACGAAGGGAAAGGGTTTGCCACCAAGGCGGAAAGGCGCGAAGGTGCACAAAGACTGCCACTAAGACGCAAATGCGTAAAGGTGCACAAAGATTGCCGCTAAGACGTGAAGGGACTAAGGGACACAAAGGGGAATGAAAGATTCAATTTCATCTAAACTGGTTGCGGACCTCTTTTGTTTGTAATGGGGCGATATTGCTTTTATTTCTTTTCTTATGGTAAAAGTTTTTTATGCGAAGGTTGAAGCGCGGAGATCGATACGTTTTACGGTTGTCAAAAACTCTTATTCCAGAGCGGTAATTGACCATACATCTCGAAATATCGTTGCATTAATAGTCCCTGAACATAACCAGGCAAATCATTGTGAGTTTTGTCAAGGGTTACAAACCAATAAATATCAAGTGCGTCAATACTTTCTTCCTCTATTTTCTGGCTAAAGAATCCTTGCGATTTATTATTAAGAACATCCTTTAATGATCGGATTTTACATACTCCGCCCTGGTTGAGTATTTCGGATCTCCCTATGTACACTAATTCAATTCTGCCTTTTGCCAATTGCAGAATGTAATAAATGCCCGGGAGTTCCGGGACAGCCTTGCTCACTTCTGATAAAGTGTTTCCTTCAGAGAAAAAGAAATGGCCGTTCTTTTTATATTTTTTCAGTTCATCAAACATTTTTCTTTATTTCAAATTTACGTATTTCGATAGTTGCTTGTTAAGAAGCAGGAAAGATTTATACCGTTTTCATACACTATCCATGCGTTTGGTATGCTTTATCTATGCCTCTGCTATACTGTAGCAGCGAAGGATGCATGCTTTAAGAGCGAAGGATGAATACCGTATCAGCGAAGGATGAACGTAGGATGAAATATTTGCGAGCCGGGTTAAAAGGCTCTTATATTGAAAAAGATTTTACAATTATGAATCACTTGGATGTGAGTAGTATTTTAGAAATTACTCATGTATGTTTCCCTTTTTCGTATCATGTTTTCAATTATAAAAGTAAATAAAATTATTCACTTTTTTTAAAAAGGACCTTTGATTTCTTATTTTTTTCCAATATTTTTAATAAAAAACTAAAGCTATGGCGAAAAGACGATCATTTATGAAAATAAGCGGGGCTATTGGTAAAACCCTTGTACATAAACAATACAAAGATGGAGAGGTGGTCACAAAGTTTCCGGATATGACGAGAATTATTGCCTCTCCCGGACAACGAACCTACCGGGATCTATTCAGAGAAGCGGTTGCTTATGCAAGAGAAATCAATAACGATCCTGAAAAGAAAAAAGCTTACCAGAAAAAAATAGGCAGAAACAAAATTGTATTTAATGCCGCTATCAGTGAATATATGAAAAGAGTGAAGCAAGAAGAGGTGTGATTGCACCCAGCTTCAATACCTCCCTTCAGCGATGAGGTACATCAAAGAGTTGCCACTATTATTTTTTCTATTGTCCTGGCCATTGGGCTCATTATGTTCTATTTTAAATCGACTTTCAATTTTGATGAAAAAGCGGGTTTACTGAAAAAGCTTGCTTACCTCTGGATCTTTTTAAATGTGCTGCTGATCGTTTCGGCATTTATTAAAAACACGGAATATGTCAGTTCACTGGGCTTGACTTACAAACGCATCGGTGTGTATGTATTCGTGTGCTTAAGCCTGCTTGGCCTTTTCGTTACATTCTGGAAGATCTATTTCAGAAAAACAAATGCCTTTTTACTAAGTACGATGCTACGTTCCTTTTTCCTCACGATTGTGATCTTAAACTGGATCAATTTTTAGCTGGATCGTTACCAAATACAACATCACGTTCGATAAAGCTACTGATGCAAACTATTTGCGCGACATGGATTACAATACGCAAATTTTGTGGGATACCTACAGTAATGATCCTCAATGGCAGGATTATTTTCAAAAGCAAAAAACCCGGATAGAAAAGGAGCGCTCGAATGGCTTTTTGTCGGGACATCTTTATTTTTATTCGTTAAGGCTGCGGTAAAAATGTCCCTGGTATTGGGTTTTTTTTGAGGTAAAAGTACACAAGCTTGATGAAGGAATATGTTTTAAAAAGAGAAGAACCATTTGTCAAAAACCTTTGAATCTTTGTCTCTTTTATCTTTATAGATGAGCTGTGTCTTTTTTTCCGGAAAAAGTTTTTCGTGCCGGAGCCTGTAGGGCCAAGGATAAGGAATAAAAATCTATTAAAGAGTTTAATTCCATAAACCTGATTGAATGAAAAACTTCAGAAAGTTACTTTCTTACAGGAAAGTTTTCTTAATGAAAAAAGGAGGTGTAGAAACACCCCCACCTGATTATGAAAGTCATTTATTGCAGTTTTTCAATTGTATTTTTTTTCCCAAACCATTTGCGCCCAGTTCTGCACCTAATTGCAGAGAATTGCTTCCTGTTCCACTGATGTTGTTTATTCTTCAAGAAGAAACGAAACAGTACCGGTTATCTTTTCACTTTCACCAAACATAAAGACCAGGCTGCAATAAGCAACAATAAAGCTGAGCCTCCGTAAATAAGTGCTAAACTGATCTGAGCGTCTCTCAATACTCCTCCTACGAAAACCATGATGCCGCCGAGAATTGTACTCAGAAAATTCAAAAATCCATACCCTGTAGCAATATATTTTTCATCTATTATCTGGCAGAGAACAGGCATCAGGTTCGCGTCATTGAAGCCTCTTGCCAATCCATAAACGATCATGGCAGCAATTGCTAGCCCAAATGTATAGGTGAAGGACATTAAGAAAAGAAAAGGCGCTCCAATAGAAAAGCCAATGATGATGATATATAGCCTGCCTCTCTTGTTGAATTGGTACCACCGGTCTGCCAGAAAACCTCCTAAAAGAACTCCGGCAAAGGAGCCAATCTGCACATAGCCGGTTGCTGAAATTCCGGCTTCGCCTAAACGGAGGTTAAAGTGCGCCTTCAGAAAAGTAGGGAGCCAACCGTAAATAAGCCAATTGACTATACCATAGGCACAAAAGTAAAACAATACGATCCTGAATGAAAATTGCGAAAAGAGCTTAAAAGACTGAAGCAGGCTTATACGCGGGGCACCTGGTTCGGCCGGGGCATGCTTTACTCCGGTAACACGATGGCCTGGTTTACGGAGGAAAACCATGAGCACGACTGCATAAATAACACCAAAGAGGCCAAAAACCTGGAATCCTGATCTCCAGCCCCACAGTTCAGAAATATACCCTCCGAGTCCACCGAGGGCAAGACCTGCATATAATCCACTCATGTGTATGCCGGTTGCCAATGATCTTGTAGCGTTTTTGTGATAATCAGCAATGAGGGCAAGAGCGGCAGGGATATAACAGGCTTCACTAACCCCCATGCAAAGCCTTGCTGCTATCATTTCATGAAAAGTTTGCGCAAAGCCCGTCCAAAGTGTTACGAGTGACCACACACTGACACTAAATACAATTACAGGTTTTCTTCCATATTTATCTGCAAAATATCCGCCGAAAGGACTGAGCACTCCATAAGACCAAAGAAATACAGATGTAAGAAGCCCATATTGGGCATCATTAATAGTAAATGTTTTGACGATAGGATCTCTCATAGAGGTAATGAGAATACGATCAAAATAATTCAGGAAAGCAACTATCCAAAGGAGCCCAACCATCACCCATGCATACGTTTTAAGGGAAAGATTCCGTGAAGGCATAGAAATTTTTGAGGTTAAGGAGATCACCTTATCATAAGGTTGTTTCCATTAAAAGCAAATATAGGTCAAATAACTTATGTAGTACATAAATGTTGTAATTTATTTCCTTTCTTTTTCAATGGCCTTCCTTTACTGTATTAATCTTTTTGAATGGCTGATGAAAAAAAATATTTGAAAAGTTATGTAATACATAAATTTATTGTTCTTACTTTTACTTAAAAAAGATATGAAACGCTTTCCTTTATTGGTTCTGGTAGCTTTTTCAATATGCGTCATTCATAAAAGCCGGGCACAAACGATACTGCCTCTTTATAAGGCGGTTCCGAATTCAATTGTTTCCTCCCAGGTAACGGAGCAATCTGATTCTACCTCAAAAAGAGGAAGGGTAAGTCATGTCACGAATCCAACGCTTACCGTGTTTCTGCCTGATAGAGCCATCGCCAACGGTACAGCAGTGATCATATGTCCTGGCGGAGGTTATTCTTATCTTGTAATGAATGATGAAGGCTTTAGTGTGGCGAGGGAGTTAAACAGCAAAGGAATAGCTGCGTTTGTTCTGAAGTACCGGTTACCGGATGACAGGATCATGAAGAACAAATCTATAGGCCCGTTACAGGATGCCCAGCAGGCAATAAAGGTGGTGCGTGAGCATGCCGGTGAATGGAATTTAGATACTTCAAAGATTGGAATCATGGGTTTTTCAGCAGGTGGCCATCTTGCTTCTACCTTGTCTACTCATTATCGTCATGCTTACATAGACAATCCGCTTCATACGAGTTTGAGACCGGATTTTTCGATTCTTCTTTATCCTGTTATCAGTTTCAGGGAGGGTATCCTGCACAAAGGCAGCAAGAAAGCACTGATAGGGGCGGATGCAGATTCAAGCCTTGTTAATCAGTTTTCAAATGAGCTGCAGGTAACGGCAGATACTCCACCGGCTTTCCTGGTGGCATGCACTGATGATAAAGTAGTGCCAGTTGCCAATACTATCCGGTATTACCTTGCCCTGCATGAGCATGGAGTGCCGGCTGAGATGCATATTTATGAGCATGGTGGACATGGATTCGGGCTTCATAACCGGAAGACCGAAGATAAATGGATAGAAAGGTGTTATCACTGGATGGAGGCGGATGGCCTTCTGCCAAAAGAGAAATGAGGAAGCCTATTTTTTAAGCAGAAAAGCTGGTAATAATCTCTTTGCTATTTTACGTGCATGTCGTACGTGTTCTTCGGGTATCCAACGGTAGGGCCAACGCAAACGGGTGCCAATATCGCCCCATCCTCCTATGGAAGCAAGAAATTTATCAAGGGCGGGATTAGAGTAAGCTAACTTTTGATACGGAACGATACATTCCTGAAAAAACCTGAGAATTAGCGCCTGAACTGATAAAGCTTCCTCCAGATCGGTATGCATGAGGGACCACCATTGTTGCGCCCCCTGTGGGCTCAGACAGGCAATATTGGAATAAGCTCCTGCAGCTACTTCCTGTTTAACACCGGTTGCAAGGAAATGTCCGGGAATAAATATTGAGATCCTTTTACTACAGGCACCCATTTGTTCATACCATACCGAATCTCCGCCAGCCACTTTAATGCCTATAAGTTCCGGAACGCGATCCATAAGAAATTCAAAGCCTTTTGGAGTAAGCACGTTTTTCGCCTGCGGGGGATTGTATAATACAAGTGGTATATTACCTGCTGCAGAAGCGATCTTTTTTAAAAAAAGGACCTGCTCTTCAGGCTGCAATGGTATCCATTCGGGAAGAATTACCTGGAAAGCATCCGGATTTAACCGTTTGAAACGTTGGATTCTCTCAAGGGTTATTATGGGAACGGGGTGACTTGCCCCTATCTGGAACGGAACCTGTTCTTTATGGCACTTTTCTGCAAGCAGTAGTTGAATTTCATCGAACTCTTCTTCAGACTGGTTGTGCATTTCTCCTGCGGTGCCATTGGAATAAATGCCATCGAGGCCTGCAGCTACAAGATAGTCAATCTCGTTTGCCAGCTTCCGAAAATCGACGCTTTCGTCTGAATTAACGGGTAGCAGTAATGTACCCCAATTTCCTTTTAAATTTTGTGCTGTCAGCAATTATGTTTTATTTAGTAAAATCCTTTAATTCCACACGTTTAAAAACAATGCCATCATATGGCTTGAGGTAGCCTGCTTCAAAGAGACAACCGATGCTTCCATCGGGAAGTAGGGTAAGGTCTGAATATGCTGAAGGGCCGGCGTAAAGTTTTTTGGAAAGCGGCCATGACCTTCCCTTATCAAAACTAAGCCTGACCGTCATATTGGATCTTGAAGTGGTGCTGGCAGGGTTTGCAAAAACAAGCGCCTTTTTTGCTTTGGGATAATTATAATACAAAAGGCTACCCTCACACCCGGGCTCAATTAAAACTGGATCAGGATGCATCTTTTGCCATGTTTTTGCACCGTCCCGGCTGAGAGCTACCTGTCTTTGATGTATTCCGGCGGAATTGCGCATATTTAAGATAAGCTTTCCTCTTCCTGCTTCTGCAACTGTGGATTCATTTACTTTATCATTTGGTGCAGTACCACCTAAAACCCAGGTTTTACCACCATCATCGGAGTATATAGCATGGGAATAACTTATTTTGGAACCGCCCACAAGATGATCGCACCCTATCACAAGCCTTCCTTTGTATTTCCCCTGCGTAATCTGAGCTCCTGCCCCGGGACCTGTTGCATACCATGTCCATGCGGGCAGTTTTACCTGTTTTGTAATTTCTACCGGTTTTGTCCAGGTATTGCCATCATCGGATGATGAAATTACATAAACGCGTCTTGTATCTGTACTAGTCTGAGCTGTGATCGCTTTTTCATGATCGGAACCCAGGTTCCAGGTAGAAAGTAATATAATATTTCCGGTACGCTTATCTATAACAGGGGCCGGGTTACCGCAGGTATTGGTACTATCATTCCAAATCACCTGTAACGGTCCCCATGTGTTTCCACCGTCGAATGATCTTTTCACCACGAGGTCAATATCACCAGCGTCTCCACAATTATCCCTTCTTCCCTCAGCGAAAGCCAATACAGTACCTTTCGTAGTTGTGACAATTGCAGGAATTCTGAAACAACTGTAACCGTCCTGTCCTTTCTTGTAAATAAAATTCAGCTCCTGGGCAGAAACAAGTGTTGTTGTTCCGGTCAGCAGTAAAAGAAATAAAACTTTGAATATCTTTCTCATGGTAAATGCGTTTAAGTTATTGTAGTTTATAATTCCGCTTCAAAAGCGCTTACTTCCGGAAACCTGGTGGTGCCTTTTACAAGGCGTCCCAGCCGTGGCTTTCTGTCATTGTAAACTTCAACCGCATCAGCGTCTGCATACCGGAGGAAAAGTATTCTTCTGTCGCGGTTCTTTGAATAATTGCCATCCGATTTATGAAGCATCCAGCAACTGAAGATCAAGGCGTCGCCTGCCTTCATCTCCATCGGCTTTGCCAGTGATTCATTTACGGAGACGATGATTTCGGAATTGCCCTTTTTCTGCTCTTCGGTTTGTGTCACTTTCATCTGACCATCTTTATGGCTTCCGGGTATGAGCCACAGGCATCCATTCTCCTGATCTGTATCATCAAGAGCGGTAAGGGTGGTGAGGGCGTTATAAGGATCCAGCTCGCCATAACCATTATCCTGGTGCCATCCAAAAGGTTTGGTATTTCCGCACATTTTAAATGTGAGTTGTGAAGTGGCGCCTTTTATGTTGGGGCCTATCATCTGACTGGCAATCTCTACCATTGGTCCCGCGAAATAATAAGCTTTTACAACAGGGGCTTTATGATGAATATTAACAAGGAGTGAATTCTGAAGCCACGTTTTACCGGGATCGAAGGATTCCTTTTCCGCTTTCCATGCAGCCATAGATTCTTCGCGCATTTTGGAAAGGCCGGCGGGGGAAAGAATGTCCCTGATTATTAAATAGCCATCTTTCTTAAACCGGACAAGTTCCTCTTCTGTCAGGCTTCTGTAATTGAAATAATTTTCATGTTTTTTCATAATTAATCTTTATTTAATTAATCCTGTTCTTACTTATTCTTTTTTTCGTGGTTCTGCAATCAAAACCCTGTTGGTTCTGACACCCGGCCGTGCTTCACCTCCGGCAATTACTATCTTATGATTCCATAACACCAATGGAGTGGTAACAGGGGCATAAAGGCTATTGTGAGGATGAGTGGTGCTGTCATTTTTTTTAACAACCGGAATTTCATCCACACGAGACCATTCTCCTCTTTTTACGTTGTAGCCAAGAATGTCATTTCTGAAACCAGGGTGCCGGTCTTTCAGTTCAGATACCCGGGAGGCATTGCTACCATCATCGCCGCCAAAAAGTAATAAGGAGGAAGAAAGAGCCAATGCAGGAGATGGAGTTGCGGCCAGTGGAAAAGGCAAATCAGTGATTTTTTTCCAACCTTTTCCGGGTGTATAAACCCAGCAGTCTTTCAGGTACTCCCTTTCCATTTGCGGCCCGGATGAAAACAGATGAACTCCTCCGAAAAGATACACTTTTCCATCAAAGGTTCCTGCAGCTGCGAGCATTCGTGACTTTCCCGGCAGATCTTCAAGTATCTTCCACTTCGCCTTACCTTTTGGCGCATTGAGATCAAGGCTCCAGAAATGATTAGTGGTTTCTCCGAGCGGGCTTTCAATCCCACACATAATATATAAGATGTTGTCTGAAATAACACCACAAGCGTTCATGAGCGGGGCGGGTAATGGAGGAAGATAACACGTTCTGATGCTTCCTTTTGCCCATTCGAGGGAAAAAACATCCTTGTAGCAATTTTTGGTATCGCCACCTCCGATACAGATCACTTCATTTTTATAAGTAAGAGCGACCCCGTATCCCATTGCCTTTGGCAATGTGCCGGCAAGTTTCCACTTGCCATTTGGTTTTTCAAGTACATAAATATCTTCATACCATTTCTTGATACCGTTTTGCCAGGGCCTTTTGTTGCCGGGGAAATTAGATCCTCCTGCTACCAATAAAGCTCCGCCGCTTACACCTGTGTAAGGGCCTGCAAATCCCTCGGGGTCGGGTAACAGCTGAGCCTGGCTCCAAAAAAATAATTTTCCCGCTTTTTCTTGCGCAAAGGTTTCCATAGTCAATAACAGGATAAACAGTGACAGATAACAAAATTTTCTATTCATGGGGTTACTTTTTTCCCTGCCTCCAGCAGTTTAAATACGGGAAGCTGTTTTAATTGTTGCCGGAAAGTATCATAATCAACGGCGCTCAATGACTCCAGAGGCTCGCGGCAAGGTCCCATATCCCAGCCCAGCATTTTCATGATCGACTTTTGAGCGGGAATTGGAGAATATTTCAGCAATTTCCTGATCAATACAATCATTTGCTCATGATTTTTTCTTGCCGCATTTAAGTCACCGTTATTGAAAAAACGGATCGTTTTCAAATAAACCGGAGCTGCGAAGGTGTAAGTACTCCCTATAGCACCTTTGGCTCCCGACACGAGAGCTGCCAGCAATAATTCATCAAGACCAAACAGTATATCATAACGTCCATCTTCAAATGCAAGGCAGGCCTGGTATTCATGAATCGTTGATGCTGTATATTTAATACCTGCCAGGTTTGGTATCGCCGGCCCTGCTATCCGCAGGAATTCTTCCATATCCATTGCGATACCGGTAAGATGAGGAATATGGTAATAATAAAAAGGTAATTCAGGAGCAGCCGAGGCGATTTCCGCCATACAATTGGCGAGGTTTTTCACAGATGAAGGCTTAAAGTAAAATGCTGCCACAGAAGAAATGGCATCGGCGCCAATTTTTGAGGCATGGGCTGCCAGCGCCTTTGCTTCACTGATGCTGCTATGTCCTACGTGAACTATTATAAGAAGCCGTTTCCGCGCTGCTTTCACAAATTCCTCTGCAACCACCTTTCTTTCACCGGAGGTCATATTCGGGCCTTCACCGTTACTTCCGCAAACAAATATTCCGGTAAGCCCGTCATCCAGGAGCTTGTCTACTATTTCCGGTATCATTTGTACGTTGACCGACCCATCCGGGTGAAAGGGGGTAAAAACAGCTGCGATCAGTCCTTCAATCTTTTTAATTTTCATAAGTAATCCTTAATTTATCATTTTTGTTATAAAATCTTTAATTACAGTTATTTATCAGAATTAACGGTACTGATCAATAACCTGCTGGCAATATTTTCCTTTAGAATTCTTTGTACCTTCTTCATTTTAATATCCCTGTGTCTGGGTAATTTTTGGATTATTGGCCAGTACGGATGAACTTAACGGCCAGTAAATGGGAGTAGATTTACCTTCGAGGTTGGGTATATAGTTATAGATATCAATAGTACCTCCTTTATAAAATCTTACGAGGTCATACCACCGTTTGTTTTCAAAAAACAGTTCCCTTCCTCTTTCATCAAGGATCTCCCTTTCTACTGAGTTTTTATCTGAAGGCCCTGTATAATCACCTGTACCTGCTCTTTCCCTGACTTTATTCAGATATACTACAGCGCTGTCCGTATTCCCCAGTCCTGCAAAAGCTTCAGCTGACATCAGATAAACATCTGCCAAACGGAAAATGATGAGGTCGTTGTCGGGAACCCTGTCGTCGGGGTAAACATTACCCGGATACTTGGTGATCCATGAAAAGCTGGTCATATTTCCATCCCTTTCCAATATCCATGTAGAAGGAATGCGCTTGTCGTTCGGATCCGTAAAAAGCGATTTGGATAACGGACTTATCTGATAAGCACCTTGCCCATGGGATGAGGTCTGACACCAGGGGATACTATCGAGATTGCTGGCAGCTTTTACGATACTAAGAAAGGGCAGAGAATTGACCGCATAATTATTTCCTGTTTCATCTCTTTGATAATAAGCCGCCAGGATAACTTCATTATTTTGACGAACTGTAGTGACATCCCTGAAATCCGGCAATAGTGAAACATTTGCTTTTTCTACTTCCGCTGAAGCGTCTAAAGCGTTATTGAAAGCTGTTTCGCCGGCTCCCAATACCTTGGCATTCCAAAGGCTTGCTTCTGCTTTAAGGGCTTCGGCCGCAGGATAAGAGAAGCGATACTTACTCACAAAACCTTTTTCAGGAAATGTATTGATAGCAGTATCCAAATCTCCGAGTACCTGTTTCATTACATCGGCAGCAGGCGCACGTTCCAAAAGGGGGACGTCTGCACTGGTTACTGCCTGTAGCATCAGCGGGCAGTCGCCGATGATGCGCATAAGATGGAAGTAAAAGTAAGCTCTCAGTGCGTGTGTTTCCGCAACGATCCGGCTTTTGGTATCCGGGTCTGAGGCAAATGCGAATGGTTTGATCTTTGCCAGCAGAAGATTGCACTGACCTATTGCCTGGTACCAGTAACTGTAATTTATTGCCCCTACCGAAGGACTAAGTATCTGGTTCCATGCAGTTGAAAACCGGGCGTTGGATGCAGCGACCAGTTCTTCGCTTCTTTCTTCACCGTAAGTAACGTTATTAGCGAGGGTTCTCATATAGGTATAGATACCTGTTACATATGGTTCAAAATCTCCCTCGTTCTTAAAGTAAACCTGCTCTGTGATCTGTGATTTTGGAGCTACTTCTAGAATTTTTTTACAACCTGCGATAGCAAGCAGGGAAGCTACTCCACCAAAAAAGAGAATTAATTTTTTCATATTATTGAGTATAAGAGTTAATGAATATTTCAGAATTTAAGTGTTGCTCCAAGAGAAAATTGTCTTGGCCTTGGATAACCTCCATCATCAAAACCGGTGTAAGTTTCGGGATTTAAGCCTTTATAAGCGGTGATATAGCCTACATTGTAAATGCTTGCATAAATATTCAAATCGCTCGCATGGATTTTTCTCAGCCAGTTCCTGGAAAGATCGTAGGAAATGTAGATTTCCCTGATCGCCAGAAAATCTCCTTTTGTAACCATTGCCGATACATCTGAACCATAACTATTGTTAGTTCCAATTGGGGAAGTTCTCAAATAGTTGCGTTGTCCGTAATCATAATCTGCAAAAGAAAAGCGGGCGTATTTTTTTCCAACGTCGCCGGGTTTTTGCCATATATCATTACCGAGTGCCTCTGCAGGTGCTCCCTCATTGAAAGCACGGCCCTGGCCAAGAGAGCGTGCCAATGCGCCATTTTCAATAACAAAGCCTGTGGCGCAATCAACATTAAAACGAAGGGAAAAATTTTTATAATTGAAGGTGTTTTGCATTCCTCCAATAATGTCTGGTGAACGATAACCGAAGAAGACCTCGTCTTTGGTATCGATCACTCCATCTCCGTTCAGATCTGCAAATTCAAAATCCCCGGCGCGTTTTCCAACCTTGATCCCTAACGGCGAAGCAAGCTGGTCTTTTACTTTTGCATTCCATGCCGCTGCCTCTTCATCAGTTGAAAAGACTTTTACCACTTTGTAGCCCCAGATGCCAAAGGGCCTTTCGCCTTCTGCATACCCACCTACTTCATGCTCGCTTTTTGTTGACGGATCGTAAACGATGGTTCCTCCCTGCCGGTTCTTATCTCTGCCATTGGCGGGGAGACTAACTATCATCTGGTGGTTGTAGGCGAAAGTAAAATTAGCATTCCAGCTAAAATTCTTTGTTTGCACCGGTGTTCCCCCAAGTGCCACTTCTATGCCTTTATTCTGAAGGACACCGTTGTTATAGGTAATTGAAGAGAATGGTGCCTCTGAAGGCAAAGGCTTGGAGGCGATCCTGTTTTTAGTAAGCTTGTTATACCAATCAACGGTTAATGTTATTCTGCTATCAAGAAAGCCTGCATCAAATCCGGCATCTGTAGTTTCTGTTTCCTCCCATTTGAGGTTCGGATTTGAAAGGTTTGTGCGTAGAATACCGGGATTTTGAGCATAAACTGTAGCCGTGTAGTTGCCATATGTATCAGTAAGGCTCAGATCATTGGAACCTGCAGTGCCCCAGCTGGCCCTCACCTTAAGTGAATTTACGGGTTTAATCTTCCAGAATTTTTCATCGTCTATATTCCAGCCTGCTGACACAGATGGGAATAACGCATATTTATTTTGAGGAGCAAAGTTGGAAAACCCGTCGTCTCTTAGTGCACCACTGAAGAGATATCTGCCCTTATAATTATAGTTTAGCTGACCAAAATAGCTTGCAGACCGTGTCTCATCAACTGATGTCCCAAAACTAACTACATTCGAAACTGTCTGACCATTGATCGTGGTTACCGCCGGCTCGTCGATAGTGGTAATATAATCGTTGGTGGCTCTCTGGGATCCTATGTTAATATAATTATGCAGCTCGCGGGTATAGTTAAAGCCTGCCAGCAAAGAGAAATGATGATCTTCATTTAGTGTAAAATCGTATTGAAGAATCTGGTCTGCCATAAGCTGGCGGTAGGTATCGGTATTCTCTGATTTCTGTCTTTGTGTTGAGAACTGAATAGGGTCGGGGAAGGCATCCGTGTGAAACATATCGGAATAATCCTGGATCAGATAAGAGACGTCAGGGCGCCAATGCAAGCCCCTTACTATGGTCCAATCTCCTGCCAGGCGGGAAACGAGCCTTTCGGTGGAAACGTTAGTGTGATCATACCGTAGGGTATGAAAACGATTTCTTGCTGATAAAACCTCCCCGGTTGTTGGTTCGCCGTTATCTTTAAATATCCGGATCAAAGGAGTAAGCCTTGTACCTCTTGTAAGTTCATTTTGATACTGCTCGACATAGTTAGGCAGTTCGTTGTCGTAGTTCACCATTGCTGTCAACCTGAAATTGTCAGAAACCTTAAAGCCAAAATTGCCAAGCGCATTGTATCTTTTATAATCAGTTCCAACGAAGGTTCCCGCCTGGTCAATATATCCAAGGGACACATTATAATTGGCGCGTTCACCTCCTCCATTCACTCCTATATTATAGTTGTCAGTATTGCCGGTATTCCATAAAAGATCCTGGTAATTATTATCCTTAAAAAGTAATTTAACACCGGGGTTAATAGGGTCGTCCATTACCTGCCAGCCTTTTGCCAACAGATTGTTTACGTAATCCTGACCTTCTACAGCAACGATATTGTCGTATAGGGCTGTAAGATTGATAGCATTTCCATATTGGCCTGGCTCTGTATAAACGCTTGTTCCTGCAGAAAATCCGCCGTGATTCAATAAATTATCTTTTGGCAGAAGATCTGAGGTATTTTTTACGGTAGTTCTTGCCAAAGTAAGGTAATCCTTTGCATCCAGGTAATGATAACTTCTGGAAGGGGTTTCCCAGGTGTGCCTGTAATTTGCAGTGAATACGGGCTTACTGTTGAATTTTCCACTTTTGGTAGTGATCACAATTACGCCATTGGCGCCCCGTGCGCCATATATGGCGGTAGATGCTGCATCTTTCATCACCTCGAAGGATTGAATATCCTCGGGATTGATGTCATCGAGTGAACGGAATACGCCATCCACTACTACCAGGGGGCTTGAAGCGTTTACTCCTCCGGTAGGAACGCCTCCGCTATTGCCGTTGGAAGACCCGTAGACATTCAGTTTGGTTCCTCCCCTGATAATAATGTTGGATGCGCCTATTCCCGGCTGACCCGAAACAACAGGTACAGATAATCCTGCTATTTTGCCCTGCACCGCCTGAATGGGATTAGGATTGGATACATTATTCATTTCACGTGGATTTAATTTGGAAACAGCAGCAGTTACATTTTTTCTTTTTTGAATACTGTATCCTATTACTACTTCATTTAATTGCACCTCAGTACTTTTCATACTTGCATCTATTGTGCTTCTTCCCTGAACTTTAATCTCCTGACTTTCCATGCCGAGACTGGAAAAAATGAGGGTGGCATCGGGTTCTACATTAAATGAATAATTTCCGTTATTATTTGTAGTAGTTCCGTTTGTCGTACCTTTTTCAACAACGGAAACTCCGGGCAGTGGTTCTCCTGAAGCATCGGTCACTTTACCGGTTACTTTTAAAGAAGGCGATTGTTGCGCAGTTTTTTGTGCATTTGACCCAATAGGGTTAAAGAAAAGGAAGCCGGCCGTTGCAATGGTTATTGCAAAGCGGGAGAAGAAGGACTTTTTCATATAATCTTTTTTAGATAAAAAATTGGTGAACCTACTATAATTAATACATAATGAGGAAATCAAAGCCAGTCTATTTGTAATACATATATCGTCTAATGCAGCTTAATTAATTGCAAGATAAGTTATTTATGATTATATTGTACTACTTAATAAAATTTTTTTTTGAATAATTTATCCAAGCTGGTACTAAGTAAGTCATTTCACCTTAACTTTACTTAAATAAATATGATTTAATGAAACAGGATCCAACATTAACTGAACAAACTGAACAGCAGATATTACAATATGTAACAGAAAAAGGGTATCAGATTGGCGATACTTTTCCAAAGGAAAGCGAGTTTGCTGAAATTCTTGGGGTAAGCAGGGTTGTAATCAGGGAAGCATTAAGCCGTCTGAGAATGATGGGCTTTGTTGAAACGAAGAGAAAGCGCGGGACGGTACTTAAATCTCCCGACATGTTTTATGGGGTAAAGACGATCGTTAACTCGGGCAAGCTTGACCTGGAATCACTTAAAGATCTGTATGAAGTGAGAATAATGCTGGAAATCGGGATGGCTGATTTTATTTTTATGAGAAAGACGGAGGAGTCTATTAAACAGCTTGAAAAAATTGTTGAAAAAGAGGACGCCACAGATGTGAACGACCTGGAGACTCTTGCAAACCTGGATATTCAATTTCATACAACACTTTATAAGATGTCGGGCAATAAATCGCTTCGCACATTCCAAAACCTGTTAAACACTTTATTTACCACTTATTCAAGAAGCAAAAACTGGAGAAACCGTCAAATCATTTCTCATGCTGCCCTGGTAGGGGTACTTAAGAAAGGAACTACTGACGGATTCCGTACAGCCATGAGGCTGCATTTGAATACGAGGTTTGAGGACATGGAGATCTTATTTTCTTCTGAAAAAAATAAGTTGCTTGAAATAGCGGAAGTAAAAGATTGAATTGCACTATCTGTTCCAGCCATTACCTGATCTGACAATTGGGGAATTTGATTTTTAGTAATTAGATATTCCGGTTATGATGGTTCACCTTGATATAATTCGCTTCTTATTCGCTTCTTATTCGGTTGTTATTCGCCCTGAAGGAGCGAATAATGAGTGAAATAAACCAGTTTAAAAAACGTTATTCATCAGAAGAAATCAACTGTTCTTAAAAACAGCTTTTCACAACTTCTAAATTTAACACACTATGGCGACAATTATCAATGGCATTTTAGGCAGTTTTACCGGCACTGCCGGGCCTGTTTGTGGCTACATCAGAAATGGCAAAAACTTCGTGAGAAGCAGGCGAAAAAAATCAAATTTACCGATGACGCCAAAAAGGCTGGCTCAACAGCAGAAGATAAAGGTGTGCAACGAATTTACGAAACCCTTCTGCGGCACCGGTTTCTTTAATAAAACCTTTCCTGCTTATGGCCATTGGGGCACCGGCTTCAACAGGGCAACCGGTGCGCTCATGAATCTCGCCATTACAGGCATTTATCCGGAAACTGCCATCGATTATACACAAGTACTTATTTCCAAAGGACCTTTGCCGGCCGCAAAAGATGCGTCAGCAATACGGAATGGTGATGGCAATATCGTCTTTACCTGGGAGGATAATACGGGCACAGGAAGCGCAAAAGCGAATGATAAGGTGATCCTGGTTGCTTATTTTACTGATACGAAAACCGCTCGTTTCACTATAGGGACTGCAATTCGCAAAGACCCACAGGCGGTGATAGAAATGCAGAATAGACAAGGAAAATTTGCTGAAACCTGGATGGGATTTTTAAGTAATGATGAAGAACATGCGGCAGATAGCGTTTACTGCGGTAAGGTGAACTGGTAGTTTTAAGAAAGATTTTTGCCACCAGGGCGCTAAGGCGCAAGTTTCACAAAGAAAGCATAAAGATATAGAAGAAGTTTTTCTGAACTTCTGTTTATTTGTTTTCTAATAATTTCTCTAACCTCCCCATCATCTCATCCTTTTCCTTCAACATCCTTTCATACAAAGCAATCTTTTCTTCGTGAAGTTGAACAAGTTTTTCAAGAGGGTTTATTGTAGGGTAATAACTAAACAGCGAATTGCCATTTGCGTTGTCATTATTATTGACTGTATTTGAAATAATATTTATAACAGAATCCTCATCAAAATTCTGTATCGCTTCCGCAGGTATTTTTAATGCAGCAGATATTTGTTGCAGCAGGGAAGGATCAATTGTTTCCTTTTGTTCAAGCAGCGAAACTTTTTGCTGGTTCCAGTCATCGCCAAGGTCGGCAGCCAGTGCATCCTGTTTAATACCGAGCATTTCGCGGAAGCGCTTTACGTTGCGGCCTTCATGTATCTTTTTTGTAGTGGCTGTACTCATCATAAGCGAATTTAAATCTTAAAGATTATTGATTGATAAAGGTAGGTAAAAAACAAAGTAAAAATGGTAAAACACAAAGTAATTATGTAGGATACAGGTCAGCGCTGCATAGACTTTAATTGCAAAGGAATTTGGAAGTTTACATAGCTCTTTTTTAAACCGTTGATTCTTCGACGTTTTATGTGAACCTTCTTTTTACCGCTTTTTACCCCAAAGTTACTTTTAACGCCTCCTTAACAGAATTCTTTTAAAAACAGTAATTCCCCTTATTTTTTTGTCTGCTATACATACTGTATTTATGTGTAATGTTTTAATAGTGCTTTAACATTTAAAAAGAAGAAAGCTGCCCCACAGGGGCAGCTTTCTTCTTTTTTTTCAGATTAAAATAACTCTAATTATTGTGCAACTAAATCAACAGTATTTACATCACCACCACCTACCTGGCAATTTGTTTGAATTCTGTCGGCACTGATACCTTCTGTTTCTGTAAGATAAGACTGGATAGCCTGTAATCTCTTGTTGCAGCTCGCCTGTGAAGCTTTGGAAGCTGCAGGATAGCCGGTGATCACGATCTTACAATTAGCGCTGCTCTTCATTTGAGAAGCTACGGTTGCCAACATGGCTTTTGCATCGCTGGTAAGAGCGGTTCTGTTGGATTTGAAAGTAATGCTTGGCAGGTTCAGGTTGCAAGCGTTCATTGCTGCCAATGTATCGCGGATAGCTTTACAACAATCAGGCTCAGGGCATTTACCTACACCGTCTGCATCTACAGGCTGGCATTGAGTAGGAGTTACCAGTTCTTTATCCTTACAATCCGGAACACCATCACCATCAGTATCTCTTGATACACCATGAGCATCAACAGGGCAACCGGTTGGTGTATTAGGTTCTTTATCAAACCTGTCAGGAACACCGTCACCATCAGTATCTGTAGAAAGACCTTTTACCTGGTTGGAAATAGTATCGATTTGGGTTTGAAGATTGTTATTCAATCTTGCCACAGGATTATCGAATAACATCCGTGGTTTTTGTTGCTTTCCTAAAGAAAATTCAAGGCCAATGAAACCATAGCTGAATTTGTCTTTATGATAAGCAACATTATATCCATCCAAGTTGTCTTTATCAACAAAGTTCATTCTATATCCTAAATCCAAATTCATCAACTCGGAAAGATTAAATTTCAATCCAACTCCTATAGGCGCAAACACATTGTTTTCTGTATTACCATTGTCGAAGTCTTCTTCGGTAGTGGAGCCAGCCTTTACTATTTTTACTTTGTAAGATGCTGTACCCAAACCAGCAGTTATATAAGGAATAATAGAATTCTTCAGTTTTAAAAAATTAATGTTGCCAAAAGTAAATACGGCAGCGAGGTCGAATGCAGATCCCAGGGTGGTTTTAAACGAAGACACAAGTGGAACGTCAACGCCTGGCCACCCATTTTGATTTCCTTTAAGTGTCCCACCTAAATAATCAAGTTGTAAACCAATATAATGATTGAATTGGTAACGAAGATTTGCTCCATACCCTAATGTTGTCTGTGGGTTGTAAAAATTATTAGTCCCACCAATAATAACAGAAGGATTTAATGCACCAATATTAACACCAACAGAGAATTTTCTAAATGCACTGCTTCCAGAAAAGGGTTTGATGTTATTGTAGTCCTGCTGGTCGGATTGAGCATTTGCAGCAAATAAAAAGCCGCAACATGCAATAAGGAGTACAAATTTCTTAATGTGTAACATAATTTAGTAATTAGGGTTTAGTCAATATTAAAAAAAACAATTTTTAAAGTGTAAAGCTATTCATAAACAACATGTAACAAAAATTTTTTTTGTTTTTTCCTCTATGCGTTACGGAATAGCAAAAAATGAGCCAATCAATTGTGAAATTTTTATTTTCATAAGGTTTGTATTGATTAATGTAAGAAGTCCTTTAAAAATATTTGGATTTAAAAGAGTCAGGGTGAGTGTTCAGAAAAATGCAAAAGAGAATGGTATAGTTTTTGAAAAAAAAGGACCCTGTTATTAATGTACCCGCTTCCAATGCAATTGCTAAGGTTAATAAAAAACAGTCAGTTTGGAATAGTTTTTCACCTATGATTACACCAAAAGGATTAATTTCGCGGCCTGTAAAAAACCATCGCTTTGAATTTTTTTCATAATCTCATTTAATATCAATCATTTTTGAAAAAGCAGAAAGCTGCATAAAGGATAAAATGTGAATAATGGGAAAAATTATTCTGTAACTGAGGAGGGCGAAGCCATGTACGTTTTGATCAGACTTTTCTAAACTACAGTATCGATTTATATTTGCAAATATTGTCTTTAAATTAAAATATGAACAAACGGAAAAGGGAAGTAATTTACTTTTTTATTAGCATTTCTATAATATGTTTTATTTCATCTTGTGCGAATACAAGAAAGGTCGCTTATTTTAATGATATAAGAGATTCTGCAAGAATTGTATCAAAAGGAACGCTTGAACCGGTTATACAGAAAAAAGATATATTAAGTATTGCGGTAAGTAGCCTGAGTAATGAAGCTACTATTATTTTTAATACCCCAAATCTGCCTGTAACAGGAAGTGCTTCAACTATTCCTAATATGCCGCTGACTGCCGGATACCTTGTAGGGGAAGATGGTAGCATAAAATTCCCGATTCTGGGAAATGTCCAAGCGGCTGGTCTTACACAAAAGCAATTGGAAAATAACATTACAAAACTGCTGGTTAACAAAAAGCTTTTATTTGACCCGATAGTAACCACACGCTTTTTAAATTTCAGAGTTACGGTATTAGGTGAAGTGAATCATCCTGGTGTAATAACAGTGCCAAGTGAACAAATCAGCATCCTGGAGGCGATTGGTGAAGCAGGAGATTTAACTATTTATGGAGTTCGTGATAATGTCATCCTGATTAGACAGGAAGGAGCTGTTAAATTGGTGAAACGTTTAAATTTAAATTCTTCCAAGATTTTACAATCCCCTTATTTCTTTTTAAAATCCAATGATGTAATTTATGTGGAACCAAGTAAGACAAAAGTTGCATCAACCGATTTTACCCGTCAACTACTGCCTATTATTTTCAGCGGAATTTCCGTTGTAGTTATCGTTTTAAACAGCTTATTAAAATAATTAGTGAATGCAACAATTAACTGACCATTCTGAATTTGAAGAAACAGAGGGAATTTCTATTGGAGATTTGGTTCTAAAATATGTCTCTTACTGGCCATTATTTTTATTGTTGTTAATAATCTCTTTGACAGCGGCATCGATTTATCTTCGGTACAAAATGCCAGTTTATGAAACCACTGCCAGTTTGCTCATCAAGGATGATCAAAATCCTTCAACCGGTAACGATATGATGCAAGCATTCAGTCTGTTTGGTTCAAAGAAAAATCTTGAAAATGAAGTTGAGGTTTTGGAATCAAAAACACTCATGCAGGAAGTAGTTAAAAATTTACATTTATATGCTCCTGTATATATCCAGGGAAGAGTACTAAACCAATCAGCTTACATTTATTCTCCTATCATAATAGAAGCGAAAGATCCTGATTCTATAGATATAGCGTATAAAGTCCCTTTTAAATATAATGATGAAAAACAGAATGTAACTATCGAAAATCAAAAGTATCCATTAAATGAGTGGGTAACTACTCCATTTGGTATCCTTCAATTTCTTCCTAATCCAAATTACAAAAGCTCTTCACAACATGAAGAGAAGGAAAACGAATTTTATTTTTCGCTGTCTACAATAAAGAATGCTGCCAATAACATTTTAAGTCAGGTTACAATTGCACCATCAAGCCAGCAATCAACTGTTATTGACCTTAGTATTAAAGGGGAAGTTCCGAAACGAGGGGAAGATATTCTCAACGAATTGCTGAAAGTATATAAAGAGGCTGCTATTCAGGATAAAAATTTACTTGCCTCTAATACTCTTAAATTCGTTAATGAACGCTTACAGATTGTCGCAAATGATCTCGATTCAGTCGAGGGGAGTCTTCAAAGATTTAAGTCGCAAAACAAAATTACTGATATCAGTGCACAAGGACAAATCTATTTGCAAACTGTAGCTTCCAATGATCAAAAGGTGAGTGATATTAATGTTCAACTCGCAATGCTCGATGAGGTTGAAAAATATGTAACAAACAAAGGTGATTTGGGTGGAATCGTTCCAGCCACAATAGGGACTGAAGATCCGGTACTTGCGGATCTTTTACAGAAATTGTCGAACCTTGAATTAGAATATACACAGACGAAAAAGATTGTACCTGAAAATAATCCTGCAGTTATTGCCTTAGTTGATGGCATTAATAAATTAAAACCTCAAATTTTAGAGAATATCAAAAGCCAGAGACGTAACCTTATTGCTGGAAAAGAAGATATGACAGCTACCAATAACCAATATGCCTCTATGTTGAAAGGGATACCTGAAAAGGAAAGAGAGTTACTTGGGATAAGCCGGCAACAAGCAATTAAAAACAATATATATACTTTTCTTTTACAAAAAAGGGAAGAGACGGCCTTGTCATTTGCTTCAGCGGTAGCAGACAGTAGAGTAATTGATCATGCAGAATCAAGTAATACACCTGTAAGTCCAAAAAGGAATATGATTTATTTGGTAGCAATATTAGCAGCGATGATATTAGGTATTGCTATAATATACGTTAAAGATATTTTTACGCGTACAGTTCAAAATAGAAACGATATAGAGAAATATACCAATATCCCTATTTTGGGAGAAGTGGTTTATGATGACACTAAATCACCCATTATTATCTCTGATGGAAAAAGAAGCTTTATTGCTGAAGAATTTCGTCAATTAAGAACTTCGCTTAGTTACATGGGAATAGATGAAGCACATAAAAGGATCATGATAACTTCAAGCATTACTGGTGAAGGAAAAAGTTTTATTGCTGTGAATCTTGGCATAAGCATTTCATTAATGGATAAAAAAGTTGCTTTAATTGAACTTGATCTTCGAAAACCGAAATTGAGTGAGCAGTTTAATATTTCACGATCTTCAGGACTTTCTACATTCCTGATAGGCAAAAGCTCAATGGAAGAAACGATTAAAGTCACCGGGATTCATAATCTATATCTTCTTCCAAGTGGACCTATTCCTCCTAATCCTTCTGAATTAATTTCAAATGGAAGATTAGCGGAATTACTAGCTTATCTGGATACCCATTTTGACTATATTCTTGTGGATACAGCTCCTGTAAATCCAGTTACTGATGCCTTTATTTTATCACCTTTCTGTGATGTTTCGTTATATGTAGTACGTGATGCATATACGCCTAAAATCTTATTGAAAAAGCTTGAGGAAAAGTTAAAAACAAAAAGCCTTAAAAACCCTGCAATTGTTTTTAACGGAATTAAAAGGAAAGGTATAGGTAAGTATGGCTATGGCTATGGATATGGATATGGGTACGCTTATGCAGAAGATGCAAAGAATGAAGGGTGGGTGAAAAGGATTTTAAAGAGATAAATATTAAGTTATTACTTTTTTCAAAAATTTGAAAAGCAGAATTTTTTTCACGCAAAATGGTTTTTCCCAGTCGAAAGACAGTGAATTTTGAAATTTTATTTTAATTCAATCTGACACAAATTCTAAAAGATGATCATAAACAAAAAGATTTTTATCACGGGTGGTGCTGGCTTTATTGCCAATACCTTAATTAAAAAATTAATCAATGATAATCAAATTGTTGTTTACGATAATTTTCATCGTGACACATTAACAACAAGTGGCTGTGCCGATCATAGAAATCTGAAAATTGTAAAAGGCGATGTTTTGGATAAAAACTGTTTGACCCGTGCAATGGCGAATGCCGATATAGTGATTCATGCTGCTGGTATTGCAGGGATTGACACTGTAATACAAAACCCTGTATTGACAATGAATGTAAATATGATCGGCACTGCTAACGCACTAGAGGCAGCCAAAATCAATGGAATCAAAGGCCGGTTTATTGACTTTTCCACTTCTGAGATTTTTGGTTCGATGGCTTATAAATCTAAAGAAGACAGCAATACTGTTTCTGGTTCAGCAGGTGAGGCCCGTTGGGTTTATGCGGTAAGTAAATTGGCAGGAGAACATTTATCCCACGCATATTTTAAGCAGTATAAGTTACCAACAGTAACAGTTCGTCCTTTCAATGTTTATGGCCCTGGTCAAACTGGTGAAGGTGCATTACAGATTTTTATAAAGAGAGCATTGAAGAATGAAGATATTTTTATAAATGGTGATGGCTCTCAAATCAGAGCATGGTGTTATGTAGATGATTTTGTAGAATGTCTGATGATGTGTATAGAAGATGAGAAGGCGGTTGGCGAAAGTTTTAATATTGGAAATGCACGTGCGGTGATTACGACATTGGGATTGGCACAAACGGTTTGTCGTGTACTAAATTCAAGATCAAACATACTCTTCAAACCCCAGCTTTCGGCTGATATTGAACTGCGGATTCCTTCTGTTGAAAAAACTTTAAAAACTCTTGGTTTTAAAGCTAAAGTGGATTTAGATGAAGGAATTAAGAGAACCGCAGAGTATTTTAAAACAATTATTTAATATAGCATGTCTGATAACTTTATCCCATTAATGTCACCCGATATACAGGATTCGGATATACAAGCAGTGACACAGGTGTTGAGATCAGGAATGCTTGTTCAAGGTATATTTGTTGATAAACTTGAAAAAATATTGGCTTCTTATCTGCATGTTAAACATGCAATTGCAGTTGCGAATGGGACAGCTTCACTGCATTTAGCATTAATAGCATTGGGTGTACGCGAAGGAGACGAAGTGATTGTACCTGCTCTTTCATACATCGCTACAGCAAATGTTGTAGAGTTAGTTGGTGCAACACCGGTATTTGTAGATGTTTCTCCAGATACTTTTAATATTGATGTAAAACAAATTGAGCATAAAATAACAGATAAAACAAAGTGCATTATTCCTGTACACGAATTTGGACTTGCTTCCGATATGCATGATGTAATGAAAATTGCAAAGAAGCACAGCTTGCAGGTGATAGAAGATGCAGCATGTGCATTAGGAGCGACATATAAAGAACAATATGCAGGTACTTTTGGAGATGTCGGTTCGTTTTCATTTCATCCACGTAAAGCAATTACAGGCGGGGAAGGGGGATTGCTCGTTACTAATAATGATGCTCTTGCAGATAAATTCCGAATCCTCAGAAATCATGGTATTTCGATGCAAAACGGGAAAATGAAATTTGTAGCTCCAGGATTTAATTACCGGTTGACCGATTTTCAGGCTGCCATGATCTTTAGCCAATTTCAAAGACTTGAACAGATTCTAAGCTATAAAAATAAACTTGCTGGTGTTTATTTTCAAGAGTTGAAAGCTACTAAAAATATCATTCTGCCAACGACGCCTGACGATAGACGGCACACGTGGCAATCATTTCATCTGTTACTGGGAGACGATATTATTCGGGATCACTTGATTGCAAGATTAAAAGAAGCTGCCATCGGAACAAATTATGGAGCACAATGCATTCCCTATCAACAATACTTTCAGGAAAAGTATGAATTGGATTGCCAAAAACTTTTTCCAAATGCGCTGAGAGCCTTTAAACAGGGCTTGGTGCTTCCACTCTATGAGAAACTTAGCTTTGAGGATATTAAAAAAGTTTCAATCACAATAAAAAAAATAATTTTGAATGCCTAAAAGTCACGGAACAGGAAAGTTTAACAAAACTGACTTTAGGAAGTTTGGAGAAGGAGTAGTTTTTGAATCGGGTGTTTTGGTATTTCATCCCGAAAATATAAGCATTGGGAACAATGTATATATTGGGCACCAAACTATTCTGAAAGGATACTATAATGCTGAGTTAACAATTGATGATGGTACCTGGATAGGCCAACAATGCTTTTTTCATAGCGGCGGAAATTTGCGAATTGGAAAGAATGTTGGAATTGGTCCAGGCGTTAAGATCATAACATCTTATCATAGTGAAGAGGGAATTAATAAGCCGGTATTACATAGTAAAATACTTTTTGAAGAAGTAACAGTGGATGATGATTCCGATTTAGGCGTTGGCTCTATCATATTGCCTGGTGTCAAAATAGGAAAGGGTGTAGTGGTTGGCGCTGGAGCGGTTGTAACAAAGGATGTACCTGATTATGCTGTGGTGGTTGGGTCTCCCGCAAGAATTATAAAATACAGAAACGATGCATAAATCTATGATCCTTTACTTCATCTTCCGAAAAAAGAATGATCAAAAATTCAAGATTATCGTTTAAATCAGAGCGGTAAATATTACTCCGATTATTATTCAAAACGCTATTTTTATTCAATACATTATTCTCTTTAGGCATCCCTTGAATAAATGACTCCCACCAAACCATTATCCGAAAAAGGTGATTACTATTGATAATTAAGTTTACAACTAATAAGAGAACTAATAGTGAAAAAGAGGAAACTGTTTATTAGGCAATTAGGCGTAAACATTGTTCAGAAAATAGTACTGTTCTTTTCGGATAAGATCATAGTTCATATAATGACGCCCCTCCCTAAGCGAAAATTTGTTATTGGGGTAACTGAGATAGCTAATAATATTTATATGCTCCAAAAAGTTATTCCTGAAAGCTATTCTGTATGTTTCGCTTTAAATCAATATTATCTTAATAACACGTACGATTTTATTTTACCAAAGAAAAAGCTGTATCATTCCGTCTACCATTATTTATACAAACCGTTTTTGTTATGCAGACTTGCTCAAGCTGTAGATACTTTTATATATGTTTGGACAGACAGCTTTTGCGAGAATCGTGAAATCGACTTTACATATCTAAAAAGAAAAAATAAAAAGCTTATTACCATATTTGTTGGTAGTGATATACGTTCTTCAAAAAAAATGAAGGAGTATATAGAAAAAAAGGAATATGATAGCTTTGTTTATTATTTGCCTGCAGAAGAAATCCAAAAAGAAGAAGAAAAACGCCAGAGAGCTGAAATGACTGAAAGGTATGCCGATATGATTATTACGGCAAATATTGATCAACCTTCCTATTTTGTTAGACCAACCTTTCCGTTTTTATATTATATTGATCCACAGGAGTACAGTTCCACAAATTACGAAAAGTACAAAAACACGGAAACACTTAAAATTGTTCATTTCCCAAGCTCACCAATTATAAAGGGCACTCAACTTGTGCGCGCTGCAATTAAAAAATTGAAGCTAGAGGGTTATAAGTTTGAATATATAGAAGGCCATCATATTCAACATTCCAGACTTATTAAAATATTGGGGGAAGCACACATTGTGTTGAACCAGTTTTACAGTTTTGTTCCCGGAACATTTGGCATTGAAGCTTTATTTTCGTACAGTGCTGTTTTAATGTCAGCTGATCCTGAATTAGAAATGTTTCCTGAGCAACCAGATAATGCATGGATTCTCACGAGGTATTGGGAAGTATATGACAACTTGAAATTTTGTCTTGACAATCCTAAGGAATTAGAAGGTTTTGCACAACGTGGCTATAGTTATGCGATGCGCAATTATACCATAGATGCTGCAAGGAAACAGTTTATATCCTACTGTAGCAAAACGGGCATTTCTTTTATGGATAATTCGCAAAAATTATATAAATGAGTGTAAAAAAGCGCCTGCTACAACTAGCAAGTGAATCAGCGATTTATGGGATATCCGGCGTGATTGGCAGCTTTATTAGTATTTTTTTAATTCCAGTTTACACTCGGATTTTTACACCGAAGGATTATGGCGTTATTTCGCTTCTTACTGTCTTTACAACGTTAGTGGGGATGCTTGCGGTACTTGCTTTGGACAATTCCTCAGCAAGGTGGTTTTATGATACAGATGACTTAAAACATCGGCACACTACCATTAGCACGTGGTTTTGGTGCCAGCTAACTGTTAGCAGTATTCTCGCTTTGGGAATTGTTTTTCTTGCTCCGCAGATATCTTTTTGGTTAACAAATTCATCCCAGTATTCAAATTTGGTACGTCTTGTAGCAATCGGAATTCCAATGGCTACCAGTAGCACAGTTCTTAATAGTTGGTTGCGCTATCAACGCCGCCCAACCATGTCGGTCGTATTTTCCTTAAGTAGAACACTTGCTAATATTGGATTGATAATTGTTTTTGTTGTTATTTTGAGACGTGGGTTAACCGGGTTGTTTAGTGCTAATTTGATCATTGCAACAATCTTTGGAATAGTTTCTATTGTATTTCTGAAAAACTGGGTATCTCCTGTCACATTTTCCAGACAGCGACTGCGTGCTATGTTACACTATGCTTTGCCTTTGATTCCAGCAGCGTTAGGTTTGTGGGTAATGATGGGAATGGACCGTATTATGTTGGAGCACTTTGCTAATATTTCAGAAGTTGGCCTTTATTCCATCGCTGCCTCGGTAGCATCACTTATTGGACTGATTACTGCGGCTTTTACTCAAGCCTGGGGGCCTTTTGCTTATTCCATCCTGAAAGAGCCAGAATCCGGGCAGGTATACTCGAAAGTGCTTGATCTGTATAGCTTTTTTGGCTGTGCTGTTTGCACTGGCCTTGCATTGTATGCTCCGCTAATTCTGCGTTTATTAACAACAAAGGCATATTATCCCGCTGCTTCTACTGTCAGTTTCTTGGCCTTTGGTACATTATTAAATGGCAGTCGTTTCATTGCTTCTTTGGGGTGTGGAATTGTGAAAAAGTCAATACCAAGTGCCATATCTGTAGCAATTGGTGCCAGCATGAACCTGGTTCTTAACTTGCTATTGGATCCACACTTTGGCCGTAATGGCGCAGCATTTGCAACTACATTGTCATGGGCTGCTAGTGTCGTTTACTTGTTTTGGGCTAGCCAACGTCATTATCCAATTCCTTATCGGTGGCTGTCTGCCTTGTTACCGCTTATCTTATCTATTTGCCTGATTTTCCTGGACAATTGGTTGATTAATGGCAATGATTTACTGCCAAACCTCTATCGTGGTGCACTAATGCTTGGGTTTGTGCCTTTAGGAATCATATTGGGAATACTTCGTTGGCGTAATTTTAAAGGAATTCTTCGGATTACCAATGGGTGATTTATTCATTTATAATAGACTCTCTAAGTCAGCTGATGCGGATACTGAAAAGTGTATTATAATAACAGAATTTTTTCCTCCAAATAATTGTGCTGCCTCTAACCGTGTTTTTTCATGGGTAAAGAATTTGTATCAATATGGTTATTATCCTGTAATTTTCTGCAGGAATGATTTAAACAATGAAGTATATTATTTTGAAAAAACAGCATCATACGAAGTACATTATATAAAATGTAAAGATCCTTTTTTTCAAAGAAAACGATTGTCTGCTAAGAACGCACTTGTTCGCAAATTTTTTGGACTTCTTCATTATGTTTTTGTTAATAGCATTAAATACAATGGAATAAAATGCATGAAGAAGTTTCTTGACCACTTTATTTTGGAAAATAACATTAAGAAAATTGTTGTCACAGCTCCTTCTTATGCACTGTTTGGTCTTGGAAATATTTTATGTAAACAGCATCAAATTAAATGGATTGCAGATTACCGGGATGATTGGAGCACTTCAGAAATTTTCTCAAGTAAATTTTTTGAATTAGTTGGAAAGATTGATAGAATTAAAGAAAAAAAATATCTTTCTAATTGCACTTTTTTTACCTCCGTTTCAAATTACTATTTAGAAAAGATTGCGAATCTGATCAATAAAAAAGGCTTTTTAATTGAAAATGGGTTTAATGAAATGGAGGCGCAGATTTTTGAAAACTCTAAAACTGACCAATTCATTATTTTATATCCGGGATCACTTTATTTCACTCAACGGTTAGATTACATTGGCGCGGCTTTAAATCTTTTGCCAAAAGAGATTCTACAAAAGTTGATAATTGTTTTTTTGGGAACTGAGATTGACGCAATTAAATTACCTAAAATATGTGTTCCCTTTCTTAATAAAAATTTACTTTTCATAAAAAGGACAAGTCGTTCAGAAGTTTCATCCTTTTATAAAAAAGCGGATGCATTTTTATTAATTGCACATACAGATAAAAATAATAGGGTTTTAAAGGGAATACCTTCCAGTAAACTGTATGAATATATTAGTTTAAGAAAAAAAGTGTTGGTATGTCCATCTGACCACGATGTAATAGAAGAAAAATTAAAGGAGAGTGAGCAGGGAATATTTTGTAATACTCCAAAAGAAATGGCCGAAGCTATTAATAATTTATTTCAAATAAAATGTCTTAAAGGATATATTCCTGTTGTAAAAATTTCAAATGAAATCCTTTATAAGAATACACGTGAATTTCAAACTTCAAAATTAGCACAGGTTTTAGATAGCTTATAGGAAATAGAAAATAAAACATTTTCACTTTTGAATAAAAACAATAGAGATTTTAAGAGATGTGCGGCATAAGCGGTTTTATTGATTATAAATTTTCAGGAAACGAGGGAATTTTAAATAAAATGAATAATACCCTCAAACATAGGGGGCCGGATAATGCAGGAGCAATTATTTTACCCCTGAAACAATGTCAAATAGGCCTTGCGCATAGAAGGCTTTCCATTATTGACCTGTCTTCTTGCGGCAATCAGCCAATGACAGATAAAACAGGAAAATACACGATTATTTTTAATGGTGAAATATACAATTTCAGTGAAATTAAAAAGGAACTTCAATTATCCGGCACTGTTTTCCACTCCACATCTGATACTGAAGTGATACTTGAATCTTACATAAAATGGGGGATAAAATCAGTTGATAAATTTATAGGGATGTTCGCTTTCGTTATTTATGATGGGGAAAAGGATAAGGTTATTTTATGTAGAGACAGAACAGGAGTAAAACCACTTTATTATTTTATCACACCAGATATTATTTTATTTGGTTCTGAGCTAAAAGCTCTCATCGCTCATCCATCCTTCCAAAAGAATATAGATTTTAATTCCTTGGCATCCTTTTTAAGGCATGGATGGATAGCTGCACCTTATACTATTTTTAAATCTACTTTTAAACTTAAGCCCGGCCATTATTTTGAAATAAATTTAAATAACAGGGATGTGAAGGAGAATTGTTATTGGAATGTCCACGATTTTTATAATAAAGAACCGCTTATCATTTCTTTTAATGAAGCCAAAGAACACCTTCATAAATTATTAAAGTCAGCATGCGAATATCGGATGGTGGCGGATACGGAAGTTGGGATTTTTTTAAGTGGTGGCTTTGATAGTTCTACAGTTGCAGCGATTTTACAGAAAAACAGAATCAAAAAGATCAATACCTTTTCAATAGGATTTGAAGAAGAGCAGTTTAATGAAGCTCCATACGCAAAAGCGGTAGCAGCACATCTTAAAACAAATCACCATGAACTAATTTGTAAAGCCGATGACGCTCTTGAGTTAATATCAGAATTACCATATTATTATGATGAACCTTTTGCTGATAGTTCTGCTATTCCAACAATGTTGGTGAGCAGGTTAGCAGCAAGTAAAGTTAAGGTTGCACTTTCAGCGGATGGAGGTGATGAAATATTTGGCGGCTATCCAAGATATTATCATGGGTTGAAAGACTTTATTAAAGTAAAACGAATTCCGGATTTTTTGCGCAACCCTTTATCACAGTTGTTGTGGTTTCCTATGAACCTAATAACAAGCAGAAATCCTTTATACCAGGTACGATTGGAAAAACTTAAAAAAAGTTTAAAGTATAATAAGCAATCCGAAATTTTCAGATACCGATCAGAGCCTATTAATTATTCAGATAAAGAAATAAGGGGACTCTTAAAAAAGAAAAATGTTGATCTTCCTTTAAAAACATTTTATGATGAGATTGGTGAATTAAATTCAGATGATCCTGCTATGGTTATGATGGCTTTAGAATATAAAACAACACTGGTAGATGACGTTTTGGTTAAAGTAGACCGTGCAACAATGGCTTATTCATTAGAAGGTAGGGAACCATTTCTAGATCATCGCCTAGTAGAATTTAGCGCGCGATTTAATAGTAGGTATCATTATAAAAATAACAATACTAAATCTTTATTACGAGAAATATGTTATGAATATATACCACAAAGGCTAATGGATAGGCCAAAAAAAGGATTTGCAATACCTACTGATAAATGGTTGCATAATCAGCTTAGAGGAGTAGTTATGGAGCTTTCAGCGGATAATTTTATAAAAGAACAAGGTATATTTCAAAGGATAGCGTGCAAACGATTGATCAATAATTATTACAAAGGTTTTGATAAAAATGGCGAAAGGATTTGGTTTTTTCTGATGTTTCAGTTGTGGTATAAAAAATGGATAGGTTGAAGAAGCTTTAAGTGATAGATATCTTGTAAATTGTATGTTTGATAAAAAAATTTTTAAATCGCAAGAGTCTTTATTCTACTTAATAGTGTGGTGGTTATTAACAACCGGTGTTTTTTTGTTTACTTACATAGCTGCAACTAATCAATTAGTTTTAAAAATCATCATTCCTGTTTTGTTATTGGTTGTATTAGGAAAAGAAAAAAGAATAGCAATTGACAGAGGATTAGGTTTGTATATCTTTGTAGTCATCTGGGGATGTTTCTCCTTGTTTTATACTGTTGATTCGGTGATGACACTACGTTATGTGCAGGGCATGATTGGGAATGTAATAATTTGGTATTTAGCGTCAAGGTGCATCAGAAAAGTCTCTGATTTAAAAAAGCTTTCCTATCCTCTAATTCTTTCTTTTTTATCACAGTTATACTTTACACTAGTTGCACCGGTGCAGGCATCTGCAAAAGTAATTGCGGAACAGTTAGACAGGGTTACAGGATTAAGTCCTAACGAGAATGACCAGGGGCGTTTATTGGCATTCGGAATTGTAGTTGCGGTATTACTTATAGTATATACAAAAAATAAGTTTTTTAAAGTTTTATATTGGCTTAGTATTCTTTTGTTTTTTATTGGAATCTTCAGGACCGGATCAAGAAGCGCTTTAATAGCCATTTTAATTTTCATAATAGGATTTATATTCTTAAATGCACAGAAGAGGAATTATGGAGTACTGATAGTAGCTATTCTAATCAGTGTATTAATATATAATTACGGATATATGTACTTAATGAACAATACATCTATGGGGCATCGTCTTGAATTGGCAGTCGAAAGGAAAGGAAATCAGCCCCGAATTATATTACTAAAAGAAGGAGTCACTTTCTTTCTTCAGAATCCAATCTTCGGGCTCGGGCTTGGTTCCTACGTTTATTATTCAACCACTCATCATTATTCACATAATGATTATATTGAGATTCTTGCTTCTATGGGATTGCCTGCATTTTTGATTTACATAAGCATTTTTTGGGATTATTGGAAAAAAGCAAGAATATGCTTTAGATATAGTAATGATTATTTCAAGAAATTTATCCTTATATCAATTTCCTTCCTATTTACCTATCTGGCTTTTGGGATATGGGATCCATCAATTTACTATCCAACAACTACATTAATGCTTGCATTTTTTTATTCTTTTGTACTCAAATTATTTAAAAAGTATAAACAGCAACAAAAAAAAATCTTTTTAGAAGAAAAGGTTACATCCATTAAATTAAATTGATTGAAAATATTTTTGTTAGTTAGTTCATTTCCTGACAATCATAATAGATCCAGAGGAATTTTTAATTATCGTTTTGTAAAGCAATTAGTAGAGTTAAAAGAAGACGTATTTGTTGTTTTTTTCCGAACATGGATACCTGGTAGAAATTTAATTTCTAGCTATTTGTATGACGGTATTACAGTAACTCAGGTCTGCTTACCATTAGTTCCTTTTAATAACTATTACTTTATTAAATTTAATATTTTCATCTGTAGAACATTAGGCTGGGTATTATTGAAGAATCAATTAAAAGTTTCTAGCATTATTCATTCAGTTTATTTAACAAATAACGGCATCACGGCGGGATTTTGGGCAAGAAAATTAAAGATACCACATGTTTCTCAGGCGATAGGATCAGATGTAAATTCTGACCTTGCGATCTTCATAAAAAAAAAATATATCAATACTTGGATAAAAAATATTGATGGAATAATTGCTAACAGTAAAGATTTGGAAAGATGTCTTAACGAATTTATTGATGATCGTCCTATTATAGAAACTATTTATCGTGGTATTGTACCTAATGATTCTGCAAAAATGTCTTTTTCTGCAGAAGCTGGAACCATATTTCTGTATTTAGGCGGTCTTGAATTAAATAAAAGATTAAAGTTTGGAATAAACACGAAGGGTGGTATAACACTAATGGAATCATGGAAAAAGTTGGAAAAACAAATGTCTTTAATGAATGCTAAATTATTTTTCGGCGGCCCTAATTCTAATAATACGTTGTTTAAAAACTGGAGGAACAGTTTAGTGTTTCCAGAGCGAGTACAACTTCTTGGAAAAATTGACCCGAGGGAGGTAAAACTTTATCTGGACAAATGCGATATAGTTATAATCCCAAGTATGGAAGAAGGCCTGCCTAATTTTTTAATGGAAAGTGCTGCTAATAAAAGGGCGGCAATTGGAAGTACTGCCGGAGGTATACCAGAAGTAATAGTACCCGGGGTTACAGGATATCTTTTTGAAAAGGGAAATGCTGAGCAACTAGGAGATCTTTTGCTTCAAACTGCTGGAAACAATGAAGTTCATATAAAAATGGGAGAGGCAGCCTACGAGCATGTAAAAACTCATTTTAATGCAAATAATTACAGCAATAATATAATTGCTTTTTACAAAAAGATACTGAAAAATGTGTGGAATAGCAGGGATTGTTAAAAAGGATGGTGGCCAGGTTTTAAAAAGTGAGATAAAAAATCTAACAGATATAATTTCTCATAGGGGGCCGGATGATGAAGGCTTTTATATTCATAATAATTTTGCTTTAGGCCATAGACGTTTGTCTATTTTGGATTTATCTATTGCAGGCCATCAGCCGTTGAATTACCAAAATATAAAGGTGATTTTTAACGGAGAAATTTATAATTACATTGAAATTCGAAAAGAACTTGAAAAAGCAAACTTTAAATTTAAGACTGGCACAGACACCGAAGTAATTGCAGCTGCTTATTTATATTGGGGAGAAGATTGCGTAAATCAATTTAATGGTATGTGGGCATTTGTGATATATGATGAGACAAAGAATATTTTTTTTTGTAGCAGAGACAGGTTTGGAATTAAACCCTTTTATTATGTAAATAACTCTTCCTTTTTTGCATTTGGCTCTGAAATAAAACAATTGCACAGCCTGGGTTTCAATAAAGTGAATCTACAAATACTATTTGATTATTTATATATTGGATACCAAAACCATACGGCAGAAACATTTTTTAAGGATGTTTTTCAACTAGAGCCCGCTCATAATCTGATTTATGAAATTGAAAACCAAAATATTTTAATTAAAAAATATTATCATCTAGAATTGAAAACTGAAATTAATCATCTTAATTTGGATCAATCAGAATTATTTTATGAGAATACAATTAAAAGGTCTATCTCTTTAAGGTTAAGGTCTGACGTAAAAGTAGGGACATGTCTTAGTGGAGGCTTGGATAGTTCGTATATAGCCTCTGTTGCTGCTAACTTTTATCATGAAAAATCGAATAGACAATTTACTTCAATAACTGCTCGCTCCGGAGATGATAAAAATGATGAAACAAATTTTGCTAAATTAGTTGTTCAAAAAGCAGTACTCGATGGTAAATATATAACTCCTTCCTCTCAAAATATATTAGAGGACTTCCAGAAAATTGTATATCATCAGGAAGAGCCATTTGGAAGTCCTTCAATTTTTATGCAGTTCTATGTAATGAAAGCAGCAAAAGAAAATGGTTGTACTGTGTTATTGGATGGACAAGGAGGAGATGAAACTTTATTAGGTTATGAAAGGTATTATATTAGTTTTCTAAAAAATGTATCTCTAAAAAATTTTCCATTTTGGCTAAAAATTATTAGAAAGAATTCGAAGCTTTCAATGAAAGATATTATCTCTTATTATTTTTATTTTAATTTTCCTTTTGTGAGAGTAATGCATTTAAGAAAAAGAATAAGCGGTATTAGAAATGAGTTTAAAAAATATTTTAATCAAGATTTAGTTTATGAGTATTCAAATTCAACTGGAAATCTTTTTAAGCTTCAAAAATTAGAGATAACAAAAACTCAACTTAGATCATTATTGAATTATGAGGATAAAAATTCAATGGCGTGGTCAATTGAAACACGATTACCATTTTTAGATTATAGTGTTGTTGAAGCCGCTGTTTCTATTAAGCCTGAATTTAAAATTAATGAAGGATGGTCGAAATTCTTGCTTCGAAAAATTGGGTCAAAAGTTCTTCCAGAGGCTATCGCTTGGAGGAAAAATAAAATCGGATTTGAAGCTCCTCAAAAATTTTGGGATATGAATCCGGTCTTCGATTCCTTAATTTATAATTCAAAAATTTTAAATACGCTTTTCATCGATGTAAGAAAAATTGGTCATCCTGCACTTCGATGGAAGTTATTATCAATTGCAATGTGGGAAAAACAATTTGGTATGGAATTATTGAATGATTAGTGTTTTACTTCAAACTACTTGGCACTAGGCATATTTCGGTTACTTTTTAGTAGTTGCTTGATAAAGAATATACTTTAAATTCGTTGGAGAAAGAATCAAAAGCGAGAAATCATAAAATGATAATCAGGTGTTTAAAAAGTTTATATTAATTTCTTGTTTTTTCACGATTTTAAATATTTCTTGTAAATCTCAGCCAATAGATAGCAATTGGAAGGGGTTATTTGAAAAATCTTATTACGAGGGTTATAGAGGTTTTCCACCTTTAAAAGACTACTGGATAACTCTTAGTAACTCGAAAAGAGTTACAGCTTTCGAGCCTTTAAGCTATGGTTTGGATGCAATACTTGCAATGTATGAAGCAACTGGAAGTGTAAAATATATAGCGGATGCTATCATGCTTACAAATAATATAATAAAAAAGGCAAAGACAACTAATAAAATACCAGGAAATAGATTTCGATTAAAAGATGAGTATAAAGGTTGGATTGAAGATGGAGCCGATTCTACATCGGGTATTTTTCATTCAGAAACTGTGTTATCAGAAATATATTTTTTTCAATATGTAGGGCGTCTTTTAAAGGATATTCATAATAATGAAAAATTATACCAAAAACCATATTTCAAAGAATTTTATAATAAAACTCTTGATTTTATTGAAAATAACATTTGGCGAAAATGGGAAAGCAGAGGCATAAGATTTGAAAATAACAAATACGATTATTTGTTATTAAACAGAACGCACATGGCTTCCCATTGGGCATATATTGCAACTGAGCTATATTTTCTGACGAAAAGTGATTCCCTAAGAAACGATTATATTACTTTTATTAAAACCTACAATAAGAAACTTGAAAATAATTTTTTCAAATATGATAAATATATTTTGTGGAATCAAACTTGGGATGACATAACCGACAGTAAAAAAATTGTTCAGGATGTATCCCACGCAAATCTTATTGTTTCCTATATTGTGGAGGCTTTTAGTTTAGGATTATGGAAAGATTCAGATGCTATTCAAAGAATTATTAATACTCTAAAAGATAAATTGTGGGATTCGCAAGATTGCTTATTTGCCGATAATTTAGATGGAACTATGTTTGAAACCGGGTATCAGGGCTCTGTTGGTTCCTTTCAAGCCGATGGTTTTGTGAAATTGACAAGATATGATCCATCTTTACTTTCAATTTACGAAAAATTTGTTAATTGCAGTAAATATCTTACTACATGGTATCAATATGGGCAGCTTTTTGCAAATCTTACTTTAAGTGTGCGCCTTCTTAAATCTCACCATTGAACTTTTAAAAAATTGTGCAACAAAATTTCTAGGCAACTATATTTAATGACGTTCTGATTAAACCTCCTATAAGTTCACTCTATAAGTTTCAAGAAAGTAAAAAATTGCTAATGAATGGCGTTTAAAGTTTGTCACATTACTACAGTACATTCAATTGATGATGTTCGCATATTTCATAAGGAATGCATAAGTCTTGCTGCTGCTGGTTTTGATGTAACTATAATTGCATGTAGTGATATTGCTTTTGAAGATTCAATAAACAATATAAGGCGCATATCATTGCAAGTTCCGGTTACAAACAGATTGTTGCGTTTTTTTAAACGATCAAAGGCTGTTTATAAAAAGGCGATTGAAGTGAATAGTGAAATCTATCATTTTCACGACCCTGAGCTATTACCTGTAGCCTTAAAATTGAAAAAAAGAGGAAAAAAAGTAATATTTGATAGCCATGAGTTTTATGGCGAACAAATTAAACATAAGAAGTATATCCCTTTTGTTCTAAGAGGTCTAATTGCGAAACTTTACATGAAATATGAAGCTTTTGTTTGTAAAAAACTTGATGCTGTAATTCAGATTTGTACTTTAAATGGTTTGGATTACTTTAATAAGAGAGCCACAAAAACAATTTTTGTAACAAATGCACCAGTGTTGGAAAAAAATGCCACCGTAGCTTTCACTCAAAATAATGAATCTGTTATATATATGGGTGATTTGAATTACTACAGAGGTATTACTCATATTATTAAAGCTTCGGCAAATGCTAAAGTACCTTTAATTTTGGCCGGAAATTTTAGTCCAAAAGAATATAATGAACAAGTGAAGCAACTAGAAGAATATTCTAATGTTGATTACAAGGGGTTTGTGAACCAGGATCATATTAACAGTTTGTTAAATAAAAGTTTCGCGGGATTATCCACCCTGTTACATGTAGGTCAATATCCAATCATTGATACTTTTCCAACAAAAGTTTATGAATATATGGCAGCGGGTTTGCCGGTAATAATTTCAAACACAAGGTTTGCAGAGCGGATGATTAAAAAATATAGATTTGGCTTATGTGTAAATCCTGAAAGTGTAGAAGAAATTTCGAAAGCAATCTCTTTTCTGAAAAATAATAAAGAAATAGCAAGTCAAATGGGTGAAAATGGCAGAAAAGCATTTGAAGAAAAATTTAACT
>JBQCIM010000113.1:0-5244 GCA_051953735.1 Ginsengibacter sp.
CAGGAAGAATTATTATAATGAGATTTTAAAAATTATTTCTTCGCCGCAAGAGAAAGAGAAAGTAAATATTGAAGAATTTGTGAATCTCCAAATGAATAGAAAAGCGATCCAACAATACAAATTGAATAAAAGAAAAAGAAAAAAGTTCCAATTAAAAGGATTATCAGTTCCTGAAAAATTTAAATACTATATAAAAGAATTTGCAAGTTTATATTACAGATAAACATGGGAATTCTCATCTGATTATTACATTGTAAACTTATTCTCTCTTAGCATGTTTTCAACAATAAAATCGAAATTAGGAACAGCATATTATCACTTATCTAAAATTAAAAAGAAAAAATATAATAAAATTCTTAGGATAAACGAGTTGAATATATTATTTAATACTCGAAATCTAAAATATCGATATTTTCACAATTTTTTTTGGAATCTTGCACCGTCATGGTTGAGGGAACATAGAAAGTATTTTAGTCAGAGCAAGCGTGGTTTTGGAGAAGATGCTTTTCATTCAATGTGGTACTTTATCTTTGAGGAATTTCAGCCAAAGGATATTTTAGAAATTGGAATTTATAGAGGGCAAACTCTTTCATTATTTGCCTTATTAAGTAAAAATTTCGGTTTTGAAACTAACATACATGGCATAAGTCCTTTCACATCAGCCGGAGATAATGTTTCAAATTATTTAGAAAATCTAGATTATTACAATGATGTAATTACTAATTTTGATTATTTTGGATTATTATTGCCTACTCTGCATAAAGGATTTTCAACTGACAAAGAAATATTGGAGGTAATTCAGTCACAGCAATGGGACTTGATTTATATTGATGGGAATCATGATTATAAAGTGGCTAAACAAGATTTTAATGTTTGTTCGAAATATTTACGAAGGAACGGACTCATTATTTTAGATGATGCTTCCCTATACACTGACTTCAAACCGCCATTATATTCAACAGCCGGACATCAAGGGCCATCAAAGATTGCCTCTGAAATCGATCCAAATTTATTCAAAGAAATTCTTTCTGCTGGACATAACCGTGTCTTTAAAAAGTTATAATATGAGGGTAAAATTTTTTCCCTGGCAACCACATTGCTTTGCCTTTGGTGGCTTCGATATGCAAATGTTAGATGCTTTAGATTCTATAAAAAATGTTGGAGTTGATGCAAGTAAACTAGATATCTGGAGCAGAGATAATAATTTTGATATTATTCATTTATGGGGTGTTGGTATGCTAAACTACCATGTTATTGACTGGGCTAAAAAATCAGGGAAACTGATTGTTGCAACAGTACTATTACCATATCATGATACTATAAGATCAAAGTTGGGATATTATTATAGATATTTTAAAGTTATACAATTAATTCGCTACTATAAAAAAATTGATAGAATAATTGTTTTAAATAGGGAACAATTAAATGTATTAATCAAGTATTACAAGGTTTCTCCTTCAAAAATAGATATAATACCGAATATAATAGGTAATGAATATTTTAGAATTCCGGCTTTTGATTTTTTTAAAAAGTATGGAGTCAGGAATTATGTTTTATGCATTGGCAATATTTCACGACGAAAAAACCAGTATAATCTGGCGCTTGCCTGTATCAACTTAAATCTTAATCTTGTACTTATCGGGAATATTCTGGATGGAGAAAAAGATTATGGAGAAAAGCTAGAAACCCTTGTAACAAAGAATAAAAAAATTGTGTGGATTAGGGAATTACCGAGTGGTTCTGAGGAACTTGTCGCGGCATATTATAATTGTAAAGTCTATGCACTGCCAAGTAAAAATGAAACTCAACCAATAAGCGCGCTAGAAGCTGTGTCGATGGGCAAACCATTAATTTTAATGGATAGAAAATATGCCCGCCAAAGTTTTTACAAAGATGCAACTCTATGTAAATCACCCTCTGTAAAGGATATTGAAAAGTCCCTTACAAAAGTTATGAACGATAACAAAATTCAAAAGAAGAATCAAGAAATTGCAGATTGCAGAACAGAAAAAGTAGGACAAATGTATAGAGCTTGCTACTCAAAATTATTCAAATAATTCGGCAAAAACATTTCAGCTTAACAGTTTCTAAAAGCCGGATTTGCTTTTTTGTATCTGAAAATATTTATTATTATAAAAATCATTAAGAAAATAAAAGTAGGAACTACCGCAAAAATAATTGCTGATTTTATTTTTCCAGCTTTAATTTTAATCATTGGATAATTTGCTGCATCTATTATTTGTAGAAGAGGGATACTTTTTAAGTATTGAAAACGAGCAATTTCAAGATTTTTAAACATTTCAGCATAAGCAGTTCCATAAACCTGAGAATTATTTTGTTCTTTTAGCAGAGGTACAAGTGCATTTGCAAAAGCCGTATTCAAATTTGCGTCTTGGATTGCAGCTTTGCCGGAGATCGATGCGTCAAATTTACTTTTCATCTCTGGCACCCTTTCCTCTAATATCTCAAGAGTCTCTTTAGCTTTTTTACTTCTAATCTCTGTATAAAAATGATTCGTTTTGTCTATTAATTTATCAGTAAAAACCTTTGAAAACTTTTCATTTGGACTAGTAACCATTAATTCATAAATATTTACCTTTTTATCCGGACGTCTTGCAGTAACCAAATCTTTTTTAAATTTTAAAAAAGTATTATAAAGAATGCTATCCTTTGTATAAGAAAATGAATTTCTTAATTCATTTACATTAAAATGAATATTATTTTTATTATTTTTTCCATTTGCTAACTCATTCTGACGATAAAATTCAATTAAGGTCATGGGCTTATTGTTGAAAGTATCAACAGAAAGCAATACATCTTCAATTATTCGTCTGCTTAACATTATTTCTATAATATTATCACCAGTAAAAACATCCTGGCTGCCTCCTAAAGATATTCCAAGCTGACTTGCAAGCCCCATAGCTGCAGAAGCTCCTCCTTCAGAGCCACCTTCGTCTAATGCGAATGAAAGATAACTTTGATAAACTGGCTTTTGCAAAGAAGCATAAATAAACCCTCCGACGCCTCCCAAAAGCCCAATAATTAAAAAAATCCACCATTTTTTAATGACTAATTTTAAAATATAAATCAAAATATCACTCTCAGAGCTATTTTTAAACTGAGAATTTGATGTTTCCCCAAGGGAAATCTTTTCAATTGTTTCCATTATTTTCTATTTACTAGTAGTAACAATTAAATTTGCCAAAATTCCCAAAGCAGAAACAATTAGTGCCAATTCGCCAGTTCCCAATTTAACCCGATTACTTTTCACTTTTTGCGGAACAAAAATCTCAGACCTTGCTGTTACAGAAGGATAAAATTTAAACCATAAAAAATGCTTTACCGTGGCCGCTTTTCCATCAGGATGAATTACTAATGCTCCTGTTTTTCTTGCATATGGAGTAAAATTTCCTGCCTGGTTAATATAATATTTTAAATTCTTGTTGACCTTATAAGGTATAATCGTCGGATAGTATACTTCTCCGGAAATTTTCACCAGGTTTGAGCTTCTGTCTATCGTAAGTACATCTCCATCTTCCAAAACCAGGTTTTCAGAATTATTAGGATTTGAAAGTGCTTTTGTAAGATCTACACTTATTAAATCATATGATTTATACAATTCATCTTTTAAACGTGGATGAAGTGAAAGGCTATCAGGATTAATATTTAAAATTCTTTGAAAAAGCTTTTCTCTTTCTGCTACTGTTAAATTTGATTTAATACTCCTGCGAATAGTAATTGAGGAACTATCAGCAGAAGCTTTAAATCCACCAACTCTTTTAAGTACATCAGAGATGCGATCCCCACTTTTTTGAAGGCCATATCTTCCCGGGCTTTTTACCTCTCCCAAAACCAGAACAGTTCTTTGCGCACTGTAGCCTGGAAGTGCTTTTACAATGATTAAATCATAAGGCTGAAGTACTACATCCTCTCCGTTAGTTTGAACAGAAAGATTTAAATTAAAAATTCTACTTTCTGTATGATTGGCCTTATCTACGTTAGCATTCTTAATTCTTCTGGATATTTCGATTGTAGAGGAATCTCCAAACTCTGAAATTCCGCCAGTAGCAAGTAATACATCTCTAAGAGTCAGGTTTTTACGCCACGGAATGTTTCCGGGTTTTCTAACGTTCCCTTCAATAGAAACATAGTTACTGTCCTGAAATTCAAAAATAGAATGAACAGCAACAGAGTCATCTTTAACTAAAAAAACGTCTGATTTTCCAGAAGAATCCAGGTCAACAGACATCATCGTAGGCATTTTATTTTTTAAATATCGGAAAATAGAAATCCTTTTTGTATAAGCATCTCTTTTTAAGCCACCGGCCTTTTCAATTAAACTATTTACTGTAAGTTCAGGGGTTAATTGATAAGAACCTGGCCTCAAAACTGAACCCGAAATAATAATTCTGTTACCAAATTCATCCTGTAACCTTCTGACAATAAAACTATCGCTCCCGTTTGTTTTAAAAGAGTCATATTCACTTGCATTTACATCAATAATTTTTTTCTCTGTAGCGGTCTGTCGAACTACCGTTACTGCACCACGATAGGCGTTATCAGTAAATCCTCCACTATAATTCAGAAGATCATTGAAAGTTTCATTATCAAGCATTTCAAATTTGCCTGGTCTTTTTATATTTCCTGAAAGAATTACACGGTTTTTATAATATGGGATTCGCACAACATCGCCTTCCTGTAATAGAATATTATCCTTTTGATTTCCATTTACAAGAAAATCATAAAGATCAGCCGTTCGTTTTGGCTGATTGCCGCGTATCACTTCAATGTCACGATAACTGCCCATTGCAGTTGGACCACCACATAAATAAAGAATATTATACAGCGTCGTAAGAGAAGAAACAGTATAAGTACCCGGCTTTTTTGCCTGGCCGATAACAGTAACCCGGATACTTTTTATTTTTCCGAGAGTTACCTGCACTTTTGTTTTTCCGGAATTAATGGCGGTGTAAATAGTAGAAGCTAATTTTGACTTTATCTTATCTGTAGCTTGTTCAATAGATAAACCTGAAACATATATCGGCCCTACATTTGGTATATAAATTTCACCAGATTCGTTTACAGTTAAATTATATTTCTTTTCGCTATAACCATAAACAGAAACAACTATTTCATCATCCGGACCTAAAATGTAACCTGCAGGAGCCGGAATGTGCAAGTTGGGTTCGAAAACTAAACTGTTTGTTGTAAAAAGTTCAGAGCCGAAAATGCTTTTATCAGGTG
>JBQCIM010000114.1:0-104068 GCA_051953735.1 Ginsengibacter sp.
GGCTGGCTTCTCTGATGCCGGGAGTCATTAATTTCTTTACTCATGCCCCATTATTTTCAAACCTTGCAAAAGCGGCAGCAGGGATTACGCAAAAAAGAAGTGTGCCAAAATTTTCGCAGCAAACTTTCAGAAACTGGTTCAGAAGTCATCATGGAACAAAATCTTCCTATACGCAAACAACGGGAAGATATGAGCCGGAAGCCAAACAATATGAGCTTTCAAAAAAGCAAAATAAAAAAGTCATCTTATGGGTTGATACATTCAATAATTTTTTCAAACCCGAAACTTTGGTTGCCGGAATGGAAGTACTCGAGGCGGCTGGTTTTGAAGTGATCATTTCGAAAAGATCCATTTGCTGCGGAAGGCCATTATACGATTTTGGAATGTTGGATACCGCCAAAAAAATGTTGCTCCAGATTCTGGATGTATTGCGCGACGAGATCCGGATGGGAACGCCTCTTGTTGGCCTGGAGCCAAGCTGTGTGGCAGTTTTTAGAGATGAAATGTGCGACATACTTCCCTTTGATGAAGATGCGAAAAGATTAAAACAACAAACTTATACACTTGCCGAATTTTTAGATAAAGAATCGAAACAGCATCACATTCCTGAATTAAACCGTGAAGCAATTGTTCATATTCATTGCCATGAAAAAGCGATCATCAAAACAAAGCCCGAAGAGAGTTTATTAGAGCATATGAAACTGGATTATCACATGCTCGACAGCGGTTGTTGCGGAATGGCCGGATATTTCGGTTATGAAAAAGGCGACCATTATGATGTGTCCGTCAAAGTAGGAGAAATTGTTCTTTTGCCGGCAGTAAGAAAAGCGCATAAAAAAACGATTGTTATCACCGACGGATTTAGTTGCCGGGAACAAATCGAACAATTAACCGACAGAAAAGCATTCCATACCGCGCAGGTTTTGCAAATGGCTTTGCATGAAAACGGTTCTTCCTCGGGCGAAGATTATCCGGAGAAAAAATATGTGGATGGAATGAAACTAAAATCAGTTTCATTGATGATAAAACGCACCGCTGTTATTTTATCTGTAGTTGCGCTCGTTACGGCGTGCTGTTTGTACAGTAAACAGAGAAAAAAACCATAATTATAATCTTTCATTTTTAAAAACTAAACATTATGTGGTATTATAATGGTTTTTGGGGAATGAATTTCATCTGGTGGATCATTTGGATCATCTTTTTAATCTGGCTTTTCGTTACCCCATGGGGTTATCATCGCACCAGGGACACTTCTTATGATATCCTGAGAAAACGATTTGCGTCAGGAGAAATCACCAAAGAAGAATATGAAGAAAAGAAGGCAATTCTTGAGAAGGATTTTAATAAACACAATTACACCACTTAAAAATCTTTATGAAAAAATATATTAAACAAAATGCTTTAGCAAACGTAGGCACAGCAATTGGAGTTGGCTTGATTGCTGGTCTTGCAGGAACGATTGCAATGACGCTATGCCAGATGACAGAAATGAAAGTAGCGCACAGAAAGCCTTCCAACACTCCGGCAAATGCAGTGAAGGAAGTATTGGATGTAGAACCGGTAACACCTGGTAAGGCTGAAGAAGTTTCCAACGAAATTCATTTCGGTTATGGCACGTCACTTGGCATGATTCGTGGATTAATAGGCCTTACAGGGTTAAAGGGAATGATTGCAAACACGCTTCATTTTCTGATCGTTTGGGGAGGCAAAATTTTTATGCTGCCTTCATTAAGAGTTGCCGCGCCGATCACACATGAAGATGCAAAAGCAATTACAACCGACATCGTGCATCATTTGGTATATGTCTCTACAGCCGGTTGTGCTTACGATGCGATCATGTCTGGCAAAAACAATCCTGTAATTGAAGCAACCAATGAAAAAGAATCGAAAAGAATGAAGAACAAAAAAAAACAATTTTTAAATCAATAAAACAATTTTTTATGAAAAAAAATATGGCAGGAAACACCCACACAGCAAACGCGCATAATACAGGAAACACTTACGCAGCGTCACATAAAAACTATCGCCCAAAATCTGAAGAGATGACTGATGGCAACTGGTTTGCCGATCATAAAAAACTTCTGTGGGGCATTGGCGGAGCTGTCGCTTTAGGTGCAGGAGCATTTATCTATTTAAAAAACAGGAATGGTTCTGATAAATATTCAGACACCTACGATGAAATGAATGCTTTGAACCAGGAGGCTTTGAATAATGGTTTGGGGGAAGAAGACATTGTAATTACAACAATCTCAGAATTTGAATAGAAGAGATGGAGTACAAATTAATCAACAACGATCAGCAAAAAACCTATGCAGTTGTTCTGGAAAGCGGTGAAGAAGTGATGCAGCAATTAATGGCTTTTGCCAAAAAAGAAAAGGTATCTATTTGTCAGTTTACTGCAATTGGCGCTTTCAGCGAGACCGTTGTTGGTTTTTTTGATTTTTCAATGAAGGATTATAAAAAGATTCCGCTCAAAGAGCAAATGGAAGTGCTTACTTTAAATGGCGACATCACTTTATTTAATGATGAGTATAAAATTCATGCTCATGTGATTTTGGGAAAAGAAGATGGCAGAGCGTATGGAGGACATTTGTTGAAAGCCACTGTTCATCCGACTTTGGAAATTATTCTAAATGAATCTCCTGCCTGGTTGCGTCGGGAAACAGATGCGGAAACGGGATTAGCATTGATCAAAATTTAGAAGATATGGGAATCAATAAATCTACTCCGCCAGGCGCTCCGGGAATTTCAGCAAGATGGACATCAAGTGCAAAATCGGGACTGGGAAAATCAGTCAATCATTCATCAAATCCTATTTTTACTTTAAGCCATGGCATTGTAAATGAAGTTTATTATCCGCGGGAAGATATTGCCTGTATCCGTGATATGGAATTCATTGTTACCAATGGAAAAGACTTTTTTTCTGAAGAAAAAAGAGATTGTAGTCATTCTATCAAATGGATGAAGGAAGGCGTTCCGGCGTTTCAAATCACCAATAACTGTATCAAAAAAAAATACTCGATTGAAAAAGAAATTTTGACGGACCCCTATCGCGATACGTTACTTCAAAAAGTAAAATTCAAGCCTGAAAAAAAAAATGGATCAGAAAATTTTCATTTGTATGTTTTGCTTGCGCCTCATATCAACAACCAGGGAGCTGACAACACCGGCTGGTTAGATGATTACAAAGGAATTCCAATGTTGTTTGCCAACAGAGATGGAGTCACGTTGGCCCTTGCCTGCTTTTATTCCCGTTTTTTAAAACGATCGGTTGGATATGTTGGCACTTCAGATGGTTATAATGATTTGAAGCAACACAGAAAAATGGAGTGGGAATATGAAAAGGCGCCAAATGGAAATATCGCGTTGACCGCTGAAATTGATATTGTAAAAACCAACGAATTTGTGCTTGCTTTAAGTTTTGGTTTAACAGCAGAAGATGCTGGAAACCGTGCCTGGTCGAGCCTTATGGATGGTTTTGATACTGCGAAAGATCGTTATATTTACGAATGGAGTCAATTCCAGAAAAAACTGCACAGCGTAAAAACAGACAGAAATACAATTGGAAAAGATTTTAGGGCGAGCGCGACAATGCTCAATCTGCACGATTCAAAAAAATATCCTGGTGGCGTTGTGGCCAGCCTTTCCATTCCGTGGGGAAATACGAAAGGAGACAAAGATCTTGGAGGATATCATCTTGTGTGGCCAAGAGATTTGGTGGAAAGTTCAGGAGGTTTTTTAGCATTGAAATCAAAAGATGAAGTGCTGAAGATCTTAAATTATTTGATGTCAACGCAGGAAGATGATGGAAAATGGAGTCAGAATATGTGGCTGGAAGGAACGCCGTGGTGGACTGGAATCCAAATGGATGAAATTGCATTACCAATTCTTTTGGTAGAACAATGTGAACGAAAATATAACCTTCAGGAAGACCGCCTGAAAAGATATTGGCCGGGAATTAAAAAAGCGATTTCATTTTTAGTAATTCATGGCCCTTCCACACAGCAGGATCGCTGGGAAGAAGAATCAGGATTATCATCTTTTACTCTGGCGGCAGAAATTACCGGATTATTAAGTGCCGCGCATCTTGCTGATATTTCAAACGAACCGGAAATCGCAAAGTATTGCCGTGAAATGGCAGATTTCTGGAATGAACAAATTGAAAACTGGACATACGTTACTGATACGCCTTTTTCAAAAGAAGCCGGTATTGATGGATATTATATGCGTATCAATCCCTATCATAAGCCGGCTGAAGAAGTAAAAAATAATTTTATTTATATCAAAAATCGTACGCGTGAAAACGGCAAAATGCATTTGTGGGAATTGGTTTGTGTAGACGCACTTTCGCTTGTCAGGTTTGGCTTGCGCGCTGCTGATGATCCAAAAATTTTAAATACTGTCAAATTAATTGATCAAAAACTAAAAGTAGATACGCCTTTTGGCGCCTGCTGGCATCGCTACACAAATGATGGATATGGCGAAGACAAAGATGGAAACGGATTTTCTGGAAACGGCAAAGGAATCGGGAGAGCGTGGCCTTTGCTAACCGGCGAGAGAGCACATTACGAGATAGCGGCAGGAAATATAAAAGGTGCAAAAGATTTGCTGAAAGCTATGGATGCCTTTGCCAACAATGGATTGCTTCCTGAGCAAATTTGGGACACAACTGATATTCCTGAAAAAGAATTGTTCTTTGGTCATCATTCAGGTTCAGCGATGCCTTTAACGTGGGCTCATGCGGAATACATCAAGCTTTGCTATTCGATCAAAGCAAAGAAAATTTTCGACATGTCGCCGCACGTTTATGATCGTTATGTCACAAAAAAAACCGTTTCACCTTTTATGATCTGGCGTTTCAATTTTCCGTGCACTGTTATTGCTCCTGATAAAATTTTGCGTATTGAAGTTCAGGCTGCCGCCGTTGTTCACTGGACAGCCGATAACTGGAAAACAAAAAACGATATTGATACAAAAGATACAAAAGTAGGGATGCATCTTGCGGATATTGACTTTGGAAAAAAAGAATCAGGAGAAATAAAATTCACTTTTTTCTGGAAAGATGCCAACCATTGGGAGAACAAAGATTTTATGGTAAAAATTAGTAAGTAATTCGATAACCATTTGCAGTAAACGAACAAAAAAAGCCATTTCTATTTTTGAAAAAGAAATCCTTCTGCAACTAAATGCTTTCCCTTGTAAACAAAGGAATAACCGCGTTTTTATTTTCTCTCTAAAGAATTAAAAAATAAATATTCTTCTGATTGCGAAAATGCATTTAGGTATTATTGATTAATTTTATCCATTCAAAAAACTTTTCCACTTGAAATCCCAAAGTTTTTTTGCCGCTTAGTGGCATATGCTTTGAGGCTTTCATGGCATAAAAAACAACACAAATGAACAAAGTAAAAAGCATCCATGATTTAGGCCAAAGCATCTGGCTGGATTTTTTCGACCGCGAGTTAATGGACAGCGGCAAACTTCAACAACTGATCGACGAAGACGGATTAACCGGAATTACTTCTAATCCTTCCATTTTTGAAAAAGCTGTTGACAGCAGTTCAGATTATGACGAAGACATCAGAAAATTAGCAGCAGAAGGAAAAAGTAATGAAGAAATATTTTTTGGTTTTGCAGTAAATGATATTCAGCGCGCAGCAGATATTTTAAAACCTGTTTTTGATAAAGCAAAAGGAACAGATGGTTTTGTAAGCCTTGAGGTTTCTCCGCATTTGGCAAATGATACGCAAGGAACCGTAAACCAGGCAAGACAATTATGGAAGGCGGTTAATCGTCAAAATGTAATGATCAAAATTCCTGGAACGAAAGAAGGTTTACAAGCCATTCGCCAATGCATCAGCGAAGGAATCAATATCAATGTTACTTTATTATTTGGTTTGCCTCGTTATCGTGAAGTAACAGAAGCTTATATTTCAGGCCTCGAAGATCGGGTGAAAAAAAATCAACCAATTGAACATCTGGAATCTGTAGCCAGTTTTTTTCTAAGCAGAATTGATGTAATGATTGACCCGATTTTGAAAGAAAAAAAATTAGACAAGCTGGTTGGAGAAATTGCGATTGATTCAGCAAAAGAAGCGTATCATATTTTTAAAGAAGTTTTTTTCAGCGAACGTTTCAGGGAATTGGAAAAGAAAGGTGCGAAAATTCAAAAAGTTTTGTGGGCAAGCACCAGCACCAAAGATCCTTCATTCAGCGATGTAAAATATGTGGAAGCTTTAATCGGCCCCGATACGATTAACACGCTTCCTTTAGAAACTATTGAAGCTTTCAGAGATCATGGCGTGGCAAAAGATGATCTGGAAAATAACCTGATGAAAGCCACACAGGAATTGGAAAAATTAAAGGAAAACGGGATCAATATTGATGACATCACTCAAAAATTGGAAGAAGAAGGTGTTCAGAAATTCAATAAAGCGTATGATTCTTTATTGAAAGCAATTGACTCTAAAAAGAAGAAACAGATGGCGTGAGCGGCGAGAAAGAAAGGTTAGAAGTTGAGAAAGCAGTAGAATAACAAATACTGCGAATTTTTATTTTTTAATCTCAACTTCTAAACTTAATTCAAAAACTAATTGCTAACCTAAATTTTATAAAAATGAAAAAGATAGCAATAAATGGTTTTGGCCGGATAGGAAGAGCATCTTTAAAAGTGATCATGGATACTTCTGATTTGGAAGTTGTGGCAGTAAATGATTTATTAACGATCGAAAACGCGGCATATCTTTTAAAATATGATAGCGTTTACGGAATCTATAATAAAGAAGTAAGCGCCAACGGCAATCACCTATTGGTCGGTGATAAAAAGATACAATATTTGTCTGTAAAAGATCCGTCGCAACTTCCATGGAAGCAGCTTGAAATTGATATTGTGATTGAAAGCACTGGCATTTTTACCAATCGGGAAGATGCCGAAAAACATCTTCATGCGGGTGCAAAACATGTGGTGATTTCAGGCCCTACAAAAAGCGTTGATACGCCCACCATTGTTCATGGAGTAAATACCGCAGATGGAAAGGTGGCAATCTTTTCATGCGCCAGTTGTACTACCAATAATATCAGTCCGCTGATAGAAATTATGGGTCGCAGGATTGGTATTAAAAAAGCGATTTTAAATACAACGCATGCATATACTGCTTCTCAATCTTTAGTTGATGGACCTTCAAAGAAAAAACCAAGAATGGGAAGAGCCGCAGCGATAAATCTGGTTCCGGCATCAACGGGCGCAGCAGTGGCGACGATTAAGACTTTACCTCAATACAAAGGGAAATTTGATGGAATTGCTGTAAGAACTCCGGTGCTTGTAGGTTCCATTTCTGATGTTACTTTTCTTGCAGAAAGGCCAACTTCAGCGGAAGAAATTAATAATATTCTGAAAGAAGAAGCTGCAACTGACCGTTACAAAAAAGTAATATGTTTTTCTGAACAGCCGCTGGTTTCTACCGATATTATTCAAAGCTCATTTGCGACAATTGTAGATTCTGAAATGACACGGGTGGTAGATGGCGACCTTTGCAAAATCATGGCGTGGTATGATAATGAATGGGGATTTACGAATCAGATGATACGTCAGATCCAGGAAATTTAAATAAAAAAAAAGAGTTATGAAAAGTGAAGATTTATATCCTTTGGCAAGCCCCGAACTATCTCAAAAGAGAAATTCTTTGAATCCGGAAACAGCAGATGCGTTTCGTAGTTTTAGTAAAACCGTTTTCAAAGCTGGTGCCCTGGACGAAAAAACGAAACAGTTAATTGCGATTGCAGTAGCGCATACAACTCAATGTCCGTATTGCATCCGAAGCCATACAAAACAAGCGGTGAGAAAAGGTGCAACGCCGCAGGAAATTATGGAAGCAGTTTGGGTTGCCGCGGAAATGAGGGCCGGAGCCGCTGTTGCCCATTCAAATCTCGCGATTACTCAAATGGAAGAAGACGAAGCGCTAAAAAATAGTTGAGATGAAAATTCAAATTAAAAGAGTTTATGAAAAACCAGATTCCAAAGATGGTTACCGCATTCTTGTTGACCGGCTTTGGCCACGCGGACTTACCAAAGAAAAAGCAGACCTTGATCTTTGGTTAAAAGACATTGCTCCATCAACAGAATTGCGCAAATGGTTTAATCATGATCCTGAAAAATGGAAAGAATTTCAAAAAAAATATCTTAAGGAATTAAAAGAAAATCAAGAAGCGGTTAATGAATTAAAAGAGCATCTGAAAAACGGACCCGTTACGCTTTTATATGCTGCCAAAGACCAGGAACATAACGAAGCTGAGGTCCTAAAAGAGTATTTTTCTTAAAGAAGAGAAAAAACGTTTGCTAAATCCCCGTTTTTGGTGATTTTCAGGCTTTTTACTTTTGAATTTGGATTTGCTTTACATACCTTTGCAGCCTCAAAAAAAAGATAACAATATGGTGGACATAAAACCCGATGAAATTTCGGCAATTCTTAAGAGCCAACTAAGTAATATGGACGTGGAATCCAATTTGGAAGAAATTGGAACTGTGCTGCAGGTTGGTGATGGTATTGCCCGTATTTATGGTTTAAATAACGTAAGCTCAGGCGAATTGGTTGAGTTTGAAAACGGAGTAAAAGCGATCGCGCTGAATCTTGAAGAAGATAATGTGGGCGTGGTTTTGATGGGTGAATTTGGTGAAATTAAAGAAGGCGATACCGCAAAACGTACCGGAAAGATCGCTTCAATAAAAGTGGGCGATGGACTTGCAGGCCGCGTAATTAATACTTTAGGTGAACCAATTGATGGAAGAGGCCCGATCACCGGCGAATTATATGAAATGCCTTTGGAGCGTAAAGCTCCGGGTGTAATTTTCCGTGAACCGGTAAAACAGCCTTTGCAAACTGGTATCAAAGCGATTGACGCGATGATTCCAATCGGACGTGGCCAGCGTGAATTGGTAATAGGTGATCGCCAAACCGGTAAGAGTGCCATTTGTATTGATACCATTATTAATCAGAAAGAATTTTATAAAGCAGGAAAACCTGTTTATTGTATTTATGTGGCGATCGGCCAGAAAGCTTCTACCATTGCGAACGTAATGAAAGTATTGGAAGATAATGGCGCAATGGAATACACAACTATTGTTGCTGCTTCTGCGTCAGATCCGGCTCCTTTGCAATTCTATGCACCATTTGCCGGCGCTGCAATTGGAGAATTTTTCCGGGACACTGGACGTTCAGCTTTAATCATCTATGATGATCTAAGTAAACAAGCTGTTGCTTACCGCGAAGTTTCTTTGTTATTAAAAAGACCTCCGGGGCGTGAAGCTTATCCTGGCGATGTGTTCTATTTGCACAGCCGTTTGTTGGAAAGAGCTGCAAAAATCGTTTCTAAAGATGAGATTGCCAGAAAGATGAATGATTTGCCAGAAAGTATTAAACATCTCGTAAAAGGTGGTGGTTCATTGACTGCTTTACCAATCATTGAAACTCAGGCTGGTGACGTATCTGCATATATTCCGACCAATGTAATTTCAATCACAGACGGACAGATATTTTTGGAAGGAAACTTGTTTAATGCTGGTATTCGTCCCGCAATTAACGTTGGTATTTCTGTAAGCCGTGTAGGAGGGAATGCGCAGATCAAATCCATGAAAAAAGTAGCAGGTACTTTGAAACTTGACCAGGCTTTGTATCGTGAAATGGAAGCGTTCTCAAAGTTTGGTGGAGACCTGGATGCGGCTACAAAATCTGTTTTGGATAAAGGAGCGAGAAATGTTGAAATTTTGAAGCAGCCTCAGTTTACTCCGTATCCTGTGGAAAAACAAGTTGCGATCATTTATCTGGGAACCAACGGTTTGATCAGCAATGTTGCTGTTAAAAAAGTTCAGGATTTTGAAGAACAATTTTTATTGGAAATGGAAACCAAATTGCCTGAAGTTCTTGCAGAATTTAAGAAAGGAAATCTTCCTGAAGATGGAATTAAAAAGATGGTGGAACTGGCAAAGCAAATTTCACATCAGTTTGAATAATCAAATAAATTTTTTATAGATAAAAGGGAGGATTTTTTCTCCCTTTTTTTGTTACAAAAAATATCAAATTCCAAGAAAATAGAAATCAGCATTATTTCTTTGCCTGCTACCTTTAGAATTTACCTTCCAAACATCTTATCCAATTCATCTTTTTTGAATTCAAGAAAAACAGGTTTCCCACTTGGGGTAGTATTGTTGATGTTGCAGTTAAAAAGATCTTCTACCAGCACTTCCATTTCTTTTTCAGACAAAAAAGTGCCCACTTTTATAGATTGTTGCCACGCCATCGAGCGCAATAATTTTTCTCTCCTGGAAAAAGATACATCTATATTGAAATGCTTGTACTGCTCTAAGATTTTTTCCAATGATTCTTTTTCATTTCCATCCGGAACATCAGCCGGTGTGCCCTGAATAACGAAACTGTTATTGCCAAAAGGTTCTACCTGGTAGCCGAGAATATTCAGATCCGGAAGAAGTTCTGTAAGCAAAACGGCATCAGCGGCAGCCAATTCAATTGCTGCCGGAAATAAGCTTCTTTGGATGGCGATCGGCTTACCTTTCAGCGCTTCCGTAAATCGTTCATACAAAATCCTTTCATGCGCATTTTGCTGATGAATCACAATAAATCCGTTTTCATTTTCGGCGATAATAAAACTTTTATGAAGCTGAATAAATTCCGAAGACGTTGGCTTTTTGTCAGACACAACTTCCATCCTGGTTTTATAGGAAGAAGAAAAAATATCTTCTTTCACAAACCCATTTTTTTCTCCAATATTTTGTGATACTGGTTCTGAATAATTTTGCTTTAGTAGATTATCATCCCATTTTTCCAGATCGCTTTTGCTTTCAATAAAATGCGCCTGGTTCTTCTTGGTAAAAGTGTTGTACAAAGAAGTTCCGGTTGCAGAAAATTGCTTTTCAGGAGTAAAAGGTTTGCTTACTGCATCCGTTTGCTGAATCGAAGCATCAAGATCAAAATCCAGCGTCGGAGTTACAGAATACTGAGCCAGCGCATGTTTCACTGCTGATTGTACAAAAGCATAAATCAGTTTTTCGTCTTCAAATTTTATTTCCTGTTTAGTAGGATGCACATTAATATCCAATCGCGATGGATCAATATCAATGAACAAAGTGTACATCGGAAAACTATCTTTCGGAATCATATCACTGAAAGCATTCATCACCGCATGATTCAGATAAGCACTTTTGATAAAGCGGCTGTTCACAAAAAAATATTGATCGCCACGGGTTTTTTTGGCGGTTTCAGGTTTGCCCACAAAACCATAAATATTCATGTAATCCGTTTCCTCTTTTACGCTTACTAGTTTTGCAGAATAATTATTTCCCAAAATCTGGATGATCCTTTGTTTCAAAGAACCTTTTTCCAAATGAAAAACTTCCTGCCCGTTGGAAGTGAGCGAAAAAAATAATGAAGAAAACGCCATCGCAACGCGGATAAATTCCTCTACAATATGCCTCAATTCGGAAGCGTTGCTTTTTAAAAAATTTCTCCTTGCCGGCACATTGAAAAATAAATTTTTCATCGAAATATTCGTGCCTTCATTTGTAGCAACAGGACATTGCGATTTTACAATACTGTTTTCTATTTCGATAAAAGTGCCGACAGATTCACCGGCTTTTTTGGTCTTTAATTCCACCTGTGCAACGCCGGCAATACTTGCCAACGCCTCGCCACGAAAACCCATAGTTTTTATGTGGAAAAGGTCGTCAATATTTTTTATTTTGGATGTAGCATGTCGCTCAAAGCACATCCTGGCGTCGGTTTCGCTCATTCCTTTTCCATTATCAATTACCTGAATCAAGGCTTTTCCTGCATCATTCACAAAAAGTTTTATCTCTGTAGCGCCAGCATCTACGGCATTTTCCAGCAATTCTTTTACCGCACTCGCAGGCCGTTGGATCACTTCTCCGGCAGCAATTTGGTTAGCAATATTCTCAGGTAATAAATTAATAATATCAGCCAATGATGTGTTTTTAGTGGGTAAAATTAACGCTTATTTTGTGGAAGATTTGTGAGTTGTGTACAATTAAAAAGTTAAGACCTTTTAGTAAATTTGTTCCATTAAAAAATAAAATCTCCTTTTGAAATACAATCAAAACACCTTAACTAAATTAGAGCGAATCCTTAGTGAAGCGGGATACATTGTAAGATACGAGCGTGGCTCTTTTCAAAGCGGCTACTGCATTCTGGAAGCAAAAAAAGTGGTTGTTCTCAATAAATTTTTAAGCCCTGAAGGAAGGATCAATACGCTGATGGATATCATTCCTGTTTTGGAGATTAATTATGATCTGCTCACTCATGATTCACAAAAATTGCATGACGAAGTGATGGCAAAAACTGAAAGTTTGGAAAAATAGTAATATAACTACTCATCCTTTCTTTTATCACTGATTACTTTCCATAGCTCCAAAATATTTTATAGCTTTGGATAGTGAGCTATCCTGATCTTCGAGTTACTTTTTTAGGCACCGGCACAAGCGGCGGCGTTCCCATGATTGCTTGTAATTGCGTCGTTTGCACTTCTGAAAGTCAAAAGGATAAAAGGCTTCGCAGCAGCATTTTAGTTCAAAGTCAAAAAACAACATTAGTCGTTGACACTACTCCTGATTTCCGGACTCAAATGTTGCGGGAGAATGTAAAAAATTTGGATGCGGTGATTTTCACTCATCCTCATAAAGACCATATTGCCGGCCTCGATGATATCAGGGCATATAATTTCTTTCAACAAAAACCGATGGATGTTTATGCAAATCCGCTCACCCAGGAAGCGCTCCGTCGTGACTATTATTACATTTTTTCAGAAAAAAAATATCCTGGAATTCCAAGCATTGATCTTCATACAATTTCCAATGAACCGTTTACAGTGGGCGATATTCCTGTAATTCCTATTTTGGTGCATCATTTAAAAATGCCCGTGTTAGGTTTTCGGTTTGGAAACTTTACTTATATCACTGATGCCAACAGAATCGATCAGGAAGAAAAAGAAAAAATAAAAGGAAGCGAAGTGTTGGTTGTAAATGCTTTGCGAAAAAAAGAACATATTTCTCATTTCAATTTGCAGGAAGCTATCAATCTGGTGGAAGAATTAAAAATTCCAACCGCTTATTTCACTCACATCAGTCATCAGCTTGGTTTACACGATGAAATCAGTAAAGAACTTCCTTCCAATATTCATCTGGCGTATGATGGATTGCAGATAAATATTCCGGGAACATAAAAATCGTAATTATTTCTTTGTTTACTGTTCAAAAAGATTTTTTCAGGCTTCACTCTCCTGCATTTCAAACTGCATTTTATGAAGCTGATAATAATGTCCCTGTAAATTCATTAATTCGCTGTGAGTGCCCATTTCTTTGATTTCTCCTTTATCCAAAACCATAATTTTGTTCGCTTTTCTGATAGTAGATAACCGGTGTGCGATCACGATGGAAGTTCTGCCACGAATGAGTTTATCAATTGCATGTTGAATCAGTAATTCGCTTTGGCTGTCAATAGAAGAAGTCGCTTCGTCCAGAATTAGAATAGAAGGATTGTATAAAAGTGCACGAATGAAAGATAACAATTGTCTTTGTCCGAGTGATAAAGTGGCGCCTCTTTCCATCACATTATAATCGTATCCGCCAGGCAATTGCATGATGAAATTATGAACGCCAATCATTTTAGCAGCTTCAATCGCTTCCTCTCTTTTTATCGCAGGGTTTCTCAAAGTAATGTTGTCCAAAACAGAGCCGCTGAATAAAAAAACATCCTGCAAAACCACAGCTATCCTGCTTCTCAGGAAATCAATATCGTAATCATTGATGTTGTGATCATCAATTTTTATTTCTCCCTTGCTGATTGGATAAAGACGATTCAACAAACTAATGATTGAAGTTTTTCCGCTTCCCGTATGTCCAACAATTGCAAGTGTTTCGCCCGGTTCAATTAAAAAATTAATGTTCTTCAACACATAATTTTCGTCATTATAGGCAAACCAAACATGATCAAATTCTACTTTTCCCTGCACGATTCCTGAATTAATTCCATTGTGTTTATTCGGAGTTACATCTTCATTTTCCAGCACTTTAAAAACTCTTTCGCTGGCAACCATGCCCATTTGTAAGACATTAAATTTATCAGCGATCATTCTTAAAGGCCTGAATAATAAATTCAGGTACATAATGAAAGAAATTATTACACCGGCGTTTGCAGAATAATTTCCTCCCCACCAAACCAAAAGCCCTATGGAAAAAGCTAACACAATTTCAACGACAGGAAAAAAAACGGAGTAAGCAAAAATCGCTTTGATGTTTGCATTTCTATGTTGTTTGTTGATCTCATTGAATTTTTTAAATTCTTTATCTTCAACCGCGAAAGCCTGCACTACACTCATTCCTGTAATATGTTCCTGTACAAAAGCATTCAACGCGGCAACAGCATTTCTAACTTTAATAAAAGATTTGTTGACACTTTCTTTGAAAAAATAAGTGGCGATAAGGAGGATCGGAAATGGCGCAAGGCTGATCAAAGAAAGACGCCAATCAACACCAAACATAAACAGCAAGATCGAAATAATGGAAAGCAAATCTGCAATTATCGGGATCAGTCCGTTTGCAAAAATATCATTGATAGATTCGATATCATTGATCGTTCTAGTAGTCAAAGTTCCGATCGGTGTTTTATCAAATTGACGAAGGTTTAAATTCAATACTTTTTGATAAACTGTTACGCGCAAATCCTTTACCACTGTTTGTCCCAGCCATGAAGTGATAAAGCCAAAATAAAATCTAAGAATGGTTTCCAGCAGCAACATTCCAATTTGAATAACGGTAATCATTACCAGCCAATACATATTCTTATCAGCAATAAAATGATTTACTGTGTATTGAATCAAATATGGCCGCAGCGGAGAAATAACGGCAAGAACAATGGACAGAAAAATGGAAAGATAAAGTTTGTTTTTGTAGGGCAACGCATAACTAAAAACTCTTTTCAGCACGCTCAGATCCAATAATTTTTTTCGCTGTTTTTTCTCCGACATTTAGCAAATTTAAAACGAAAAAAGGAGATGAAATTTTAATTTCCACCTCCTTTAATAAACAAATTTCATATAATATTTTTCAGAAAGTTTTTTATCCAAACGTATGCGGCGCAGTTGCTTTTTCACCTTGGACACGCAAGTTATTTTGAACTTCTTTTACGCCTGAAACATTTTCTACTAATGCTTCTGCACGATGTTTTTCAAAACGGCTGTTCACCGTCCCGGATAAAATCAAATCATTATCTTTTACGTCAATGTCAATATTGGAAGCATCAACTAAAGAATCTTCCATAAGCCTGTCAGCTGCATCATCTTTAATTCTTTCAGGCGGACGCATATAATTTTTTGGACCTTTTCCGCGATGCGGGCCTTCGTAGGAGTAATTCCTTTTTCGATGTCCATAAAAATCATTATTCTTATAAGGATCCCTGACCTGGTAATCATTTTCCATTGTTCCTTTTTTATTTTCAAGCTCACTTCTTCTGTAATACCTGTCGGTATGATCATCTGCAAAATATTCCCTGCTCATATCGTTGTTTCCGGATTGGTTGATTCTTCCTAAATAATAATTCTGATCGCGCGGATCATAATCCCAGTTTGAATCCTGATATTGATCAGAAGAACGCCAATTATCTTTATAAGGATTCCAGTTATAATCTCTCATCATTCAAAATTTAAAGTGATATAATTGGTAATAAATAAGAAAAAATTATTCCGGTTTTTTAATGAAAGAAAAGAGTGAAATATACTACTAAAAATCACAAAGTTTTTTTTCTTTTTATAAAATTGAAAAGGAATTGAAGTTAAATTTGTTGACTTGTTTCTACAAAAATTAAAAATCCATAATAAAAGTTCTTTTACTGTAATTCATTCTTAAGAAGCCAGTAAACGAAGAAATAATTCAGTTTTATGGTTTAAATAAATTTTTAAAAAAATTTTTCATATCGTTCCATGAAGCAGAATCGGCGGCAGCATTATATTTGATCGGCATATTATATTTTTCTCCTTTCGCTGTCGCATTCGGATTGGAAAAGGCGTGAGAAGCATTCGGATAAACTTTAAAAGTATAATCTGCCCCCGCAGCATCCATTTCTTTTTTAAATTCATCCACGTGAGAATTTTCCATTTGATCGTTACCCCCGTGGCAAATCAAAAATTTTGTCGCCATATTTTTTTGAGGTTTTGCTCCTGTTAAACCTCCATGAAAACTTACTACGCCTTTAAGATCTGCCCCTAATTTAGCCGCATTTAAAGCCACATACCCTCCAAAACAATAACCAATTGCCGCTATTTTTGAAGCATCAGTCTGGGGATAAGTTTTTAAAAAATCGATGGCGGGTTCCAGTCTTTTTTTTGCCAGTGAAGGATCTTTATAAAAAGGAGTTGCTAAAGCCTGCGCGGTAGCCGGATCTTCCGCCGTGGCGCCATTTCCATAAACATCAACTGCCATCGCGATATATCCAAGTTTAGCTAATTGTTTTGCGCGGCGGCGGCTGTAATCATTCAATCCCCACCACTCATGCACCACTAATACTGCGGGTCTTTTCCCCTGCTGATTTTTTTGATAAGAAACGAAACCAAGGTATTTTTTACCATTAATTTCATAAGTGATGGCATCTTCTTTTACGTCTGGAAAAGAAAAATTTTCTGAAGAATCTGAACTATTTTTTGCAACAGTTGCATCTGGCTGAGTCATAATAACGATTTAAATAATGATAAAAGTAAATGCATTTTTACCTCAATAAAAATACCAAAACGAAAATAAAAAAAACGGCCAGTGATGAAGATCACCGGCCTTGCTTACCTCTGAAACCACAAGAAAAAGTTTATTTTTCCTGCTAAAATTTTGATAAGGTAATATTGTTAAACAAATTATTATAAAAACAAAAACACATAATTGAATCAACTATGATATTGGCTCGGAGGTCTTTTAGAAATAGGAAAAGGAAAGAAAGGATGGGAACGCTAAATTAATATTTATTTATTTATAAAAACAATATTTCTTTGGGTTTAATTTGAATATTTTTTTAATTCCTTGGTTGCGTACTCATCAATTTTCTTAATTTTATAATTATACCACCATTTTGGGGCCGTTTTTTTCAAAACAGTGTCAATACTTCTCATACCAAATAAATTCCATACTCCTTTTACTTTTCCTGAAAGCGAACTCTGAAGCGCACGTAAACTCATAGCAAAACCACTGTCGATATACTCCATATGATGCCAATACCCGGCTGGCATAAATAAAGTGTCACCAGGATTTAAAATTAAATCATAGCCAACAGCGTGCCGTAATGCAGGAAATTTTTCATAATCCGGAAGACCTTCATTTTTACTATAATTTGAAAAGTCAGCAAGGCTCAAAACTTCAAACGGTTTTCTGTATAATTTGTGTTGTTCTTCATGACGAAATAATAATACCCTTTTTCTTCCACAAAATTGTGTATGGATAATATGTGAAAGATCAATATCAAAATGCATGTGAGTGATCGAAGATTCGCCACCGGTAAAAAGCATCGGATATTTTTTTACAAACCCTGTCATCAAATGTTCAGGCCATGTAAAATCATTAATTAATTGCGGAGCATGATCGAAAATGTTGAATAAAAAAATCCGCCACGCTGCAGGCCCTTTTTGAATCATATCAACATATTCGCGGAAAGTTTTGTAATCATCGGCAGTGTTGATCGGTGTATAGGCGTCGCTTTTTACATTGTTGTAAAGTGCAACTTCTTTATCTCCAACAATTTCTTTAAAATAATCCCACGACCACTTCTTATATGCCGGCCATTCTTTTGCCAAACCGGTAATCACAAGAGGCTTTTGAGGAATATAATAGTTCTTTTTAAAATCAGCAGGTTGAATATTTTCAACAGTATCAATTGGATGTAATTGCATTGGAAGAAGCTTTACGATGCAAAATTAGTTATTCAATTCTAAATTTTCCGGTGGTCGAAAAATCTTTACCACTTATTTAAATGCTATATTTTTCTCTGCGTTCGTACCTTTGAAATCTTTCAAAATATTATACATTGGCTATTCATTTCCATAAGCTGGCGATAAAAGACATCAGAAAAGAAACGCCAGACTGCGTTTCAATTGCTTTCGATATCCCGTCCGAAATTCAACCGGACTTTCGTTTTATCCAGGGACAAAATATTACTTTAAAAATACCTGGCAACACACAGGAAAGGCGATCCTATTCCATTTGCACCAGCCCTTTGGAAAATGAATTAAGGGTTGCAGTAAAAAAAATAGACAATGGATTATTCTCCACATTTGCGAATGAACAATTGAAAAAAGGCGATATTCTGGAAGTGATGCCACCAACAGGAACCTTTTTTACCGGCTTGAATCCTGCACAAAAAAGTGAATATGTTTTTTTTGCCGCTGGCAGCGGAATTACCCCGGTTATTTCACTTATAAAAACGATACTTCTAACTGAGAAAAAAAGTAACGTAACCTTGTTGTACGGAAATAAAAATCTTGCTTCTGTTATTTTTAAAGATCAGTTGGAAGATCTGAAAGATAAATATTTACAAAGGTTCAGCCTTATCAACATTTTCAGTCGTGAAAAAACAGAATCAGATTTCAATTATGGCAGGATAGATGTTTCAAAACTGAACCAGCTTTCAAGGTTTGTGAATTTCAATAAAGTAGATCATTTTTTTATTTGCGGTCCTGAACAAATGATCTTTACAGTAAAAGATTTTTTAAAGGGCTGGGGAGTTGATTCTGAAAAAATTCATTTCGAATTATTTACAACGCCTACAAAAAAGCACACGCAAATTTACAAGGCGGTTGAAGAAGCAAAAGCAGAAGGTAGTGAGATAACTGTAAAAATCGATGGACGCAGTTTTGACTTTACATTGGGTTATAATGAAGAAACCATTTTAGACGCAGGTTTGGCGCAAGGAGCTGATCTTCCTTTCGCTTGCAAAGGTGGAGTTTGCTGCACATGCAAGGCAAAACTGCTGGAAGGAGAAGTAGAAATGGAAGCGAATTATGGACTCGAAAAAAGCGAAGTAAAAGAAGGTTTTATTTTGACTTGCCAATCGCATCCGCGAAGCGAAAAAGTGGTTGTTGATTACGACCAGGCTTAAAAGATTTAGATATTTTCTTTTCTGAAAATTAACCTGTTCACACCTTCAAATGCGTAATGGAATCAGTAACTTTGAGAATAAAGTTATCCGAACATGAATGCTGAAAAATTATTAAAAACATTTGATGATAAAATTGCCAACGAAATACGGATTGAACCGAAAGATTGGATGCCTGACGATTACAGAAAAACGTTGATCAGGCAAATAAGCCAACATGCTCATAGCGAAATTGTTGGAATGCTTCCGGAAGCAAACTGGATCACCCGCGCTCCGACATTGAGAAGAAAAGCAACTTTACTCGCAAAAGTTCAGGACGAAGCAGGGCATGGCTTGTATTTATATTGTGCAGCAGAAACCTTAAATATTTCCCGGGATGAAATGATAGATCAACTGCTTTCGGGAAAAGCGAAATATTCTTCCATTTTTAATTATCCAACACTTTCATGGGCCGATATGGGCGCTATTGGCTGGCTTGTGGATGGTGCTGCCATTATGAACCAGGTTCCTTTGTGTCGCGCTTCTTACGGCCCTTATGCAAGAGGAATGATTAGGATTTGTAAAGAAGAAAGTTTTCATCAAAGACAAGGTTATGAAATTTTATTGACGCTTTGTCGCGGAAGCAAAGAACAAAAAGCGATGGCGCAGGATGCGCTTAATCGTTGGTGGTGGCCGAGTTTAATGATGTTTGGCCCTAATGATGATTCCTCACAGCATACAGCTCAAAGCATGAAATGGAAAATAAAGCGTTTTTCAAATGATGAACTGCGCCAAAAATTTGTGGACGTTTGTAAAGAACAGGCCGATATTTTAGGAATTACCATTCCGGATCCTGATCTAAAATGGAATGAGGAAAAAGGGCATTACGATTTTGGTAACATCAATTGGGATGAATTCTGGAATGTGGTAAAAGGAAATGGTCCTTGTAACAAAGAACGTCTGGAAGCAAGAATAAAAGCGCATGAAGAAGGAAAATGGGTTAGAGAAGCGGCATTGGTTTATGCCCAAAAGAAAAAGAACGAGGTTATTTCAGAGGATGTTTTACAGTTAGCTTAATGGATAAAACTTTTGGCATCTCAAAATTCAACTTGAAAAATACAGGATTAACAACAGTTTCAGCGTTTGAGGTCACAAATTGTGCCTCAAAGTGATCAATAATTAATAATCATTAATCAATGAATCAAACAGAACCACTTTGGGAAGTTTTTATCCGCAGCAAACAAGGGCTGGAACACAAGCATGTTGGCAGTCTTCACGCTGCTGATGCAAAAATGGCGATTGAAAATGCACGTGATGTTTATACACGGCGAATGGAAGGCGTAAGCATTTGGGTGGTTGAATCAAAAAATATTTTTGCTACAAATCCTGACGATTCTGAAAGCCTTTTTGATCCTGCAAACGATAAAATTTATCGTCATCCTACATTTTATAATCTGCCTGATGAATTGAAGTATATGTAAATGCGCCAAAAAATGGATAGTAAACCCACAAATAATGAGAAAAATTATTTAGTAGATTTCATTCTTTTTCTCGCAGACAGTTCTTTAATTATGGGCCATCGGCTAAGCGAATGGACAGGCCATGGACCGATGCTCGAGCACGATATTGCAATCAGTAATATTGCTTTGGATCTCATCGGGCAGGCCAGAAATTTTTATCAGTATGCTGCAAAACTTATCAATGAAATTCATCCTGATAAAAATAAAACTGAAGATGATCTGGCGTATTCGCGTGATGCGCATCAATTTAAAAATTTATTGATCACAGAACTTCCGAATGGCGATTGGGGAAAAACGATTGGTAAAATATTTTTCTTCAGCAACTGGCAATTTTATTTTTATAAAAAGTTAATTGATGCAACTGATAAACATCTCTCGGCAATTGCAGAAAAATCTTTAAAAGAAGTAACCTACCACTCGAAATGGAGCAGTGAATGGGTAATTCGCTTAGGCGACGGAACACAAGAAAGTAAAAAAAGAATGGAAAATGCAATTCAAGAATTATGGCCTTACACGGGCGAAATGTTTATTCCTCCTACGTTTGAGACAAATGAGGAAAAACGTTTTTGCATGGATGTTAGTAACATCAGAAATGAGTGGATGAATAAAGTGAAAAAGATTTTAGGAGAGGCAACACTTCCTCTTCCTTCAGAAGACACGTGGATGCAAAGTGGAGGAAAAGAAGGAATTCATACAGAACACCTCGGCTTTCTTCTTGCAGAAATGCAATTTTTACAGAGAGCTTATCCCGGCTTGGAATGGTAGATCGTTTAAAAAATGAATCAAACGAAAGAACATATTATTAGTGTAGAAAACGAAACAGAAAATAAAATCTGGAAAATCCTTGCGTTAGTAAATGATCCTGAAATTCCTGTTTTGTCTATTCTTGATCTTGGAATTGTTCGGGATGTTCATTTCGAAAATAATATTTTAGAAGTTGTTATCACGCCAACTTACAGTGGCTGCCCTGCAATGGATTTTATTGGCATGAATATCAGGAAAACATTAATTGAAAATGGTTTTGAAAAAATAAAGATCACTCATCAACTTTCTCCTGCCTGGAGCAGCGATTGGCTGACAGAAGAAGGTAAACAGAAATTGAAATCTTTTGGAATTGCGCCTCCTGTCTCTAAAACTTTTGATAAAACGTATTTGGAACATCTTCCTGTTCCTTGCCCACATTGTAATTCAATCAATACAAAATTGGTCAGCGAATTTGGTTCTACGTCGTGCAAAGCCATTTATCAATGTAACAACTGTCGGGAACCTTTTGATTATTTTAAATGTCATTAAATTTATCTTAAAAACCTTCACTTTTAATTTTATCAATGAGTTCGATTCTTTTTGAAATAAAAAATTCAATCGCTTTTATCACTTTTAATCGTCCTGGTAAATACAACGCTTTTAATGGTGAAATGGCGTTGTTATTACAGGAAAAGTTAGACGAGTGTGAAAAAAACATTTCCGTTCGTTGTGTGTGTATAACCGGTGCTGGTAAAGCATTTTGTGCTGGTCAGGATCTTTCTGAAGTGATTGATCCAAATGGTTCAGGAATGGAAAAAATTTTGTCAGAATATTATAATCCCATTGTTAGAAAAATCAGGAATCTGAGTAAACCGGTCGTTGCTGCTGTAAATGGAGTTGCAGCGGGTGCAGGAGCCAATATTGCTTTATGTTGTGATGTGACAATTGCTTCAGAAAATGCTTCTTTTATTCAGGCTTTCAGCAAAATTGGATTGATTCCCGATAGTGGTGGAACTTTCTTTTTGCCACGCTTAATCGGATTTCAAAAAGCTTCAGCACTAATGATGATGGGAGATAAAATTTCTGCTATTGAAGCAGAAAGAATGGGAATGATCTACAAATATTTTTCTGAGGAAACATTTGTATTGGAAGCCGAAAAAATAGCCATTGTTCTTTCTGAATTGCCAACCAAAGGATTGGCTTTTACCAAACAGGCACTGAATCAATCTTTGGAACAGAATCTTGAGCAACAACTCCAAACTGAAAATCTTCTTCAGCAGAAAGCCGCTTCCACCAACGATTTCAAAGAAGGTGTTACCGCTTTTGTTGAAAAAAGAAAAGCAAATTTTAAAGGAGATTAAAAATATATAATCGAATTATTTCTCCTTTTACTGTTAGAATTGCTCATGGACGAAACAACAAAAAAAACCGTTCAGAGCGAACGGTTTTTTTTGTTCTATTTATTTTACTTTACTGATTATTTTGATTGTTCCAACCTGGATTTCTTGTTACCAAAGCTGTTCCATCATTGTTCAAAGTTTCTGAAGTTAATTGTCCATTTTGATCAAATCTAACAATATAATTGTATTCCTGTGGTTTTGTCATGGTTGAATCCTGTGCCATTCCTGTGGAATTGTTGGAATTCATGCTATTATTCATTGTAGTTGAATTCGTGTTGTTTGTTGTATTACTATTATTTGAATTCATAGTTGTTGAATCCTGATTCATATTGGATTTAGCAGTTGCATTCTGATTCGTAGTTGAATCGTTCATTGTCATTCCCTGGTTCATTGTGCTGGAATCAACCGGTGCTTTTACAGCAGTAATATCATAAATTACAGTATTCGGGTGACGTTGTTTTACGTCTGCAACAATATTGTCTGGAACATAAGTTTCTAAAACCGGAAGTGAGGCATAGCCTGCTTCGCCTGGAGTATTGTTTGGATTCATCATTCCTGAATTGTTCATAGTGTTATTTGAATTCATATTCATATTGTTGTTTGAATTCATGTTATTATTATTTGTATTTGCTGAATTCAAAATTGAACTGCTATCATTATTATGGGTGGAATTCATATTGCTATTTGAATTCATATTGTTATTGTTTGAATTCATGTTATTATTCGAATTCATATTGCTCATATTCGATGTATCAGTAGGATTGGTAGTCATCGAATTATTATTGTTCATTTGAGTAGGTGCTGTTGTAGGAGGGGTTGTTGTATTTGTATTGTTCGTGTTGTTCATGTTGTTTGTATTGTTTGTACTGTCAACTTGTGCAAACAAAGAGAAGCACATAAAAGTGCAGATTAAAGACAAGAATAGTGTTTTCATAAAATAATTTTTAAGGGTTGTTATAGTTGTTTCTTTTAATGTTTTCAAAACAATTCCTATGCCGTTATTATTTTATTTTGAAAACAATACTGAAATGAAAATACCGAAAAGTCTTTTACAGCAAAGCTTTCGGCACAAACAGATTCACATCCAGCATTTATAACTAACCGATAAAAAGTTATTTTTCCCCAAGTATAAAAAATTGTAGAATTATTTCCAATTACTTTTTTAAACAATAGAGTAAACGAACAAATAAAGCTAAATTTTTATTTCACCCTGTCACAATAAATCACAAAAAAAGGAGCCATTTCTGGCTCCCTTAATATTAAATTTAACAATCAAAAATCATTAATAACTCCAAAGGTTTTGCTCGTAATTAAATATTTCGTTCTGAATTTTATCTCCCTGAAGCAGTTGAAGGATTTTATTGTCTTTTAAACCCGTTTGGTTACTGATATATTGGTCAAACGGATTGTCCAACGTGCTTTTTATAATTCGACCATGAAACATTCGCGATTCAAACAAATCTTCCCACGTCATTCTTGCACCGTAGTTTTTGCCATTGTAAACATAGTATTTGGCAAGTATCGGCCGCATATCCGGATAATAAACCCAGAACAAAGGCGTATCACCCAAATCAACGCCAGATGAAGTAATCACACGTTTTATTGGTGCAATCCCGAGAATTCTCCAAAACAATCTTGAACTCTGTTTATCAAAGATCACTTCTTCTTTAATCTGGAATTTGTAAAATGAATCAAGATTGACCTCAGCAGTGACCGTTTTATAAGAAGTAATGTTTCCAAGAGAATCTGTTATCGGAACACTTACTGCTCCTCCTGAAATTGCTTTAGAAACTTCAGCCTTTGTCATTGGAGTTGTAAACCTGTCATCTATAGGGTTGAATGCAGTAACGCCACCATTATCCGGACCATCCTGAATTGCTTTAAAAAGAATAGAAATAAATCTTTGATTTCCATTGTCTTCATCTGCTGAGTACCTGAAAGGCAGATTCATTTTTTCACGGGTGTCTATTTCGCGCCAAATCCGTTCATCGTAGGCCGCGTCTTCTGCACGAAGTTGCTGGTAAGGAAGCGGAGTGCGGTCTGATATCAATGCATTATGATTGTCAAGTGCTGTTTCAGGTCTCAGAGAGGGCTTTACCGCTGTAATAGGAAGGCTATCTTTCATACTGGTATCAACCGCAGGCGCCATCACAACTGCAGTATCAACTGCAACAGGATTAGTGGCTGCTTTATTGGCAGTTGTCGTCTTCCTTGTAGTCGTCCTTTTCTTAGCGGTTCTTTTCCTTGCCTGAGCGTCTGCAGAATTGCAGGCCACTCCAAAACAGAGAGCAAGCACGAGAAATTTCATAATAATTGTTTTCATAGCCTTTATTTTTTCTTGAGTTTAGTTTAATATAAATCCTGGACCGGGAATACTTCTTACAACTCCATCAGGACCCTGAACTCTTACATTATCAAAAGTTACTGAAGTTCCTGGAATACACCTTTGCAGCATTCCTTTAATTCCTTCCAGACTGCCCCCATGAATTTCTGCAGATTGAACAGTTGGGAAATTAGCACCGGAAAAATATATAGTAGCGCTTACAATATTAAAATGAGCATCAAAATCAAATCCTTCCAGGTCAGCTCTTGCAAAATTCTGATTTTTAAATACTACAGATTGAATTCTTCCTCCACCACTTGGCCCAACTTTTATAACCGGATCAGGAATTCTTTTCACGCGGAAATCATAAGTACTTGTTTTTCCATCTGCATTTACAGTAATAGATGCTTTACCTATCTGGCTTACTTTCACTGTAAATTTTCCCGGTCCGCCAGAAGGAGTTAAAGTTCCTCCCGCCATTGAAACATGGGTTTTATCCCAGCCAGTTCCTGAAGAAATAGTTACTGGATTTGGAACACCAATATAGAATACATTCATTTTGTCTAACATTACTGCTGCACCACCTGGTGTACCAACTATATAAGTTACAGTCTGATGAATCGGAACAGGTTTGCCATCTTCACCAATAAATGAACCATTGATCTGAATGGTATGTTCGCCGGCTCCGCTAACGGTGGTAGTATATTGTCCTTGTCCATTTACCATATTTACTGGCTGTCCATTAATGCTGATATTGCTTTTTACACTTGAACTGTAAGCACCAACTCCGGCAGTTACGGTCAATTGCTGTCCAGGCATCAGGTAGCTTGAATTCTGTCCTACAATTACTCCAACCTGATCCATGTGAACTTCTACTGCTCCGATTTGTGAATGACAATAAGTAACTACCATATTTTCGGCATTCTTAATGTTATTCTGAAACTTGCTAAGCATGGTTAATGCAGCAACAGTAGGAGTCATATGAAAGAAAGTTTGTGTAAAATCTTTCGGATGACCTTCTCTCGTTTTAAAATCCTTTGTGTCAGTATTTACTGGAAAATTATTTTGAAACTGTTGCTTGATTGACGGATCAATATTCAGCATACTTTCTTTATATTGATCCAATCTTTTCTTCAGTTCCTCCCCTTTTCCATTGGTTTCAAAAAGGCGGGTAGAAGCATCTAAATTGTCCTCTCTGTAATCCTGCACACTGTCTTTTGTTTTTTCGTCCCATTTCATCCTCAGGTCTGCAGCTTTTAGCAAATCAGCTTTCAAACCATTGATATAATTATTCATATCATCTGAAAGTTTCTTTGCCTGCATTGCCCGAGGCTCCCATATTTCAGCTTTTTCTTTGGATTCCGGTTTGGTTAGTTTTTCTTCTAACGATTTATATAAGGTATTATTAGATGCAGTTATGTTGCTATTAGAAGTTAACAAACTACTATTTACAACTTTAAATGCATTTATTACCTCATTAGATACATTCAGGGCAAGGATCGCCGTAAGTACGAGGTACATTACGTTAATCATTTTTTGCCGTGGATCTCTGGGTAGTCCTGCCATGTTATTTTAATTTACTGTTAGTTTTAGAATTTCTGGATTAATTAATATTTATTGTCTTCCCTGCATTGCACTAAGCATATTTCCGTAAACCTGGTTTAATTTTCCAAGATTTTCTGCCAATGCGGAGATTTGTGCTTTTGTAGCCTGTGCATCGTCAACTGTAGCAACCATTACTTCACTTGCTTTAGCCATTTTGCCATAGAAGCTGTTCAAAGTTTTCAAATGGTTGTTACTTTCGTTCAATTCAAGTTCATAGATGGTATTCAATGAGCCTAGATTTTTTGTCAAAACCACCACCTGCTCATGAAATCCTTTTGCACTATCTGCAGCGTTATTGAAATTGCTCATTGTGTTTGCAGAATTGGTGTAAGCATCTTTCATTAAACCAAGAGCATTAGTTGCTTCTTTTGTTTTAGCTGAAAAATCGCCGGTGGATTTTACCACATCACCTACTTCACCGATTTGTGACACTGTCTGACCTAATTTCTGGAAATTTTCACCAAGTCTTTTCATGTTGGCAGGAGTGATTTCAGCGTCTTTCATCATCTTTTCCATTGATTGTAACGCAGGATTTCCTTCTACCACCTGATGAGTTGGAGCTGCATGCGCTGTTTCATGAGGTTTTGGTTTTACCCATTCAATACAAGCATACACCATAAATATGGCTGTTTCTGTCCACATACCAACTGTAAGCATTGTATCTGCATATGATTGGTGAGTTAATTTTGCCCAGGCAGCGAAGATTACAACTGCGGCACCGGCACTTACCAGTACATCTATTAGGGTTAAAAAGTTTCTTTTGGGTTGTTGGTTCATAATAGTTTTGATTTTTTTGTTTTGCTTTTTAATTTATTTGTTTTTTGTTTTTTTGAGCTCACACAAAAAATGCCCATATTAATTACTAAACGTAACAATTAATACAGGCAATAAAATGTTGAACTAAAAATTTTCTATGGGTTAAATTTAAATTTTGCTTAATTATTTTCTACCTTTTTTACCAGTTGATGGTGGCAAGTCAATTACACAACGAAATCCGATATAAGATTTTGCTGTATCCATATATTCAAACGAACGGGTGCTTACTCTTAAATAGTATCCAACATCTTTCCAGCTTCCTCCACGCACTACTTTACGTTTCATACGAGGTGCATCCTGATCTTTTGCATTCCAGCGAATATCAGGGTTCATATCGTGTTGAAAATTATAACCGCCTTCATAATACAAAGATGAAGTCCATTCTGCCACGTTACCAGCCATACAATATAATCCAAAGTCGTTTGGCCAGTAAGCATCTGCACGAACGGTATAAAAACCACCGTCTTCAGGATAGTTCCCTCTTCCCGGTTTGAAGTTAGCTAACAAACAACCTTTTCTGTTTCTTAAATAAGGTCCGCCCCACGGAAACGGAGCTTGAGATCTTCCACCTCTTGCAGCGTATTCCCATTGTGCTTCAGTAGGTAACCTAAAATCAGTTTCATTTGCCCTTTTTTTACCTGTCAAATAGGAATTTAAATATTGTGTTCTCCATTCGCAAAAAGCCGTTGCCTGTTTCCAGTTTACACCTACAACCGGATAATTTCCAAAAGCAGGATGGCTATAATATTGTTTTGCCATTGGTTCATTATAAGAATAGGCAAAATCTCTTACCCAAACTAACGTGTCAGGATAAATAGGAATGTTCTTTTTTACAATAAAAGCACTACGAGGAACATTAGGATCACGATTTGCTGCTGCTGCTGCGTAATCAAAAGTTTCTGACTGATAGATCATTTTTGAAGCGTCAATTTCTTTTCTTCCAAAAATGCGATTATCAGGAGTAACAATCATCGCGTCTATTTTTTCCATAGTAGCCTTATCATCCCATTTGATTGCTCTTACTTTGGGCCAATCCAGATATTCGGTTCCATCAGCTCCTTGTTTCACCAAGCCCATAAGTTTCCCTGCAATCGAATCACGAACATAATTGGTAAACTGACGGTATTCGTTATTGGTAATCTCAGTTGCGTCCATCCAAAAACCACTAATAGAAACCTGCTTGTTCCTTGCTGTAAACGTGTAGTTAATGTCTTCATCACTTGGTCCCATATGAAATGTTCCAGGCGGCACATACACCATTCCAAACGGTTTGGTCATAATGTAACGGCCTGCAGGAGCCACTCCGTGAAGTTGGCCATCATCGGGTAAACCGCCTTTGGTAGATTTACCAAACTTGCCGCAGCCGGATAAGATTACTGCTGCAACTGTTAGGGTCGTGAAAAACGCATTTTTCATTGTTTTAACTTTAAGGGTAAAGGCAAATGTAATATTTATTTAAAATCATGCCTGTTTTTAGCCTCTTCATTCTTAAAAAAGAAGTGACATAAATCTAAAACGAGCAAGTATTTCAATTATTGTAAAAAAGAATCAAATTATTTTAAATATCTTTTGGGTGAATGCGAAACAAAGTAACGAACTATTCAATACATTTTTTTAAAAATGCTTTCATATAAAAAGTTAATTTCAGGTAGTGAAACGAAAACTAAAACTACAAAAACAAATGAATAAAAGTGCATTTTCAAAAAAATTTTCAAAGAAAAAATTCCGGAATCATTTCTTATAAAACTTTCTTTCGTATTACTTCTTGTCTCCCAAAGGTTTTTAAATGCTTTAATCTTTCATTTACTTCATGCAATTACTTTGCCTTTTTTTATTAACGCGAAAATAACATAGAAATTGTCCTTAAAAGTTCGTCTACTGTTTTTTTGCGCTTACCAAAAATGAAGTGTTAACTCTTTTATCAAGCATGATTAAATAGTAATTTTGCAAACTTCGTTATGGGTAAAGTACAGCAAAAAGATTCAGAGCTTTTTACAGAAAATGAAAATATAGAAGTATTTGGCGCAAGAGAGCACAATCTTAAGAACATAGATATTTCTATTCCTAAAAACAGTCTTGTGGTCATTACCGGAATCAGCGGCAGTGGCAAATCTTCACTTGCCTTTGATACTATTTTTTCTGAAGGTCAAAGGAGATATATGGAAAGTTTCTCTGCTTATGCACGTCAGTTTCTCGGCGATATGGAAAGACCTGATGTAGATAAAATTACCGGTCTTTCACCCGTCATTTCCATTGAACAAAAGACTACCAATAAAAATCCCAGAAGCACAGTAGGAACTGTTACTGAAGTTTACGATTTTCTTCGGTTGCTTTTTGCAAGAATTGGCGAAGCTTATAGCTATAATACCGGAAAAAAAATGGTGAAATGGAGTGAGGAAGAAATTGTTGAAAATATTTTATCAAGATATTCCGGAAAAAAAATTGTGGTACTCGCACCACTTGTTCGCGGAAGAAAAGGACATTACCGCGAATTATTTGAAGAAGTAAGAAAGAAGGGATTTTTAAAGATCCGAATTGATGGAGAAATAAAAGATCTGGTTCCAAAAATGCAGATCGATCGTTATAAAACGCATGATATTGAATTGGTAGTAGATCGTTTGGTGGCTGATAAAGAGCAAAGAGTACGGCTGAGCGAAAGTGTTCAAAAAGGTTTGCAGCTTGGAAATGGATTGCTGTTCTTATTACTAAATGACGAACAGAAATTAATACAATACAGTCGCCAGCTTATGTGTGAAGAATCAGGAATCAGTTATGAAGAACCTTCTCCCAACGCGTTTTCATTTAATTCTCCTTATGGCGCCTGTCCTGTTTGCAAGGGTTTGGGCAATGTGTACCAGGTAAATCTGGAAACAATTATTCCGGATAAAAATTTAAGTATCAACGAAGGTGCTATCGCTCCTCTTGGTGAAGAGCGGGAAACTTACATTTTTAAACAGGTTCAGCAGCTTTCAAAGAAATATAAATTCAGTCTTGATAAGCCAATAAAAGATCTTCCGGAAAGCGTTTTGAATCTTATTTTATTTGGAAATAAAAAACCCGATGAAGATGACGGTGATGCATACACACAATTTGAAAATTTTGAAAATTCTTCAAGAGAAATTCCTTCTAATGAATATGAAGGGGTTGTAAATATGTTGAAACGCTGGTTTCATTCCGACAATACCAATGAAGGTTTGAGATCTTGGGTTGAAAAATTTATGATGCTTGAGGCCTGTCCTTCCTGTCATGGAAAAAGATTGAAAAAGGAAAGTCTTTGGTTTAAAGTAGATGGAAAAAATATCGCTGAATTATCAGAAATGGATTTGGTGAAATTATTACAGTGGTTTGATGGAATTGAGAATCGTTTGGATAAAAAGCAAAATATTATCGCGCGGGATATTTTAAAAGAAATCAGGGAAAGAATTCAATTTCTTTTGGATGTTGGTTTAACGTATCTGTCGTTGAATCGGCCTTCGAAAAGCCTCAGTGGCGGAGAATCTCAACGGATAAGACTTGCTACTCAAATCGGTTCCCAACTTCAGGGAATCACTTATATTTTGGATGAACCAAGTATCGGGCTTCATCAAAGAGACAATCATCAACTGATAAAAGCTCTAAAGAATTTACGTGATCTCGGAAACAGCGTTTTGGTAGTAGAGCATGATAAAGACATTATGCTTGCTGCAGATTATCTCATTGACATTGGCCCTGATGCCGGAAAGCATGGCGGAAAAGTGGTGGCAGAAGGAAAGCCGAAAAATTTTTTGCAATTAAATACACTCACTTCTTCTTATTTAAATGGAGATCTTCAAATAAAAGTTCCTTCAAAGCGACGAAAAGGAAACGGGAAGAATTTAATTTTGAAAGGCGCTTCAGGAAATAATTTAAAAAATATTACCGCTACTTTTCCGCTTGGCAAATTTATTTGTATCACAGGCGTAAGCGGCAGCGGAAAATCTACTTTGATCAATGAAACGCTTTATCCGCTTTTAAGCATTCACGCTTATAACAGTAAAATGAATCCGTTGCCTTACAAAAATATTGAAGGCCTCGAATACATTGATAAAGTCGTAGAAATTGATCAGTCGCCGATAGGAAGAACGCCGAGAAGCAATCCTGCTACGTATTGTGGATTTTTTACCGACATCAGAACACTTTTTGCCGCTATTCCGGAAGCAAAAATTCGTGGATATAAAGCAGGAAGATTTTCATTCAATGTAAAAAGCGGAAGATGTGATGTTTGCCAGGGTGGTGGAATGCGAACAATTGAAATGAATTTTCTTCCCGACGTGTATGTAAACTGCGAAAAATGCAACGGCAAAAGATATAATCGGGAAACTTTGGAAATACGCTATAAAGGAAAATCGATCAGCGATGTATTGGAAATGACCGTTGATGAAGCGGTTGAATTTTTTCAAAATGTTCCTTACATCTATCGAAAGATTAAAGTGTTGCAGGAAGTGGGACTTGGTTATATTACTTTAGGCCAGAGTGCTGTAACGCTTAGCGGCGGCGAAGCTCAGCGTGTAAAGCTGGCAACCGAACTCAGCAAAAGAGATACAGGAAAAACTTTTTACATTCTTGACGAACCCACTACTGGCCTTCATTTCAGAGACATCCAACATCTTGCAGATGTTTTAAATAAACTGGTTGATCGCGGAAATACGGTTTTGGTCATCGAACATAATATGGATATTATCAAAATCGCCGATCATATTATTGATCTTGGCCCCGAAGGTGGTGATGCGGGTGGAAAAATTTTATTTGAAGGAACACCTGAAAAATTAATTGACAGTAAAGAAAGTTTTACGGCTACTTTTTTAAAAGAAGAATTGAATTATTACAAAAAAAGCAAAGCATAGTAACAAAGCTAAAAATTTGTAGTTTCAGGGGTTTCCAGCGCATAGGAGTATGCAACGTTTTCCGGGCTTAGCTTTTATTATATACTTTGCCATATTCAGAGGCAAGAATCCAACGGTCACATTTTTAAAATCTGGGGGGACATCTCATTTTGCTCGCAACATTTCTATCATAACTTTTACTGTTAAAACTGTTTTCAAACATAGGCCCCAGGCGTATTGCAAATTTTAAAAAAGTAGTGAAATAAGAATCATTCTGATACGGGTTTCCTCTTTTTTCGCCAGGAGCATTTCTTGATAAACCGGGACTCACGATGGAATAAACTTTATCAGAAATTTCTCTTGCAATTTTTGCATTTTGTGGTGATAAATATTTGTCAAACAAATCCGGATTAATGTAAGTGGTACTTACATCATCAATATAATCCGTAAATGATTTTCTTAGCAAAATTTCAAAACTGACGTTGATTCTTTGTGTGATGTAATATTTTATTCCCACTCCTGATGGAATATTGATTTGATTGAGCGAATATTCCTTTCTGTCAGGATATTCAGGAAAACCTTCTCCTTCTGTGTGCAAAGGACGAAGATAGTACCACGTTTTTTTACCATTTGCATCTGTCAAAGAACCTTGTGGATTGAAATGAAAATATCCAACTCCAATAACTCCGTATGGCCTTAATCTCGGTTTGTAATCCTCACGGTTTTTATTTAAAAACATCAAAGGAAATATTTCACCGGCCACATAAACTTCTGCAAGATTGGATCTGAAATCCAGATTGCGTTGTTTGCGATATAATTCCCAGGTTCCTCTCGTAGTTATCAGATCATCATTCCCTGAAATTTTTCCGTATTGCGCTGCCAGTCTTATTCCTAGCCATTCGCTCGGATATAAAGTGGCAAAGACTCCGGCCATCATTTCTGTAAGTGGTAAATTCAAATCTTTTATAAATCGGGTTCCTTTTCCTCTGTGGCCGCCAAGATCTCCAAGAAAAAAATCCGGCCCAACATTTACTCCCACTTCAAATCTTGCTTGTTCATTTCCGATTATGACCGATTGAGAAAAACTTACTTCAGAAAATAAAATCATTGTTGTGAGCATGAAACACGCGCGCCACAAAATGTGTAAACGTTTTTTCAAAACACATCAATTATTTTTCATGAATAAAAGATTATTTGCCGCAAATTTTCCGGCAACAGTTCGATAACGACAGAAAAGATGGCTTTATTGTATAGGTAAGAAAATCATTTCTTCATCCCAATATGCTCGATACCGTCTTCCATGTAAACATCGCTGTATTGCACAAAAGAGAAAGACTCATAAAAACGTTTCAGATAAAATTGCGCACTGATCCTGATCGGAATTTTGCCAAATAGACGATACACTTCTGCAATAGAATTGGTCATCAGTTCTTTTCCGACATTTTTTCCTCTTACTGAAGGAGAAGTTATCACGCGACCAATGGAAGCGGCGTCAGAATAAGAAATTCCTTTGTCGAGCAAACGTGTGTAAGCAACTAATTTACTATCATCCCAGCCCATAAAATGATACGCTTTTAGATCTTTATCGTCACAATCCTGGTAAACACAGTTTTGTTCCACAATAAAAACTTCATTTCGCAATTGAAGAATTTTATACAGTTCAAAGTTGGTTAATTCTGTAAAAAATTTGCACTGCCAGCTAACCATGATAAGAAGAAATTATAAATAAGATTGATCATTAAAATTAAAATAGAAAAGGGAATTATTTGTTTGGTTACTGCTAAAAAACAATTTTCTATTGATCAATATCCATACTTTTCTCTCCAGCGTTGTTTCAAAAATCTTCGCAATTCTTCTTCTCTTGCATTTTTACCGGGATTATACAAAAGTGTATTTTTTATTTCTTCAGGAAGAAACTCCATTTCTGCAAAATTGTTTTCAAAGTTGTGTGCGTATTTGTAATCTTTTCCATAATCCAGTTTCTTCATCAGCTTGGTTGGTGCGTTTCTGATCGCCAAAGGCACCGGTAAATCACCATATTGTTTTATCAAAGAATCTGCTTTTCCGATAGCAGCCACTGCTGCATTGCTTTTGGGTGAAGAAGCAAGATAGGTGGCACATTGCGATAAAATAATTTTTGCTTCAGGATAGCCAATCATATTTACTGCCTGAAAAGTATTCGTTGCCAAAACCAAAGCCGTTGGATTGGCATTTCCAATGTCTTCGCTGGCAAGTATCACCATTCTTCTTGCGATAAATTTTACATCTTCACCGCCTTCAATCATTCGTACCATCCAATATACCGCAGCATTTGGATCGCTGCCGCGAATGGATTTGATAAAAGCTGAAATAATATCATAATGCTGCTCGCCTTTTTTATCGTAAAGCGCTACTTTTTGCTGCGCCGCATCGATGACTGCATCATCGGTTATTACAATTTTATTCTTTGTGTTTTCATTTAAAGAAAGCTGATCTGCTGTAAGTTCCAGCAGATTTAATAATCGCCTTGCATCGCCTCCGGATAAATTAATGAGCGCTTCTGTTTCTTTAATTTCAATATTTGATTTGGATAAAATTTCATCTTCTTTTATCGCATGATTCAGCAACTGAATTAAATCCTGTTTCTGTAATGGTTTTAAAATATATACCTGGCAGCGGCTCAGCAAAGCGCTGTTTACTTCAAAAGAAGGGTTTTCTGTTGTGGCACCGATTAATGTAATAATCCCTTTTTCAACAGCGCCGAGCAAGGCGTCCTGCTGGCCTTTATTGAAGCGATGAATTTCGTCAATAAATAAAATTGCATTTTGTTCCCCCTTCGCTTTTTCGATTACTTCGCGAACCTCTTTTACGCCGGAAGAAATCGCGCTCAATGTATAAAACGGAGCATCTAAAGTGTGAGCGATAATATTGGCAATTGTAGTTTTTCCAACACCGGGCGGTCCCCATAAAATCATGGAAGGAATCTTTTTATTTTCCAATGCTTTTCGCAAAATACTTCCCGGGCCGGTAAGGTGCTGCTGACCGATTAGTTCATTTAATGTTTGTGGCCGAAGCCGCTCTGCTAAAGGGATTGAAGTCAATTATTAAATTATTCGATTATTAAATTATTCATTCGTTGTATTGCTGAAAATTAAAAACCGTATTATTTGTTTGTTTGTTTACTCATTTTTTAAATTCTCAATTCTTAATTCCTAAATACGGCATCACATCACTAATCTTTATCGGCGCATGTTTATCATCCATTTCAATCACCACACAATATCCGTTGGCCCCGCCGGCTTTCAACAACGTATTTACTAATTTTTGCTGATCACTTTCAATTCTTGCGCCATTCCAAATCTCTTTTGTGCAAAGGCAACCTTCGGTTGGCGTTAAAGGATAATACGGTTTTCCTGAATAAAATTGAGGATCAATTGTTGTACCATGTGCGATAATTTCACTTCTTCCTGCAAGTCCGGCATAATAAGAATCATACAACGGCAAATAATCTTTCAATTTTTGGGGTATCAATTTTTGATAATAGTTGGTTGTCCAAACAGAGTCTAAAACGGTGCTATCATTAAAATATTTTTTCAAACTCAGTTCTATCGGCATTCCCAGTTGAACATTCGCGGTTGGCCCAATAAAATTGCTCATCGAAACATCAAAACCATACATTCTGAAAATTCCCTGCGGTGTGTTTCCATTTCTTAAATAAAAGGGAAGATTTGTAATACTTCTTGCCAGTTGAGGAACATGAAAAATATTTCCTGAAGAATCGGTGACAAAATTCCCGTCTGCATTTCTAATCAAAACCATTCCCGGATAATCGCGGTCTTTTCTTTGAAAACTATACATCACGATCTGACCGGGAAGAAAATTTTTGGAGAGCAATTGATTCAAAACATCTTTCATGGAATGTGTTTGAACTTTGTCTTTTGAAAGACGGGTTCCGAGCATAAAAAGAACCGGATCTTTATAAGCAGTGTCACCGAATTTTTCTAATAACTTTTTTGAAAGAACACTTTTTTCTGTCTCATTTCTTTGATTTTGAATTAAATATTCAGCACACATTGCGAATATTTTTGGATCCAAAGTTTTGTCTAATAATTTTTTTGTTGGAGCAAAAAATTTTCCTTCATAATTACTGTAAGCAACTTCTAAAAGCGCTCTTTGAAAATAAGTGCTTCTTGTTTCAATGCTGTCAAAAGCGCTTCTCATCTTGCTTTCAATAAAAGGTGAATTGTATTGCATCACTTCCATTGCGTCAAAAGCTTCCTGCCAGTTTTCTTCGGTGGAATCAGAAAGCGGCAATGATAAATTTTTGGTGATACTGTTTTTGATCAGGTTCGCGTTCATTTTTGCCCTTGCCGCTTCGGTTGTGTAAGAAGTATAAAGAGGCGCATTGTATTGGGCAAAAAGCTGTGAAGAAAAAAGCATCAATAAAACGAAAAAGAATTGGCGAAGCACAGTAAAATTTTTTGGAAAAGTTATGAAAACAAATCTTTAGATAAAGTGAAAAGTCTTGCAAATTTAGAATGAATTGTACTTTATTTTAGTTTTTCATTTTGCTGATGTCTTTGGGCATCGCGAACATTTTTCTTTTGAAAGTTTTTTTCTAATGCTTCCGTAAGATCAACGCCTGTTTGATTGGCGAGGCACATTAAAACCCAAAGCACATCAGCCATTTCATCAGAAAGATCTTTTCCTTTATCCGATTCTTTAAAAGATTGTTCGCCATATTTTCTTACCATAATTCTTGAAAGTTCGCCTACTTCCTCCATCAAAATTCCAAGGTTGGTAAGTTCATTAAAATATCGAACGCCGGTGGTTTTGATCCACGAATCAATTTTTGACTGCGCTTCTTTTAAAGTAATTTCTTGTTTCATTTAAATATTTTTAGCATAAGTAATTTATTCTCTATTTTTAGAATCAATCACAATGGTAACCGGTCCGTCATTCACCAATTCCACTTTCATATCAGCACCAAATTCACCTGTAAATATTTTTTTTCCAAAATCAATTTCCAGTTGCTGAATCATTTTTTCATATATGGGAATTGCAATTTCTGCTTTGCTGGCTTTTAAATACGAAGGACGGTTTCCTTTTTTTGTTGACGCCTGTAAAGTGAACTGACTGACGAGTAAAATATCTGCATTGATCTCTTTCACAGAAAGATTCGGAACCTTGTTTTCATCGTCAAAAATCCGAAGATTTGCGATCTTATTGCTCAGCCATTTAATGTCTTCTTCATTATCTGCATCTTCAATTCCTATTAATACCAGTAAACCAACATTTATTGCCGATTTTGTAGTATTATCAATGGTCACAGCCGATTTTGATACTCGTTGAATGACTACTTTCATTTTTACTGAAAATTAAATTATTAAATAAAACTTTAATGCCAAAAGTGCAAAAACAAGAATTATTTTTATGCCCATCGTGTGCAAAAATCGTTCAATTCAATACCCGCCTACTTTAAAAATTTATACACAATTCTTTTCCACAGAAAGTGGATATTTTCGAATATGTTTTTCAACTTAGAAAAAATATTTTCGTTGTCCCGCTTTTGAAAAATAAATTATAAACGAAAATACTATTTACCCATGCCTGTAAAAAAACAACCTGCTTCCGGTCTTCATTTCGACCGGCATTTTACAAAGGAAGGAACTTCTCCTTTTGATATGTTTGAATATGATTACCGTACTTCTGTCATAAAAAATACAACAGGCGAAGTTGTATTTCAGATGGACAATGTGGAAGTTCCAAAACAATGGAGCCAGATCGCGACGGATATTTTAGCCCAAAAGTATTTTCGAAAAGCGGGTGTGCCCCAACCAAGTGGCGGCACGGGACGCGAAACTTCTATAAAACAAGTAGCGCACAGAATGGCGCATTGCTGGCGCGTATGGGGCGAACGCAATGGATATTTTGCGACCAAAAAAGATGCACAGGTTTTTTATGATGAATTGATCTATTGCATTTTGAACCAGGCATGTGTTCCCAATTCTCCGCAATGGTTTAATACCGGTTTGCACGAAGTGTATGGAATCACAGGAAAGCCGCAGGGACATTATTTTGTTGATGGAAAAGATGGCGTTTTGAAAAAATCAACTTCAGCTTATGAAAGACCACAACCTCATGCCTGTTTTATTCTAAGCGTCGATGACGATTTGGTAAATGAAGGTGGAATTATGGATCTGTGGGTTCGCGAAGCAAGAATTTTTAAATATGGAAGCGGCGTGGGAACTAACTTTAGTTCTATTCGCGGCGAAGGTGAAAAACTGAGTGGCGGTGGCACTTCCAGCGGATTGATGAGTTTCCTGAAAATTGGTGATCGCGCTGCCGGCGCTATTAAAAGTGGCGGAACAACAAGGCGTGCTGCCAAAATGGTTTGTCTTGATATCGACCATCCGGAAATAGAAACTTTTGTCAACTGGAAAGTTGAAGAAGAAAAGAAAGTAGCTGCTTTAATTGCGGCAGGATATCCAAGCGATTATGAAGGCGAAGCCTACAGAACCGTTAGTGGACAAAACAGTAATAATTCGGTTAGGATTTCCAATGAATTTTTTCATGCTTTGGAAAATGACAGTGATTGGGAACTGAAAGCAAGAAGCGATGGCAGGACTATGAAAAAAATAAAAGCCAAAAAATTATGGGACGATATTAATTATGCCGCCTGGCGCTGCGCTGATCCGGGAACTCAATATGATACTACCATCAATGAATGGCACACCTGCCCTGAAGGAGGAAGGATCAGAGCGAGCAATCCTTGCAGTGAATATATGTTTTTAGATAATACTGCCTGCAATCTTGCATCAGTAAATCTTCGCCAATTTTTTAACGAAGAAAATAACACATTTGATGTTCCAGGTTTTGAATATACTGTTCGTTTATGGACAACTGTTTTGGAAATATCCGTTTTGATGGCGCAATTTCCAAGCAAAGAAGTGGCTCAGTTAAGCTATGATTACAGAACACTGGGATTGGGTTTTGCTAACCTGGGAAGTATGCTGATGGTAAGCGGAATTGCATATGACAGCGATAAAGCAAGAGGAATTGCAGGCGCCATTACAGCAATCATGACTGGAATTGCCTATAAAACTTCTGCTGAACTGGCACAACATCTTGGACCTTTCAGTAAGTACGAAGAAAATAAAAATCATATGCTTCGCGTAATGAGAAATCACCGCGCCGCAGCTTATGATGCTACCGAGGCCTACGAAGGAATTGAAATAAAACCACAGGGAATTAATGCAAAAGATTGCCCGGATTATTTATTAAAAGCTGCTACCAAAGCCTGGGATGATGCAGTAATGCTCGGTGAAAAATATGGCTACAGAAACGCACAAACAACTGTTATCGCGCCAACAGGAACGATCGGCCTTGTAATGGATTGTGATACAACCGGCGTTGAACCTGATTTTGCTTTGGTGAAATTTAAAAAATTAAGTGGTGGCGGCTATTTCAAAATTATCAATCAAAGTGTACCCCAGGCATTAAGAAACCTGAAATATGCTGAAAATGAAATTGAAGAAATTGTCAATTATGCAAAAGGACATGCTTCTTTAAAAAATGCACCCCATATCAATTTTGAAACGCTGAAAGAAAAAAGTTTTACAGTTAATGAGATCATCAAAATAGAAGCAGCTTTGCCGACCGCTTTTGAAATTGGCTTTGTATTTAATGCTTTTGTACTTGGTGAAGATTGTTTAAAACGCTTAGGTTTTACGGCAGAACAATATAATAATTATGAATGGAGTTTGCTGGAAGCATTAGGTTTTACCGACAAGCAAATTGAGGAAGCAAATATTTATGTTTGCGGCACAATGACGGTTGAAGGTGCGCCTTATTTGAAAGAAGAACATCTGCCTGTTTTTGATTGCGCCAACAAATGCGGAAATTCTGGCGAAAGATACATTCATTACAGCGGCCATATTAAAATGATGGCTGCTGCACAGCCTTTCCTCAGTGGTGCTATTTCAAAAACCATTAATCTTCCGAATGAAGGAACTGTTGAAGAAATTGAGGAAGCATATATGCTTAGTTGGAAACTAGGTTTAAAAGCCTGCGCTCTTTATCGCGATGGTTCTAAACTATCTCAGCCTCTCAGTAATAAGAGCGATAAGAAAAAGAAAACAACTGATGAAACCGAGACTGAAACACCAGAAGATTTGCATGAAACTGCTTTGGTAAATATGGGGCAGTTAACTATTGATGATCTCTTGGAAGAAGTAAATAAAAGAGTTCAGAACAGTGAAGACACTTCTTTGAAACGTCAGCTTGCTATGATTGTTGAACGGAGAACTTTGCCGGCAAAACGTCGTGGTTTTACCCAAAAAGCAAAAATAAACGGACAAGCATTATTTCTGAGAACAGGGGAATACAGCGATGGAACTTTAGGAGAAATTTTTATTGATATGGCAAAAGAAGGCGCTACCATGCGCAGTATGCTGAACTGTTTTGCGATTTCTATTTCTATCGGATTGCAATATGGAGTTCCTTTGGAAGAATTTGTAGAAAAATTTGTGTTCACCCGTTTCGAGCCATCAGGAATGGTAGAACATCCGAATATCAAGAGCACTACTTCTATCATTGATTTCATCTTCCGTTCTCTGGCTTATGAATATTTGGGCAGAAATGATTTGGTTCATGTTTTAGACAAACCTGAGCTGGAAAATGTTGGTGATGCGCCATGGGATGAAAATACGCCCACCATTGGCGAACGCGTTCCCGAACTCAGCGAGATAAGAGTTACCGCTTCATCAAAGTCTTACAGAGCAGAACACGTGAAGAAAGCAAGTACTGATTTAGATGCGGTAAATGCAGCTTCTAAAAATATGCAGAGCGACGCGCCTGCCTGCAATACCTGCGGACACATAACCATTCGCAGTGGCACCTGTTACAAATGTTTGAACTGCGGCAACAGCATGGGTTGCAGCTAAACATTTTAAAATGAAAAACATTAAAAGACCATTCTGAAAAGGATGGTTTTTTTGTTTTCAGAAGATTATTAAAAGTATTTTAACCAAAAAATATTTGGCAAATCAAATTTCGCATCACAACTTTGCGCCAGTTCTTTGTGATTCACTTATCAAGAAAGGCAGAGGGAAATGGCCCGATGACGCCTTGGCAACCTAAAATGTGTTCCAAAAAAACATTAAAAGGTGCTAACTCCATCCCAGCAGTATTGTTGGGACAGATAAGACAGACTCAAGTTTTAATTAAAATTAATTGGCTCTGCCAGTTACAATACATTAACTCACCTGATTCTGTCAGGTGAGTTTTTTTTTGCGGTAACTCTTAGCAAAAACTTTCCTGTGTTATCCAAACGAACTTGAAAAACAAAACGAAGCGTAAAAAATATAAATTAATATAAAAAATGGAAACCCATAAGAAGCTCGTACTCGGAATTTTTGGATTCGGCGTAGTTGGAGAAGGACTTTACAAAGTGCTCAACCAAACTTCCTCATTGAATGCAACAATCAAAAAAGTTTGTATCAAAAACAGTTATAAAAAAAGAAATGCTCCCGCAGAGTTATTTACAGCAGACAAAGAAATATTGCTAAATGATCCTGAGATCAATGTGATTGTAGAATTAATTGATGATGCAGATGCGGCTTATGAAATTGTTCAAACCGCTTTTGTAAATGGAAAATCGGTAGTAAGTGCCAACAAAAAAATGATAGCTGAACATTTGCCTGAATTATTGGAACTCGAACAAAAAACGGGCGTTTCATTTTTGTACGAAGCCGCTTGTTGCGCTTCCATTCCTGTTATCAGAAATCTGGAAGAATATTATGACAACGATTTGCTACATTCCATTAATGCAGTTGTGAATGGTTCCACTAATTATATTCTTACCAAAATGTTCGAAGAAAAATTATCTTTTAAAAGTGCACTGATCCAGGCGCAGCAATTGGGTTTTGCAGAAAGTAATCCTGCGTTGGATGTGGAAGGATTTGATGCTTTAAACAAATGGAAATTTTTGCTGACACATGCTTATGGAATTCTACCCGGGGAAATCATATTCACAGGAATTCAAAGTATTACGTCGGAAGACGCCTTGCAGGCGGAGAAAAAAGATTGTGTGATCAAACTGGTTGCTTCTGCAAAAAAATTAAAAAATGGAAAAGTGGCCGCATTTGTATTACCTCAATTTGTAAAAAAAGAGGATCAGTTAGCTTTTATTAAAAATGAATACAACGGCGTTGTGATTGAAAGTTCCTTTGCTGACAAACAATTTTTTTATGGAAAAGGAGCCGGAAGCTTGCCAACTGCTTCTGCTGTATTAAGCGATATATCTGCTTTGCGTTATGATTATAAATACGAATACAAAAAATTGTATCATCATCAGCCAAATGAATTAACCAATGATTTTTACGTAAAAGCTTATGTTGGATTTACTGATTGGAATCACATCCGCAAAGATGAGTTTGAAAGCATCGAAGAATGGCATTCTAACGAACAGATCAATTATCTCGTTGGGATTATTCATTTTGAAAAATTGCAGCAAAGTGATTGGTGGAAGAAAAATAATGTCTCACTGATCCTCACTGCTGATCCGATCATTGAATCTTTAGATGTAGTAAAACTTAAAAAAAGAAGCCTGGAACTTGCAGGATTTTCAGGTGGTTATAGTTTATCCTGATCTTTTGTTTTGTTGTTAATTTTTAAAAGCCATCTGTAAAAAGGGTGGCTTTTTTTAATTTCTGGAATTGTAATTTTATTGCCCGATTTTCAGAAATCTTCTTTTTATTAAACTGATCTGCTCATCAGAAATCTTCGAAGTTTTGTGCAATACATTTACAAAATAATCGACTTCTTCCGGCTTTGCCGGACAGCCTACGCTATTCCCTGTTTTTCCATTTGCTTCCAATCTGGAATCAGCAAGAAAATTTCCATTCTTATCCAATATTACCCAGTAAGGAATCCCTTGCCGGTCGCCATGGTATTTTGTCAAAAGAGCCGCCGCTCCCGGATTTTCAAGATACTTTTTATCATTACTTTCATCTACTGTCAAATGCTCGATTACGTAACTTTTTTTAAAAAAATTCCTGATACTTTCATCATTCAATGCGCTATCCATTCTATGGCACCAGATGCACCATGAAGCATGAAAAATCAATATTTTTATTTGTTTTCGATGCTTCTGCTTTTGCTTCTTTTACAATCTGATCAGCACTTTCTACTTTAGTTTGTGCATGAATATTAGAAACAAGGAAAAAGGTGAGCGAAGCAATAAGTAAAAATTTTGAAGGTCTCATTTTTTATTCTCAATTTATGAATTAATATTTAGAACATTCTCGGGCCCTTTTTAAATTTCTTTTTTCTGATCATTATTTCAAAAAAAAATCTGCAAAATCAGTGCACATCGTACATTTGTTTTAAATGACATCTTCTTATTTTTCCTACAATAAACGAAAAGTTTTACAAGGATTGCGATTCCATTTTTTCAGCAGACCTGAAATCAAAATCATGATTGTTATTGTAAATCTGTTTGCGATTTTTTCAGCAGGTTTATATTTCACGGGTAAAGTTTCTCCACTCGCCTTTTTATTAAGTTCCACACTTTGGTTTGCATTGATGTTTGCTTTCTGGTATCTGCTTCCGGTAATAATTTATCGAAGAGAAGCTACTTTTAAAGACCATTTCAGAGTTAGTTTTGAAGAACAACACATGTTTCTAGAAAACGAAAGAGGCAGCAGAAGCTGGCCATGGAAAAATTTCAGTGAGTTTGTTGAAAGCCGTAATTTCTTTCATTTATATTTTAACAGCCGTTCTTTTTTTATCATTCCAAAAAGCGCTTTTGAGAAAGATTTTCTTTTTGAGGTGAGAAAATTTTTGAGAGAAAAAATTAAATAACAGGGAATAAAAATTTGTAAATATTTCTTGGTTTACTGCAGTTCGTGTAATTCGTGACCGGATTCGTATTTTAAAAAATTCAACCAAATTATTCTGTATCATATCTTTCCACACTTTCAATTCCAGGCAACTCTTTTAAACTTGTTACCAGTTCATCCAGTTCGTCTTTATCATGAACATACACTTTTACATTTCCTTCAAACAAACCTTCCTTAGCTTCAATCGTCAGCGCGTTAATATTTATTTTTAAAGTGCCACTGATTAAATTCGTGATTTTATTAATTACACCAACATCATCCAATCCAATAATTTTGATACCGGTGAGAAAAGAAATTTCTTTATTCTTCACCCATTTTGTTTTGACCACTCTGTGACCGTAATTTGCCAAAAGTCTTGCTGCGTTTGGACAATTGGTACGATGAATTTTCAATCCTTCGCCTTGTGTAATAAATCCAAAAACATCATCGCCGGGAATCGGCTTGCAACAGTTAGCAAGCGTGTACATGATCCTGTCACTGCTTTCCCCAAAGATGATCAGCTCATTATCTTTTTTATCTTTTTTGGTAGGAATTTCAGGTTTTTCTTCAATGACTTTTGTAATTTTTGGTGGAGAAATTTTATCTCCTAAAACCTGGAATTCTTTTAATTCCTTTAGATCTATTTTTTTTATAGCGATGTCATAGAGCAAATCCAGGGTGGAATTCAACTTATAATAATTAGAAATTTCTTCCTGGTTCGCCTGATTCATTGGAACGCCTAACCCCTCTAATTTCCGCTGCAAAATATTTTTCCCTTCTTCAGCAATCGTCCTCTTTTCTTCTTTTAATGAATCTTTAATTTTTTGTTTTGCTTTGGTTGTCACTACCATTTTCAACCATTCAGCTTTTGGTTTTTGTTTGGTTGAAGTAATGATCTCAACCTGGTCGCCACTGCGAAGTTTATAACCGATCGGCACCAGTTTATGATTCACTTTTGCACCAATACATTTTTCTCCAATTGCCGTATGAACGGCAAAAGCGAAATCCAAGGCTGATGCGCCGCTTGGTAACATTTTGATATCCCCTTTTGGGGAATAGACATAAATTTCTTCTGCAAGAAATGACACTTTGAAATCCTGCAAAAAATCTATTGAATTCGTATCCTGCGAAGCAAGCATATCTCTGATCTGCTGAAACCATTTGTCAAAGCGGTTTTCATCGGTAGTGCCTTCTTTATATTTCCAATGAGCTGCAAGTCCTTTCTCCGCAATGTCATTCATTCTTTTGGTACGGATCTGCACTTCCACCCATTTCCCATGAGGGCCCATTACTGTGGTGTGCAATGCTTCATAGCCATTATTTTTTGGATTGCTCAACCAATCGCGAAGTCGCTCTGTGGAGGGATTGTATTCGTCAGTTACAAGGCTGTAAACTTTCCAGCAATCTTCTTTTTCATGCTCAGGTGGAGAATTTAAAATAATTCTGATCGCAAACAGGTCGTACACTTCATCAAAAGAAACGCCTTTCTTTTTCATTTTGTTCCAGATGGAATGAATACTTTTCGGACGTCCATAAATTTCAAAATCAAATTTTCCCTGCGTTAGTTTTTCTCTGATAGGCCTGATAAAATCATTAATGTAGCGGGTTCTTTCTCTTTTGGTATTCGCTAATTTTTCTGCGATATAGCGATAGCTGTCCGGCTCCATATATTTCATCGCCAGATCTTCCATTTCGGTTTTGATATTGTAAAGCCCCATCCGATGAGCAAGCGGTGCGTACACATAAACCGTTTCTGAAGCGATCTTCAATTGCTTTTCGCGCTTCATGCTTCCGAGTGTGCGCATATTATGAAGACGATCCGCAAGCTTGATTAAAATTACGCGGGGATCATCTGTCAGCGTCAATAAAATCTTTTTGAAATTTTCTGCCTGTTGTGAAGAATTGGCATCAAGAACATTCGAGATTTTTGTAAGTCCGTCAACAATTTTTGCGATCTCTGTTCCAAACTCCCGTTCGATCATATCAAACGTGATATCAGTATCTTCAACTGTGTCATGAAGAAGCGCGCAAATCGTGCTGCGAACACCAAGTCCAATTTCTTCTACGCAAATCATTGCTACTGCCAAAGGGTGTAAAATATAAGGCTCGCCACTTTTGCGGCGCATGGTTTTATGCGCCTCGGCGGCCATTTCAAACGCAACCCTTATCTGCTCTTTACTTCCAGGTTTTAATTTTGGCTTCAGGGCTCTCAATAAGGCACGGTATTTACGAAGAATTTCCTTTTTTTCCTCTTCTTCGTTCATTGTATATTTTGGAATATCAAGTGTGCTTTGCATCAATTACGAATTTACACAAGAATTAGTTTTTGAAAATTAAAAATTAAAACGTGCCGGAGCGGTTGATGTTTTATTTCTGTTAAAAAATATTTTTATAAGGGATTTCTTTCATTAGTTTTCAAATTAAAAATTATTATTTCCCTTCAGCATTCACGGTTTATTTTTGTTAAATGAAATTACTACTTCAATATTTAAAACCCTATAAATGGCTGATTACATTGACCCTGTTGTTCGCTACTGTCAACCAGGTTTTTTCAATGCTTGATCCTTTCATTTTTGGGAAAATGTTTGACAAATTCGTCACTCATCCACATGCAAACCATCGCACTTCAGGCGAATATTTATCTAATGTTTTATTATATCTCGGAATGTTGATCGGCGTAGCAATGGTATCGCGTATTGCCAAGGCTTTCCAGGATTATTGCGGAAATGTGGTAGTGCAAAAATTTGGCGCAAAATTATTTACTGATGGATTAAAACATTCAATGAAACTTCCTTACCAGGATTTTGAAGATCAGCGAAGCGGCGAAACTTTATCCATTCTTTCGAAAGTAAGAGCCGACACAGAAAAATTTATTGTTTCATTCAACAACATTTTGTTTGGAATTATTGTTGGTGTTATCGTTGTGATGGTATATTCTTTTTCATTGCATTGGTCTATCATGCCTGTTTATGTTGGCGGAATTATTTTATTGTCGCTGATGACAAGTGTTCTCAGTAAAAAAATAAAAATTATTCAAAGGAAAATCGTTGGCGAAACCAACGCCCTTGCAGGTTCTACAACTGAATCATTAAGAAATATCGAACTCGTGAAAAGTCTTGGATTAACGCACCAGGAGATCAACCGGTTAAATAATAATACGTACAAAATTCTTGGACTCGAACTAAAAAAAGTAAAAAGTATTCGCACACTTAGTTTTATTCAGGGAACATTTGTCAATTTTCTTCGTCAATGCATCATGTTCATTTTGTTGTGGCTGATTTTTAAAGACATTATCACACCCGGACAATTAATGACGCTTACTTTTTATTCGTTTTTTATTTTTGGTCCGTTACAGGAAATCGGAAATATCATTATTTATTATCGCGAAGCAGAAGCATCGCTTGAAAATTTTGATACGCTGATGAAAAAACCTCCGGAAGAAAAACCTTCCAATCCAATTCATCTTGCAAACATTAGCGAATTGCAATTCATTCATGTAAAATTCAAACATCAATCTGCGCAACAACCGGCTTTGAACAATATTAGTTTTGATGTAAAGAAAGGCGAAACGATTGCATTTGTTGGCCCATCAGGTTCAGGAAAAACAACATTGGTAAAGTTGCTCGTTGGTTTGTACATTCCTCAACAAGGAAAAATTTTATACAATCATATCGATAGAAAAGAAATTGATTTTGATGAACTCAGAAAACAGATAGGCTTTGTAACGCAGGATACACAACTATTTGCAGGCACGATCAAAGAAAATTTGTTGTTCGTAAATCCATCCGCAACCGACCAGGAAATTTTAGATGCATTAAAAAAAGCAGCCTGCTATTCCATTTTAGATCGTGCAGAACAGGGAATTGAAACAGTGATCGGCGAAGGAGGAATTAAAATTTCCGGCGGAGAAAAACAACGGTTGTCAATTGCACGTGCGCTTCTTCGTCATCCTCATTTATTAATTTTTGATGAAGCTACTTCTTCTCTTGATTCGCTGACAGAAGAAGAAATTACTAACACGATCAAAAATGTTTCTTCTCAAAAAGAACAAATTACGATTCTCATCGCGCATCGTTTAAGCACTATCATGCACGCTGATAAAATTTATGTTTTGGAAAAAGGAGAAATCATTGAGACAGGAAATCACGAACAATTACTGTCGCAAATGGGATTGTATTATGCAATGTGGAGACAACAAATTGGCGAAAGAAAAAAATCGGTTATCCAACCTGAGTTAGCGAATTAAAATAAAAGGTTTCTATTTTTTACAAAAGAAAAAAGAGAATTATTTGTTGATTTACTGTAAAACTTAAGAAATGACATTTGGCAATTCGTCTTCATTTTCTGCCAGCTTCTTTGCAAATTTTCCAATCGTAAGCCCCTGCGCCACTATAGAAAATAAAACGACCACATAAGTAATCGAGACAAACATATCACCATACATATACTTTGGAACCGCCAGTGCGAGGGCGACAGAAATACCACCGCGTAAAGCGCCCCACGTTAATATAGGGATCGAATTTCTCCGGAAGTAATTTTTATATTTTATCAAAAATAAAATCGGTAATGAAACAGATACTAATCTCCCTATCAGGACGATCACAATGGTGATGCAACCAAGCCATAATAAAGTGAAGTTGAAAGGAATCACCAGCATTTCAAAACCTATCAGAAGAAATAAAATTGCATTCATCACTTCATCGATCATTTCCCAAAACTTTCCAATGTAGTCGCGTGTAACATCGCTAACAACCACATCCATAGATTTATTTCCTGTGATCAAACCTGCCATTACCATAGCAAGAGGCCCACTCAAATTCATGATCTCTGCCATCGAATAACCACCCATCACAATCGCGATGGTAATCATTACCTCTACTACATAATTATCAATAGATTTAAGAGCGGCATAACCAATATATCCCAGCAACCATCCAAAAAGAATTCCGCCACCGGCTTCACGAAAGAAGAGCCAGATGATCTGCCATACTGAAATATTTTCCAAACCGATTTGTGCGATTTGTAAAAACATAATAAACAAAACAACGCCAACTCCGTCATTGAACAAGCTTTCGCCGCTGATTTTCATTTCCAGTGAAGAAGGAATTTTTGCTTTTTTTAAAATGCCGATTACCGCAATTGGATCTGTCGGAGAAATTAATGCGCCAAATAAAAGACAATACAAATAATTTACAGAAAGCCCGAAAAGATTGGTAGTCAGATAGAGCAAAGAGCCAATGACAAAAGTGGAAATAATAACGCCAATGCTCGCAAATGTGATGATCGATGTTCTTTCTTTTCTCAATCTTTTTGAATCAATGTGAATAGCTCCGGCGAAAAGTAAAAAGCTGAGCATTACTCTAAGCAACACGGTTTGAAAATCAATAAGACTGATCGCCTGCGTTGTTTGGTAAAAAAATTCCGGAAAGATAATTCCAATTCCTACCACAACGAGGGAAGCAAGAAGAGAAATAAGCATGATCCCAATAGTGCGTGGCAGCTTAAAAAAGCGATGATTGACATAACCGAAAATCGCTGTCAATACGACTATTAAAGTGATGATGTTGTATATTTCCATACTTACTATCCGATAAAATCTGTTGAAATATAAGAAATAAATTTTACGGGCAGTGAAGAAAGAAACATTGACAATTCTTATTTTCAGTAAAAAAATAAACCATTAAGAGATTAAAAGGAAAAAACGTTGTAACTACTCGTAAATTCTTAATTGTTGCAAATTTTGTAAGAGAAAAATTATTTGCAACAATCTTTTTCTCTTACAAAGATGGATTTCAATATTTTCAGAAAAAAATTTCCTGCGTTTTGAAGAGTCATTGTATTTTTTTGAAGAATAAAGTTACCGGATGAAACGCTTTAATGCATTTTTCAAAAAAAGTATTCCCGATTTCAAAAGTTAAATATTTGTCATCTCATAGATCGGATCAAGCGGAGTGCCTGCTTCCATTTCAAAAACAGGATTGATAATCCCATCCCGAAGATCGTAAACCCAACCGTGCAAATGCGGAATTTCATGCTGCTTCCATGCATTTTGAATGATGGAAGTTTTAGCGAGGTTCATCACCTGTTCTTTCACGTTTAATTTCGTAAGCAGCTGATGTTTTTCCTCGTAAGTAGGCAACGCATCTACTTCAGCGCGATGAACACGATACACATTTTTAATGCTCCATATCCATTGATCCATTAATCCATAACTCTGATTGGACATTGCTGCTGCCACACCGCCACAATTATGATGTCCACATACAATAATGTGGCGCACATTCAAAATTTCAACCGCATATTGCAACACACTTAACAAATTAAAATCAGTTGGAACGACCAGATTTGCAATATTGCGGTGAACAAAAATTTCACCCGGATGAGTACCGGTAATTCTATCTGCCGGCACACGGCTGTCGCTGCAACCGATCCACAACACTTGAGGTTGTTGCAAGTTTACCAGTCTTTGAAAATACTCAGGATCTTCTTTCAATTGTGCTGCTGCCCATGCAGCATTGTTTTCTAAAAGTTTTTTATATGCTTCCATTTTCCTTTAATTAATTTACAAATGCAAAATACATCGTGCATCAAACATTTTCACATCAAACATTTTTTATGGATTCAATCCTCCACAAACACTGATCACCTGGCCTGTAATGTAAGAACTCATATCGCTGGCAAGAAAAAGAGTAACATTTGCAATTTCTTCAGCGCTTCCAAAACGGCCCAAAGGTATTTTATCTAAAAAAGATTTTGCGGCTTCGCCTTCTTTCAGATAATGCGTCATATCTGTTTCTACAAATCCCGGAGCAATTGCATTGCAACGGATATTTCTGCTTCCTAATTCTGCAGCAATAGATTTTGTGAAACCAATAATTCCGGCCTTGCTCGCTGCATAGCTGCTCTGGCCTGCATTTCCGCGCATGCCAATGATCGAGCTCATGTTGATAATACTTCCTTTTCTCGCTTTCATCATCGGACGAATGACCTGTTTCGTCATGTTGTAAACACTTTTTAAATTTGTCGTCATCACTTCATCCCATTGTTCCGGCGTCATTCTCAGCAACAAATTATCTTTTGAAATTCCTGCATTGTTTACTAAAATATCAACAGTCCCAAGTTCTTTGACAACATCGTTGACCATGTTTTCGCAATCTGAAAAATCACCGGCATTGCTTTTATAAGCTTTTGCTTTTACTCCAAAAGATTGTAATTTCTCTTCCAAAGCTTTTGCTTTTTCATCGCTGCTTACATAAGAAAAAGCAACATGGGCGCCACTTTCAGCAAGTTTCAAAGCAATCGCTTCCCCGATTCCGCGGCTTCCTCCCGTAACAACCGCAACTTTATTTTCGATCAGTTTCATAAAGATTTTTTTGGCTAAATTTAATGTTTCAAGATTTTAATAAATGTTGCAAAGGAAAGCGCATTTTTTTATTTAAAAAACAATCACAAATTTTTGAATCATTTTTAAAAAGCAATTATGGCAAAAATGATTCCGGTCAATTGTTAATAAACAAAGATGAAATGATGCAAAGTTTTATCTTTACCGCGTAAAATTTTTAGTCATGTCTCCCTTCAATTTATCATTGCCGGTTGCTATTGGCAGTGATCATGCAGGTTTCAATTACAAAGAAGCGATCATTTCTTTCCTGGATGGAAAAAGTGTGAGCTGGAAAGATTTTGGAACTTATTCAACTGATTCTGTTGACTATCCTGACTTTGCGCATCCTGTTGCCAATGCAGTAGAAAATAAAGAAGCTGCTTTCGGAATTTTAATTTGCGGAAGTGCCAATGGTGTTGCGATCACAGCGAACAAACATCAGAATATCCGGGCTGCTGTCTGCTGGGGCGAAGAACTGGCCGAGCTTGCACGCAAACATAATGATGCAAATATCATTTGTATTCCTGCACGTTTTGTACGTGAAAATCTGGTAGAAAAAATGCTTGAAATATTTATTCATACAGAGTTTGAAGGCGGACGACATAAAGATCGTGTGGAGAAAATCTCGTGTTGTTGAAAAATCATTCACAACAATTTTGCGCCAGTATTGATAAAAAAAATATTCTAAACTTTTCCGTACTGTTGTTCGTAATAATTTTGATAATTCCCGCTTGTAACATCATTGAGCCAGGCTTCATTGTTGAGGTACCAATCAATGGTTTTTGAAAGTCCTTCCTTGAATTGCAAAGAAGGTTTCCACTCCAATTCATTTTTTAATTTTGTAGCATCAATTGCATAGCGCAAATCGTGGCCGGCTCTGTCTTTCACAAAAGTGATCAGCTTTTCTGAAGTTCCTTTTTCACGACCTAATTTTTCATCCATCTGCCTGCACAATTCTTTGATGATGTCAATGTTTTTCCACTCATTATGACCGCCGATGTTGTAAGTTTCTCCAATTTTTCCGTTATGAAAAATCGTGTCGATTGCACGAACATGATCTTCCACAAAAAGCCAGTCGCGAACATTTTCACCTTTTCCATAAACAGGAATTGGTTTGTTGTTCAGAATATTATGAATCGCAAGCGGAATTAATTTTTCAGGAAAATGAAAAGGCCCGTAATTATTGGAGCAATTAGAAACAATCACCGGCAAATGATACGTATGAAAATAAGCTTTTACAAAATGATCCGAAGAAGCTTTTGATGCAGAATACGGACTGCGCGGATCATAAGCAGTTTCTTCTGTAAAAAATCCTTTTTCGCCTAAGCTTCCATACACTTCATCGGTAGAAATATGGTAAAATAATTTTCCTTCATAATTGTCTTTCCACTGCTCTTTTGCGACCTGTAATAAAGAAACAGTTCCCAAAACGTTCGTTTTTACAAAAGCCAAAGGATCAGTAATAGAGCGATCTACATGGCTTTCAGCAGCACAATGAAGCACGCCTGTGAAGTGATATTTTTCAAAAAGATTTTTTACAAATTCCATGTCGAGAATATCACCTTTTACAAAAGTATAATTCGGTTTGTTCTCAATATCTTTTAAGTTTTCAAGGTTACCAGCGTAGGTAAGTTTATCAAGATTTACAATAGTATAATCAGGATATTTATTTACAAACAACCTCGTAAGATGTGAACCGATAAAACCTGCGCCGCCCGTTATTAAAATGATTTTTTTCATGAATGAATTTCAATTTAAAAGGTTGCAAAAATATTGATTATTCGTGCAATTTGTTCATATAAATAAAGCGATAAAAGTTAAACCTTCTCAAGAATTTTATCATGAAAATGCAATTAGCAGTAAAAGAACTTTTATTCTGAATTCTTATTTTATATAGAATACCAATTCACCAAAAAATTCCAATTTACCTTTGCGATTATGCATTACGCCTCTATTGAAAATTTGACGAAGTCATTTGGAATCAGAACACTTTTTAAAAACATCAGTTTTCATATTGAAGAAGGAGACAAGATCGCTTTTGTTGCCAGGAATGGAAGCGGAAAATCTACGCTTTTAAAAATCATCGCAGGAAAAGAAACGGCTGATTCAGGAACAGTTTGGATCCACAAGGACGTGAAGGTGATTATGTTGCAACAGGACACTGCTTTTGAAAATGAAAAATCGATTTGGGACAATATTTTAAATATTGACAATCCAGTGGTGCGGCTTGTCAAAGAATATGAAATGCTCCATGACGAAGAATCGCATGACGAAGAAAGGATCAGCCATTTGGTAACAGAATTAACGGAAGCAAATGCATGGAGTTTTGAAAGTGATCTGAAACAGATTTTAGGAAAATTAAATTTGCATCATCTGAATGAACCAGTGAAAAATCTGAGTGGCGGACAACGAAAAAGAGTAGCGCTGGCGCAAGCTTTGATCGAAGCTCAATTGCATGAAGGAAAATGTTTGTTGATCCTCGATGAACCTACCAATCATCTTGATGTTGAAATGATAGAATGGTTGGAAAATTTTTTAGCCAGCAGCAAAAGCACGCTATTGCTAGTAACGCATGATCGCTATTTTTTGGACGAGGTGTGTAATGAAATTGTAGAATTGGATGATGAAAAAATTTACGTTTATAAAGGCAATTATGATTATTTTTTAGATCAAAAATCTTTGCGACACGAAATTCACGAAAGTGAATTGCAGAAGGATAAAAATATTTTTCGGAAAGAGCTGGAATGGATGCGTAAACAACCGAAAGCCCGGACTACAAAATCAAAAAGCAGACAGGACGCTTTTGCTGAAGTTCAGGAAAGAGTGAGCCAGAAAAAAGAAGTTGCAGAAGTTTCATTGCAGGTAAAAATGACGCGAATGGGAGGAAAAGTTTTGGAGATGAAAAAAGTGAATAAATCTTATGGTGACAAACTGATCATGCGCGGATTTGATTACACTTTTAAGAAAGGCGAACGTATCGGAATTGTTGGAAAAAATGGAACCGGTAAATCAACTTTTTTAAAAGTAGCCTTGCAAATTATTCCGCCTGACAGCGGGAAAATAAATCATGGCGATACGATCGTTTTTGGAAATTTTGCGCAGGAAGGTTTGCAATATAAAGAAGATAAAAGGGCGATCGAATATGTAAAAGATATTGCCGAATTTTTTCCTCTCGCCGATGGCAGTAAGATCGGCGCTTCGCAATTCATGGAAAAATTCGGATTTACCGCGCAACAACAATTTACCCCTCTTAGCAAATTAAGTGGCGGTGAAAAAAGACGTTTGCATTTGCTAAGTATTCTTTTTAAGAATCCTAATTTTTTAGTGCTTGATGAGCCAACAAATGATCTGGACTTGCAAACGTTAAGAACGTTGGAAGAATTTTTGCAGGATTTTCCGGGTTGTATTTTAATTGTAAGTCACGACCGTTATTTTATGGATCGGCTGGTAGATCATCTTTTTGCGTTTGAAGGAAATGGCTTCATCAGCGATTTTCCAGGAAATTATTCGCAATACAGATTATGGAAACAGCTGGAAGAAAATAAGCCGCAAAAGGCTGAAGAAAGAAAGCAAAAGGCTGAAGACGAAAGGCAGAATGGTGAAAGCAAAATGCAAAATGGCCCGGATAAGGAAAAGCAAAAACTTTCGTTCAAAGAAAAAACAGAATTTGATAAGTTAGAAAAAGAAATTGCAGATTTGGACAAAGAAAAAAAATTGCTGGAAGTAAAGTTGAGCAACGGTTCTATGGAATTTGAAAAGCTGCAGGAAGCGTCGGAAAGAATCAGTGAGATCATTGTTCTTTTAGATCAAAAAGAATTGAGATGGCTTGAATTGAGCGAAAGAATATAACCGCTTTCAACAAAGTTTTGTAAGAAAAGAAAATACTGATTATTTATTCGTTTACTGCATTTTGCACCCGACCTGAAACTTAAAACTTCATATCTATTTCAAATGAAAAACTGGTTTGCTTCAGATAAAATTTTTAATTCACTTTACCCCAAACCTATACAGGAAGTGGCAGAAAAACATTGGACGCCGCTTGCTGTTGCAGAAAAAGCAGCTGCATTTTTAGCTGCTTCTCCGGATGCAAAAGTCTTGGATATTGGAAGCGGTTCAGGAAAATTTTGTCTGACCGCTGCTCATTTTCATCCACTAAATTTGTTTTATGGAATAGAGCAAAGATCCAATCTGGTAGCTCTTTCCAGCGAACTTGCAGAAAGGCTACAATTGGAAAACGTAAACTTTATTTGCGATAACATCACCAATCTCGACTTTAAAAACTATGACAATTTTTATTTCTATAATTCATTTTATGAAAATATAACCGGCACACAGAAAATTGATTTTAGCGTCACTTATTCAGAGCAGTTGTATAATTATTATAACCGTTATTTATTCAAACAACTTGCTAAAATGCCGGCAGGAACAAGGCTGGTAACGTATCACAGTTTTGGCAGTGAAATTCCTTCCGATTATGAAATTGTTCATACGGATTATGGTGAGTTTTTAAAATTTTGGATCAAGGTTTAAAACAAATTGTAAATCCGATTTATGAAATTTCGCCAAAAAATAATGGTATTGATCTATCCTTTAATGATGAAGGTTTTGAAACTTACGGGCATGCACATGAGAATTCGCAAAAATGAAAATAATGTTTCGCCACCTGAAAGTTTTTATTCATTAAAAGCCAGATTAAACAATGGTGAAGAAATTTCTTTTGAAGCGTTTAGAAACAAAAAAATATTAGTCGTAAATCTCGCAAGTGGATGTGGTTTTACGCCTCAATATAAAGAACTTGAGCTTTTAAATAAATCAAGTCAGAACCTTATTGTTCTTGGTTTTCCTTCTAATGATTTTAAAAACCAGGAGCCGGGAAATGATGAAGAAATTTTAAATTTTTGTAGAAAAAAATATGGAGTCACTTTTCTTTTATTCAAAAAAAATCCAGTTACCGGAAAATCAAAACAACCCGTTTATCAATGGCTCAGTGATAAAAATAAAAACGGTTGGAACGAGGAAGAACCCAAATGGAATTTTTATAAATACCTGGTAGATGAAAAAGGGAAGTTATCAGGCGTTTTTTCATCGGCAGTTTCACGTTTGGAGATAAAGATCTAAAAAATTACACCGGGCATTTTTCATGATAGTTAATCAATTCGATCGGAATTTTTTCAAACTCATATCCTGAATATTGATCAACAATTTCATCGAGCACTTCAAGAATTTCATTCATTTCTTTTAACACAACCAATCTTCCGCGATACTCTTTTATATTAGGCATTCCTTTCAAATAATTTGCATAATGCCTTCTCATTTCATTAATGCCCACAACCGGTCCTTTCCATTCAAAAGATTTGATCAGATGCTTTTTACAAACTGCTACTCTTTCCTCAACTGTAGGCGGAGGAAGGATTTCACCAGTTTTTATAAAATGAGAAATTTCATTAAAAATCCATGGATATCCGATAGCGGCGCGACCAATCATAATTCCGTCAACGCCATATTTATTTTTGTATTTCAATGCTTTTTGGGGCGAATCAATATCGCCATTGCCGAAAACCGGAATCGTAATTCTGGGATTTTCTTTCACTTTAGCAATCAGTTCCCAATTGGCGCTTCCCTTATACATTTGAACTCTTGTGCGTCCGTGAATTGATAAAGCTTTGATTCCTACATCCTGCAAGCGCTCAGCAACTTCTTCAATATTTTTTGTGTCTTCATCCCAGCCCAATCTTGTTTTTACGGTAACTGGCAATGAGGTACTTTTTACAACAGCATCTGTGAGCCGAATCATTAATGGAACGTCTCTTAAAACGCCGGCACCAGCGCCGCGACACGCAACTTTTTTTACAGGACAACCATAATTGATGTCCAGCAAATCAGGATTGGTAGCATCAACAATTTTTGCAGCCAGCGATAAACTTTCTTCATCTCCCCCAAAAATTTGAATGCCGACTGGTTTTTCATAATCAAAAATGTCAAGCTTCTTTTTGCTTTTAATTGCATCACGAATCAATCCTTCACTGCTGATAAATTCAGTGTACATCAGATGCGCACCGTTGTCTTTACAAACGGCACGAAAAGGCGGATCGCTTACATCTTCCATCGGAGCAAGCAACAATGGAAATTCGGGAAGATTTATATTACCTATTTTGATCAAACCTGAACAGTTAAATGTTTTTAATTATGTGGTTTCCTTCTTTTAAAAATTTTTGGCTGTAAATTTACGCACTTAAAAATTGCGAATGCAGCTAACAGATAGAAATTCAAGAAATTTTAGCTTTCCGGGGCAACTTGGAATTTTACTGGGATTTATAGGAGCAGGAATCATTGTCGGTGCTCTTGTTTCTGTGATCATCTGGCTTATAATGACTGGCCGGCCGATTCTGAGTATGCAACAAGACATGTTTGATCCCAAATATTATAATGCGATAATGATGATGCAAGCGGTCTCAACATTGTTCATGTTTTTTTTACCGGTTTATTTCATGGCGCTTGTTTGCTACCGCAATCCTTCCAAATTTATTGGCTTTAACACTCATGTAAATTATAAACAGATTTTACTTGTTTGTGCAATTCTGATTCTCACTTTTCCACTTTCGGGAGCCCTGGCTGAAGCGACTAAAATGATTCCAATCCCCAAGGCCTGGGAAATTAAATTCAAAGCGATGGAGGCAGCGCGAGAAGCGCAGGAAGCTGCACTTATCAATATCAATTCCTTTTCGAGATATATTTTTTCGATGGTAATTATTGCTTTACTGCCAGCAATTTTTGAAGAAGTTTGTTTCAGAGGCGGGATTCAGAATATCTTGACAAGATGGTTCAAAGGGCTATGGATTGCAATCATTCTTACTTCCATTATTTTTAGCGCTGTCCATGCTTCCTATTACGGATTTTTTGTTCGCTTTACTTTAGGAATAGCTCTGGGGCTGGTTTTCTATTATAGTGGTAGTTTATGGCTTTCGATTCTTTTTCATTTTTTATATAATGGTTTGCAGGTTACTGCGCTGTATGTTGCCACGATGCATGGAAATAAATCCGGAAAAGAAATTGAAGAAAACTTTCCGTTATGGGCCGGCATTATTGCACTGGTATTCATCATTTTTGCTTTCATAAAATTCAGGCAAGTTTCCTTGTTGCAACAAGAGAAATATGTAATGCCTGAAATTGGCGACCCCAATGATTATCACAACTGGATTACCAAAGAATCTTAAAATCTTTCAATGGCTTTTGATACCAAAACTTTTCAAACAAGAACACTTACTGCAATCGTTTTTGCGGCGGCAATGCTGGTTGGATTATTGTGGAATCAGTGGAGTTTCATTGTTTTGTTTACCGTCATTCACTTTGGTTGCTGGTATGAATTGATAAAACTTTTAAAAAGAATAGATCCTAGCCATTATCGTTTGAAAAGCTTGCTGGGATTGTTTTATATCACACTTCCAATTGTTTTGATGATAATGATCAGAACAGAAAGTTTGGATGGTTTGAATGATAACGATTTAAAAATAATTCCCTGCGGAATCGTTTTTTCAATCTGGATCAATGATACGATGGCTTACATCGTTGGTTCTCTTATCGGCAAAACTCCTTTATCAAAAATATCGCCGAAAAAAACGCGCGAAGGAACTTTTGGAGGAATTATTCTTTGTGTGATTGCGATCACTTTGATCGGATATTTTGCAAAATATTATTCTGTTGTTGACTGGATAGTGATCAGTTTATTTTGTGCAGTTTTTGGAACACTCGGCGATCTTTTGGAAAGTAAATTAAAACGAATGGCCAAGGTAAAAGACAGTGGCACATTGATGCCCGGTCACGGTGGATTTTTAGATCGTTTCGATTCGATGCTTGTGGCGATTCCATTTGTATTTGTTTATTATTTTTTATTTATCCGCTGAAAAAAATAAAAACTTTATCTCCACGTATATTTGTAATTAAATTTTTTTGATGAACATTCATAAAGAAGGCTATAGAACCATTGCATTGTGCGCGTTGATCTTCGGAGCCATTAATATTATTTTCTTTTATTTTTTTAGTGCAACGATGCCGCTGGTTTCGTGGATTGTATTCAGTGTCAGTCTGATTATGTTGTTGTTTATTATCTCTTTTTTCAGATCGCCGAGAAGAAATTTTACAGTGGCTCATCATCAAGTAATTTGTCCTGCAGACGGAAAAGTAGTAGTGATCGAAGAGATGACAGATAGCGAATATTTTAAGGACAAGCGCATCCAGGTTTCCATTTTTATGAGCCCGGCAAATGTGCACATCAACAGGATTCCGATGTCGGGAAAAGTTCAATACAGTAAGTATCACAAAGGAAAATATTTAGTGGCGTGGAGTCCAAAATCTTCTACAGAAAATGAGCGTCATTCTGTCGTGATAAAAAGTGACACTGCGGAAATTTTAGTAAAACAAATTGCCGGCGCTTTGGCAAAAAGAATTGTGAATTATCTTAAAGTTGGACAAACAGTTTCACAGGGGAATGAAATGGGATTTATAAAATTTGGTAGCCGCGTAGATGTGCTTTTGCCCATCGGAACTCATTTGAATGTGAAATTAAATCAGCAGGTAAAAGGTGGAGTCACTGTTTTGGCAACTATTGACACATTGATTCCTGTAGAAGACGCTTCCAATTTGCAGAATGATAGTGAATCAACAAATAGTTAGGTTTTTTATTTTCTATTTTATAGCGAACAAATAATTTATGGCGAACAAATAAATAAAAGCATTTCCTATTTTTTAAGGCCCAATTCATCTTCTCAAGTTATATTTCCTTGCGAAATTTGATTCTCAATTTTTAACCCTCAAATTTTTTTTATGCCCTTTGATTATTTAGTAAGTGTGAAAAAGCGCTTCAATTCATATAAATCCCTTGGTGATAAAACTATCGAACAATTGGATGAAGAAAATTTATTTTGGCAATACAATGAACAAAGCAATTCTATCGCAGTAATTGTTCAGCATATGTGGGGAAATATGCTTTCGCGCTGGACCAATTTTCTTACAGAAGACGGAGAAAAAGAATGGCGTAATCGTGATACAGAATTTGAAAAAGTGATCAAAACAAAAGAGGAATTAATTGTGAAATGGGACGCAGGATGGGATTGTGTTTTTGACGCGCTCAATTCTTTAACGAATGAAGATCTTGATAAAACAATTTATATCCGGAAAGAACCATTAAACGTTGTGGATGCGATCAATCGCCAACTGGCGCATTATTCCTATCATGTGGGACAAATTGTTTATCTCGGAAAAATGCAACTGAATGAACGGTGGGTTTCTTTATCTATTCCAAAAGGAAATTCGCGGGAATTCAATGATAAAATGAGCAATCGGTTTTCTAAATGATGATCTGATAACATCAATCTTGAAATTTTATTCTAAATATGAAATCTCATTTGAGCCAATTTCATTTCTACAACAAAACCTCTTTAACCTTTATCTTTGCCGATCAGAAAAATAGCAAAAAAAATGTATAGAACACATACGTGCGGCGAGTTACGGCTGAAAGATGTAAATAAGGAAGTAAGGTTAGCAGGCTGGGTACAAACCATCAGGAAGTTTGGAAGCATCACTTTTGTTGACCTGCGTGACAGGTACGGAATCACTCAATTATTGTTTAATGAAAAGCTTACGGAACAGTTAGATGCCAATCCTTTGGGACGTGAATTTGTAATTGAAGCAAAAGGAAAGGTTTCTGAAAGAAGCAATAAAAATCCAAATCTTCCTACCGGTGATATCGAAATTCTTGTTGACAATTTTAAAGTTTTAAACAAATCCGCCGTTCCTCCTTTTACCATTCAGGATGATACAGACGGTGGCGATGACCTGAGAATGAAGTATCGTTATCTCGATTTAAGAAGGAGTGTAGTGAAAAAAAATCTTGAGCTGCGGTATGCAGTTGGACGTGCGACGAGAGATTATTTGTATCAAAATGGTTTTATCGATATTGAAACTCCTTTTTTAATTAAATCCACTCCTGAAGGTGCAAGAGATTTTGTGGTTCCCAGCCGTATGAATCCGGGAGAATTTTATGCGCTTCCCCAATCGCCACAAACCTTCAAACAATTACTGATGGTAAGCGGTTACGATCGTTACTACCAGATCGTGAAATGCTTTCGTGATGAGGATTTACGGGCAGATCGTCAACCTGAATTTACACAAATAGATTGTGAGATGTCGTTTGTAGAACAGGAAGATATTTTGCAAATGTTTGAGGGTTTGATCAAATATATTTTTAAAGAAGTAAGGCATCTTGATTACAACCAGCCAGTGGAAAGAATGAGTTGGGAAGATGCAATGTGGAATTATGGAAATGACAAACCCGACATAAGATTTGAGATGAAAATCTCGAATCTGAAAGTAGAAGGGAAAAATTATTTTGATGAATTGAATCATACAGAATTTCCTGCTTCTATGAATGCAGAAACGGTCTTAGCCATATCTGTTGCAGGTTGCAGCGATTATTCAAGAAAACAAACGGATGAATTAACGGAATGGGTTAAACGTCCACAGATTGGAATGGGAGGACTCGCATTTGTAAAATACAATACTGACGGAAGTTTAAAAAGCAGTTTTGATAAATTCTTTAATCCTGACCAGTTGAAATCGCTCGCCTCTTTTACAAAAGCAAAACCCGGCGATCTTATTTTGATCTTAGCAGGAAGAGAAGAACGAACAAGAAAAGCGATCAGTGAATTGCGTTTGCATATGGCTGATAAACTTGGTTTGCGTAAAGCGGATGAGTTCAAATTGTTGTGGGTAACGGATTTCCCATTGTTTGAATATGACGAAGAAAGTAATCGATGGGTAGCAAGACATCATCCTTTCACTTCTCCAAAACCTGAAGATATTCCTGTGATGATCAACAACAATCCTGTAATAGAAAATGCAGAGAAATATTTGGAACATCCCTATTCAAAAATTAAAGCAAATGCATACGATATGGTGTTGAACGGAAATGAAATAGGCGGTGGTTCCATCAGAATTTTTCAGAGAGACTTGCAGGAAAAAATGTTTGCTGCTTTGGGTATGAGCAAGGAAGAATCACAACATAAATTTGGATTTTTATTAGGCGCTTTTGAATATGGCGCTCCGCCGCATGGCGGCATTGCGTTTGGATTTGACAGGCTTTGTGCAATTTTAGGAGGAAGCGAATCGATCCGAGATTTCATTGCATTTCCGAAAAATAATAGCGGCCGCGATGTGATGATTGATGCGCCTTCTACCATTGATAAAAAACAATTGGAAGAACTTCATATTAAACTGGACTTGCAATAAACACTAAATTTAATCTCATCGTTTAATCCTCTGCTGATCGTATTGCTATTTACTGGCAAAGATTTATTCGTGCAAATTGCTGAAATTCGTTTCCAAAAAAATTAATGTACTCAACGTCGCAAATACAGCATTTACAAAATCTTACCAATTCACTTCTTAAAAATTCTGCCAGCGCAGATGATTTAAGAAACGTTCTTCGCTTCCACGAATACCGTTATTATATTTTAAATGATCCACTGATTTCTGATGCAGAATATGACCAGCTCTTTAAAAAATTAGAAAAACTTGAAAAGGAAGATCCTTCCATTATCACTGTGGATTCGCCTACACAAAGAGTAGGAAGCAGTTTGAATGCGGATTTCATAACAGTTCCACATTTGGTTTCGATGTTGAGTCTTGAAAACAGTTATAATCCGGATGATTTAATTGCCTGGGACAATCGCTTAAAAACCTTAACCGATCATCAGAAGATTACTTTTAGCGCTGAGCCTAAATATGATGGAGCAAGCATTTCCCTTATTTATGAAAATGACATGCTGGTTCGGGGCTCTACACGCGGCGATGGTGCTGCGGGAGATGATATCACCACAAACATTCGACAGATCGGCTCAATTCCTTTGTCCGCAAAATTTTCCGATTATGGAATTAAAAAAATAGAGATCCGTGGAGAAGTTTTGCTAAATAAAGAAAATTTTAAGAAGTACAATCAATTGCTTACGGAAGAAGGTTTATCACCTCTTGCCAATCCAAGAAACGCAGCCGCAGGCTCTTTAAGAATGAAAGACCCCGCATCAGTAAGAAAAAGAAAGCTGGAAGCAATTTTATATCATGTCAGTTTCATTGAACTGAATCAAAAAGGCTTGAAAAAATATCCTGAATTATTAAACACACATTCCGGAATCCTGCAAATACTTGCTGAATCCGGCTTTCGCACTCCCGTAAAAGAAAAAAAAGTTTTGAATAATATTCAGGACGTGGTTCAGTTTTGTCTTGAATTTGAGAATAAAAGAGACGAACTTCCTTATGAAATTGATGGGACGGTGGTGAAAGTAAATGAAATCGAAATTCAACAACAGGTAGGAAGCACGACGCATCATCCACGCTGGGCAATCGCATATAAATTCAAAGCGCGACAGGCAACTTCTAAACTAATGAATGTCGAATTCCAGGTTGGAAGAACCGGTTCAATTACGCCTGTTGCAAAAATAGAACCGGTACATATTGGTGGCGTTACGGTTACTTCGATTTCACTTTTTAATGAAGGAATTATTGAAGAAAAAGATTTACTTATAGGCGACACCGTTATAGTCGAAAGAGCGGGCGATGTGATTCCTTATATCGTGAAACCCTTAATAGAATTAAGAACCGGCAATGAAAAAAAAATTGTGTTTCCAACACACTGCCCTGTCTGTGGGGATGAGTTGATAAAACCTGAGGGAGAAGCAGTTTGGCGTTGTGTAAATATTAATTGTCCTGCCCAGGTTGTTGAACGAATTATTCATTTTGTGAGCAAAGATGCGATGGACATTAAAACCTTTGGTGAAGCGAATGTCAGAAGATTTTATTCACTCGGTTTGATCAGAAATATTCCTTCGATCTATTCAATTGATTTTGAAAAAATTGCTGCTTTGGAAGGATTCAAACAAAAGTCTGTTGATAATTTGAAAACAGCAATTGAGAATTCAAAAAAGCAAAATCTGAACCGGTTGATTTATGGTTTGGGAATTAGATATGTTGGCGAAACAACCGCAAAAACTTTATCAAAAAGTGTTGATACCATTTTTGATCTGAAAAATTTTTCTGTTGAAGATCTGCAGCAATTAAAAGACATTGGAGAAAAAGTTGCAGAAAGTGTTTTTGATTTTTTTCACAACGATGACAACATGAAAATTATTGAAGAGCTTGCTGAAAAAGGATTAAATATCAATGGTGATAAAACACCGGCCCTAACAGGCAAACTTTCTGGTTATACTTTTTTATTCACCGGAACTTTACCTACATTAAAAAGAAGCGCAGCAGAAAAAATGGCCGAAGAAAATGGAGGAAAGTTACTTTCATCCGTAAGCGCCAATCTCAATTATCTGGTTGCCGGAGAATCTGCAGGAAGCAAACTGGATAAAGCACGAAAAATAAAAACAGTACAAATCATCACCGAAGAAGATTTTTTAAATCTGATCAAAGCATAGTTAGTAACTTCATGCGTAAAACATTGAAGTCATGATCAAAAAAATTAACGGTGAAATCTGGAAGCCATTAAAGTTTAAGGGATGGCAATCAATGAGAAATCAATATGCCTTATCTTCTCACGGACGAGCAGCAAGCTACCGTGAAGACATTTATGAAGATGGAAAAATTTTGGAGGGCTCAATCACATCAGGATACAAGACGCTGAATCTGCGGATCGGTGAAAATAGTGGTACCATTTATCTTCATCGTGAAATTGCGAAGCTTTTCAATCCCAAAAATTCTCCAAAACAAAAATATGTGATCCATCTTAATCATGATAAGACCGACAATAACAGCAGCAATTTGCAATGGTCGTCACAAAAAGAAATGATCGACCACCAGCAACTAAGTCCGCAAAAATTAGCTTATAAAAAAATTCAGAACGCGCGCGGAAAAGGTCTAAAATTAAATGCAGCGCAGGTAAAAGCAATTAAAACAATTCTTACCAACCCAAATAGAAAATTGACATATCAGCAAATTGCCGAGAAGTATAACATCAGCCCGATGACAGTTTACAGGATAAAGAAGGGAGAGAATTGGAAAGCAGTTTAGTTCATCGTTTAAAAATCTTCAACCTTGATTCAGAAATCCACACTTGATTTTTTAAAAGCATTAAAAAAGAACAACAACAAAACTTGGTTTGATCAAAACAGAGAAAGATATAACTCTGCAAAAAATAATTTCGACGAATTTGTTGCTTTACTGTTGGAACAAATGATGTTGTTTGATGAAGATTTGAAAGAGCTTTCTTCAAAGAATTGTACCTTCAGGATCAACCGAGATATTCGTTTTTCAAAAGATAAAACTCCTTACAAGATCAATCTCAGCGCGTCTTTCAACAAAGGAGGAAAAAAATCTGTCGACGCTGGATATTATTTTCATCTTCAACCGGGAGGAAACAGTTTTGTTGGCGGCGGACTTTGGATGCCGGAAGCAATTGAGCTAAAAAAATTGCGCCAGGAAATTGATTATTGTTTTCCTGAATTCAAAAAGATTATTAGCGCTTCGTCTTTTAAAAAGTACTATTCAGAATTAGAAAAAGACGAAAAGCAGATGCTGGTAAATATTCCGAAAGGTTATGAAAAAGAAAATCCGGCTGCTGATTTTTTAAGAATGAAAAGTTTTATCGCAACAAAAAATCTTTCAGATGAGGAAGTGACTTCTGTTAATCTGGTGAAAGAAACGACGCAGGCATTTAAAGCATTAATGCCTTTGATCAAATTTATAAACCGGTCTTTTGAATGAAAATATTTTTCTAAAAACCCTTTAAAAATTCTTTTCTATGCAACAATCACCCGAAGAAATTTTTCAACAATCGCATTTGATTTTGCCACCGCCACCCAAGCCGGCTGGCGTTTACAAACCTTTTCTACAATCAGGAAATTTAATTTACGTTTCTGGTCATGGACCTGTTTTGGAATCAGGTTCTTTAATAAAAGGAAAAGTTGGATTTGAGATAAACGCTGATGCGGCAAAGCTTGCAGCACGCCAAACAGGATTGACAATCCTAAGCACGTTGAAAGCTAATTTGGGAAGCCTGGATAAAATAAAACGGGTGATCAAAGTTTTTGGAATGGTGAATTGCACACTGGATTTTGAACAACATCCTTTTGTGATCAATGGTTGCAGCGAATTGTTTGCAATAATCTGGGGCGAAGAAAATGGTATTGGTGTAAGAAGCGCCGTTGGAATGGGTTCTTTGCCTGATAATATTCCTGTTGAAATTGAAGCAATTTTTGAACTTTCGAATACAGAATCAGAAATCGTAATTACTGAATCTGTAAAAGAAATTAAAGTAGAACAATGAGCGAAAAAAATTGGTATGAACTAAATGATCCGGAAGAAATTGATTCTCCGGCCTTATTCATTTATAAAGATCGTGTTAAACAAAATATTCAAACAATGATCAGCATTGCGGGTGATGCTAAAAGGCTTGTGCCGCATATAAAAACTCACAAGATGGCAGAGATCGTGAAGATGCAACTGAATGCAGGAATTTCACAATTTAAATGTGCTACAATCGCTGAAGCAGAAATGCTTTCAGAAGCCGGTGCGAAAAATATCTTGCTGGCTTATCAATTGAATTCTTCAAAAGCAAAACGATTTATTTCTCTCATCAAAAAATATCCTGACATTCATTTTGCTTCTTTGATCGACAATTTTGATTCTGCAAAAATGTTTAATGATTTATTTGAAAAAGAAGATCTGAAAGCAAATGTATTTATTGATGTGGATGCAGGAATGCATCGCACTGGAATTGCGACGGAACAAATTTTAGATCTGTTTTTGCAAATTCAAAAACTAACCAATCTTCAATTTGAAGGTTTGCACGTTTATGATGGACACATTCGCGAATCTGATTTTGAATTGAGAAAAGAACAATGTCAAAAAGGATTTGAAAAAGTAAATGCAGTAAAGCAAGAAATAATAGCGAATTCTGATTTGCAGAATGTAAAAATTATTGCAGGAGGAACACCGACTTTTACGGTTCATGCATTGAATAAAGAAGTTGATTGCAGTCCGGGAACTTGTTTGCTGTGGGATTATGGTTATGATAATTTATTAGCAGAACAGCCTTTTGAATTTGCAGCAGTTTTAATGACAAGAATTATCTCAAAACCAGCGTCGGGACTGATTACAACCGATCTTGGACACAAATCTGTTGCTGCAGAAAATCCAATAAATAAGAGAGTTTTTTTTCTGAATCTTTCTGATTATAAAGTGCGTTCACAAAGCGAAGAACATTTGGTTGTGGAAGTAAAAGATTGGCAGAATCTTTATGTCGGTGATGTGTTGTATGGAGTGCCTTATCATATTTGTCCGACGGTTGCTTTGTATGATGAAGCGGTGGTTGTTCAAAATGGAAATGTCATAGATAAATGGAATGTTGTTGCCAGGAAAAAGACAATTACAATTTAATAAAGACGCAAAATGTCCAGTTTAATTTTTGATGCACATCTCGATCTCAGTATGAATGCAATGGAATGGAACCGTGATTTGACGCGGCCTTTACACGAAATTCGTGAAAGAGAAAATGGAATGACGGATAAACCCGACAGGGGAAATGGAACCGTTTCTTTTTCAGAAATGCGCAGGGGAAATGTTGGAATTTGTGTTGCAACCTTAATCGCAAGATTTGTAAAACCTCAAAGTAAATTACAAGGCTGGCACTCGCAGGAACAGGCCTGGGCACAAACGCAGGGACAGCTTTCCTGGTATAAAGCGATCGAAGATCGTGGAGAATTGTTTCAAATAAAAGATGCACATTCGTTAAAAAATCATCTGGAAAAATGGTTGAATAAAGGAGAAGAAAAATTGCCGATTGGATATGTTTTAAGTTTGGAAGGAGCGGACTCCATTATTAACATGCATTATTTGGAAAAGGCGTACCAGAACGGCTTACGAGCAATTGGACCAGCTCATTACGGGCCAGGAGTTTATGCTTATGGAACAGATTCAGAAGGAGGAATCGAAAATAAAGGAAAAGAATTATTAAAAGAAATAGAACGTCTAAATATTATTTTAGATGCAACGCATTTGTGTGATCAAAGTTTTTGGGAAGCGTTGGAAAATTTCAACGGGCATGTTTGGGCAAGCCATAATAATTGCCGTTCTCTTGTGCCACACAACCGACAATTTTCTGATGAACAAATAAAAGCATTAATTGAGCGCGGAGCCATAATTGGCGGCGCTTTTGACGCGTGGATGCTAAAGCCAAACTGGATTCGCGGAAAATCAAAACCAAAAGAAGAAGGGGTTTTTATTTCAACTGTAATTGATCATATTGATCATGTTTGCCAGATTGCCGGAAACTCGTTGCATTCTGGGATAGGAACTGATCTGGACGGCGCTTTTGGTACGGAGCAATGTCCTGCTGATTTAAATACGATCGCTGATCTGCAAAAAATACCCGAGTTGTTGAGACAGCGTGGTTATTCAGAAAATGATGTTGACAATATAATGTATAAGAATTGGGTGAAGTTTTTGGAGAATGCGTGGAAATAGGAATTGTTTTTATTTATTTGGTTACTGATAAAAACTGAATTAAATTTTTTCTCAATCGTTCTTAACTGAATTAATTTCATAATCCTCGTGCATCAATTCTTTTAAAGACCGATACAAATTTTTAAACACCGCGTAATATTTTTCATATAAGAGATGATTGTTCAAATCCGGTTCGATCAGCAGGTTATTTTTGGGTTGCAATGAATCATAATCCTTAACCATTTTTAGCGCTTTCATATTTAAAATAGCAGCGCCTATTGCAGATGAATCTTCGGTTTCTATCACACACAAATTCTTGCCGGTAATATCTGTAAGAATTCTCATCCATGTTTTTGATTGAATGAAACCGCCGCCAACATTCAGTTGTACAATCTTTTCAACCGATGATTCTACAATTTGTAAAACTTCATTCATGGAATAACAAATGCCTTCCAAAGCCGCTCTTAAAAATGAAGCATTTGTATGAAATGGTTTTATTCCAAAAAAAACTCCGCTGGATCTTTCATCCCAGACAGGCGCTCTTTCGCCATGCAAATAAGGAAGGAAAATCAATCCCTTGCTGCCTGCCGCAATCGTATCAACTATCTTAAAAAAGTTTTTAAAATCTTTGTCTTTGGGATCAATGTTTTTCAGGAAAGTTTCAAACAGCCAATCCATAATATTGCCGCCGTTATTTACAGGACCGCCACAAATAAAAGTTTGTTTGTCCAGCACATAATTGAACGTCATTTCATTAAAATTGAAAATTGGTTTTTCATTTGCAATCCTTACTGCGCCGCTGGTTCCGATGGTTAATGCTGCTGTTCCTTTATCAATCGCATAACTTCCAATGTTTGCCAAACAACCATCACTTGCACCAATACAAAACATTGTCTCAGCAGGAATATTCAACGATTCGGCAATTTCAGCAGTCACATCTTTTCGGATAAAATCGGTCGAAACTAATTCAGGAAGTTGAGTAGAACTTATGTTGCATAGTTTCAATGAAAAATCATTCCATTGAAAAGTTTCGATATTAAATAAACCCGTCGCTGAAGCAATAGAATGATCCGTTTGATACACATGAAATAACCTGAACCAGATAAATTCTTTGATGGAAACAAATTTAAAAGCTGCTTTAAAAATATCAGGTTGATTTTCTTTCAACCAAATAATCTTGCACAATGGCGTCATCGAATGAATTGGCGTTCCTGTTGATCTGTAAAGCTTTTCCGCTTCTGGTAATTGCCGTAATTTTTCCGCGATTTTTCCACTTCTTGTATCTGCCCATGTGATCAAAGGAGTGATAGGTAAATTGTTTTTATCAACGAGCAACAAACCGTGCATTGCACTACTGAGACTGATAGACGCAGGAGGATATTTTACAACTGAAATTATTTTTTTAATGCAATCCACAAAGGCTTTCCAGATGATCTCAGGATCTTGCTCAGAGTAGCCAGGATGAGGCTCGCTGGTAGAATAATAAGTTTGCGAATTTCCAATAATTGTTCCTTTACTGTCCATCGCAACGGCTTTTGTGCTGCCTGTTCCGATATCAATCCCGATAATATATTTTTCTGCCGTTTCTGCCATTTGAGAAAAGATATTACCAAAATTATTCCATTAAGTTTAAAGAAAAGATTTTTAGAAACAATGAAAAAAAACCGATTACAAATAATGTTAAGCAAAAAGCAATGAATAACTGATAATCCAATAATCAATAGCCTCTCACATTCTTGCCTTCCATATAATTTAGAAATGCAGTATTTACTACACGGTTTCCACCTGGCGTAGGATAGTTACCGGTAAAATACCAATCGCCTTTGTTTGTAGGACAACTATCATGAAGGTCTTCAATAGTTTGATAAATTACTTCTACAGGAATATTAATTTCCGGAGGAGTGATCAATTGAGCGATTTTGTGATCAATTTCTTCAAGCGTAAACGGCTTGTAAACTTCACGTACAAGGTTTACGGTGTGTAACTGATTATTACGTTTCAGATCTTTGCATTTTTCAACGAGATCGTGCAGCATCGGTTCCATTCCTCTTTCTTTGATCAATTCCATCGCGGCTTTGAAGGCAACAAATTCGCCCAGTTTGCTCATGTCAATTCCATAACAATCCGGATATCTTATTTGCGGAGCAGAAGAAACAACAATAATTTTTTTAGGTTCCAAACGGGCGAGCATTCTGATAATACTTTCACGCAAAGTAGTTCCTCTCACAATCGAATCATCAATTACAACCAACGTATCAACTCCTTTTTTTACTGTGCCATAAGTGATGTCGTAAACGTGCTGCACCATTTCATTGCGGCTGTTATCTTCGGTGATAAAAGTGCGAAGTTTTACATCTTTTATCGCAATTTTTTCCATGCGCACTTTCCGGTTCACCATCTCTGCAAGTTTCTCCGGATCATAATCTTTTCCCCAGCTTAAAATTCTTTCAACCTTGATTTTATTCAAATAATCTTCAGCACCTTTTATCATCCCATAAAAAGCAGTTTCTGCAGTATTCGGAATAAAGGAAAAAATGGTATTTTTCAAATCATGATCCACGGCTTTCAACACTCTTTCGCTCAGATGATAACCGAGTGCTATTCTTTCCCGATAAATCTTTTCATCACCACCGCGTGAAAAATAAATGCGTTCAAAACTGCATGCTTTTCTTTCTTTCGGTTCCAAAATTTGCTCAACAGAAAAACTACCATCTGGCGCAGCAATTAACGCATGACCAGGCATAAGTTCTTTTACTTTATTCTCTGAAACATTGAAAGCCGTGCGAATCGCTGCTCGCTCACTAGCAGCAACTATTACTTCATCATCGGCATAATAATAGGCAGGACGAATTCCATGGGCGTCACGAACCACAAATCCGGTTCCATTTCCGGTAAGTCCGCCAAATGTAAAGCCACCTTCAAAAAGCGGAACAGATTTTCTTAAGACATCCCCGATATTGGCTCCTTCCGGGGAAAGATCGTCCGCCTTTTCTAAAAAATGAGAAACAATGTCAATCATGGCGCCAAGATCACTTTCACGCTCCTGCTCTTTGCGCGGACTGTTTATGATTGAAAAAAGTTCGTCTTTATTGATAAGATTAAAATTGCCGGCCAGTGCCAGATTGCGACCGGGAATGGTATTTCTTTTTATGTAAGGATGGCAGAAATTTACGTTGTTTTTCCCCTGGGTTCCGTAACGTAAATGGCCGAGCAACAGTTCGCCCAAAAAATCGATATGGCCTTTCATCAATCCTGCGTGTTGCTCAATATCGGGATGATATTTTTTTATTTCATTTACCTGTTTGCCAATTTGTGAAAAAAGGTCGGCAATTGCCTGTGGTTCAATGCTGCGATTGCGATGCAGAAACGGATATCCCGGTTCCGTATTCAACTTAATAGATGCGATTCCGGCACCGTCCTGGCCACGGTTGTGTTGTTTTTCCATCAGCAGATATAGCTTATTCAAGCCATACAAAACAGTACCATATTTTTGACGGTAATAAGAGAACGGTTTGCGCAGCCGGATAAAAGCAAGGCCGCATTCATGTTTTATTTCGTCGCTCATATATTGGAAAGAAGACGCAAAATTACGATTTATATATCGCTTTTTATTTCTTCAATCGTGTTTCTTATGTTATAATGTTGCTATTTTTAAATATTTTAAAATGGTTTTAAATGTATAAAATAATGCAACTGAAGGCTAAGTGCAAAAAATGCTAAAAATATTTTTGACTGAAATGAATTTTTAATTTTAATTTCATACTTTGTATAAAAATTATTAAATGTTATGGCACGACCCGTTAGAAATAATGAAGTTGCAGGCAAGCTGAGAACCCTTAAAGAACAATTAGCCGAATACAAAGAAGAATTAAAATCGGTTCATCCCACTTTTAAAATATCGAAAAATGGTAAAAGGTTGGCTAATATCAACGCTACCATAGTGAAATTAGAGCGGGAAATAGAAGAACTTAAAAAAAGATAAAAGTTTTCACAGAAAAGCTGTTTTCAGCTTTATCCTTCCAGTAAAAATATCAGAATTGCATTCCTTTGGGAATGCTTTTATCTTATTGTGTCGTATCCAATTTCGGCATCATAAATCTCTATTGCCTTTTGGCCAAAAGTTTACCTTTGCAAAAATTTTTCATTTTCCATTTAAGGACAAAATTTTATTGAACGATATATGAATAGTGAACATCTTTCTGAGCAACAAATTATCCGCAGAGACAAATTAAAAGAACTGAATAAATTAGGAATTGACGCATATCCTGCGGAATTATTTCCTGTAAATACAACTGCTGCCTTAATTAAAACCAATTACAAAGGTGAAGAAAATAAAAGTGAGTTCGTAGATGTTTGTATTGCAGGCCGGATTTTAAGTATCCGGGATATGGGAAAAGCTTCTTTTGCTGTAATCCAGGACGCGACAGGAAAAATTCAATTATACATCCGTAGAGATGATATTGCACCGGAAGAAGATAAAACGCTTTATAATACTGTTTGGAAAAAATTAGTTGACATTGGCGATATTATCGGCGTGAAAGGTTACGTGTTTACTACAAAAACTGGCGAAACTTCCATTCATGTTTCAGAGTTTAAAATACTGTCAAAATCTTTGCGTCCATTGCCGGTTGTAAAAGAAAAAGATGGAGAAACTTTTGATGAGGTTACCGATGCTGAATTCAGATATCGCCAGCGTTATGCAGATCTCATTGTTAATCCTCATGTAAAAGAAACGTTCATCAAAAGAACAAAAATGATCAATGCAATGCGCGATTTTTTAAATGATCATGGAGCGCTTGAAGTTGATACGCCTGTTTTGCAAAATATTCCCGGAGGCGCTGCTGCACGGCCTTTCATCACGCATCATAATGCATTAGATGTTCCATTTTACTTGCGGATTGCGAATGAGTTATATTTAAAAAGACTGATCGTTGGAGGCTTTGATTGGGTGTATGAATTCAGCAGAAATTTCAGAAATGAAGGAATGGATCGCACACACAATCCTGAATTTACCGTGCTTGAATTTTATGTGTCTTATAAAGATTACTTATGGATGATGGAAACTACAGAACAGTTGTTAGAAAAAGCGGCGTTAGCTGTAAATGGAACAACAAAAGTAAGATCAGGAGAAAAAGAAATTGATTTTAAAGCGCCTTACAAAAGAATCACGATGTATGACGCTATCAAAGAATTTACAGGAATAGATATCACGGGGAAAGATGAAGAAGAACTTCGTGAAATTTGCAAACAGTTAGGCATTCATGCTGATAAAACAATGGGAAAAGGAAAACTTATTGATGAAATTTTTTCTGAAAAATGTGAGGATCATTTTGTTCAACCAACTTTCATTATTGATTATCCTGTTGAAATGAGCCCGCTTACCAAAAAACATCGTAGCAAAGCCGGATTGGTAGAGCGTTTTGAGTTGATTGTAAATGGAAAAGAAGTTGCCAATGCCTACAGCGAATTGAACGATCCATTGGAGCAAAGGGAACGTTTTGAAGAGCAGTCAAAATTGATGGAGCGCGGCGACGACGAAGCAATGTTCATTGACCAGGATTTTCTGCGTGCGTTGGAATATGGAATGCCACCAACCAGCGGAATTGGTTTCGGAATTGACAGGTTGGTAATGTTGCTTACCAATCAGCCTTCCATCCAGGATGTATTACTGTTTCCACAAATGCGGCCGGAGAAAAAACATCATGAAGAAAATCCCGCGGCAGAAAATTCAAAATAGTTTAATTTTTTCTCAAACTTTATTGTTTTATTTTTAGTAGTAACTTACTAAAAATTAACAGCATGTGGCAGCTTTTCAAAGAGTACTTCAACTTTACCAAAAAGGAGCGGCGCGGAATTTTTTATATCGTTTGCATTATTTCTATTTTAATTATTCTTCCTTTCTTCTTTCCATTTTTTGCCAAAGAAGAGAGAATTGATTTTACAGAATTTGAAAAAGAAATCGCACAATTAAAAGTGGATTCTTCATCCAAAAAAATGTATTCAAAAAATGATGAAGAATATTACAACGATTACACACCGGCTTATAAAAAATATGAAGCTTCAAGGCCTGCTGAATTATTTTATTTTGATCCAAATACAGCAACGGCAAGCGATTGGATCAAACTTGGAATCAAACCGCGAACAGCAGAAACGATTCAAAAATATATTTCGAAAGGAGGGAAATTTTATAAAGCGGAAGACATTAAAAAGATATGGGGATTAAGTGAAAAAGACGCAGATCGTTTGATTCCATATGTTGTTATAAAAAGTATTCAAAGGAATCTTTCTTATTCAAATCAAAATCAGACAGAAGAAAATACAAAATTTGTAAAAAAAGATTTTCTTCAAAAAATAGAAATTAATTCTGCAGATACTTCGCAATTCATTTCTCTTCCCGGAATTGGAAGTAAGCTTTCAAAAAGAATTATTGCGTTCAGAGAAAAGCTTGGAGGATTTTATTCTGTGGATCAAATTGCAGAAACTTATTTACTTCCGGATTCAACATTTCAAAAAATAAGACCGTATTTAATTCTGAATAGTAACGCTATCAAAAAGATCAATATAAATGCGGCTTCTGTTGATGAAATGAAAGTTCACCCTTACATCAGGTATCAAATGGCCAATGCAATTTTTCAATATCGGCAACAACATGGAAATTTTAATTCTGTTGAAGAAATAAAAAAAATTATGACGGTAACGAATGAATTTTACAACAAGGTGTTCCCCTATTTGTCAGCAGAATAGGCAAACAAAAAAGAGAACTGCTTTCGCAATTCTCTTTTTATATCAATTTCGTTTAAATTTTATCTGTTGATTCCCATTTTTGCTTCAATGGAAAGTGTAGCGTGTGGAACCGCTCTTAACCTGGCTTTATCGATCAATTTTCCAGTAACCCGACAAATACCGTAAGTTTTATTTTCGATTCTCATCATCGCTTTTTCCAAATGATCAATGAAAGTGATCTGGCGGCTCGCCATCTGGCTCAATTGCTCTCTTTCCATGCTCAAGCTTCCATCTTCCATCGTCATATAGCGGTTGTCACTTTCATCACCACCCATCTGATCTTTTCTGGTGATGAGTCCCTGCAAATATCCAAGTTCTTTTTTTGCAGTTTCTAATTTTCGGGTAATTAATTCCCTAAATTCCATAAGCTCGTTGTCGCTATAGCGCATAGAAGGTCCGTTATTTTCAGCAGGAGATTGATCTAAAACGGATTTGGTAAATTCAGGTTCGTATTTTCTGGCTTTTTCAGTGTTTGTTTTAGGCATTACAAAGGGTTTTTTAGGGGCTTTTTCTTCTTCATGCTGCGCTTTCACTTTTGCAATAGCTTTTTTTAATTCTGCTTTATGCTTACCGGGTTTAGCGGTTTTTGAAGAAGAGGTTTTTTCAGGTGTTTTTTCTTTTATAGATTTAGTAACAGCAGGTTTTTTTGCGGCTGCTGCACTTGCTTTAGGTGAATTGTTTTCTTTCTTCGGAGCAGTTTTTTTTGCGGCTGCTGTCGGTTTTGTAACTGCATTCTTTTTAGTCGTAGCCAATTTTTTGGGTACTGCTTTTTTTACACCGGCTTTAGCAGTTTTTTTAACCGGAGTTTGTTTCTTAATGGATGATTTTTGTTCTTTACTCAATTTAGATGCCGCTTTTTTAGGAGCTGCTGCTTTTGTGGATTTTTTTTCTTTTGAAGTTCCGGCTTTTTTAGGAGCCGCTTTTTTGGCAACAGCTTTTTTCACAGGAGCTGCTTTTTTAGCGACTACTTTTTTTTGTGGAACAGACTTTTTGGCTGCTGCTTTGGTTGCCTTAGATTTTTGTGCAACACTTGTTGTTTTTTTCTTTGTAGCCATACTTAAATACTTTGTTTAGTAACGTTTACTGTAAAAGCGTCATTATTGACATCTATTTGAGTGCCTTGTGAAATTTTGGTTGAGAATTCGATTTTTTCTGCCAAAATTTCGGCGCAAATATACTCATTAAATTGAGTAATTATATCTTTGATAGGCTCTTTTTCTTCTATCGTTAGCAGGATTTTATCGGTGAGTTCAAAATCATTCTCTTTTCTGATATTTTGAATTCTGTTAATAAATTCACGTGCAAATCCTTCGTTCTTCAATTCATTTGTTAACACCAGATCCAGTGCAACTGTCAAATTGCCTTTTACAGCTATTTCAAAACCTGGTATTTCGTTGGTGCTGATCTCGATATCCTCTTCAGAAATAAAAATAGGTTCTTCATTTCTTTTTTCAAAATCAAAATTTAGTAAAAAGTTACCAGCCTGTATTTTATTAATGGCTTCGTCATCCAGTTCCTGGATTTTGGCTGCAGCCCATTTCATTTTGGCGCCAAGTTTCTTACCCAAAGTTTTAAAATTCGCCTTTGCTTTCTTCTTAATAAAATTATTTGCCGCAGGCAAAATTTCAACTTCTTTAATATTGGTTTCCGACTTAATGATATTTTCTACCTGTCTTATTTTCTGTTCAAAATCATTGTCAATTGCAGGAATAATTACTTTTTGAAGCGGCTGGCGAACTTTAATGTTCACTTTTTTGCGAAGCGACAAGATGAGGGAAGAAATATCCTGCGCCAATTGCATTCTTTCTTCCAGTTCTTTATTCAGATGCTTTTCATCAGATTTGGGAAAGTCTGTTAAATGAACAGATTCTGCATTAATTTTTTGCGTTACTGAATTGAGATTTTTAAATAACCAATCGGCAAAAAATGGTGCAATTGGGGCAATTAATCTACTCAAAACCTGCAAACATTCATACAAAGTCTGGTAAGCTGAAATCTTGTCCTTCTCACCTTCAGGATTATTTTGATCAACCGGTTTCCAAAATCTTCTGCGGTTCAAACGAACGTACCAATTGCTGAGATGTTCATCTAAAAAATATTCAATTGCGCGTCCTGCTTGTGTCGGTTCATAATCATCCAGGCTTTCTGTCACCTCTTTTATTAATGAGTTTAAAGAAGAAAGAATCCATTGATCCAACTCAGGTCTTTCATTCACAGGAATCGTATCTTCGCCAAAAATAAAACCGTCAACATTGGCATACAGGGCAAAAAACTGGTAAGTATTGTAAAGTGTTCCGAAAAATTTCCTTTGAACTTCTTTAATTCCTTCTGTATCAAATTTTAGGTTATCCCAGGGCGAAGCATTCGTAATTAAATACCAGCGCGTAGCATCCGGGCCAAAAACTTCAAGCGTTTCAAACGGATCAACCACGTTTCCTAAACGCTTGCTCATTTTATTTCCGTTCTTGTCGAGCACTAATCCATTGCTAACTACTGTTTTATAAGCAACGCTGTCGAATAATAAAACCGCCAAAGCGTGTAAAGTGTAAAACCATCCACGCGTTTGATCTACACCTTCAGCAATAAAATCTGCAGGAAAATTTTTCTTAAATTCTTCTATATTTTCAAAAGGGAAATGCCATTGTGCATAAGGCATCGCGCCGCTGTCGAACCAAACATCTATCAGATCAGGAACCCGCTTCATTGGTTTTCCTCCGGAAGAAACAAGAATGATATTGTCAACATAAGGTTTGTGAAGATCAGAAACCATTTTATTGATCTGCGATTCAATGTTTGTATCCTTTTCAGCAATTAAAAATCCTGCGCCAAAAGATTTTTTGATCTCACTTTTTAGTTCATCAATCGAGCCGATACACTTTTCTTCACTTTCATCTTCAGTTCTCCAGATTGGCAACGGAGTTCCCCAAAAACGGCTGCGGCTCAGGTTCCAATCCACCATATTTTCAAGCCAGTTTCCGAATCTTCCTGTTCCTGTGGAAGCTGGTTTCCAATTAATGGTTTTATTCAATTCAACCATTTCCTCTTTTTTCGCTGTCGTTTTTATAAACCATGCATCGAGCGGATAATAAATAATTGGCTTATCTGTCCGCCAGCAATGAGGATAATTATGCTGATGTTTTTCTACTTTAAAAGCGCGGTTTTCCTTCTTTAATTTTACACAAATGTCAACGTTCACATCTTCGTAACGTGGCTCGTCCTTATAATTTTTGACATAACGTCCACTAAATTCTCCGACGCCATTGATAAATTTTCCTTCTTTATCTACCATAATTAAAATTCCCAAATCGTTTTTCTTTCCAACTTTAAAGTCGTCAGCACCAAATGCAGGAGCTGTGTGAACAATTCCTGTTCCGTCTTCTGTAGTAACAAAATCTCCTAAAACCACTTTAAAAGGTTGAGCGCCGGGAGTAATTTCTTCAATTCTTTCCAAAGAATTTGCTTCAAAAGGCATCAATTGTTCATACGTCAAACCTTCTAATTCGCTTCCTTTAAAAGTGGCGATTTTTTCCCACGGAATCAGTTTATCACTTTCTTTATAATCCGTCAACCGAAGAATTTCGGCTTCAGCTTTAAAATAATTTGGGATCAAATCAGAAGCAAGAATCACACTAACAGGTAAATGTGTATATGGATTGAAGGTGTTAACGAGTGAATATTCAATATTGGCTCCAACCGTCAATCCCAAATTGGAAGGCAAAGTCCACGGAGTAGTTGTCCAGGCAAGAAAATATATTTCAGACTCTCCATTTTTTGTAAACAGAAATTCAGATCTCGACTCTCTATTTACTTTGAACATTACCGTTGCACTAGTATCTTTTACATCTTTATAAGTTCCCGGCTGATTCAGCTCGTGAGAACTTAAACCTGTTCCGGCTGCTGGAGAATAAGGCTGGATACTTACGCTTTCATATAAATAACCTTTTTTGTATAATTCTTTCAAACACCACCAAAGTGTTTCGATATAATTATTTTCAAAAGTGATGTAGGGATGTTGCAAATCAACCCAATAACCCATTTTCTGGGTTACTTCATCCCATTTGTCCTTAAATTTCAACACCTCACGACGGCAGGTGGCGTTGTATTCTTCAATAGAAATTGATTTTCCAATATCTTCTTTGGTAATTCCTAATAATTTTTCAACGCCTAATTCCACTGGCAAACCATGAGTATCCCAGCCACCTTTGCGTTTTACCTGGAAACCTTGCATGGTTTTATAACGACAAACGAGATCTTTCAGCGTTCTTGAAATAACGTGATGAATTCCGGGCATTCCATTAGCGCTTGGGGGACCTTCATAAAAAACAAAAGAAGTTTTTCCTTCTCTGTTTGAAATACTTTTTTTAAAAGCATTCTCTTTATTCCATGATTTTAAAATTTCATCAGCAATTCCGGTAAGATCTAACTGCTTATATTCACGATATTTCTTCATTCTGTTCGCCTTATATGGTAAAAGGTTTGCAAAGGTAAAGATTTTTACAAGCCGTTTTAGTTGGTTTTAATGCTTAGAATGATATTATTTACTTAAAAATTGATGTAATAAAATCCGCATTCGCATTTTAAAAACTGGTTGATTTTCACTTGAATAAATCGTTTGGCACAATATTTATGATAGTTTTTATATGATGTTCTGAAGAACATGATGCCGTTGCAAACACATGAAAAACACTGATTTGATTTCTAAATATTTGCATCCATTGCAAATTATTTTGATTAGGATCAGCGCCTTGCAATGGAAGGTTTTTAGAAGGCGAAGGTTTCCTTCGTCTTCTTTTTAGGATTAACCCTGATGAAAATACACACAAAAATGGCTTTCTCTTAATTGAGAAAGCCATACTTATTTTGTTCTTAATTTTATCTGAATAATAATTCGCAAGGCTTTATTCCTGTATGTTTTTTAAAAGCAGTAGAAAAATGAGAAATGGAAGAATATCCGAGAGAAGCAGCAACTTCCGTTACGGTCAACCCTTTTTCATACAATAAATATTTTGCATGTTCCATTCTCTGACTCTGGAAAAAATCAAAGATGGTTGTGCCATACATTTCTTTAAATCCTTTTTTTAAATAACATTCATTGATTGCGGCTTTGCGGCTCAGTTCTTTAATAGTGAGCGGTTCGCCAATATGTTGCAATAAGACCTCACGTGCCAAAGCTATTTTTTCACGATCTGCTTCATTCATTAAAAATTTGCAGGAAAATTCTTCTTCGCCTTCTCCTCCCATACATTCCATGCTGTACAACAACAACATTTGTGTTTGCGCATTAATGAAAATATTTTCCATACTATCTGTGTAAGTATGATTCATTAAGGCATCGAGAACTGTTCGGGTGCGGCTGCAAAGAGGCAGAACTTTTGTAAAAGAAGTAGTATGATTGAAATTTAAAATACCTTCTGAAAAAGTAGTAGTTTTTAAACCTTTCACAAATTGTGAAAGATGATCCGTGTTGAAACGAAAGCATGCTACGTCAATCGTTTCAACCAATTCTTCGCAATTGTGCGATTGTGAATGTTTGCAAAAGTTACATTCTTTATCTTTTTGCTTACAATAACGGTTTCCTTCCAAACAAAAAACCAATTCAAGATTTCCAGATTTCTGATCGTCTTCATTATAATTATAAACCATCATTCCCACTTCTTCAACCGAAATTTTTGAAGGTTTTCGATAACGGTTAATGACATATTGTACAGAACCGGGAATATTTTGAGAGCCATGCTGTACTAATTCCATCTCTTCGTGCATCACAGGATGGCTCAAAGCGATGGATAAAATATTTTGAGCTGATTCCATTACTTAAAATTTGAATGGTGCAAAGGTAGCCATTCTGAGGGGAAGTTGTATTATAGAACCATTGAACATGATGACAATCATACCAATTTTGCAATTCTTGAAATAAGAAAAAATAAGAATTGCATTTATTTATTCTTTTACTGTATTCATTTGCGCAGCTTCCCATCCAATCATTGCCGTCTTCCTCGTGCTTCCCCAATGATAACCACCAAATGTTCCCGTGGATTGAATTACACGATGACAAGGAATTAAAAATGCAACAGGGTTGTCACCAATTGCTGTCCCCACTGCTCTTGAAGCTTTTGGCTTTTGTATATGCGACGCGATATTTCCATAAGTCGTCAATTTTCCCATCGGTATTTTCAGCAGCGTTTCCCATACTTTTATTTGAAAATCGGTTCCTTTCAAATGCAGCTTTATTTCATTTAAATGATTCCAGTCATGCGTGAAAATAAACAGCGCATTTTGTTGAATCATATCTGTCATTTGTTGCAATTTTGCGTTTGGAAATTTGAGGATCAATGCATGCAAAGCTTTCGTTTCATCATCAGCAAAAGCAATATGACAAATACCTTTTGTAGTGGAAGCGACAATAATATTTCCAAAAGGAGTTTCTGCAAAACTGTAATTAATATTCAGGTTTTCGCCGCCATTTTTATATTCGCCAGGGGTCATTCCTTCGATGTTGATGAATAAATCATGCAAGCGGCTTGTGCCCGAAAGCCCTAGTTCCATCGCTGTTTCAAATAATGAAGCCTTATTTTCCTTCAATATTTTTTTGGCATATTCCACACTAATATATTGTAAAAACTTTTTCGGACTTGTGCCTGCCCATTCTGTAAATATTTTTTGAAAATGAAACGGACTTACATGAATTTTTTGCGCTACTTCTTCCAATTGCGGCTGCGATTTAAAATTTTTCTGAATAAAATCTATCGCCTCTGCAACACGAGTAAAATTGATATTCTGATCATTCATTTTTCTTTATTTAAAAACAAAAATAGAAATGAAAACTTCTTTATCCTACCCGAAACTTGCTATTCTTATTTTGAAAGCATGTTTAGAAATAAGAAATTAGAATCTTTTAAATTTGTGCGCAAACGACCCTTTTTATGGAAATTTTTTTTGAACTTGATGATATTGAAAGTACTGCGAAAGACTTTTTAAAAATGGCTAACGGTTATCAGGTTTTTGGTTTCTCAGGAGAATTGGGCGCCGGAAAAACTACTTTCATCAGTGCTCTTTGTGATGAGCTTCAGGTAGCTGAAACTGTTAGTAGTCCTACGTTTTCGATCATCCAGGAATATAAAACGAAAACGAGCAAGATCATTTACCATATTGATTTATACCGGATAAAAAATAAAGAAGAAGCAATGGACGCTGGCATCGAAGATTGTTTGAACAGTAATGAAATCTGCTTTGTTGAATGGCCTGAAAAGGCTCCTGAAATTTTTCCACCCGATACAGTTTTTACAAACATTGTAACTATTTCTCCTACTTCACGAAAATTGATGGTAACATTTCCGGCATAAAAATTTATATTTATATCACTATTTCATTGTAAACTCTCTCCATGGCATCTTCAAAACCTTTTGTTTCCCCTTCCTTCACTTATGAAACATTAGAAGAAACTCTTGATATCAAACCGAAAGGAGCGGAATTATTAATTGGTATACCCAGAGAAACTTCTTTCCAGGAAAACCGAATTGCCCTCACTCCGGAAGCTGTTACAGTGCTTGTTGCTAATGGACATCGTGTAATAATGGAAAGCAAAGCCGGAGAAGGTGCAAGTTATTCTGATAAAGATTACAGCGAGGCAGGTGCAAAAATCGCACATTCAAAAAAAGACGTTTTTGAATGTGATGTGATTGTAAAAAGTGCGCCGGTTTGCGAAACAGAAATTGAATTATTAAAACCAAACCAATTCATCATTTCGCCAATTCATGTTACCGCCATGAAGCGTGAAATTCTGGAAAAAATGATGGAGAAAAAAATTACCGCGCTTAGTTTTGAAAACCTTAAAGACGACAGTGGCCACAATCCGATTGTACGCAGCATGAGTGAAATTGCCGGAAGCGCTGTAATGCTGATTGCCGGGCAATATTTAAGTAATGCCAATCACGGAAAAGGCGTTTTGGTTGGAGGAATATCCGGAATTCCACCAACGAAAGTAATCATTATTGGCGCTGGAATTGTGGGCGAACAAGCGGCGAGAACAGCCCTTGCGATGGGTGCAAGTATTAAGATCTTTGACAACAGCATCTATCGTTTAAAGCGATTACAAAATAATATTGGTTTACGTTTATACACTTCTGTTATAGAGCCCGGAATTTTGTCGAAACAATTAAAAACATGTGATGTGGCAGTTGGCGCTCTTGCAGCTTCAGGGGGAAGAACACCGCTTGTTGTAACAGAAGAAATGGTAAGTAAAATGCGACCGGGAAGTGTAATTGTGGATGTAAGCATTGACCACGGCGGCTGTTTTGAAACATCAAAAATCACTTCACATGCTTCGCCCGTTTTTAAAAAATACGATGTCATTCATTATTGCGTTCCGAATATTCCCAGTGGATTTGCACGAACCGCTTCGCAGGCAATCAGCAATGTTCTGATGCCTTTGATGCTTGAAATGGCTGATGATGGCGGCTTTGAGAATTTAGTCTGGTATAAAATAAATATCCGCAGCGGTATCTATCTATTTAAAGGAGCGCTCACGAATTTTCATTTAAGCCAAAGATTCGATTTAAAATTTACTGATCTGAATTTATTGATTGCAAGCAGGAGATAAAAAAACTTTGTTGAAATACAATTTCAATTTATTCCTTCGTTTACTGTCAAAGAAATCACACGTCTCTTTCCTGCGCCCTCAGCCATCTTTCAGGAATTTCATTGTTGCTTGCAAATAAATAATCTTTATAACTGCACGCAATCATTTTTTTATCCGGCAATTGCATCCACCATCTTCCTGTTTTTTTGCTTTGAAGAAAAACGGTATCCACTTCTGCAAAAGCTGTGTGGTATTCATTAAAATTTTGCTTATCACTTAGTACTGACTCCTGGCGGCTCCTGTTTTTCCCATCAATAAAATACCAAAGCATTTGAGCAATTTGTAAAGCTGTCAGAAGCTGATCATCCTTAGAAGCATCATACCCATAAATGCCAAAAGAAGAAAGTAAAGGACTCATTCCTGCAAAACGGGCAAGCGTACACGCTTCTTCGCCGGTAAGTCCGTTTGGGCTGCAGGTTGACGCCGGCGCATCACTGTTTTTTATTGCGGCAATATCAAAACTAAACAAATCAGAATTGCGAATCACCGGCTCCATCTCATCCAGATCTTCTTTTACAGTTCCAACTCTGAAACAATCGAACCTAAGCTTGTCCATGGTTTCAAGCATTCTTGGGTGTACAAAATAACTTTGAAAACCAATGTGATTATAATGCCTTACCATGTTTGGCTCGCTCGTTAGCATTTCCATTAAAAAGTTTTCACTTCGTAAAGTCGACTCACTTCTCAAATCAATTGTGGCATCCACTACAGTCGCATCAATTATTTTGTTCAATTCTTTATAAGCAAAATATTGAGCCAAAGTATTATCGTGCGAACCGCCAATAATAACAACGGTTTTATTTAACTGAAATAATTCCTTCAACACAATCATCAATGCAGAATAACTATCATTTAAAGAAGCGCCACTTTTAATATTTCCAATATCGGCGATCGAAATTTCTTTATGCCAGTAATGCAATGCATAAAACTTTTTACGAATCGCATCCGCGGAATTTTCTGTAGCGATAAAGCCATTTCCACGAAATTCATTTACACCAACAATTACTACATCTATATCTGATAAATCAGGAATTTCTTCTTCATTTATTTTAATAACACTTCCCATCTGGCTGTCATTGTAAGCCGCATCACCGCTGATGCCTGCCACATTCAATGGAGATAAATATTGGTGTAAATCGTAAATCAATTTTTTATTTTTTGTCGGGCAAACCTAACAATAAAATTTTTTAAAAACCAAGAAGGTTTATTAGAAGAATTTTCCTTAAGGATAATCGTCAATGAAACCTTCTTGGTTTAGCTTTCGCTCTTTCACGTATTTTTGCAACTATGGAAAATCTGCTTTTGCAAATCAATAATTTAAAAGAAGAAATCAATAATTTCTTCAGTAATGATAAAAATCCCGCTGAAGTTTTTCGCATCAAATTTCTCGGTTCTAATGGATCAGTAAAATCTATGATGAGTGAAATGAAGAATGTTGCTCCTGAAAGCAAAAGAGAAATGGGAAAAGTTTTGAATGAATTGAAATTGTTTACTGAAAATAAATGGGAAGAGCTGAAGAAGGCGACCGACAACAAACAACAGACAGCCGAAAACAGCATTGATCTTTCATTACCTGGTGACGCTCTGCCAATTGGAAGCCGTCATCCGATTAGCATTGTGAGAAATAAAATCGTTTCCATTTTTCAACGGCTTGGATTTGCTGTTGCTGAAGGTCCGGAAATTGAAGATGACTGGCACAACTTTACTGCATTGAATTTACCTGAAAATCATCCGGCAAGAGACATGCAGGACACGTTTTATGTTTCTCAAAATCCTGCATGGATGTTGCGCACACACACAAGCAGCGTGCAGGTTCGTGAAATGGAGAAAGGAAAACTTCCCATCAGGATTATTTGTCCCGGACGTGTTTATCGCAATGAAACCATCAGCGCAAGAGCGCATTGTTTTTTTAACCAGGTAGAGGGTTTATATATTGCGGATAATGTTTCATTCGCAGATTTAAAACAAACACTTTATTTCTTTGTGCAGGAAATGTTTGGCAAAGAAATTAAAGTCCGTTTTCGTCCTTCTTATTTTCCTTTTACAGAGCCAAGTGCTGAAATGGATATTTCCTGTCTGATCTGTGGTGGGACGGGTTGTAACGTTTGCAAACATACCGGCTGGGTTGAAATTTTAGGTTGCGGAATGGTTCATCCAAACGTGTTGGAAAATTGCCGAATTGATTCGAAAAAATATTCCGGATTTGCGTTTGGAATGGGAATAGAAAGAATTACAATGTTGAAATATCAAATTAAGGATTTGAGGATTTTTAGTGAAAATGATGTAAGGTTTTTAAAACAATTTGAGAGCGCCGTCTGATCTGTCTGTTTTATAAAAAAATATTTGGAGTTATTTGTTTTTTTACTCTAAGAAATCTTACGATTAATGATCATTACCATTTGCGTTTGCGGAGCAGGAACGATGGGAAGCGGTATTGCACAAGTGGCTGCGCAAAATGGCTTTGCAACAATTCTTTTTGATGTAAATGAAATTGTTCTTGCAAAATCAAAAAATATTATTGAAAAAAATCTGCAGTATTTAGTTGATAAAAATAAAATCCACGAAAAGGAAAAAGAAGAAATCTTTTCACGAATTAAATTTACTAACGACATCAAAGATTGCACTGCTTTTGTAATTATCGAAGCGATTGTTGAAAAGGAAGAAGCGAAAATTTCTTTATTTAATGAGCTTGCAAAATACAATAATGAAGAAGTAATTTTTGCAACTAACACTTCCTCACTTTCCCTTTCTTCCATGCAGGAACAAATAGTTTTTCCTCAAAGAGTTGTTGGAATGCACTTTTTTAATCCTGCTTATATTATGAAGTTGGTTGAAATTGTAAAAGGCCGCCAAACGAGCGACGAAATAATTAAAGTTGTTGTTACCATTTGCAAAACAATGAAAAAAGAACCTGTCATTTGCAAAGATTCTCCCGGGTTTATTGTCAATCGTGTTGCGCGAGCATACTATCTTGAATCGTTGAAAATTCTTGAAGAAGGGATTGCGTCTTTTGAAGAAGTGGATGACATTCTTGAAGCAAGCGGATTTAAAATGGGGCCTTTCAAATTAATGGATTTGATTGGAATGGATATCAATCTTGCTGTTACAGAAAGTGTTTATAATGCGTTTGAAAAAGCGCCACGTTTTTTACCTTCATCTATTCAAATTGAAAAAGTAAAAAATAATGAACTGGGCAAAAAAACCGGAAAAGGTTTTTATAAATACGAGTAATTAAAAAAGGATAATTAATTTCATCGCTGAATTAATTGGAAATGCCGGAAATACTTCAGGAAAATCTTTCAGGAATAAATATTGATGAAAAAAAAATCCTTGTCACAGGAGGTTCCGGACTTGTAGGAAACGAACTCATTCAACAACTTCTTGATTCAGGAGAGAAAGTAAAAGCGATATCTCATTCTTCTCCCATAAAAATTGCAAATCCAAACCTGGAAATTATTCAATGTGATATTCTTGATGTTGATACATTGCAGGAAGCCATGCAATCAATTACGCATGTTTATCATTGCGCTGCCATCGTTTCTTATAATCCAAAGGATAAACAAAAACTTTTAAAAATAAATATCGAAGGAACAGCAAATATTGTAAATGCTTGCATAGACGCTTATGTTGAGAAACTTGTACATGTCAGTTCTGTAGCGGCTTTGGGAAGACTGAGGGAAGAAGAAATGATCACAGAAGAAATGAACTGGACAGAAGAAACAAGCAATAGCATCTATGGCAAATCAAAATATTTTGCCGAGCTCGAAGTGTGGAGAGGAGTAGCGGAAGGACTAAATGCAGTGATTGTAAATCCGTCATTAATCTTAGGAGGTAATAATTGGGAAAACAGTTCTTCTGCGATTTTTAAAAAGGCTTATGAAGAATTCAAATGGTACACAGAAGGCATTTCAGGATTTGTAGATGTAAGGGATGTGGCGCGTGCAATGATACTGCTAATGAACAGTGATATAACTTCAGAACGTTTTATTTTAAACGGAGAAAATATTTCCTACTGTGAAATATTTTCATCCATTGCAAATTGTTTTCGCAAAAAACCGCCTTATAAAAAAGTGAATTCTTTCCTGGCAGAAATCATCTGGAGAACTGAAAAATTAAAATCATCGCTGACAGCGGTAAAGCCTTTGCTAACGAAAGAAACGGTAAGAACTGCACAGGCAAAAGTTTATTTTGATAACAAAAAAATTTTAAAAGCGTTTCCTGGTTTTCAATTCACAAAAATTAAGGATGCCATTGAATTTACGTGTGCTTCATTGAAGGAAAAATATTCTCTTTAAAAAAACAGAAAACAGTAAACAAACAAATAATTCAATTTTCAATTTTTACATTTATCGAGGTGATTTTAAAAATTTATTTTTCTAGTGATTTTATTTTTTCCCAAATCTCAGGAAGTCGTTTTATCAAAACCAATTCTTTTCTTTTGCTGAAAAATTCCTGGATAGGTGTGCCCCAATAAGTTTTATTTCCTTCTATACTTGATGTAACTCCGCCTTGACCCATCACCACAGCATTATCTCCAATGGTAATTGTTTTGTTAACACCAACCTGTCCCCATAGAGTAACGCCATCTCCTAAAATAGTTCCCCCCGCAATTCCGACCTGTGCAGCGATTAAACAATTCTCCCCCATTACGACATCATGGCCAACATGAATAAGATTGTCGAGTTTTGTTCCGCTTCCGATAATAGTTGAATCGCTTACACCTCTGTCAATGGTACAATTGGCACCTATTTCAACGAAATCATGGATCACAACCTGTCCGCAACTTTGCATTTTTTTATACCAGTTTTGGCGATTCTTTTTTGTATTAAAATAAAAAGCATCGCTGCCGATAACCGTTCCCGAATGTATTTCAACATCATTTCCAATAACGCAATCGTCATAAACAACAACACCTGGATGGATGATGCAGTGATCACCAACAACTACATTATTTCCTAAAAAAACATTGGGCATAATGATCGAATTCTTTCCAATTTTTGCAGAGTCGCTGATCATCTTTTCAGATGGAGTAAACGGTTTGAAATGATTTACAATTTTTAAATACGCTTCAAAAGGATCATCAACAATAAACAAAGTTTTTCCTTCAGGAACTTCTCTTTGTGCATTGATGATAATACATGTAGCAGCGCTGTTTAAACATGCGTCATAATATTTTGGATGATCCACAAAAACAATGTCACCATTTTTTACTTTGTGTATTTCATTAATTCCTGAAGCAAAGGAACTTTCATTGCCGGAAATTTTTGCGTTGATAAAACCGGCAATCCATTGCACAGAAACAGGAGAAGGAAATTGCATTGAATAAATAATTTTCAGTCAAAGATAAAGTTTGGAAAGCGCTTGAATGAAGATGATTTTATTTTGATCCGCCAAATATTTTTAGAAAATAAAAAAATTAACATTGACTCATTTTGCAGTTTTATTTTTTCATGAAATTTTTGGAGAAGAAGGAGGTTTCAAAAAAAGAAAAATTTTGATTTCCCGTAAACTATTATAAACACTGCATCTGAAAGCAGCAATGTGAAACGAAAAAAATTATTCTGGTCATTTTAAAAATAAAGTGCGGAAAAAAAATTTTCTGTGCAGATGAAAACTTTACTTTATCCCCACACAATTTTTTAAAATGTTGATAAAAATTTTTGAAATATTTTTTCATATAGCAAAATTTATTTTTAATATTGTGTAAGGAAATTTATTTCCTGTACTTACTAACCCATCCATATAACAAAGCCCGTTGAATTTCTTCACGGGCTTTATTAATTTTTAAAGAAAACTTCATCAAAATAAAATCAATAAAAATTTCTTTTGAGCAAATATTTTATTGTCCATAAACCATTCAATGTACTGTCACAATTTTCTTTTCAGGATGAGAAAAAAACATTGAAAAATTTTTTTAAAGTTTCGCCGAATGTGTATCCGGTAGGGCGTTTAGACTATGATAGCGAAGGACTATTGATTTTGACAGACGATAAAAAATTAACTTGCTATTTATTAAATCCTTCTCATCAACATGAAAGAGAATATTGGGTGCAGGTGGAAGGAGAAATAACAAAAAATGCGATTGAAAAATTGCAACAAGGTGTTTCAATTAATCTTAAAGGAAAAATGTATCGAACAAAAAAATGTGTTGCCGAAAAATTTTTGCAAGCACCAAAAGTTGGTGAAAGAAATCCTCCGATCCGGTTTAGAAAATCTGTACCTGATAGTTGGATAAAAATAATTTTAACAGAAGGCAAAAACCGTCAGGTTAGAAAAATGACCGCTGCTGTTGGCTTTCCAACGTTAAGATTGATACGACACAGAATTGAAAAAATTTCTTTGGCAGATCTTGCTGCAGGAGAAATGAAATCCATATCTAAACAAGAATTGTATAACTTGCTTAAAATTCAAAAGATAAATTAAGATGGTAAGATCAATGACAGGCTTTGGAAGAGCTGAGCAGACAGTAGATGATAAAACTTATTTGGTAGAAATAAAATCCCTGAACGGAAAACAACTTGAAATTAATTTAAAGATTCCTCCGATTATTAAACCTTATGAATTCGATATCCGGAATTTAATTCAGGAAAAATTATTGCGTGGCACAATAGAATGTTTGATTGTGGTAAAACAAAATGGAACCACGAAACCTGTTGTAATCAACACAGATCTGATCAAATCTTATTATCAACAAATTGAAGTTTTAGCAAAGGAATTATCAATTGATACCAACGCAGTTTTAGCAGCTTTATTAAGATTACCTGAGGTGGTTTCAGCTAGTAATGAGGTATTGGAGGAAGAAGATTGGAAACAGCTGAAAACTGTAATAGAAGTGGCTTTGAAGGAATTAAACATTCACCGGGTTGAAGAAGGAAAATCATTGGAAAAGGAACTTCGTCTTCGTATAAAAAATATAAAAAAACAGGAGGATGAAATTTTAAACCTGGAGCCACAACGAAGGAAAAGAATGAAAAATGATCTTATCAATCTTCTCGAAGAAAATGTGGGAAAAGAAAGTTATGATACCAACCGTCTCGAACAGGAATTGATTTATTACATTGAAAAAATTGACATTCGCGAAGAGCAGGTTCGCCTGAAAAATCATTGCGAATATTTCCTCTCAATTCTGGACAATGATGAGGAAGCAAAAGGCAAAAAATTGTCTTTTGTGGTCCAGGAAATTGGCCGGGAAATAAATACGACTGGTTCAAAGGCTTATGATTCTGACATACAAAGAAGTGTTGTATTAATGAAAGATGAATTGGAAAAAATTAAGGAACAAACGTTTAATATTCTTTAGTTATTCATCATTTTTGACTACAAAAAAAGCAGTTATTTTTGTAAAAAAATCAGTTTGAAAAAAGTCCTCTTTATATTATTCGTCTCCGCGATTTTTATATCGTGTATTAAGATCAACCTTTTTGAGAAACAAGCTGTAATCCCCTCTCAGCAATGGTTTTACACTGATGTTCCTGAATTCTCTTTTCATATTGATGACACCAGGTCGCTTTATAACGTGTATGTTGTTTTGCGCCATACCGATCTGTACAAATACAATAATATCTGGCTTCGTGTTGGTCTAAAACCTCCACATGATTCTATCAGTTATCAAAATATAAATCTTGTTTTAGCCACTGATGCCAAAGGATGGGAAGGGACTGGAATGGATGATATTTATGAAGTAAGAAAAAATATTTCTGCTGCTCCTTTTTCCTTTAAGGCTGCCGGAGATTATACATTTACAATTGCACAGATCATGCGTGAAAATCCTTTAAATTACATTTTAAATGTTGGTATAAGAGTAGAGAAAGTAGGAATGTAATTTTTGTTCAATTATCGAAGCTTTGCTCTTCCTGAAATTTTAAAACCCATGGTTTACAAGGTCCTCAAAAAAAAATTAAAAGAAAAACCTCTGAGGCTCATTTATATTTTTTATTGGTTTTTGCTCGCTTATATTATTTCCGCTCTTGTTTTTTGGTTCCTGATGCTTAATAGGCAAAACACACAATTGACCGACGAAAGATTAGATGATATTCCTGTAAACGATATTCATTATTTTCAAAAAGAAAAAAAAATAGAGGCATTAAAAGATCGCAAAACTGCACAGTACATTGAAGAAGGCGTTACTTTTTTACTCCTAACTTCTGTTGGTGCTGTCTTTGTTTTCCGCTTTATCAACAAGCAACTAATTCAATCGCAACAGCAGCGCAATTTTATGATGGCAATCACTCATGAATTAAAAACTCCAATTGCTGTTACTAAACTGAACCTTGAAACAATGCAGATCAGAAAACTCGATCCTAACCAACAGGAAAAGCTGATCAGGAGCACCATACAGGAAGCAAACCGGCTAAATTCATTATGCAATAATATGCTTCTTCTCGGTCAGTTAGACACAGGGGGATATAAGTTTACCAGGGAAAAATTTGACCTCGTAACACTTGTCGATGACTGCGCTAAAGATTTTATGATTCGCTTTCGTGAAAGAGAAATTAAAGTAGAAGATGCTGATGAAATTATTATAACCGGAGATAAACTCTCTTTACAGTTAGCCATTAACAATCTTTTAGATAATGCTATTAAATATTCACCGAAAGACAGTGTAGTTTTGATAAAAATATTTCAGGAGAATAAAAAGATAAAGCTGCAGGTAATAGATGAAGGCTATGGGATAAGCAATGAAGAAAAGAAAAAGGTTTTTGAAAAATATTTTCGCGGAGCACACAGACAAACAAAAGGAACAGGACTTGGACTTTATCTGACAAAGGAAATAGTAAAACAGCATCATGGCGAAATCAGTGTTGAAAATAATATTCCGAATGGATGTGTTTTTGAAATACAATTTAAAGTATCAAGAAATTCATAAAAAATAAATTTGAATTATGGCATCAAAAAAACTTTCAATCCTGTTGGTAGAAGATGAAGAAAATTTGCAGGATGCTTTGAGATTAAATTTTGAAATGGAAGGTTATGAAGTTACCTCAGCATTTGATGGAGAAGAAGCGTTGAGAGCAATTCATAATGAGTATTTTGACCTTATTATTCTGGATGTAATGCTTCCTGAAATAGACGGCATCTCTGTCTGCGAAAATATAAGATTGAGCAATTCTGATATTCCTATCCTGATGCTAAGTGCCAAAAATCAAAGTTCTGATCGTGTTTTAGGATTAAAAAAAGGAGCAGATGATTATCTGACCAAACCTTTTAGTCTTGAAGAACTTTTGATAAGAGTAAGAATATTAATTACTAAAAGTCAGAAGATTTCGGCAAAAGAGCCGGTAGCGGAACAATATAATTTTGGGAAAAATCTGATCAATTTTAAATCGTTGGAATGCGTTACCAAAGCGGGTGAACAGGTAGCACTTACAAAGAAAGAAGCAATGCTTTTAAAATTGCTTATCGAAAATAAAAATGAAGTGGTTACACGCGAAAAAATTCTTCAATCTGTTTGGGGCTACAACGTCTATCCCACAACAAGAACCGTTGATAATTTTATTCTAAATTTCCGAAAGTATTTTGAAGACGACAGCCGCAATCCAAAATATTTTCATTCTGTAAGAGGAATAGGATATAAGTTTACGAACGTGTAGTAACACTATGTATAATCCTCATTGATGACACGAAGATAGCAATATCTCTTCCTTTTCAAACTCCTGAAAAATAGCGGAACGATCTCAAAGAATACTGAAAACGCACTTCAGCAGGTTAATCGGTTTTATTTTTTCAATCTAAAAAATCCTTTAGGAGTTCTTCAAAAGTATTTTAAACTCAAATAGATTAGTAGCCTCTGGCATTTAAAAAACCCGGGTTGCTTTTTTTAAAAAAAATATTTATGCTCCATCCTATTTTCTCAGATGAATTCCGTTCAAATGTTTCAGTGCTCGAAAAGCGATGACTAAAGTTATTTACGTATCCATTTCAGACGCTTCCACCACTACTTTGTTCAGTCTCTTCGCTAATGGGAAAAGAAGAATACCTGCAACCATAGCAGCAATAAAACTAATGGCAAAGAAAACTGCTTTGTTATCAAATTGATCCCAAAAACCTGCGAGAATAGCTGATACTTTTCCACCTAAAGAGGTAGTGATAAACCATCCTCCCATCATCAATGCTGTTAATCTTCGCGGAGCAACTTTTGAAGTGAGCGATAAACCAACCGGGCTTACAAATAACTCACTTATTGTAAAAACGCCATAGCTGGAAAATATCCACCAGCTGGAGACTTTATTGTGATAAATATCTGTTGATAGGCAAGCAAATATCATTACCAGCGAAGACAATCCGGCAATGATGGTACCCCAGGCAAATTTGCTGGGCGTCGATAATTCTTTCCCTCGCGCTTTCATATACCCGAAAAACCCGACGATCAATGGTGTCAAAACTATGATCCAGAATGGATTGATTGATTGATATATTTCGGTCGAAATGAGTTTGAGATCCTGTCCTGGCGGCGGATATTTATCTTTCTGCAGATTTTGAAAATAAAGATCAGTTCCCATATGAGTTTGTACTTTTCCATTTGCATCAGCGATCGGGCGGAACTGATCATCCACTACCGGCACTTCTTGCGGCTTTGTACTTACTGTTTCCAGAAATCCAAACGGCTTCAGAGCAGATTGAACAAACTTAGGAGCTTCACGATTCGTATAGGTTTGTGCCCAAATAGTAAGTGCAGTGGAATTCTGATTATAAATATTCCAGAAAACGATAGAAACGGCAAACAAAATTAATAACGTGCTAATTCGCTTTTTATCAAATCCTGTGGCTCGATACCATAGGCTGAGATAAAAAATAATGATCGGTACACATGCAAAAATGAAAGCATCATTAGAATCTGATCCGAGAATATTTCCGGGAATAAACCAACCAATCGCACCGGCAATTAATGCAGGTAAAAACACATACAGCCCGATTTTGGAAAGCGGCATGTCTTCTTTCTGAACCGGCTTGATCACGTCGGCTTTTCTTACATATTTCAACCCAAACGCAAACCAAATTAATCCGACTGTCATTCCAAATCCGGCTGCGGAAAATGCCCATCCCCATGAAAAATTATTTCGTAAAAGAGCCGCCACAAAATTGCAGATAAATGCACCGATATTTATGCCCATGTAAAATATGTTGTAGGCAACATCTTTCTTGGGTTTCAGGTCAGGGCGGTTATAAATATTTCCAAGCAGTGTACTGATATTGGGTTTAAAAAATCCATTTCCGATGATCGCACAAAAAAGACCTGAATACATTACAAAATTGCTGCCGTTCAGCGCAATTAGAAAATAACCCAATGCCAGCAAGCCGCCACCAAGAAAAATGGATTTTATGTAACCGATATAACGGTCCGCAATTAATCCACCAATAAATGGCGTGAGATAAATAAGCGCAACGTAAGTTCCTACAATACTTATTGCGGAAACATTATCAAGGCCACGTCCGCCATTATTGGTAGTATCTGTAAGATAAAGAAGGAAAATACCAATCATTAAATAATAACCAAAACGTTCCCACATTTCAGTAAAGAATAGCACGTAAAGGCCTCGTGGATGTTTTCCCTTTTTTATATCAGCGACATCCGCGGTAATGATCTGGTCTTCCATTTTGTTTTGGTTTTGTTGTTAAAAATAATTTCTGAAAAATAACTTTAATCGTGTAAAGTAAAAAGAAATTTAAAACTAAGTTTAATTTTTAATCAAATAAATTTATCCGTAAAAAAATTCATCAATTCTCTAAAGAGAATACAAGAGTAAATAAACAAAAAAGTGGATTTTCATTTTAACGAAGTCAAAGTCTTTTTCTTCTGATAAAAAAATATTTTACAGTAAAGAAAGGAATAATTCATTTTTCTTTTTTTAAAATGAGGTCGTAGCAAACATCTTTTAAAAAGTAGAACAGTAAGTTTCATAACTTGCAATTTCATTTTTCAATCAACATAAATTAAAAGTTATTTTGAAAATTCTTATTCTTGGATCGGGTGGCAGAGAGCATGCTTTTTGCTGGAAAATAAGCCAAAGCGAATTATGTTCCCAACTTTTTATCGCGCCCGGAAATGCCGGCACTGCTGCATTTGGGCAAAATATTGATATCAATATCAATGATTTTCTTGCCGTGAAAGCTGCTTGTATTTCCAATAATATTGAAATGGTGGTTGTAGGACCTGAAGAACCGCTGGTAAAAGGAATTTACGATTTTTTCAAAAATGATATTGCCCTAAAAAATGTTATCATTACAGGTCCTTCAAAAGCCGGAGCACAACTGGAAGGCAGTAAAGCTTTTGCAAAAAGTTTTATGAAAAAATACCAGATTCCTACCGCAAAATATCAAGAGTTTGACAGTTCCAATTTTGAGGAAGGATTAAAATATATTCAAGGGCATCCGTTACCAATTGTTTTAAAAGCAGATGGATTAGCTGCTGGAAAAGGGGTTATTATTTGCCAGAATTATGTAGAAGCATTAAGCGAATTTGAATTGATGATCCAGCAATCAAAATTTGGTGATGCAGGAAAAAAAGTAGTTGTGGAAGAATTTTTAGACGGAATAGAATTAAGCGTTTTTGTTCTTACAGATGGTAAAAATTATGTGCTCCTTCCTGAAGCAAAAGATTACAAGAAAATTGGTGAAGGTGACAAAGGATTGAACACAGGTGGAATGGGAGCGATAAGCCCGGTACCTTTTGCAACAGAACATTTTATGAAAAAAGTGAAAGAGCAGATTATTGAACCAACAATATTTGGTTTGCAGAATGAAGGAGTTGATTATAAAGGTTTCATTTTTTTGGGATTGATAAAAGTAAATGAAGAACCAATGGTAATTGAATACAATTGCCGTATGGGCGATCCGGAAACCGAAGTTGTTCTAATCCGATTGAAAAATGATCTGGTTGAATTATTGATGGCGATGGATCAACAAAAGCTGAATGAAGAAAAAATAGAAGTTGAGAAGAATGACGCTGTTACCATTGTTGCCGTAAGCGGCGGCTATCCTGAAGAATACAAAAAAGGATTTCCTGTCAACCTTTTGTATTTGGAAAATCCTGAAGCAAGAAAACATATTGATGATGGCGAGGGCGCGATCGTGTTTCATGCAGGAACAAAAATCTCAGGAGATCAAATCGTTACTAACGGAGGACGCGTATTTGCTGTATCCGCTATGGCAGAAGGCTTGGGCGATGCAATTGAACTTTCAAAAGCTATTTTAGAACAAATTTATTTCGATGGAATATATTTCCGTGGGGATATCGGATATGAGTTCGTGGATTAATTTTTAATTTTCGTGTATGAAGTTGGTTTATTATTTTTCAAATTTTAGACCTCTTCCCCTTTACATTTAACCCCAATTACTCAAATAACCCTTTATTCAACAACTGCAAAGTTCTTTCTTTATTTTCATGCGCGACAAGAATAGAAATATTGTGTTGACTTCCACCGAAACTTACCATTCTCACGGGGATTTCTGTCAGGCTATCAAACACTTTTGCCAAAAGATTTTCTGTTTTGGAAATATGATAGCCAACAATGGAAACGATCGTTTGGTCAGTGTCAATTTCAATGCTTCCAAACATTTCCAGTTCCTTAATTATTTCTTTTAAAAATGTATTATTATCAATGGTAAGTGAAACGGCAACCTCGGAAGTAGTAACCATATCGATCGAGGTTTGATATTTTTCAAACACTTCAAATATTTTTCTTAAAAATCCATAAGCGAGCAACATTCTGCTGCTTTTTATTTTTATGGCAGTAATATTATCTTTCGCTGCAATCGCTTTTACACCTTCAGATTCAGAATGACTTTCTATCAATGTTCCCGCCGCGTCAGGTTCCATTGTGTTCAGCAATTTCACAGGAAAATTAAAGAACTGCGCAGGCCAGATACTTGCAGGATGCAAAATCTTTGCTCCAAAATAAGCGAGCTCTGCGGCTTCATCAAAAGACAAATGTTTGATCGGCCTTGTATTTTTCACAATTCTCGGATCGTTGTTATGCATACCATTAATATCAGTCCAGATCTCACAAACTGACGCATCAACTGCCGCCGCGATCAATGAAGCACTATAGTCACTTCCGCCGCGTTTCAGGTTATCAACTTCGCCTTTTGCATTGCGGCAAATGTATCCCTGGGTAATAAAAAGTTTGTCTTCTTTATGTGCATCAAGCAATTGATTTAATTTTGTTTTAATGCTTCCGACTTGTGGTTCGCCAAAAGCGTCAATGCTCATAAAGTCAAGCGCAGCAAGCCATACATGAGGAATTTTTTGTTCCTGCAAATAAATACTGAAAAGTTTGGTGCTCAATAATTCGCCTTGTGCAAGAATGTCTTTGTTCAAAGCTTCGCTGTAAGAAATTTTTAAAATAATATTTAAAAATTCAAAATGCTCTGCAAGAACATCTTTTGCTTTTTGATAAAACTCTTCCTTCTTTACAAGATCTTTTATAAAATTCTGATAATGATCTTCCAAAGCGTCAATCCGTTTTTTTGCAGCTTCACGGTCGCCTTTGGAAAGCGAATCACTTATTTCAGTCAGCGCGTTGGTAGTCCCACTCAAAGCGCTTAACACAATGATTTTGCGTTCTTCTTCTTTTGTGATCAGCTTTGCGATCTCAGCCATTCTTTCTGGCTTACCCACACTCGTGCCGCCAAACTTCATTACTTTCATAGCCGTACCTCCCGGAATTTATTGATTTATAATAAAAATGCGGGCAAAATTATTTGATGTAAAAAAACTTTCCAAAAAGAATAGTGATGTACAAATTGTTAAAGATTTAGAAAACTATAAATGAAGCACCAAAATTTCTTCTTAATGGCTCGTAACTGCTTAAATGTTCATAAAAAATCAGAAAGCATCCAATAACACATCAAAAATTGTTTTGCACATTTTTAATTTTTGATTTTACATTTTAGATTTTAGTTTTGCCCGACTGCAAAAACAGCAGTAAACAAAAAATCTTTAAGGGAAATGGGAAGAATATTTGAAGTAAGAAAAGCAACCATGTTCGCTCGTTGGGACAAAATGGCCAAACAATTTACGCGTATTGGAAAAGAAATTGATATCGCCGTAAAACAAGGCGGCCCCGACCCGGATAATAATTCTGCTTTGCGCAGATGTATCATCAATGCAAAAGCAGTGAACATGCCTAAAGATCGTGTGGAAGCTGCTATCAAGCGGGCAATGGGAAAAGATAAAACCGACTACCATGAAGAAGTGTATGAAGGTTATGCACCTCATGGAATTGCCATTTTGGTTGAAACAGCCACCGACAATCCAACACGCACTGTAGCTAATGTAAGAATGCATTTCAACAAAAACAATGGCTCACTTGGCACGAGCGGCAGCGTTGCTTTTATGTTCAACCGAATGGGAGAATTTAAAATTAAAAATGAGAACCTAGATATTGAAGAACTCGAACTTGAGCTGATCGATTATGGCCTTGAAGAAATTGGAGAAGACAGTGAAGGCAATATTATTATCCGCACTCCTTACACCGAATTTGGCAATATGAACAAAGCTTTGGAAGAAAAAAAGATTAATGTGATCACAGCAGAATTAACGCAAATTCCAACAACAACAGTAGAACTTTCTGAAGAAGATGCCAATGAAGTTTTGAAATTAGTTGACAACCTCGAGCAGGATGAAGATGTTCAAAAAGTGTATCATAATCTCAAATAAGATTTGAGATCTTTTTCTTCATTTACTGCTATCCACTTCATTATTTCTTAAAAAAGAACGAATGTTCATAACGTTTTATGAAATAAATCTTTCGTTGCATCTATCTGATTAAGGAAGATGTTCATACAACTTCCTTATACGCTTTTCTATCTTTAAATAAATTTATCTTCATGCGAGTGAAATTTTATTTTCTTACTGCTACCATTTTTTTGTTTGTTACTTGTTTTTGTTTTTCAACATTAAACGCACAAAAAACAAAAAGCGATTATAACATTCAATGGAAAAAAGTGGAAGCTTTTCAGAAAAAAGGATTTACAAAATCTGCTTTGGCGGAAGTGGAAAATATTTATAGCGATGCTAAAAAAAATAATAATAATGCACAGATCATCAAAGCATTATTATTCAAAGTAAATCTGCGACAGAAAATTGAAGAAGATGCTTCTGCAAAAAGCATTGATTCATTGGAAAGGGAAATCTCAATTGCTAAAGAGCCTGCAAAGTCAATAGTGCAAAGCATCTCAGCCCAACTATACTGGAATTACCTTCAGCAAAACCGCTACAAGTTATATCAAAGAACCAACACAGCAAATTTTGATAAAAAAGATATTGCTACCTGGACCTCAGATGATCTGCATCAGAAAATTGCTGAATTATATGTTGCTTCTTTGAAGAATGAAAAATTGTTACAACAAACAAAGCTTAATCCTTTTGATGCAATCATCTTAAAAGGAAATGTGCGCAATCTTCGGCCAACACTTTTTGATTTGCTTGCGCATCGCGCTTTGGATTATTTTAAAAATGATGAACGCGATATCACCCGACCGGCTTATGCTTTTGAAATAAAGGATCCTGTTGCTTTTGCACCGGTAAACGAATTTATAAAGGCAAATTTTATTTCCAAAGATTCAACCTCACTTCACCAAAAAGCGCTGATTATTTTTCAGCAATTATTATCATTTCATAAAAACGACAAAAACCCAGATGCATTGATTGATGTGAATTTGGAACGAATCAATTTTGTAAACCAATATGGGATAATGCAAAATAGAGATTCGCTGTACATCAGTGCTCTAAAACATTTGAGCGAAAAATATGCAAACAATCCTTTATCAGCGCAAGCGACCTTTTTAATTGCTCAAAATATTTATAATAAAGCAATTCAAGCACACCAAAATCGTGATTCAACTTCTAAATATACGATTGTAAAAGCAAAAGGAACTTTGAATGATCTGGTAAAGAGATTTGCAAAAAGCGAAGGTGGTATTAATGCAAAAAATCTTTTGAAAACCATTTTGCATCATTCCTTAAATCTTACGACCGAAAAAATTAATGTTCCTTCACAACCCTTCAGGACATTAGTGAATTATCAGAATTTTAATACCGTTTATTTTAGAATTATTTCATTGACATCTGAATTGAAAAAGCAATTGCAAAAAGAAAATGACAACGATAAGCTTTTTCAAAAGTTAATTTCCCTGAGATCTTTGCGCACATGGAAGCAGGAATTACCACAAACGAATGATTATTTTTCTCATTCTGCCGAAGTAAAAATTGATGCTTTGCCTGTTGGGGAATATGCATTGATCGGAAGTGCTGATTCAAATTTTAGTCTGGATAAAAATCCGCTTTGTGCAGAATATTTCTACGTTTCGGATATTAGTTTTATCAACAGTGGCTTACAATATTTTGTGCTGAACCGAACGACAGGACGGCCTTTAAGTGGCGCAAACGTTCAAGTGTGGAATCAAAAATATGATTATTCAACACGAAGTAATTCGTTAGCCAAAGAAGAAAAATATACAACTGATAAAAACGGATATTTTAAAATGCCTGAATTAAAAGAAAAGGACTACTCGAAAAATGTAAGGCTTGACATCACTTATAAAAGCGACCGTTTATTTTTGGATGATTATCAATACGTCTATTATAATTATTACAATACAAATAAATCAGATTCTGATTATGAGGATCAAAAAGAATTTGATGAAGACTATGCGAAAATTTTTTTATTTACAGACAGAAGCATTTACCGGCCGGGACAAATTGTTTATTTCAAAGGAATTGGTGTTACAAAAGATTTTAAAACAAAAAAATCCATTCTACTTCAATCGAAAGATTCGTTGAACATTATTTTTTCTGATGCCAATAATCAGACGATAGATTCAATGAAAGTTTTACTGAATGATTTTGGTTCTTTTAACGGAAGATTTAAAATACCTGAAAATAAACTGAATCGCGAATTTAATATTGATGTAAAAGAATATGAAAATTCATCAGTTTCTTTTTCAGTCGAGGAATATAAACGTCCTAAATTTTATACAGAATTTGAAAAAGCAAAAGGAAGTTTTCGAGTAGGCGATACCGTTAGTATCAACGGTTTTGCAAAAGCTTATGCGGGAAATAATATTGATGGCGCTAAAGTGTCTTATAGAGTGACAAGAGTAGCGCGATTCCTCTATCCGTGGATGTTTTGGCGCAAGCCTTTTCCAATTGCAAGACCGATGGAGATTGCAAACGGAGAAATAACAACGGATACAGATGGAAGGTTTACAATAAAATTTGCTGCCATTCCTGATTTGAGCATTGATAAGAAAACAGATCCAGTGTTTGATTACAAAGTAGAAGCGGATGTAACAGATATCAACGGCGAAACGAGAAGCGCGGATATCACCGTTCCTGTTGGTTATAAATCTTTGAACCTGCAAATTATTTTACCACAGGATGTAATTAATAAAGACAGTTTAAAAAGCATTTCTATCAGCAGTAAAAATCTGAGCGGCGAACCTGAAAGGATAAACGCTCATGTGAAGATTTATAAACTACAAACTCCTGAAAGGCTTATCAGACAAAGATTATGGAATGAACCTGATGAATTTATTTATACCAAAGATGAATTCATAAAATACTTTCCACATGATGAATATAAAGACGAAACAAAAAAGGAAACATGGGCAAAAGGAAATTTGGTTTATGAAAAAAGCGATTCAACAAATAAAGATTCAATATTCAATGTTCAATATTTAATATTCAATTCCGGTTGGTACTTAATTGAATCAACAGCGAAAGACAAATACGGACAGGAAGTAAAAGACGTAAAATATTTCCAGGTATATGATCCGAAATCAAATACGCTTCCTTCTAATCAGTACGTTTGGAATTACCAGGAAAAAAATAATGTTCAACCGGGAGAAACTGCGAAAGTTATAACAGGAACTTCTACAGACGATGTGTTTTTAATTCAGGAAATTAATAAGCAAAAGACCGATAACGGGCAACCCGCGGCCAACAGTAAACAAACAAATACGTTGAATTTATATTCTTTAAATAAAGAGAAAAAAACTTTTGATTTTAAAATTAAAGAAGAAGATCGTGGTGGTTTTGGAGTGAATGAATTTTTGGTAAAAGACAATCGCTTTTATACGGTTTCAAATATAATTGATGTTCCCTGGAGCAATAAAGAACTGAATATTTCTTTCGACACTTATCGTGATAAAACGTTGCCTGGAAATGAGGAAAAATGGAAAGTGAAAATCACCGGAAATAAAGGAGAAAAAGTAGCCGCTGAAATGTTGGCAAGTATGTATGATGCATCACTCGATCAATTCAAACCACATTCATGGAACAGTCTAGACATTTGGCCGAACTATAATGGATACAATACCTGGAACGGACGACAAAATTTTATCGGTGTCAATTCTTTTGAAAAATATTGGAATGAGAAAATGATTCCTCAAAAAGAAAAGAATTATGATGTGTTGAATTATTTGCGGCAATATAATATCTATTACAATGGAGCAATAATGATTAGAGGCGCTGCTCCAATGGAGATGAAATCTAAAAACTTGAATGAAGTGGTTGTATCCAATCTTTCCGGAAAAGTA